>CAVSDV010000017.1:0-81217 GCA_963726725.1 Candidatus Acidiferrales bacterium
TTTTCATTGGAACCTTCATCCGGGGCCCAGGTTGGCAGTGGTTCTGGCCAGGACAGACCTGGGACCATAACCGGCTCATCTATGAAGTCAACCGCGATCTTCCAGACCTTTTTGGGATTACGTCGAATTGGGGAAAAGGTATTTTCGGAGCGATAGTCGTCGGCGGCTTTTTCATTTTCGGTGGCTTGGGCGCGCACGCCTTTTTCCGCAGACACAATGCCAAGGACTACAAACGCATGAGTTTGTTGCAATATTCCATCCTTATGGTGTTTCTACTGACCATGCTTGGATTGCCGATCAAGATACTTTTGCGGCTTCTTTTTCACATTAAGTACGTGTGGATAACGCCGTGGTTCAACGTGTAGGGGGAAGTGGTGCCCGATCAGCCTATTTTTGAGAATGATCCTGTAGTCACCAAGTCTCTCGCGCCTCACTACGTAGTGGCGATGGTCGTCTTGATGGCCTCGCTTTTCTGGGCTCTTTGGGACGAAGATTTTGGACAACGCCCCTGGAAAGCCTTTCAAAGCGAGTGGAAAACTCGCTACTCCACATTCCTCAAGGGCGCACGCACGGAGTCCCGTGATCTTCAAAAGGAAGTTGAAAGCAGTGCAGAGTATCAGAAGCTCAAACAAGATTATGAAAACACCAGCCAGAGTGCCGCGCCGCGGCTCAAGGAGATCAACGAAAAACTACATGACTTGAGCGCCAGAATCCTCGCAGTACAAAACGTCTTCACCGACCGCCGCGCTTATGTCGGCGCCTCGACATATGACATCGAAACTGAAACTAGCGCCTCCACAAAGCAGCGAAAGCAGAAAGATCTCGAGAAGTACAAACAAGAAGTCACTTCGGTCACATTTCCTGATGGCAGCAAGCAGAATTACAACTACCGGCAACTGGAAGAGGTCTACAACCAACTGAAAAACGACCGAACCAATTTGAGTGTGGAACTTGGAGAAGCCATCAAGCCGGTCAACGAGCGGAAGGAAAAGCTCGATACTTATGTCGCTGACCACATGAGCAATCTTACGCCGCCGCAGCTCGCCGGCTTGCAGAATAAAACAGAGGATTGGACGCCGAAAATCCTGCAGATCAATGTGCCGGAAGCGAATATCGTCGACCGCTGCGAGTCATGCCATATGGGCATTCGTGAACCGGTCAAGCTCACATCAGCGGCGATGTCCCTTAAGGGTAAGCAACCCGATAAGTATGCGCTGGCGTTCACCAGCCATCCAGAACCCAACCTACTGAAAATTCACGATCCTGAAAAGTACGGTTGTTCGCCCTGCCACCAGGGGAATGGGCGTGCCACGACAAGCGTAGAGAAGGCGCACGGCACTTATGAACATTGGCTGTGGCCGCTCTTTCCCAGAGGCGATGGGGAAGCAGGCTGCCAGAGCTGCCATTCTGCTGATATGGTGACAGTGGTGGACGACATCGGGTGGGTACTCAGCGAAGGTAAAGATTTGTACCGTCAGCGTGGCTGCGTGGGATGTCACCGTTACGAGGGCTATGATAAGGAGCCCGAGGATTTGCTTTCGATTGGCCAGCAAATCAAACAGCTAGAGCAACAGAAAAAGGACAACCTCAAGGAAGCCGCCTATTTGATGAAACAGGCCGACGCCGCTACGAGCAATGAAGAAGCCAATCGCCTCAATGATCGCGCTGTGGCACTGAAAGTCACTAACAGCAAAATGGATTTGCGCATCGTCCAACTTGACCGGACCACCAAGAGCCTTCTGCAAGACATAAAGAAAGTCGGGCCGAATCTCAAGGACGTGCGGCTCAAACTCAATAAGAACTGGATTCCAGTATGGCTAAGGAAACCGACCGACTTTCGTGCAACGACCAAGATGCCGAACTTCCGTCTCAATGACGATCAGATCAAAGCCATCTCTGCTTATCTTTGGCAATCAGCCTTGACGGATCCCCTTCCGAAACATCCAGTCGGAAATGCGAGTCACGGGAAGGAACTCTTCGAAACGCGCGGCTGTCTGGCATGCCACTCCATTGGAGAGGGCGACCAGCTACAGGGTGGCACTTTTGCAGCAAATCTAACGAGGGTCGGCGAGAAGGATAATTACGAGTATCTGGTCCGCTGGGTGCACAACGCTCGCGAACGCACTCGCCCTTATTGCGCCTACGAGAAGAAGGATATTGGTCCCGAAGACTACAAGAAGAAGGGCTTGCCATTTGTTTTCGACTTGGAACATTCCCGGTGCCCAAATGACGGTCACGAGTTGCAAGTGCAAAACATGACTGTGATGCCCAGCCTCCGCCTTTCGCCCCAGGACGCGGAAGACGTCGCGAGCTATCTCGTCACCTTGAAGAAACAGGACCTGTCCAGCTATTCCGAAGCGCCATTCATGGATGACCCCAAATTGCGCGAGGAAGGCAAACGGTGGATTCGCCATTATGGCTGTGCCGGATGTCACGAAATTTCCGGCCTCGAGGACGAAGGTCGAATCGGCACGGAATTGACCTTCGAGGGCAGTAAGCCTGTTGAGCGATTGGATTTCGCTCTGCTGACAGAAGTCGCGGAGCGCGGAGGCAGTGAACCGATCACCGATCCCGAAGACCTTGCGCGATTGCCCGAAGGCCCAGCCAAAGAGCCTTGGTACGGGCACAAAGGCTTTTTCGAACACAAACTAGCTGAGCCGAATATTTGGGACAAGGGAAAGATCAAACCAGAAGCAGAACAGTTGCGCATGCCCAATGTACACCTGACCAAGGAACAGATTCGGGCACTCACCACGTTTCTCATGGGCAGTCAAGAAAGCCCGCTTCCTCCTGGTTATCAATACCGGCCACTCGATTATCGACGTGACATTCAAGAAGGGTGGTGGATCGTCAAGAAGTACAACTGCATGGGCTGCCACCAACTGCTCCCGAGCCAGCGCACCTCGCTCATGTCCATGGCTCGCTACCAAGGACCGGACGGCCAGGAACAATTGCCGCCCAAACTTCTCACCGAAGGCGCACGCGTGGATCCCGACTGGATGCTGCATTTCCTCAACAATCCCGCGCTCAATGATCAGAACACCAACCGCAACGGATTGCGTAGTTATCTACAAGTGCGTATGCCGACGTTTTCTTTCTCTGAAAATGAACTGGGCAAACTCGTGCGGTTTTTTCAAGCCCTTTCACGGCAACCGTTCCCCTACATTCCGGAAGGAGTCCCGGTGCTAACTGCGAAGGAGACCGAAATGGCACGCAGCCTGTTTTCCAGCAACGCGGCGCCCTGCTTGAAATGTCACGCCACGGGCGATCCCGTCCATGATCGAACGGCAACCGCGCCGAACCTACTGCAAGCCAGAGGGCGCTTGAAGGCGGATTGGATGGAGCGGTGGGTGATCGACCCGCAAGCTATCAGTCCGGGCACTTCCATGCCTTCCGGGCTATTCAAGCGAGAGGATGGCCGCTGGGTGTTCGCTGGCCCGACACCCCCTTCTTTCCAGGGCTACGATAAGGATCATACAAAGCTGCTGGTGGACTATATTCTTCAGCTTACGCCGGACGAGCAACGGCGAGTGGGTGCGGCGATGGGTCACGCTCCAATGACAAGGGCCAGACCGCCCTCCGGAGGGAGATCCGCCGACCACGCGGGGCATAACAGCTCAAAATAGGATTTCGATTTGTAGCAGTTTTATAATCTCAAGAGAGGCAGCGCGAAATCATGAAAACGACGATTCGATTCACACACTGGGGCTTACCTTGCGTTTTGGGGCTAGTCCTTCTCGGAGGTTGTGGCAAAAAGGAGGTTTCAGAAGAACAGCCCGCGGCCCCCGCTGCTACGGCACCCGCGGCTGTGGCAACTCCCATCGATCCTGCCACGGCTGCCAGGGTCAGCGGCACCGTAAAATTCGACGGTGCCCCGCCAAAGGCCGCGATGATCGACATGAGCCAGGATCCTGCCTGTAAGGGTCAGAATACGGCCGAAAACATCGTGGTGAGTGGCGGAGATCTCGCCAATGTTTTTGTGTTCGTGAAAGAGGGCCTTGGCAACCGCACATTTGAGGTTCCGAAGGAGCCTGTCGTGGTGGACCAGCACGGCTGCAGGTACCACCCACATACGCTGGGGGTCATGGCGGGGCAAACCGTCAAGATCATTAATAGTGATCCGACCACACACAATATTCATCCGACTCCAAAAGACAACCGCGAGTGGAACGAATCGCAAACTCCCCAATCGGCTCCACTGGAGAAAGTCTTCTCAAGGGAAGAAATCCTCCTGCCCGTGAAGTGTAATCAGCATCCCTGGATGAGGATGTTCATCAACGTTGTGAAAAATCCGTTCTTCGCGGTTAGCGGCCCTGACGGCAAGTTCGAAATTAAGGGTCTGCCGCCGGGCGACTATACGCTGGCCTTTGTGCAGGAAAAACTGGGAGAGCAGGATGTGAAAGTGACTCTCGCCGCCAAAGACAGTAAGACCGTGGATGTGTCCTTCAAGCAATGACTGCCGCAGTGATGAGTCCGGTGGCAGCTGCAAAGACTGGCTGCCACCCCTCATGGACGATTTTGCATGAGAAGCGGTGCTAGGTGGGATATGGTTGGGATTTCCACGGAGCCTGCACTAATCGCTGTGGAGTTAAGAATCAAGCTGACCGAAGGGGGTCTCTTGCGTGCCGTGACACTCTTGCTTGCCATCGTTCTTTGCCTGGTTCCACTTGCGGGGATTGTCTGGATCATTGTTGCGGGTTCGATCAGTACAGTCGACGGACTGTTTATGAGTCTCATCCTGCTCTCTCTTTCAGGAATCTCCTTCTTGAACGTATTCTGGGAGCTGCGAGACCGCGGACTTTTATCCTTTCTCCATAAGGAGCAAACTGTGGCCGGCAAGGAGCCTGTGGCTCGCAAGGCGCGCTAACTCTGGAGAGAACTTCATGGCCAGTCGACCCACTTCCTTGGAGGCCGCTCATCCGCAAGAAGCCGTTGCGGAGACCCCGTCGCGGCAACGGGCACCGTACCGCATGTCCACCCGGAAGCGCCTGCTTTTCTTCCTGACCGCCTGGCTGATCGTCCTGATGCCGTTCTTGTTCTGGTGGAGCACTTGGTTCGGACGTCATCTTTCGGACCGACAGATCACCGAATACTTGAATGATCAGAAGCATCCGCGACACATCCAGCATGCGCTCATACAAGTGGGCGAGCGCATGGAGCGAAATGAAGCGGGCACTGCGCGCTGGCATTCCGACCTCGTGCGTCTCGCGTCCCATCCGGTCGAAGAAGTGCGCAACACCGATGCTTGGGTCATGGGGCAGGATACGGCTGCCGTTGACTTTCACAAAGCGCTACTGACAATGCTTGGAGACGCTTATCCTCTCGTGCGAGGAAATGCCGCGCTTTCGCTGGTGCGTTTCGGCGATGCATCCGGCCGAGCTCAGATCGCCGCGCTGTTGCAGCCCGCCGTAATTGCTGCTCCTTCGGCGGGTCTGGTGAGTGACATGGACAAAATCGGAACTCCTATCCATCAAGGTGGTGTTATTGCTAAATTGCAGGATCGTGAGCAGACATCAGAAGTGCGTTCGCCAATCGCTGGCCGTATCCGTACTCTTAGCGTGGGAAAGGGAATGTATGTAATTCCGGGAGCCGAAATCGCAACTGTAGCGCCTGCGGACGAGCAGGTGTGGGAAGCTCTGCGAGCCCTTTACCTCATTGGCCAATTGGATGACCTGTCTGGGATCCTTCCCTACGAGCGCGAGCTGCCGGAGATTTCCGATCGCGTGCGGCAGCAGGCAGCGGCGACGGAAAAAGCTATTCGTGAGAGGGCAGCGCGATCGACGGATTCCCGTACACATCCGTGAACAAACCATTTCCAGACCTTCAGCTGGAAAAGAATTCAATCCCATAAATAGCAAAACGCGCTTGGCGCGCGTTTTGCATCAAATGAATTTGTCGAAACGCCGGGACCTAATAGGTCATCGGCCCCACTTCTTTTTCTACCTCTGCAATATCTATCATTACGATGGCATCCCACGGGCAGCCATCGAGGAAGCAGCCGTCTGGTCCCTTGCTAAGGCACTTTTTGCAGCCGATGCAAAGAACAGGATCAATCTGAATGCGGCCGAAAGGAGGGTTGTTCTCGTCGTTCACCCAGAACATGCAGTCTTCGACCGGGCAGTACTCTACGCAAGCGGGCGACCCCGCGCAACCCGTACAGCATTCGGTGATTACAGCCAGTTCTTTCGGCTTCTTCTTCCGTGCCGTGGTAATTCCCTTAGAGCGAGGCTCGTGTTTTTGCTCATCGGGGACCATCCCTGGTGCCTTCACAGATTCCGTTTCGGGTGCCATGGGCTGCGATTATATCCTCGATTTCGGGATTTTGTAACTCCGCTTTCTTCCTTTTTCCTCTCGGAAGAACCATGAATAAGGTCTGGTGGTCTTCGGGAAAACTCAAGCTTAATTCATGGGGGTCGATCACGGCCAAGAATGCATCCGACCAGGGTTTTTCCAAAAACCAGATCTTTCACTCCGATCGGCACGACAAGAGCGGCACTTCTTGTTGGCTTGTTGAGTCGCTGGGTTCTCCTTTCTGCCCCCGCATACGACCATCACCTTCCAACATCGTACTCGGCGTGTCGCCCGCCGCAATATAAGTGGGGATAAGAACTATCGCGAGTGGTTCGCCCCGCCCCGAGCGCCCCCAACCATTCGTCGATCTCTTTGCAGAGTGAAATCACGTCATTACCTGCAAAGCTAGCGTTCCAGTCGAACTCGCACTCGTTTCAGTAACGAGCGAGTACCTCGGGAATTGCCACGCTGCAAGTAATGAACGGCAACCGCGACTTGAATCAATCCTTGTAAAAAGGTTTCTCAGGTTCGCTGGACTCCAGCCAGGCACTTTCCCAATGCTCATGAGCCACAAAAAACTCCCTTGCGCGATAGCGCCGCAGGCCTTCGCCAGGTCCTCCTTCGGTCCAATTTCAATTCATAGAAAAGCCCTTTCTCTTCGGGTGGCGTGTCCGGGCAAATCTAAATTGAACTCGACCCAAACCATGCCCCCACATTTCTCGCTAGGACCGCGCCCTCGCAAGAATTGCGCTTTACTTTCCCCGTGGTTTAAATCCACTCAATGGGCAAGCTCGACTGAAAATTGACTGAGTGACTCACGGCTGACTCCGTTGTTGAGACTTCTTTAAGGGAACAAAGCAAGTAATACTCCTGACGGCAGACTGACAACTTCATTTGCGTACCTGGCCGAGCAATTCAAGGATGGAGCACAACACTTGGCTCCGAGGGCATACGACGTTTTGCTTATTTAGAGAATGGCTTTGCAAGAGGTCTCTTTCGGCAGAAACTTCTGGTATGCGCTTTGGTTCCTCAGCATGAGTTAAGCGTGAACTAGATTAGAGGATCTTGTGGATTGGATTGCAGTAAAGGTGAGGGGAAGTACGAGCCGGCCCAGCCCTCAATCCCCTAAAGGGATCCTCGGCTCGCCTCCCCCACAACTCTGATGGGAGCACGCAACGGACCATTATAACGTCTATGTTTTCAATTGGTTATGCAACGGCTGGATGGTAAAAAAGCACTACCCCCGGGGAAATTTTTACGCTGGTTCCAAAGGTAACGCATAAACCGGCGCAACCAGTGCATTAAATCTCCACGAAAATCCGCAGCACCTTGACCCACCTGACGCTGAGTTGTTATGTTGAGAGACTATATTGGGATCAGTGTACTCACTAGCTCCCAGGGCTCCTGTGGAGGGGCAACCTAGATTTATGGGACTGACGAAATTGGTTGTGCGAGGGGCGCGGCAGCACAACCTGAAGAATATCAGCCTGGAAATTCCCCGTAATTCACTGACGGTGATTACGGGATTGTCTGGATCGGGCAAGTCATCTCTCGCATTCGACACGATCTACGCAGAAGGGCAGCGAAGGTATGTCGAATCTCTTTCTGCGTATGCGCGACAATTTCTGGATCAGATGGAGCGGCCGGAAGTCGATGTGATCGAGGGACTTTCTCCTTCAATAGCGATCGAACAAAAGACCACCACCCGGTCTCCGCGATCGACCGTCGGCACCATTACTGAAATCTACGACTATCTGCGCGTTGTTTACAGTTCAGTGGGCGTGCCGCACTGTCCAAACTGCGGAAAGCCGATCACACGGCAATCGAGCGAACAGATTGTCCAGTCGATTTTGCAGGGTGAGTTGTGCAAGGCAGACGACCGGATCATGATTCTGGCGCCGATCGTCCGCGGGCGAAAAGGTGCCTATCGGAAGGAACTGGAAAAGCTATCGCAGGATGGATTTGTTCGCGTGCGGATCAATGGCGAATTGTATCCGCTGGATGAACCACCGGCACTGGACAAGCGAAAGAATCACACGATCGAAATTGTAATTGATCGGTTGCTGGTGAAGCAGGGAGTGGCCTCGCGGCTGGAGCAATCGATTGCCACGGCGTTGAAGTTGGCACAGGGCCTGGTCACGGTGGCCGTGGTTGGCGGGAAAGAACACGTATTTTCGGAAAAATTGGCTTGCCCGGATTGCGGACTTTCCGTGCCACAGCTGGAACCGCGCTCGTTCAGTTTTAACTCGCCGTATGGCGCGTGTCCGGCATGCAACGGATTGGGCTCGAAATACGATTTCGACCCAGCGAAAGTCGTGGTGGATTGGACGCGGCCACTGTTTGACGGCGGGTTGGGACCCGGTTCTGGCTCGGCGATTCTGAAGCGGACACTGGAATTGGGCGCGTATGCACATGGCTTTCATCTTGATACACCATTTGAAAAATATCCGGCCAAGGTGCAGAGCTTATTGCTCTACGGCTATCCGCCACCAGGGACAAAAAAGGCCAGTGACGGCGGAGGAACACGGGCAGGCGGCGGGAAAGAAAAAGGATTTCGATTTCAAGGAATACTAAAATTTCTCGAGCGGAACTTCGAAGAGTCAAACTCCGACTCTTACCGCGAGTGGATGACGCAATACATGTCGGCAACCCGCTGCAGCGTGTGCGCCGGGAAGAGGCTGCGGCCAGAGTCGCTGGCGGTGAAGCTGGCGGGATGGTCCATCGCGGATTTTACGGCGCTTTCATTGAGCGAAGCGCGGCCAGCAGTGGATCGGATCCTGGCAGAACTGACGCCCAGACAAAACGAGGTTGCCGGAAGGCCGCTGGGAGAAGTTTCGGAGCGTATCGATTTTCTGTTGGCAGTTGGACTTGGGTACTTGAGCCTTGAGCGTTCTGCGGCGACGTTGTCCGGTGGAGAGGCACAGCGGATACGGCTGGCCACGCAGATCGGATCGCGGCTGCGCGGTGTGTTGTATGTGCTGGATGAGCCGTCAATTGGATTGCACGCGCGGGACAACGACCGGCTGCTGCATTCGCTGGAACAATTGCGAAATCTGGGAAACACCGTGCTGGTGGTGGAACACGACGAAGACACGATTCGGCGCGCCGATTACGTTGTGGATCTGGGCCCGGGTGCCGGGAATGCCGGCGGTTATCTGGTGGCAACGGGGAAGCCAGGTGAAATCGCAGCGACTGCGGAGTCGCTGACGGGCCAATATCTAGCAGGTACAACGCGAATTCCGGTACCGACCAAGCGGCGCAGCGCGAATGGCAAGACGATTCAGATACTTGGAGCCAAGGCGAACAATCTCAAAGACGTAGATATCACGCTTCCGCTGGGGCTGTTCACGGTTGTGACCGGCGTTTCCGGTTCGGGAAAATCGACGCTGGTGAACGATATTCTCTACAGGGCGCTGGCACAGAAGCTTTACCGTTCGATGGAACCGCCGGGCGAACACCGGATGATCTTGGGTATCGAGCACATCGATAAGGTGATCGAAATCGACCAGGCGCCGATCGGACGGACGCCGCGTTCAAATCCCGCGACATACACGGGCGTGTTCGCTCCGATTCGTGAGCTGTTTGCGATGCTGCCGGAATCGCGTGAACGTGGCTACAAGCCGGGAAGATTCAGCTTCAACGTAAAGGGTGGCAGGTGCGAAGCGTGCCAGGGTGAAGGACTGCGGCGAATTGAAATGAATTTTCTACCGGATGTGTATGTGACGTGCGAAGTTTGCCGCGGACGACGCTATAACGCCGAAACGTTGGCGGTACGATACAAGGGGCACAGCATCAATGATGTGTTGAATCTACCGGCGAGCGACGCGGTAAAGGTGCTGGAAAATATTCCACAGATTCAGCAAAAATTGTCGACCATCGTGGAAGTTGGACTCGGCTATGTTCAGTTGGGACAATCGGCCACGACGCTTTCGGGTGGAGAAGCGCAGCGAATCAAACTCGCGCGCGAACTCTCCAAGAGGCAAACGGGGCGGACGATTTATATTTTGGATGAACCTACTACGGGATTGCATTTCGATGATGTGCGGAAGTTGCTGGACGTGTTACAGCGGTTGGTAGACTTGGGGAATACCGTGCTGATCATCGAGCACAATCTGGACGTGATCAAGCAGGCAGACTGGATCATCGACCTGGGTCCTGAGGGTGGAGAAGGAGGCGGGCGAATCGTGGCGCAGGGAACGCCAGAGCAGGTGGCACGGGTGAAGAAGTCTTATACCGGACAGGCTATGGCCCGTACTTTGGCGCTCAATGGGAATGGCAACGGCCGGGGAAATGGGGATCGTAAAGGCGCATGATGAGGAACGAAAGGCTGGCGGTCCTTGGCGGGTTGCTATTGCGCGTGGTGAGGGTTCCTCGTAAAGTGTTTTCATTCGCATGAGCATCTATTCCATCCAACCCATCACATTTGGGGGAGTACGAACTTATCCGTTGGACTCGCGCAAGAGCAAAGTGAATGTGCGTGAGTTTGCGAGCCCGGTAGGATCAAAAGCCTCCCTTGTCAAATTCCTGGATTCACTGCCGGAGATTCTGGCGGGGCAAGACCTGCGCCATCTGTTGAGTTCTCTCCACCATGCCAAGAAACAAAAAAAAGCAATCTTGTGGGGTATGGGCGGTCATGTCATCAAGGTAGGTCTTGGACCGTTGCTGATTCACTTGATGGGCAGAGGATTTATCTCCGGGATTGCCATGAACGGCGCGGCGATGATCCACGATTTTGAGGTGGCGCTGGTCGGCAACACTTCGGAGGATGTGCAGGCTGGCTTGGGCGAAGGCCAGTTTGGGATGGCGGAAGAAACCGGCAAATACATTAATGAGATCGCGAAACTTGCCCATCGCATACACATCGGCTACGGAGAAGCTGCAGGTCAATATCTGACTAGCGGAATCTTGACGCCGAAATATCCCGAAGCAAGCGTGCTGATGGCCGCGTATAAAATGAGAATCCCGGTAACGGTGCACGTCGCGATTGGAACGGATATTTCCCACATTCATCCGTCGGCCGAAGGGTGCGCGCTGGGAACAGCTACGCAAACTGATTTTCGACTGTTCTGCTCGCTGGTCGGACAGATGGACGCGGGCGGTGTATTTTTGAACTGGGGCTCCGCGGTACTGCTGCCGGAGATATTTTTGAAGGCGGTATCGGTGCTGCGGAATCTGGGTGTCCCACTGCAATCGATTACTACAGCCAACTTTGATTTCATCCAGCATTACCGGCCAACGCAGAATGTAGTGAAGCGGCCCACGGAAGCATCGAACGGAACTGGTGCGGCGCAGTCTCGCGGATTTGCGATAACCGGCCACCACGAACTTCTTATGCCATTGGTGGCGGCGGCACTGGCAGCGGGATGGCCAAGATCGAAGAAACGCGGGAAACGATGAATCCGAACGACGAAAATTCGTCCGTGCTGCCCGTATCAGGTTCAGACGGGCCAGAACCATCTAGTGTCCCTCCTCCGGTCGCAAGCCAACCAGAAGTTCCTACCGCTCCACTGAACTATGTCCCTGCCGGCATTCAGAAGCGACTGCAGGCCGAATCCAACTTTCCAGGAGATCTGCAGATTGACTGGTTTTGGGTACATGGATTGGTGTTTGGATTATTCATCATCATTACGCTCACGGTTGTGCCGCTGTTGCTGATCCTGCACTATGCCCCCCATCAAAAACTGACGGAAAAGCAATTTCAGGAAATGCTGGTCTCACAGCCTGTCGTTTCCATTGGAAGCACCATGATTGCGTACGGGCTCATTCTGTTTTTTCTGTACGTGACGATTGCAGTGCTCCGCGAAAAGCCTTTTTGGAAGAGCTTGGGATGGCGAAAGATACAACCGCAACTTGCGACATTTCCGAGAAATCCAATCGTCTATTTTTGTACGGGCGGCGTATTGTCTGTGTTGGTGGCGATCGCCACATCGGTTTTGCATGCGCCGGAAAACACACCAATCGAGCAAGTATTCCGCCACCGAACAACAGCGTTGTTGTTTCTGAGTGTTGCGGTTCTCATCGCTCCTCTGGTGGAAGAGACCATCTTTCGCGGATATCTCTATCCGCTGTTCGTTAGAATTATTTCCGCGGTTATGCGGTGGTACGGTATAGACGACGCCCGGGCCCTGCGAAATGGAATCTTCAGTAGCATTTTGCTCACCGGAATACTTTTTGGATTGATGCACGGACCGCAATTGGGGGGAGCGAAGAGCCTGATAGCGGTATTGATTTTTGTGGGGATCGTTTTCACCGTGGTGCGTGCAGTAACAGGAAGCGTTTTTGCCAGTTTCATGATGCATCTGGGATACAACTCGTTGATTTCTATTTTCGCGCTGATTGGCACACACGGATTCACGAAGATGCCCCCCGGGCATTGAGCCGATAAATGTCGTTGAGACGAGCAGGGAACAAAACTAGAAATTGAGGGAAGGCGAACGAATGTACGTAGCCCAGCCGATTGAATGGACGGAAAACGGAGTGGTAATGCTGGATCAGCGGCGGCTTCCGACGGAAGAGATCAGCTACACCTACGTGGACTATCGAGAGGTGGCCAAGGCCATTCGTGAGATGGTCATTCGCGGAGCGCCTGCGATTGGCGTTGCGGCAGCGATGGGGGTAGCGATCGGTGTTCAGAAGTCTAAGGCGAATTCTGTCGAAGCGTTGAAACCAGAATTCACGGAGATCTGCGAGACGCTGGCGAACACGCGACCAACCGCAGTGGATCTTTTCTGGGCGCTGGAACGCATGAAAGCGCGCTTCGCGGAACTGGTGGCGTCCAAAACCGAATTGAACATAATTCGCGAGGCCATGGTAGCGGAAGCCCAGCTTGTCCATTTGGAAAAGAAGGCAACGGATGAAGCCATCGGGGCATACGGCGCGGAATACATGCCGAGAGTTGGCCAGGTGATGACACAGTGCAATGCAGGGGCGCTGGCCACGGGTGGCATCGGCACGGCGCTGGGCGTAATTCGCGTGGCGTACCAGCAGGGGCGCAAGCTGCATGTTCTGGTGCCAGAGACGCGGCCGTACCTGCAGGGTGCGAGGCTAACGGCGTGGGAATTGCACCGCGGGGGAATTCCGCTGACGTTAATCACCGACAACATGGTTGGGCATTTTCTGAAGACCGGCAAAGTAGGCGCGATTGTCACCGGCGCGGATCGCATCGCGGCGAATGGCGACACGGCGAACAAGATCGGCACTTACCAAATTGCGGTGCTGGCGAAAGAGAATAATGTGCCGTTTTACATTGCGGCGCCGATTTCCACGTTCGATTTGTCGATCCCCGACGGGACGCACATACCGATTGAAGAACGCAGCTCGGAGGAAGTGACGCACATACAGGGCGTGCGAATTGCACCGGACGTTAAGGCCGCGCATCCTGCGTTTGACGTTACGCCGAGCCGATATATCGCCGCGATCTTCACGGAGCGCGGCGTAGCCAAGGCACCGTATGGGGAATCGCTGCGCGCGCTATCCAATGCAGCTCGGCCCGCTGGCGCTCACTAGAGCCGGGAGGCGCGAAAGCGCAGCCTAATCAGGTCTGTCGCACGGGAACTGGCGGTCCATACCTCTGTGTGGCATAGCCGACCAACGCTCCGACGAAGCTTCCTGGCAGGATAATCTCGAAATAGTAGCCGTGCTGCAGGTACGCGACGAGAAACGCGAGTAGGAAGCCGACTGCCAAACCGAATAGAACCCCCAATGGTACAGAGTTTACTCTGCGTGCGAAGATTCCCGCGGCAACCCCCGCAATCAGGCCTTTCACACTGGAACCGAAGATGATTCCCATAATTGCTGGACGAACGGCCGGTGTGAACCAGGCCGTTGGCGCCGTCCAGCGCCCCAAGCACCGTGCCAACCAGCAATCCGATCAAGAGCTTATTCATAGTTGCATCCTCCGTGGGGTAGCATTCTCCCCCTCCTGCAAGTTCTATACAACGCCAGTGTGAAATCCTTTAAGGCCGAGGGTGAGGGTAGAGCAAAAATAGACTGCGCATGAGCAGATAGGCGCAAAGCAGGAGAATGGCAACCTGATGGCGGTGGTAGAACCTCGCGGCCCGCTCCCACAGGTTTTCACGATAGACGCTGACAGGCATTCCGTCGAGGAATAGCGAGACATCGGAAGCAAATTCCAAAACGGTGGCATACCGGTTTGCCGACGATTCCGCCATGGCCTTGGCAACGATGGCGTGGAGTGCGCGAGGGTTCCCAAACTCTCGAGCCGAGACTCGTTCATCAGCCAGAAACTTCAGTACGGCTCCAAGAGAATAAATGTCGCTTCTCGCGTCGATACGATCAGTCTCTCCGCGCGCTTGTTCTGGAGACATGTAGCCGGGGGTACCCATGATTGTGCCGTCCTGCGTACTGTGCGATGCGGGATGGCCGATGGCCATAGCGCTCTGGCTATGCGGTGTTGCCGAATGAGTTTGTTCGTCAGAGAATTGCGACGTAGCTTGGACGACTTTCGCTAGTCCCCAGTCCATGACCAGAACCTCGCCAAAAGCCCCTACCATGATGTTGTCGGGCTTGAGATCGCGATGGAGAACGCCGCGGGAATGAGCGAAAGCCATCGCATCACAGATGCGGAGGAAAAGGCGAAGGCGGTCCGACAGGGAATTTATTCGCTTGGCGTAAGTGTCGAGGCGGTCCCCGACGACATATTTCATGACGTAAAACATCCGACCGTCTGGAAGCTTTCCAGCATCATGCACAGGAACGATGCCGGGGTGCTCGAGTTTCGCCAAAACTCGTGCTTCGCGCGCCAGCCTTTCTCCTAATTCGCCATCCGCGATTTCCGCACCGAGCACCTTCAGCGCGACGCATCGGCCCAGCGCTTCGTCCTCGGCCTTGTACACGGTGCCCATACCGCCGGAGGCGATGCGTTCGAGCAGGCGATAACCCGTGCCGGTTACGTCAGGCCAGTCGGCAGCGGCACGAAGGCGCTCCAGCGTCTGGTCATCGATGTACTTCATCGGAAACCGTCACCGAAGAGGGCACGTGCTTCACGCCGATACTCCTCGTCGCTACCACAAAGCGATTGCAGGCGGTTGAAGACAAGCCGTCGAAATTCCCGCCGCGCCCAAAACAATCGGTTGGTGACATCAGATATGGATAGCTTCAATTTTGCAGCAAGGCTAGCGTAAGACGCATCGGATTCGCCTTCAAGATCGTAAGCCTCAAAAACCTGAAACGCTGACTCTTTCTGCCGATCCTGGCAATGCGCGCGAAGATCTTCAACAGCAAGTGAAAACAGGCTGCGAATCCATTCCTTCTCGAAAAAATCATTCCAGGATTCGGCAGATGGGATGCTGGCGGCATTGATCACTCCGACCTGTAATTCTCCCTCCGCATCCGTAAAATCCAGCGCGAGGTGTGTGGTTCCTCCACCGCGTTTCTGGCGGCCAGCTGCTTTGAGTTCGTTGAGAACGAAACTGTCCACGCATAGGCGCAGGAAAGTGCGCAACCGGGCGCGGGCAGGATCGAATTGTGAAAGCAGATTGCGTTCGAGAAACTCCGCGAAGAAACCCTGCGCCAAATCCTGGGCGTCGGCCGGCTGCTGCTGAAACCTCAGTCGGATGTATTTGTAGATCGGCTTCCAGTAGGCAGAAAGCAATGTCTCCAGGGCGCGAGCGCGCTCTGGCGCAGCCTCACTGCGTGCCGCTTCGACAACGGAAAAGCGCGTGGCCGGGAAAGCACCGCCGCTTGCGGGGAATAATGGATCGTTGAATGCCATGATGAATGCTCAGCAGGAGACGATGAGCAGTCTATGCACAGAGGGTGCCGGTTGACAACCTCGCCTACTCGTAGCGAAGCGCCTCGACGGGATCGAGACGCGCGGCTTTCCACGCGGGATAAACACCAAATACAACACCAATCAGGGCGCACATGATCAGCGCGGTGGCGATCCAGAAGAAAGACAAGCTAGCGGGGAAGTGCGCGCCATAGCGCAGGAGCATGGACAAGCCCGCTCCAAGAATCACACCAATTACACCACCAATGGCGCTGAGCGTGACTGCTTCCGTCAGGAACTGGAGCAGGATGTTACCTCTTTTCGCACCGATCGCTTTGCGCACACCAATCTCTCTGGTTCGTTCGGTGACGGAGACGAGCATGATGTTCATGACGCCGATGCCGCCGACCAGTAGGCCCACCGAAGCGACGGCGAACATCAGGACGAAAATGAGATAACTGATCTTGTTCCAGAGATCGAGAAAATAGTCGGAAGTGAACAGGGCAAAGTCATCGGGTTTTTCGTTGCTCAGGCGGCGCTTGCGGCGCAGCAGATCGCGGATTTCCTCGACGGCTTCGGCAACAACTTTGGGATCTTTGGCCTTGGCAAAGATGACGTAATCTTTTTTATTCGGATAGAGCTTTCGCAGCGTGGTAACCGGCATGAAAGCAATGTTGTCTTCCGGGTTCGAACCGCCAGAGATGCCCTGACGGCGTTTTTCCAGCGTGCCGATTGCTGTGAAAAGTTGGCCGTCAACGGTAACTTCCTGTCCAATAGCGCTCGCTGCTCCGCTTGGAAAAAGGATATTGGTTGTGTCGTATCCGAGCAGAACTACGGGAGCACGATGTTCGGTATCGGTTTCGTTGAAGGCGCGACCGTTGGCCAATTTAAGGTCAAAGATCTGAGAGATCGAGGGCGAATTGCCCTGCAGGATCACGTTTTTTGCGCGAAGATTTCCGCGATGCACATCGGAAGTGCCCGAGCCGAACTGCGGCTGAAAGATTCGCAGCGATGGCGATGCGGCCTTAACGTGAGGCAATAGCGCCATATCTTCGGCCCAATCGGCTTCAAGTTCCTTGCGCGTGAACCATTCGCTGGGCGGTCGAGAGAGTGAGGCCCACGGGAAGCGGTAACAGATAATGGTGTCCGAGCCGAGATCGCGAATGCCACCCAGGACATTTTCGTTCAGGCCGTTGATCACAGAGCTGACGGTGATGACGGTCATGATGCCGATGACGATGCCAAGAATGGTGAGTGAAGAACGCAGAGGATTCAGACGCAGGGTGTCGAGCGCCAGGAATATCTGTTCGCGAAATTCGATGAATTTGCTGCGAGACGCCAAGCCGCGGAAGGGCAGCAATCTAGATTGCGGCAGAATTTTGGTAATTGCGGCCATTTTAGATTTTCATCACTCCGAACGCAGCGCTTCGACGGGATCAAGTTTGGCTGCCTTCGATGCCGGATAAGTGCCGAAGAATAATCCAACGCTAAGAGCCACAGCGAGCCCGCCAAAAACAGACCAAAGCTGCACATCACTGGGTAGCGGAGAGAGCAGCGAAACGAGTTTTGCAGCCGAGACTCCCAGAAGCACGCCAATGGCGCCGCCAATTACCGCCAGGGTGGAAGACTCGATCAGGAATTGCAGAAGAATATCGCCACGCCGCGCGCCCAATGCTTTGCGGATACCGATTTCACGGGTGCGTTCCGTGACGCTGACCAGCATGATGTTCATGATGACGATGCCGCCGACAACGAGCGAGATGGAGGCGATCGCGATGGTCACAAGAAAGAAAGATTGGCTGATGTCTTTCCAGAGCGAAAGGAAGGAATCGCTGGTCTCGATGGCGAAGTCGTCTTTTGTGCCGTATTCAAGATGGTGACGGCCGCGCATGATCTGGCGTACTTCGTCGACGGAGTCTTGCATTTTGCTAATCGAAGCGGCGCGAGAAGTGATGCGAAGCGATTCCTGCTGCGAGCCAAACTCCTTTAGATAGGTCGTCAGCGGAATGATGATCCAATTGTCGAGCGAAGTGCCCAGCGATGAACCCTGCTTTTTGCCGATGCCGATAATCTGGCAGCCAATGTTGTTCCAGCGAATTTCTTTGCCGATGGGATCGACGCCGGGCAGAAGATTGTCGACGATATCCATACCGATAACACACACGGGAGCAGCAGTGCGCAGGTCGGCATCGGTAAGGTGTCGGCCTTCGACTAGGTCGACATCGTAGAGTTCCGCCATCTGCGGAGTCCAGGCGCGCAGGTTGGTGTCCTTCAGGGAATTGAGGCCACTGCGGATTTCGGCGCGGCCCCCGATGGAAGCGCCCACTTCTTTGCAGCTCCTGCAATTGTCGCGGACGGTGTCGTAGTCCTCGTAGGTGAGGCGCTTGCGTTTCTGGAATTCAAGGAAATCGTCGACGTTGGTGACGATAGAGGGCTGCTTGGCAAGCGCGAATACGTCCGCGCCGAGGTTGAAGACTTTTGTGGCTACGTAGTGGTTGGCACCGTTGATGAGGCTGACGACCGCTATGACCGCAGCAACACCAATGACCACACCGATCAATGTCAGGATGCTGCGCAGCTTGTGGGTCCACAGACTGGACGTGGCGATCGTGACCGCCTCAGAGAACTGGAGGGTTGAGGTGCGAGCCATTAGTGGAAGGTTAGCTCAAACATAGGCTACTAGCTATACGCACGGTTGGATGGCTAGGTTACCGGGCAGGGTAGGCGGAAAAGCAACGGAACAGGATTTAAAGCCAACAATATGATTATTTTGAGGAATATATGGGTGGGAAACGAGCTAAGCGGGATGAAGGGTAGCGGCAAAAGGCAAATTAAAAGGGAGCCGAACATCCGGCTCCCTCGGTTAGAGCAATTTGGATTTGGGTTAGAAGATCAGCTTTACCCCAAACTCCGCCTGCCGTGGTACTGCATACCAGTTCACGCCGGAAGCCGCACCCGGAGTGATGAGGTTCGAACGCTGCTCTTTAATCGTTCCATTCGCCGAGCCGGGGCTGCCATTCAACACGCCGCTCAACAAGTTGCCGAACGGATCGTAGTTATGGAAGTTGAACAGGTTGTAGAGAGCGATTTGTGGTTCCAGGACTACACGTTCCGGCAAGGCATGCAAAACCTTGGTCAAGCGCAGTTCCCAAGAGACGTGGACGTCGAAGGTAAAGAGCGGAGAAACCCCAATTTGACCCTGAGGAGCAAGCGCCAAAGTTGGGGTGACAGCGCCCAAGGCATTCAGCTGATCGGACGTGAAAAGACCAGCAGAGATGAGTGCTTGTCCGGCCGGAGTAATTTGTCCGGCGGAATTGTTGTTATAGGCGTTGATGAAGTTGTTGATGCCACCAGCTTTGACATCGCGGCCGAAGGATCCCACGTTGGAGCCAGGAATGATGTCGCCGACGGTACCGTCTCCCGTAACGTCGGTACGGAAGATCTCACCCGGGGTTCCGGCCTGCGGCAGAGTCATGGTGATGGGAACGGCCGAGCCGTAGTGCGCTGTCATGCCCACGCGTGTAGCCCAAGGAAGGTCCATCACCGCGCCGACGCTGATGAGGTTGGTCCGGTCAAGCGCCGAGGGTCCGAAGTAGTGAAGAGGATTGTTGAAGTCCACCGCGTTGCTGACGAAGTCCTGGTCCGCCGCCGCCGAATTGAAGCGCGAGAGCGTGTAGGAGGCGATCAGGTTCAGGCGCTTCATGCCGGGAAGCGGATCTTTCAGGTTGGTCTTCAATTCCACCAGGATGCCGTTGTAGACAGAGCGGCCGACGGGGAAGAGCATCTCGTTCATGCCGAGATTTGAGTTGATACCGCCGAAAGCGCAAGTCGGGCACGGTAAGCCACCCGTAGCATCACTTCCAGAATCGAGACCATTCCCGGCGTAATCGGCGATAGTTGCACCGGCTCCAATGGCGCAATTGATGGCCGCAGGTGTTGTTGCGCTGCCGCAACCGAAGGAATTGTTGGTTGCCGAGATCGCCGCCAGCGCATTGGGCGTGTTAAGGAATCGGGCATCGCCAACTTTGTTGGTGTCTATGCCAAGAAGATAGTGAGTCGCAACGTTCCGAACGTAGTCAACACTGAGAGTAGTGTTGCCGGCGAACTGGCGTTGGAAGCCAATGTTCATCTGTACGGAGCGAGGTGACACGTAATCAGGAGAAAGCAGCTGGAGACCAGTGCTGTTGGGGCTTGCGGAGAGCGCATTGCCGATGAAGTTGCCGTTGGAGGAAGCGCCAGCGGCGAGTGTGGCAGCCTGATAAGCGGTCTGATCTGCCGCGATCTGGGTCATTGCTGTACCAATCGCTTCACCACAATAGCCAACCGGGTTGCCATTGTTCACTCCAAGAACGGCTCCCGTAGCGGAGCCTCCGAAGCAAGGAGCGGTGTCGCCGAAGAACAGCCCGGACTCCAAGCGAGCGGGGCGGTCGAAAAGGACGTTATTGAAAATCGCATTCTCATAGTAGAGGCCAGCGCCGCCACGGATAACGGTCTTGCCATCCTTCCAAGGATCCCAGGCGAAACCGAATTGAGGTCCAAAGTTGAGATTGGGCTGGTTGACGCGGTTTTGAAGGTTGGAATAGAACTGGTTGTTAAACTGGGTGAGGGCTTGAACTGGCGCGAGATCGCTATCCGTGCGGCCCGTGTCGCGTCCGTAGTGCAGACCGAACGTGAGCGTCAAGTTGCTCTTAAACTTCCACTGGTCACCGACATAGAAGTCAAAACGGTGATCGTACTGTCCTCCCGCCGGGAGGCCGAAACCGGGCCGCTCGGTTGAATAACCCTGACCGTTGCCAAAGATAATGGTTGTAACTGGCCAGTTGAGGGGGTTGCTTACGCCACCCGGTCCAAAGGGGTCGCCAGCAGCGAAAGAGCGTGCACTCCCAGAAGGATCATCCACCGAGGATACGATTGGCTGTAATCCGAAGAAACTCGCGAGACCACCGCCAAGGATGTAATTGAGGCCAGCACCATAACGGAGAGTGTGACGGCCCACGGTGTAGCTGCCGTCATATTTGATCTGGCGATCTTCCTGGTACGTTTTCTGAGGCGCAAGAATATTAGCGCCTGAGCAGTACAGTTCGCCGCCCGCAAGGCAAGTAACGTCGCCGCCGCTTGGCGTGATGTTAATGGCGATGCCCGGGGCCGGATTTTGAGCGCCGGAAAGAGCAACACCGTCTACGATGGAATTTCTAAACTTCAGGAACTCAAAGCGGATCGTGTTGGTGGATTTTCCGATCTGGAAGTCTGTTCCCGCAACGTAGGTGGGAACGTAGTCTACGTTGGCAAACGGCTGGTAGACGCCAGGATTGAACCCGCGCACGCTGGAGTTCTGGTCATAGTTGAAGCGGAAGAAAGCCGTCCAGTTATTCCTGATGTTGTAATCCAGACGTGCCAGATATTCTCTTTCCGTGAAGGGGGAATTGTAACTGCCCGAGAGGTCGTGGAACGGGTTGCCGGAACCAAGCGTGACGGGATTCTGCAAGCTCTGGTCTGTGCGTTCGAAATCCAGGAAAAAGAACAGCTTGTTCTTTAGGAAAGCGCCACCGATGGCTCCACCGAATTGCTTGCGGCCAAATGGCAAGTCTGCCGGAGTTCCATCGGGATTATCAGCGATCTTCGCGGAGGTCTGATTACTGCGGCCGTAATAATAGGTCTGGCCGTGCCATTCGTTCTTGCCAGACTTGGTGACCACGTTAACGGTGCCGGACGAGGTCAGTTCCGTGGACATGTCGAGCGACGAAGAGGCAACTTGAAACTCCTCGATAGCGCTCTGCGGAATATTCTGGGTGGTGGTGCCCACGGTTTCGTCGGAGATGTCGACGCCGTCAACTTCGATGCGCGCGGTGCGCCCGAAGCGTCCTCCGAAAGAGAGGGAGGAATATCCGTTTTTAGTCGGGTCGAAAGTGGAACCGTCCTGGATCTGAACGCCAGGCTCAAGAGTGGCAAGATCAAGAAAGTTGCGACCATTTACGGGGAGTTGCTCAATGTCCGCCGCTGTCAAGACGTCCTGGACGGTGGCTTGTTCGGAGTTGACGCCGAGGTTTTCTCCCGTAACTTCAACCGTGGTGGTAGAGGAGCCAAGTTCCAACTTCATGTTCACCGAGGTAATTTGACCAACTTGGACCCTGGACTTAGTCGTCGCCGTTTTGAAGTTTGCAACCTCGATTTTGATGTCGTAGCTACCGGGTGCCAATGCTCCCACACTGAAATAGCCGCTGGAGCTCGTAGTTACGGTTTGATTGACGCCCGCATCTTCACTTGAGACTGTAACCTTGGCATTAGGAACTGCAGCGCCTTGGGGGTCCGTTATCGTCCCAGAAACGCTACCGGTAGATGTCGAGACTTGAGCAAGAGCACTTGCACCGGTAAAGAGGCTCATTCCTATGAGCAATGCCGACGCAAACAACAGAACAGACCCCAGTCTTGCCTTCAATATAGCCATTTATCCTCCAGCTTCTTTTACGTAATCTTGGTTACGATCACGCTTCTAAGGTTTGCCTTTACCCGACTCAGCCCAAACGAAAGAGAACCGATCTGACAAATCCGCACCATCCCCTAGAAGCGGTTCATCAGAGTCTCCGTAACAACTATTAAACTTGATTTGGATCAAGGCGCAGAGAGCGAGAGCCTGCACTCCTGATCGACCTAGGCCATCCACAGAGCTGTTGCTTAGGCAGCACATTAATACCCAATCCCGGGGAATGCCGCAACTGATTGAAAACAATAGAGTAAGAAACAAACTGGCGAACGAAACGTTCCTCCAGATATTAATTTTTGTAACGTTGATGTCAAGTTTATGTGAATTTATAGAATTTAGATTGGGCAGGGGGATCGTTTGCGGCTACTGGGGTACTAATGGCGGAGGCGTTCGGCCAAGGCGCGGGCGCGTTGACGTGCAATTTCTACGAACCGGGAATCGCCCGCGATTAGGTCCAGGACGGGGAGGGCGCGCACGGGTTCGGGGAGGATGCCCTTATTCAGGTCGCTCTCAAACTGCATGAGGGCGTCGTTGACTCCCAGACGATCGTATTTTGCGCGGCGCTGAAGGAGTTCGAGGAGTTCCTGCTGGCGAGCCAAGCCTTCGCAAATCTGGAGGAGTTGGGTGGCGGAGGAATTCAGGGTGTAGTTAAACCTCACCTCATAGGATTCGGTTCCACTGCTCCACGCAAAAGTCTTTTCACCGAGATTGGCAATCTTGCGATGGACATCAAGGTCAAGCCCCTTGAATCGGCCGAGTTGGCCAATCAGCTCAAAGATCTTTGTGCGAAGTGCCGGACCGATCTCGAAAGAAGAAGCGCCAGGATCTTCGTCGAGCTGGCGGATTTCGTAGGTGGCCCTTTCTGAGTTTTCAGGGATTTTGATTTCGATAAATTCCGGCACGCTGGATTTGAAAATTCTGCGATAGGTGAAAATACTGCCGGAAGGTGCGGCGAGAGTAGATTCGCCCATTGCAACGAAAAACAGGCCGAAAAGCGCGGTACGCACAAAGAAATGTCGTCGGGAGAGATTCATCGGTGTGATGAGATGCGCGGCGAGCGGCTGGTAGTTGCGTCTGCGGAACCTGCAGGATTCAAGCGCGAAAGAGTATTTTTGCCTTCTGCCGGACGCCGCGAAATACCGTAACGTTCTTCGAATTGGCGAGCCTGAAGATAGCAGAGACCGATGGCGAGAGCGTCCGCAGCATGAGAAGGTTCCGGAGTTTCCTGCATATCCAAAACAGCGCGGACCATCATCTGCATCTGGCGCTTGTCGGCATGGCCATAGCCGGCAACGCAGGCCTTCACTTCTCGAGGCGAATAGCTGCGGACTTCGACGTTATGTTGTTCAGCGGCGAGTAACACGACGCCACGTACCTCCGCCAGACGTAGAGCGGTGCGCATATTCAATGCGGTGAATACGGATTCCACAGCCAAAGCTTGCGGCTTGAATTCATCCAAAAGTCGGCAGAGCAAGGCATGGACGTCGTGGAGCACAGCGCCAGGCGAAGACTTCTGACGCTTGGTGGCGACACGAAAAGCGCCGTAGTGAAGGACGCGGCAATTCTTTCCATCGGTCTCCAGGACACCGTAGCCAGTCGGTCCAGCAGCGGCGGGGTCCACACCGAGGACGCGAACAAAGTTGGCTCTTGGCGCGGAAGCGGAGTTGACAGGCATCGAGATCATTTTACGGCGAAGCAGAAGCGGCTACCAACAGAATCTAAGTATAGTTGCAGAGGAAAAACGAAACGGCCACGAGGAATGTTCAGCATGGCCGTTGCGGAGAAGAAATGGCAGTTAACTGGCGCTGACGGCGGCCTGAATTTCGGATTCGTCAATGTCGAAATTTGCGTACACGTGCTGCACGTCATCGTGTTCTTCCAGTGCTTCGACGAGGCGAAGCATCTGGGTCGCTTGCTGGCCAGTAAGCTTGATGTAGTTCTGCGGGACCATGGCCACCTCCGCGGAGGCGGGCGTGATTCCCGCTTTGCTCAATGCTTCTTTGACGGTTTCCAGAGATTCCGCGGGAGTAACGATGTACCAAGTGGAACCATCGTCTTTCATGTCCTCGGCGCCGGCTTCTAATACGAGATCGAGGAGTTTGTCTTCGGAAGCTGCTTCCTTGGGGACATTGATTTCGCCCTTGCGGTGGAACATCCAGCCAACTGCACCTGCTTCGGCCATATTGCCGCCGTTCTTGCTCATCAAGTGACGGAATTCGCCGACGATGCGATTGCGATTGGTGGTGACAACCTGAATCAAAAGGCCAACGCCGCCCGGACCATATCCCTCAAACATAGCTTCTTCATACTGTTCGCCTTCCAGTTGCCCGGTGCCACGAAGAATGGCGCGTTCAATGTTTTCATTTGGCATGTTCTCGTTTTTGCCGGCAAGAATCGCGGTGCGTAAACGAGGGTTGGAGTTGGGATCGCCGCCGCCGATGCGCGCAGCGATGGTGATTTCACGAATGACTCTTGTGAAGACGCGGCCACGCTTTGCGTCAGTCGCAGCCTTCTTGTGCTTGATTGTGGCCCATTTTGAATGCCCAGACATGACAATTCCTCTTTGTAGCTCGTGACCGCGGGGCGGTCAGGAAAATTTTGAAAAATGGCACCCCGCTACTGCCAAGGAATGGACTCGTGGCTCATTCAACCTGCATTGCGGGGGTCACCAGTGCGGAGACCAATGGTCATTGGCAAAGAAGAGGCGCGCCAGGGCGTTCCACCTTGCCTAACCGCAGAATTCTAACACACTTAGAGAGCGTCGGAAACCGTGTATACTTTCGAACAGAGCCATTACTGGTTCGTTGATATCCCTTTCCCAGCGGCGCGTGCTACGTGACTAACCGTCGTTACCGAGTGCTGGCGGTGGCCAGTCACCCCGTTCTGTATATGTCACCTGTTTTGCGCAGGTTGGCGCAGGCCCCCGAAATCGAGTTGAAAGTGGCGTATTGCAGCCTTCGCGGAGCGAAGGCCATGCACGACCCGGAGTTTAATGCCACCGTGAAATGGGATGTGCCGCTGCTGGATGGATATGATTGGGTTGAACTCGAGAACCGCGGATCGGGTGCGGAATCTTTTTTCGGCTTGTGGAATCCCGGGCTGTGGAAAGAGATTCGGGCGGGGAAGTATGACGCAGTGCTCTGCTATGTCAGCTACCTTCGGGCATCCTTCTGGATTTCCTACGCGGCATGCAAATTTGCGAAGACCGCATTTCTGTTCGGGACGGATGCGTCAAGCCTGGTCTCGCGTGCCGCCAGCCGGTGGAAGTATTATCTGAAGAAAGCGTACTGGCCTTTGCTGTTTTCGTTGGCGGACCAGATATTCGTGCCGTCGAGTGCAACGCGTGATTTGATGCTCTCGTTGAGGGTGCCCAGTTCACGAATCTCGCTAACCCCCTACGTCGTGGACAACGAGTGGTGGATTGCGGAAGCGAACAAGGTGGATCGCAACCCTGTTCGTACCAGTTGGGGAGCAGGCTCGTCAACGGCCGTGATTCTGTTTTGCGCAAAATTGCAGCCGTGGAAAAGGCCGATGGATGTTCTGACGGCCTTCACGAAGCTGTCCTCGGCAGAACGGGCTCAAGCACTTTTGGTGTTCGCGGGTGAAGGGCATCAACGGGCGGAGTTGGAAAAACAGGCGTCGTCACTGGGGGTTGCCGACCGGGTACGCTTCTTGGGATTCGTGAAACAATCACAACTTCCAGCAGTTTACAGGTCAGCGGACCTGCTGGTCTTGCCGTCAGAGTACGAACCGTTTGCCGTAGTGGTGAATGAAGCGTCTTGCTGCGGGTGTCCCGTGGCAGTCAGCGATCGGGTAGGAGCGGGCCGAGACTTGGTTGAGCCGGTTAATCCTGGGCTGATTTTTCCATGCGGAAATCTGCTGGCACTTGCCGCGATCTTGCGGAGCTGCATCGCGGACCGCGAAAGATTTATGGAAGCGGGCCGAAGAGCGCACAAGAGGATGGAGACGTGGTCGCTTCGCGAAAACATTGCTGGCGCGGTAGATGCAGTCCAGCGAGCCGTGGCAGGAGAGGGACGCAACAAGCGCGAGGAAGCATCCATCGGTTCGTAATCAGGAGAAGTGAGCGGAGAATAGGTGCACCGGAAGGCGAGCGGAAGGCAGTAGTTCAAGCCCAATCTGGCGCGCAAAAAAAGGTATAGTTAAAAAGTCAGGAATCGCGCCGTTAAGCACGATTCCGCGACAGTCTTGAAGAAGTGCATGGCTTTGGACCTCCTGGAAAGCTGTTCCGATTTAGCAAATTTATTAGCATGAGAATGATTGGCTCACTTCCGTCGCTCAGGTCCTCAAGGAACCCTCTTGTATTCCTGGGACTGCTGGGCGTGGTCATTTACGCGGGCTACCAGGCTACCCAGTTAGTTTTGGCGGGCGATGTAAATGGCCTGATGTTCGTTGCGCTGATTGCCGCGGGTGGCGCAGTGACGGTAGCGATTCTGAATGACTGGCGCCGTGGTCTCTACATACTCCTGGCCTGGATCCTTTTCGAGGATTTTGTCCGGAAGTATCTTGGAAACAACATGGCCATCTATTCCGGCAAAGATATACTGACGGTCATTTTGTACGTTTCATTCTTTCGAGCCAGAATCGCCAAAAAATGGAACGCTTCCGCATTCCCTTCCGGTTGGCCCTACTGGCGTATATCTGGTTCGGATTTATCCAGATGTTTAATCCTTCTTCCGGCAGTATTTTCTACGGCATCCTGGGAATGAGAGTTGATTTCCTGTACGGACCATCGATTTTCGTCGGTTATGGACTGCTTGAATCCGAGGAGGATTTAAGGCGATTCCTAGCTTTTACATGCGTGCTTACCACCATTGTGGCTGGACTGAGGCTGGCTCAATCGATCATCGGGCCCACGTTTCTGAGTCCTGCGGTTATGCAAGAGGATATCCGGGAGCTCAGTAACGCATATAGAATTGCCCCTATTTCGGGATTGCGTGCTTACCGGTCAACCTCCGTCTTTGTAAGCGCCGGACGCTTCCAGGATTTTCTGATCGTCGCGTGGCTAGTCTCTTTGGGCAATTCGGGTTATCTTCTTCTGCGCAGTCGAAAGGCCGAACCCTTGCGTTCGTAACACTCGGAGTCGTCGCAGGCGCCTCTTTAATGTGCGCTTCGCGTGGCGTTTTCATGTGGAACGCCGGATTTGCGCTGGTCGTCGCCGCTGGTTTCCTGTGGGGCGCGCCCTGGCGGCAGGGAGAGACACTCCGGGTTCTGAGGACCATCCAGAGAACAGCCTTGTTTGCCGGCGTCGCCATCATCGTCCTCCTGACCATTTTCCCGGATGAACTTGGCTCCCGAATTGCGATCTATTCTGAGACGCTCATGCCGGATAGCACTGCCAGTGAACTCGTTCACCGCACCCAAACCTATCCACTCCAGCAACTGGAATATGCGTTTGAACATCCTCTGTGGCCTTACGGGTACGGAATAGGTACATGCACGCTGGGGATTCAATATGTCGCACGAATTTTGAATGTCAGGCCCATGTACATTGGAGTCGAGAGTGGTTTTGGCAACTTGGTCGTGGAACTTGGGATCGTGGGGTTGCTCTTGTGGATAATACTTGGTCTCTCCATAGCGTTTTCCGCCTGGATGGTCGTGCTCAAACTTAAGGGAACTCCATGGTTTCCCGTCAGTTTTGTGATATTCCTGTTCTCTGTCTTACTCTTTTTCCCTATGACTTTTGTCAGCTTCAGCGCCTACCGGGACTTTGTGATCAACGCGTATTTCTGGTTGTTCCTGGGAGTTCTCTTCCGACTACCGGAACTTCCCAGGATCGCCACGATCGCCAAAGCTGAAGAAGTGACGCGGCAGGCCTGAATTGCGCCTCGCGGTGGTCTCTCCGTTTCTCGACCGACAGCACGGCACGGAAATCTGCGTTATTGAGCAGATTGAACGGCTCGCCAAACTGAATAACTGGGAAATTCATCTCTATAGTCAGAGAGTCGAAGATGTTCGCGGCCTGCAAGCTGATCCTTCGCATGCGAAAACCAGGGAAGGCGTGATCTTGTGGCACAAGGTGCCGAAATTTCCCGGGCCGCACTTGCTTGAATACTTGTGGTGGTTTGTTATCAATCAGAGGCAACGGCGACGTGACCGTCGATCAGGAAAAGTTCAAGCCGATATTGTCTACTCTCCGGGAATCAACTGCATGGACGCTGACGTAATCGTGGTTCACATCGTATTTCACGAGTTCTACAGACGGCTTAGAAGTGAGCTTGGCTTGGGGAGAACGTCGCCACGCAATTGGCCGCGCGTCATTCATCGAAGGCTATATTATAAACTGATCATGGCACTGGAGGGGAAGATCTATCGCGATCCCAGAGTACGGCTGATAGCCGTTTCTCGTCTTCTGGCGAATCACCTCCGATCGCACTTTGGCCGAACGGACGTGACAGTGATTCCCAATGCCGTTGATACGGAGAGATTCACCGCGGGCGAACGCGTGGCTCGAAGGGCTGCATCGCGGCAGTTACTGAATTTTGCCGAGGATGAATTCGTGGTGTTGATGATCGGGAATGACTGGAAAAACAAGGGACTCAACGCACTTCTTAAGGCTGCAGCACTCCTCATGGATATACCTCTAAGGTTGCTGATTGTTGGCGGCGACGACCCGGCGCTGTTCCGATCTGAAGTCGGGCAACTTCATCTGCAGGATCGAGTGCGTTTTGAGGCATCCAGCCGGGATGTATTGCGCTTCTACGCAGCAGCTGATTTATATGCCGGTCCATCTTTGGAAGACTCTTTCGGCCTTCCGATCTTGGAAGCGATGGCCTGCGGCCTTCCGATCATTGCCAGTGCACATGCCGGTTCCAGCGAAATGGTGCGCGATGGAGAAACCGGCTTCGTGCTTCCAGATCCGCAGGATCATGTTCAGTTAGCGCGTTTGATGCGGCGAGTTTACGCAGAAAAGGCGCTTGGCCGGGGAATGGGAGATGCGGCCGCGAGCGCGGCAAAAGCAAATTTCAGTTGGGACCAAAATGCACTGTTGACTTGCAAAGTACTTGGGGAAGCGGCTTCGCGGTGAACATGAAAGCACCTGGCCAGACAGAATTCTCAGGTTATTTGTAAGATCATAAAAGCTTTCTAGCTAGTCGCCGCGCGTTCGTTTTGGGCTCCGGCCAAGTGTCGAAATCAAGAAGTGACGATTCCTATGGGCTGACACTAACATCTGTTAAATTAATATCGTTCACCGCATGCGCATAGCTCTCTTCACTCCCTACTCGCCTGCAATCGGCGGCGGATCTGTTCAATTGAGAAGCCACATTGAGCAGATGGAAGGTCTCGATATCCAATGGATTTATCTCTCTTCTTCACCTGTAGACGGAAACGCGTGGCGTTGGCTGAGTAAGCCATTCACAGCGCCGCAATTCGGTTCGGACAGGGATCTTTACCGGTGAGATGGTTCAAACTTCTTCTTTACAAGGCCGGCTTATGGGGTGCATTCAATTACATTCGGACCAAGGGCAGGCGCTATCAGATCTCGGAGGGTGACGGGCTGTTTTATTCCTACAGTGTCTACGATTCATACGATCTCATCGCTGAGTGGGCGGAGCGCGTGCTGCTCGTGCCGATTGGTCCGATAAAATCGAAAAGTTGGTTACACCCGCTGCTGACAACGGAAGCTCTGATATTGATTGCATTTCGAAACAGCGAGTCCGCGAAGTGACTGGCGACTAGGCACCTTTTGGCTTGCCCAGAACGGCTCGTCGAACTGCTCCCAGAGTAAATTCTAAGGACTCTTTAGGAATGCTGGTAACGAACGGCTCAATCGCCCAACCAAGACCAGTGGGAATATCGCGGCTCAGCGAGACGACCTGATTCTGCAAGTAGACGCCGCCATCCTTTTCTTCCAGACGCCACCAGGTTTCCATGCGCCACAAAAATCCATTGTCGTGACCAGGAGCTTTTTCCTTTTCCGAAGACTCACCGGAATTATCGACCTCCGCGATGCGAATAGCGGAACTGCGGCTGTGGGCGCGGGTGGGTGAATCCGAAAAATAGTTAATGTTGTGATCAGTATCCAGCACGACTGTGACAATTTTTGTACGACGGAAGCGAAGGAATACGCGGAAGTAATTACCAGAGTGCTCTTCGATTTTGGACCTTTGCACGTCAGGGGCGAAGTAAGTCGACTGTCGATCGTAGTCTTGCAGGAAGGCGAGAACATCCTGCAATTTGCCTCCAGGAATGAACACCGTGCCTTCCCAATCGTGAATCATCCCGCCGAGGATATCCGCGAATTCACCTGACGGAATGATTCGTCGCATGACTACTTCTCCACGCTTTAGCCTGGCGTAGGCGGCCTCTTTGGCAGACGGATCCAGATCATCAATCCAGAGGAAATTCCCGCCGCCCAGACTCTTCGCATTTTTCACATCTGTTTTGCTTACGTAGCTGTCGAACGTGCGGATTGTTTCGGGACGTGGGGAAACGGCCGCAAGAGGAGCAGGGACTCGTTCAGCAACAGTAGGAATTGACGAAAAAGAAATCAGAAAAAGGGAGAAAGTCAGGATCCTGCGGCGGGTCGGAATGCTCATGAATCTGATTATCCCGCAGGTGCGAAAAAACGGCTAGGTAGTTAGGTAGTGAGGTTAAGCCGAACGACTGCGCAGGGAGCGACTAAATAATCGGAGCCCTCAAACCGGGTTTAATTTTCCTGTATATATAAGAAAATGAATATATTAGTGGAAAAGAAGAAACAGGGCCGCAACCTCCGAAAATCTGGCGGGTTGGGAAGCTCGCACACGGCCCCTTGCGGAACCGCTGTCCCCGCGCGGCCCCCAACCCACTGCCGCGATAATAGAGTGGTGAAGCAGGGTGCTCAATGGACCGATGGCCCCAGCGAATGGGGTACCCGGGTCGTGGTACGGATGCGCTACTCAGACTATTAGGAGTTTGTATCCTTACTAATACTAAGTACGAAGAGATAAAACGGTCGCTGCCACGATAGAAATTATTGTTGAGGTTTTTCTTCCTGCTGCTTCACAGGCATTGCCGCAGGCGGGTCTGTGCCCAGTTCCAATCGAAGGGTGACGTCTTTAGTCTGACCTCGCTTTATGGGAATGTTTCGGTGCCAATCAGAGTTAGCGCCGTTTGCAGAGGCGCGAAGATCGTAACTGTCCTGTTTCAACCCGGTGATCACGAATCTGCCTTTGGCATCGGTGTGTACCGCGTGAGGCGAAACGCCTCCGGAAGATTGGCAACTGACAGCGGCGCGGGCGACTGGCTTGCCATCCACTCCAATCACGGTGCCTGTCAAAGTGGTCTTCGGCTTTTTCGAAGTTTGCGCACTCGCCTGGGCAGCAAACAGGAAAACGAGTCCTGAGAAAATGAGTGACCGGAATTTGCGATTCATTGGGTTTGCTCCCTTTTCGACGTAACCAGTCTAGCGTCGAAGCGAAAGTTCACAGCCTTGGCAGCGCGAATTGTGTCGCAACCGAAACCTGATACAGGGTACAGGGAGTCAAACGGGGAGAGACGGCTACGGCAGGCGCAAATCCACGGAATACACATCCACGCCGCCGTGGTCTACAGTGACGTACACGGATCCGTCGGGGCTGAGGCCGGTAAAAATGCAGCGTGTGGCGCCAAAGCTGAGCAGGTCTGCAAAGCTTGTTACGCGCTCAACTTCTTTCTTAGCCATAGGCACGCGAAAGACGGATTGTTGCAGTTCGTCGACATCCTGAAAGTACAAGACATCGCCACCGGGTGACCAACGCAAAGAGGGGGAAAGTTGGCATCGGCAAGAACGCTCCAAACCTTCCATTGGCAGTCATAACGCCACACCTGTTTATTTTTGGGATGAAGCGCAGCGATGTAACGACCGTCAGAAGACCAGCGCGGTTCGATGAGTCCTTGTGACCCCTCCAACTGCGTAACCGTTGAGGTTTCCAAATCGAGGATGCGAATTGCCGGTTCAGCCGACGTTTCTGTGTCCTGAACGTCCATGACGATTTGACGGCCGTCAGTTCTCCAATCGCCAGACATGGAGGCCCACTTATTATTGGTTGGGAGTACGGGCCTGGGTGTGCCACCCTTGCACGAGACCACATTTAACCGAGGTTGTTTGTCGAGAAGGAAACCGCTGCATAGGATTTGTTTCTCCTCAGGTAACCATGTGGGCGCGAATGCCCCAGTGGCTTTGGCGGTGAATTCGACTTTGCCACTACCATCCAGTCGGCTCTTCCAGAGAGTTCCGTTTTCGCGGGCAGCATAAACAACCCATTGTCCATCCAGTGAGAAATTTATGTCCGCGGCGCCGGATTCAGTGAGCATGGCCGTTTTGGAAGAAGTCTTCGGGTCAATGCGAAGTAGTTGATATTCGTTCTGCGTGCCGATCACGAAAATGCGGTCAGCGGTGGGCAGAGCAACAGGATGATCGAAAGCTATGGGTCCGGTTCTGAGTTGGACAGGATTTCTTGTGCGGGAGAACAGACCCGCTTGTTCTTCCATTAGCCAAAGACTCGCGCGGGTGTCGACGGCGAGGCCGGCGCGAAGGTCTACATCTGCAGAGAACGCAAAATATTTGCCGCCGGGTAGCCCACACTCTGAACCAACGGGAATGTCCGCGTCCCGTGCCTACCGTCGGAAGTACCGGGCACGGACACGGTCGATCCCAATCCAGTTCCCCAGACCCGCACTATCCAGAAGAAACCACTTTACTCATGGAACCTTCGGATCTGTGTGACGGTAGTAGGCCAATGCCGCCTGAACACCAAGCCACCGGAAGGGTTCGTTAGGAGTGTAGAGGGGCAGGCGATTGAGATAGGGAAGCCAAGCCCACTGTTTGTTGTTGCCATGAACTAAATCAGCCAGAATTCGGCCGAAGACCGAACTTAGATTTACGCCATGCCCGGAAAAACCGATCGCGTAGAAAACATTTCCGTACTTTCCAATTTGCCCAACAGAGGGCGTCTGGTCGAGTGACATGTCGACTGCGCCGCCCCAAGTGGATTCGAAAGTTTCATCGGCGAGAGACGGAAAGATACGGCCGAGCTCTGCGCGTAAACCTTCGTATCGCCTTGAACTGTTGCGCGGCTCTCGTAAGCCGTTGTTGAAGACATAATCGACGGGTCCGCCACCGATATGGATGCGATGGTCTCTGGTGCGCCCAAGATAAAAAACTTCAGTCCGAGAATCGTTAAACGGGATGCGTTTGTTCCAACCAATTTCGGAGAGCTTCGATTCCGAGAGAGGAGCGGTCATTCCGACATAGTCGAAAACAGGCGTTGCTGCCTGGCGCAGATAGCCCAACTTGGAACTGTAGGCGTTGGTGGCGAGAACCAGTGATCTGGCGCGAACGCGTCTTCCGTTCGCAGTCACGACGGTGATAACTTCGCCTTCGTCGATGTAGGTTACTGGGCTCTCTTCATAGATTTCGACCCTGACCGACCCCGCGGCGGCCTTGAGCAGCCCCACTAATTTTCCCGGATGAACCTGCCCACTGTGGGGATCATAGACTGCGCCAGGATAAGCCGAAGTTCCAACCGTCTCCGCAATTTTCTGATGGTCCCAGTATTCATAGGGAAATCCAACGTACTGGAATCTTTCGACGGCTTGGCGAGACTCCTCCGCAATATCTTTCGTGTTGGACATCTCCAGAGCGCCATTTAGTTCAATCTCTGCGTCGAAGTTGAGATCAACAGAAAGTTGCGCAAGGCGTTGTGTGTTCTCGACGGTGAGGTCGTAGATACGCTTATCAAGTGTCGGATCGCCGCTCCAAATCATGTAGCGATCTTCGGTGCTGGTGAGGAGCATGGCGCCATTGCGTGCTGAAGCGCCGTTTCCGCAACGGACCGCTTCAAGCAGTACGACGCGATCTGACGGATGGAATTTCTTCAAGTAGTAGGCGGCAGAAAGGCCGGTCAAGCCTCCGCCTACGACGATGACACTGGCTTCCATATCCCGCTCAATCACGGGAGAAATCGGGGGAAGCGCTCTGGACCAATAACTCTGATTCGCTACCCACACGGTCTCTTCCGGAACGAGGCTTGGAAAAACAGCGTTGGTGGCAACTGCGGCCACGCCGGTAGCAGCTCCGGCCACGGCAGCGGTTTTCAGGAATCGCCTGCGATTGGTTTTATGCTCTTTACCTTTAGTCATGAACTTCGAATTGAAAAGAGAGATCGTATGGCAGTTCGTACACACTTTCTCACAAGAATGGCTAAATTTTACACAAAGGAATTGAGGGCTTTTGAACCCCCCGGCGCACTCAGCGGCTAACTAACAGAGTCTTCGGTGTTTACAAATACCTCTTTTTCAAGCCACAGTTTGGCTTCGCTCGTGCCTCTGTTTGCTTTCCCCAGCAAAACAGAGCATAAGTGTGCTTAGTTGATGCTGCGCTAGGGTATTTTATTCTTGCTACCTAGGGCTTGGCCTGATCCGAAATTTATAACTGCCAGAGGACAATGATATAGATGCAGACGCTGGTCGTGGCGGGTTTTTGGCAAGTCAGTGTCTCTTGGCGCTCAGCAGTCTGTGAGGAGGAAAGCTAACCTGGTTCTGCACCGCGGAACGAGGGAGCAGCGGTTGTTAAAGCGTTGAAGTTGATAGAGTTCCTTTAGGCCGGCCCGGAGGGAATTGTTGCGCACTACCTTAAAGATCGTAATTCCGCTTGCGGTCAGCGTGATTTGCGTCTCGCTGCTGTACTCTTCCTACCAAATTCGCACCGAGCGGCGAAATCTGCGCAGTGACCTTATCCGAAGGTCAGCAACTTTAGCGGAAAGCCTGCAAGACAGCATTGAATCGGCAAGTGGGCAGTCATCGAACAAAAACGTGCAACGGATCGTGGCACGCTTTGGCCAGCGCGAACACCTGCTAGGGTTAGCCGTGTATGACCGTGCCGGGGCGGTCGTTGCACGGACTCAGGGACTGCCAGCTTATTTCGAGTCAATTCCACCTGCTGCCGTCCGTGCCGCCAAACAAGATTCGGGTTCGAATGAATTCCTAGTCAATGCAGACATCCCGCTGCACGTGTACGCCTTGCCACTCCACCGCGGCGACGAACAGAGCGGAACACTGGTGGTTGTTCATGACGCCAGTTATATCGATCAGCGCTTGAAGCTTTCGCTGCGCGATTCGCTGCTCACCGCATTAATACAAACTCTTCTCATTACATCGTTGGCCTTCGTGCTGGTGCGCGTGAATTTCACTTCGCCGCTGGCCAAGACGGCGAAGTGGCTGACCGCACTGCGTGCTGATGCTTCGGGAAGCAGCGCGGGCCTTCCCAAAGGAGAGATGTTCGATCAGATCCAGAAGGAAGCGAAACATCTGGCCAATGCCCTCCAATCTGCACGTGCGGCAGCGCTCGCGGAAGCGCAGCTTCGTGATTCGCAGTCGTCGGTGTGGACTGCGGAACGGCTAAGAGTAAGTCTGCGGCGCAAACTGGGAGACAAACCGCTATTTGTGGTGTCGAATCGCGAGCCGTATTTGCACGAGTATCGCGAGAAAGACAAATCCATCCAGGTCGTCGTACCTGCCAGCGGTCTTGTGACCGCACTTGAACCAGTACTGCAGGCTTGCAACGGAACATGGATCGCGCACGGGTCGGGTAGTGCAGACCGACAAGTAGTCGACGCCTGGGATCGCATTCAAGTTCCGCCGGATCGCCCCGCCTACACGTTGCGGCGCGTTTGGCTGACGAAAGAAGAAGAACACGGTTACTACGAAGGATTCGCCAACGAGGGTCTCTGGCCCTTGTGCCACATCGCGCACACACGGCCGATCTTCCGTACGGATGATTGGAACTACTACCAGGAAGTGAATCGCCGATTTGCGGACACGGTGTTGCAGGAAATGGAAGGGACACAGTCGCCGATTCTACTAGCGCAGGACTACCACTTCGCGCTGTTGCCCAAGATGGTGAAAGAAGCCCGACCGGACGCTGCCGTAGCGATCTTTTGGCACATTCCGTGGCCTAACGCGGAAGTATTTGGAATTTGTCCGTGGCAAAAAGAACTTATCGAAGGATTGCTCGGAGCGGACTTGATTGGGTTTCATATTCAAACGCATTGCAACAATTTCCTGGAGACGGTAGATCACGCCCTGGAGGCTTTGACCGAATGGGATCGCTTCGCCGTGAACCGTCAGGGGCACGTTACGCGAGTGCGTCCCTATCCCATCAGTGTGGCCATTCCCCAGAGTTTGCCCGTCCACGCACACCAGAATGCCGGGGAAGATCGTGCGGCGCTGTTTGCCGAACTCGGCGTAGAAGCTTCTTTGCTGGGTGTAGGTGTTGATCGGCTGGACTACACCAAAGGCATCGTGGAGCGTTTCCGAGGAGTGGAGCGGTTTCTGGAATTGTATCCAGCGTACCAGCGTCGTTTCACATTTGTGCAGATCGGCGCCCCCAGCCGCGGGGTTATTCCTCGATATCAGCAATTGATGCAGGAGGTGATCGCAGAGGCGGAACGAATTAATAATCGCTTTCAAAACGGAATGTGGAAGCCCATTGTGCTGTTGAACCGCCACCATTCGCATGAAGAGATTTCCCGATATTACCGTGCTGCCTCTTTGTGCATGGTGACCTCACTCCATGACGGTATGAACTTGGTGGCAAAGGAGTTTATTGCGGCGCGAGAAGACGAACGCGGCTCGTTGATTTTGAGTTCTTTCGCCGGAGCGGCTCACGAGCTCACCGATGCGCTGTTGGTAAATCCGTATGACGCGCAGCAGCTGGCGGAGGCGATCCGACAGGCACTGGACATGACGGAAGAGCAGCAGGAAACACAGATGTCGCGCATGAGAAAAGTAGTGCATGAACACAACGTCTATCGATGGGCGGCGAATCTTTTGTCAGACCTGACGGAAATACGTGTGGAGATGCCCGAGCGAACCGAAGCGCCTTTCTCCAGCTGAGCCCAAAGTGCCAAGCCTAGCGCAATCGAGAACGCAGAAAATTCCAGAGTGCCAATGAAGCCGTGGTAGGAATGGCGTTGTTAAATCCACAGACTAGCGCAAATCTCCGGGATCAATGCCGTTTTTTCTGGCGTCGTTTTCGACGTCGTCGATTTTGGCTTGCAGTTGTTTCTTGCGCTCTTCCAATTGTTTTACCTGATCTTCCAGCGGCACCATGTTATAGCCCTGCGTTGGGTTGATTCCCCCCGATGGCGCGGTGTTCTCCCCTTTAAAGTTCTTCAGCTGACTAATGCGCTTGTCGACGGCTTCGATTTGACCTTGGAGTTGCTGAATTTGACCACGATAGTAGTTGATCTGTTGTTGTCTCAGGTTCTTCCGGCCATTGGCCTGATAAGTATTGGCCGTCTGGCGATCATCGGCAGAAAAATCCTGTTCGCCTACCACAGAGACTTCACCCTTCACGCTGCTGATTTCGTCATTGGTCCAGACTTTCTTGGGTTTCTTCTTTTCTTTGTCTGCGCTAGCTGGTGCCGGCGGGGCCTTGGCTTGCGTGGTCGTTGGAGTTGCCCGAGCGGTGGTTCCGCTGGACGAATCCTGTGCCCGGGTGGCTAAAGGAATGAATGCGAGCGTCAGTAGTGTCAACAGGAGAGTGACATGATGTAGTTTCAATTCGTTCACCATTGCCTTTCAGCGCAGTTGCCCGGGATCAATCCCCTTTTTTCTGGCTTCATCGAATAACGCATCTATCTGCGCCTCCAATTTCTTCTTTTTATCCTGCAACACCGCCATTTGCTGGTTGATAGGCATACGTGTGTAGCCCTTCTGAATTTCATTGCTGCTCTTCGTTACCGTTTCGCCTTCCTGAAATTCTTTAAATGAGCTCAGCTGCGAGGAGACGTCGTCGAGTTGCGATTGCAGCTTCTGCAAATTCTGCCGAATACGCGAGACGCTTGCCGGATCTGCCGGTTTCGTCGCGGTCGCGGCATAATTTTGATTACGCTTGTCGCCTACAACCGAGACTTGCCCGCCAGCCTCGGCGAGGTTCTCATTTGTCCAAATTTTTTTCGAAGAAGGACTCTTGGCCTGGGGATCCGCGGTAGCTGACGAACCAGTCTGACTTTGGTTTGGAGTCACAGACGGGGAGGCGGGAGACTGTGCGAGACAAGAAACTAACGGTACAGAGCATACAAAAACAGTTATGAAAAGCCGTCGGAACATGAATCCTCCGGGCCCGCTGGGTGGGACTAGTACCCTAACCCAGTTTAGAAGAAGAAGTTGTCGATGCGGCTCATTCGGCTGAGAGTTTGTCTAATTCAGCACGTACGACACTTATAGCCTCTGATGGAGGGCCTACCTTCTTGTAATCCGAATAGAATGTGCGCTCATGTATTGAGAAAGAAAGAAGATACTTTCGCCCATCAAAGTCGTACTGTTCGTAGCTCGGCAGCCAGACTCCCGGCGCAAATTCATAGCGCTCCTGCATGAAATAGCTGCCCTTATAGACCTTGGCAAGGAACATTGCGATCGAGATGTCCTCGGTGACGGTGCCTTCGATCCGGGCTAACTCCCCGGATGGCTCATCGATCCAAACAACCCCGCTGACCTTGCTGAAGACAACCGCATTACGGGTGGCTGGGTGATACTTAGAATTCGGGGTCATGCTGTATTTTGTCAGAGTCTGATTGCCTCGCGGCTCTTGTCCCAAGAGTGTGAAGATGAAGGCTTCGTGAGTAGAGGCAAGCAGATCGTTGCGATCTTTGCGCTTATGCTCCATTTTGGCGTAAGCATCACGTTGAGCTTGACCGGGTTGGCTAATCCACAGCAGATATTTCGCTAGTTTCTCCAGTTCATTGTGGTAGCTCTGCATACTTATCGGCTCACCAGACGGTGACAGAGGTATTTTGTGAATTGCGGGGCCAGCAGGGAATAGGCGCATAACTTTTATTTCCGAGGGATTTGGATCGCTACCAGTCTTACGGATTTCAATTTTTTGAGTTCGCTCATAGCGATCAAGATTGGCTTCCATACGCTTCTGGTTGGCAATGACGCGATCAAAAATGTCGCCCTTTGTGTCGGGAGGATCTTGTGCGGGGACATGAGAAGAGAAGAGGACTCCGAGGCAGAGAAGGGAGAGTGCCAACGGACAAATGAACGACTTTTGGGACAAGATTCTTAGCAACATGTAAGCCATAGAAAATAATACACTAAGACGGGCTATCGGAACGAAATACTATACGACTTTTTGGTTGGATGCACACATGGCCGAAGCGGCGCTTTCCTGGCCACCTGCCTGATACATTGAGTACAATACCAACGTATAGGTAGCAGCGGGTTACCTCCTTGAAAAACCCCTGATTTGTCACTCAAATCGGGGAACGAATCAGGGGGGTCGTGCGTCTTATCTACAGCAGGAGTCCGATGTGGGTGTGACCCCAATTGACAGCCTAACTGGCATACCGCGCTTGGCGGCGGGTACGTTTGTGTCTCCAGCGCGGGCTAAGGGGCTAAAGGCCGCGTGGATTACCTTTGCGGAGACACTCAAGCTGGCACTCGACGCCCTTCGCGCCCATAAGTTGCGCAGCTTCCTGACCCTGCTCGGAGTGATTCTGGCGGTCACCACATTGGTGTCAGTAATGAGTGTTATTGAGGGATTAAACCGATACGTAGCCGATAAAGTCGCGGATCTCGGTTCCAATGTGTACATCGTAGATCGCTTCGGCATCATCACTAGTCGTGACATGTGGATCAAAGCGCAAAAGCGGCCTCTTGTAACGATGGAAGACTACGAACGGCTTCGCGACAGCATGAAGCTTTCCAAGGCAGTGGCGGCCGAGGAAGACCGGAATGTGCAAGTTCGCAGTGGGAATCTCACTATGGAAAATGTTTCCATGATGGGCGCCACGGCAAATTTTGCTGACGTCAGAAACATGAACGTGGAACTAGGACGATTCATTACTCCGGCAGACGACGAACATCGTTCCGATGTCGTATTTGTCGGTCCCGATCTGACAAAGAAATTCTTTCCGAATGTGGACCCGATTGGAAAGACAATTCGGGTGCAAACCCATACCTACGAAATTATTGGTGTGGCGGAGGCGCTGGGCACGGCCTTCGGACAATCTCAAGACAATTTCATGATCATGCCGATCAATACCTACCGAAAGGGTTGGCACCGCGACGAGGACTGGGTGGCGATTTTCGTGCAAGCGCCGAGCGCAGAATTGGTGGAAGCCAGCAAAGAGGAGGCACGAATGTTATTCCGTGCCTGGCGGCACATTCCGTACGACGCTCCGGATAATTTCGCGATACTCGGTTCAGATTCGATCATGGCGCTATGGCACGACCTGACGGGAAATCTGGCATTCGTGGCGATGGCGCTGGTGAGCGTGTTCCTGGTGGTCGGCGGCATCGTGATCATGAACATCATGCTGGCCAGCGTGACGGAACGCACACGGGAGATCGGATTGCGACGGTCGCTGGGGGCAAGAAAGAAGCACATCCTGCTGCAATTTCTGACGGAATCGGCGGTGTTGGCAGCAACGGGTGGATTCATCGGAATATTGGCGGCGTATTCGATTGTGTTCTTCGTGAAGAGAGTCTTTTCGTTCCCGATGGAGACTCCGTTGGGAGCGGTAATCCTGTCGCTGTGTCTATCGACCGCAGTTGGTCTCTTTTTTGGAATCTTTCCGGCCATGAGAGCGGCGAAGCTGGACCCAATCGAAGCGCTACGCGCAGACGGGTAGAGGTAACAATGGCGCAGGCATACGGCGAAAACCTCCGGCAGGCGATGGACACGCTGCGGTCGCATAAATTGCGCAGCGCGTTAACGGTATTCGGGGTAGTTTTGGGCGTGAGCGTGATCATGCTGGTGGCTGCGCTACTGACCGGGTTTGATCACCAGATTCAAGAGAGCATCAATCAGTATGGGGCGGACACTGCTTTCATTACCAAATGGGATCAAGGACGTCATGGAGGCCCGCCACCTCTGGAAGAGCAGCAACGGAAACCTCTGACGGTGGAAGATGCGATCGCACTCAAGGAACAATGCCCCGCCGTGAAGGACGTCACCGTATTCATCGAAACCAATTGGCGCAAGGAACACGCGGTGCGCACTAAAGCCGGCGAAGTGACCGGGATTGATTTTCGTGGCGTGCAGCCAAACTTTGGCGAAGTGTATGCAAACGCTGCCACACTCGAAGGAAGGTTCATTGGCGAGGGCGACGACCTTCATAAAGAAAAAGTGGTGATGTTGGGGCAAAACGTCGCGCCGGTGTTGTTTCCAGAGGGCCACCCCATCGGTAAAGACGTCATGATCGACGGTACCGACTTCAAGGTGATCGGTGTGGTCGAGAAGCCCAAAGGCGGGTTTGGAATGGGTGACGAAGACCGTCGGGTGCTCATCCCTTTTAGCACTTTCAAGAAGACCTATCCGGAAGCGGACGAAATACAGATGCGGGCGCAAGCTTATCCGAAAATGCTGGATCAGGCCGTGGACCAGATGACGGAAGTTCTGGAGCGTCGCCGGAATGTGCCATTTGGCGGGAAAGACAATTTTTCGATTGCGACAGCGGAGCAGGAAGTAGTCCAATTTTCACAGCATCATGATGATGGTCTACCTGGCGATGATCGTGCTAAGTGCTATCGGGTTGCTGATTGGCGGGGTGGGCGTGATGAATATCATGCTGGTTAGTGTGACGGAGCGGACGCGAGAGATCGGATTGCGCAAGGCCATTGGCGCGAAGCGCAAGGACATCACCTGGCAATTCCTGCTAGAGGCCATGACGCTTACGGGTATGGGCGGATTAATCGCCCTGGTCCTGGTGTTTTTGCTGGTGCTGCTGATCCGCCTGACGCTGCAATGGCCGGGTGTGGTGCCTTTCTGGGCGGCGGCGACGGGAATCATCGTCAGCGTGACCATCGGGCTGATCTTTGGTGTGTGGCCTGCCGTAAAAGCAGCGAAACTGGATCCTGTAGAAGCGCTGCGCTACGAATAACTCATCCCCCCACGGAATAACCCAATTGGGTCCCCTGCGCGTGGCTACAAGTGTCGGCACGCTTTCGCAGAGTTAGTTCCCAGGACAAATTCTTTCATGGGCATCAGAGACGTTATCCGGCTGACGTGCGCCTGCCAACTAACTACAACGTTTGTATCGCCCCAAGACGGTATGTTCAGTTGACGGATATCGGACCGTTAACCGTGGAGAGATGGATCATTGTTGGGCCAGATCCGAACTGAATGCTCTTGCGATCATCGTCCCAGGTCTTTCGGCCTTCAGTGCAAACGCTTGCCCGGCAACGAAACGGACTATGACCATCTGATTCGACCAGCACACCCGATTGATATCCTTCCGGAATTCGCAGCGTAAGTGGTCCGTTGTTCGCATGGGCTTCGATCCCGGAGCCATTCCAGGTTGTGCCTTGCAGAGAGACAGTGACTGGGCCGTTCTGCGCATCGACGCGAAGCTTCCCACTATTGCCCTCCAACGTGACCGGGCCATTATTCGCTTTGAGGTCCAGATCGCCATTGCACCCGCTAATCGTGATCGGACCATTCTGAACGCGCACTCTCGCGTTGCCATTCACGTGGAACAATCCCAGTGGGCCATTGTTTGCTTGCAGATCGAGCGACGCGCCCTGGGGAGCTTTCACAAGCAGATGAGCGCTCCACCGTTCGTGCGAGGAAGGGCCAGAGACACCGACTTCAGCGTTCTGGAATGTCAGATGAATTTTGGACAGAACGTCTGACGCATTCCCGTCAGGATCGGCGGCTTTGCAGAGCGTGACGGAATAATCGTTCTTGTCCCAACCTTCGACCTGCAATCCGCCATTGGATTCGGCCTGGATCCGAAGCGTAGAAGCTTCTGACTTACTAATGGTCCGTTCTTCCGACTGAACAACCGCGCGCCGATTTTCGAATTCGATATTGAGATCAGAGCAACTTGCGATGGGAACATCGTGCGCTGCGGAAATCCGGACAGAATGCCGAGTAGAAACCGCGCGGCTCACGGTTGTCAGGGCGACGGCACACCAGACAACGATTGCAATGCCTCGGAAAAGCTTATGTGAATCCATGACGCTCACCTCTGGCGGTATAGACGAGAGGAACAGCGCAAAGGTCAGGGCCGATTTGCAGGAATTGTGGTTAGGCAGAACGAAGTAAACGAGCAGCTCGATTACGGAACGATGTGTCGGCAACAACAGGCTGGGGAGACAGGGGTTGGCGTCGCGCCAGTGGGAAAAGTTGCTCCGCCAGCAGGTCGGCGGAAGCGAAGCGATGCTGAGGATCCTTCGCAAGACAAGCAGCCAAGACCTCATTGATGGCGGAAGGCAAAGAGGGGTTGCTCTGCGTAGCCGGGAGGGGAGTGGAAGAAAGTACGTGATTGCAGACACTTTGGAGTGAGTCACCGGCAAACGGAGAGATACCGGTTAGCATCTCGTAGAGGACAACACCTAGAGAAAACATGTCGGAACGAGCATCTTGGGGGCGGCCGTGAATTTGTTCCGGGCACCAATAGGCAGGGGTTCCCAGGAGAGAAGTATCGCCGGTATCATGGCTGGCCAGACGGGCCATACCAAAGTCGGTCAACTTTACCCGATTATCGGTAGTTATCAGAATATTGGCGGGCTTCACATCACCATGGATGATCCCGCGTCGATGTGCTACGGCCAGGGCAACAGCCACATGTGCGGCCCAGTTGCAGGCGGTCGGGAAAGGAATGCTGCCTTTGGAGAGTATTTTCTCAAGCGATTGCCCCTCAACCAACTCCATGACCAGAAAGGGAGTTAGGGTCGATTCCTCTACTCCAATATCGTGAAGGGTGATGATCGAAGGGTGAGAGATCTGGCCAACGACGCGTGCTTCCCTCAGGAAGCGGGTGCGCCCTTCACCGCGAGCAAGCTCAGGCGAAAAAAGCTTGATAGCGACGGCACGGTCGATCATGGGATCGAAACCGCGCACAACGCGGCTGTGAGCGCCGGTACCGAGCGTATCGAGAACCTGGTATCGCCCAACGTTCACTTAGCTCTCCTCAGAAGACACGAATCCATGGATTCAACAACCAGGGAAGAGAATACGAGGGTGGGAAAGGGAAAGATATGAAGCAGGAGTCACGTTCGGAATGGTACCGGGGTACTGGGTTAAAACGGGACAGTGGTTTGCATTGACCGGTGAAAACGACAATCAGTTAGCTTTTACCGCTTTTTTCAGGCGTGCATCCGATTGAAGCCGTATGGGGAGATTGCGGACAAACGTAATCATGGATGGATGCCAAGCGCTGTTAAATCCAAACTGCATCATCTCGGATAGCGCCTGATTGGAAGACCAATTTTCAAACGCAATGCGATAAGCGGCGATCATGACACCAGTGCGGTCTTTACCGAACTCACAATGGACAAAAACTGTTTGGGAAGGAGAGTCACGAACGACCTGAAAGAAATCGATAAGATCGGAATCCTTTGGATTAGAAAAACCACCTATGGGGATACGTTGAAAACGCAGGCCCAAGGCCTCAACGCGAATACGCTCTTGTTCTGCGGTTTGTGGAGATTCGGCGCGAAGATCGATGACAGTGGTGATGCCGAGTTTCTTCAATTCGGAAAGTTCGTTGAGACTCGGTTGCGAGCCTCGATAAAGATGATCGTTTATCTTTCCGGCGTTTTGAACACCGGGAATTGAGATTTTTTTGGCGGAAGCTGAGAGTGGAACATCACTGAGAGAGGTGGAACGCGGAGAGGAGGCAAGCAGAAGAGTGCCCAAAAGAACAAAAACGAAAATGCGAGAGAAAAAACGCATAGAGAACTGTGAGCAAAAGAGTTTAGGAGAAAAAGTGCACGAAGAAAAGGGAGGAGAAGGTGCACGCGAGCGAGAACCGCACCACAAGATATAGGCGCTTAAAGAAAAAGTTAGCTAGATTTTGTGATTTTCTCTTGACACCGTCATCGCACGGATTGATACTGCGAATCCAGATTCGGGGGACGTGGAAGCGCCAGACGGACCGAGTCGGGGATTGCCTTGGTCCGGCATTACCCACGCTCCAGCCCGGAATCACCGTAAAAAACGAACGCGAGGTGTTTCGCTCCGCGGAATTCGTTGGTCGCGGAGAGGAGTTGTTCGGCCGTGTGAGGTAAATCACCGGCACGGGCGGCGCATTCGCTTTTTGCGGTGGTTTCAGGATGGAAGGCTTTCACGTAACCAGAGAATGAGCGGCCGCACCCACGAGTGGAATGCGGCACCTTGAGCGACAAGGGAAATAACAGAAGGTTCCTCGCTTTCGAAAACGGGACCTGTGGCGGGGAGGAATGGAATGGCGACGGTGAAGTCAGCATTGGAAGGCAAAACAGTGGAAACAGTAAAAAAAGCGATGAACGCAGATGTCGCGAGCGGATTGGTATTCGAACGATACTTCACCGACGGAAAGAATTCGCCTTTCGATGTGGTCGAATGGGAAAAGCGTACGGCCCACATTGGAAATGAGAAAGGTGTAACGATCTTCAAGCAGGAAGATGTCGAAGTGCCGAAGAGTTGGTCGCAGACGGCGACCAATATCGTGGCCAGCAAATACTTCCACGGGAAACCTGGGACGGCGCAGCGCGAAGGCTCCGTCCGGCAACTGATCAGCCGTGTGGTGAACACGATTGTGAAGTGGGGCGAAGAAGGCGGCTACTTTGCCAATTCCGTCTCGCGCGATGCATTCCGTGACGATCTGACGCACCTGCTGGTGGAGCAGAAGATGGCCTTCAACTCGCCGGTATGGTTCAACGTCGGCGTGCAGCCCAAGCCGCAGTGCTCGGCGTGCTTCATCAATTCCGTCCAAGACAACATGGAATCGATCATGGGGTTGACGAAGACGGAAGGCATGCTTTTCAAGTGGGGCTCCGGCACGGGAACGAATTTCTCGACCCTGCGCGGTAGTCGCGAAACCCTTTCGGGAGGAGGCATCGCTTCCGGTCCGGTGAGTTTCATGAAGGGATTCGACGCATTTGCGGGGGTCATCAAGAGCGGCGGAAAGACGCGGCGCGCGGCGAAGATGGTGATCCTGAATATCGATCACCCGGACATCGTTGAATTCATCGAGAGCAAGGTCAAAGAAGAGAAGAAGGCGCATGTCCTGATTGAGCAGGGATATGGCTCGGCGATCGATGGCGAAGCCTACAGTTCTATCTTTTTCCAGAATGCGAATCATTCGGTGCGCGTGACCGACGACTTCATGCGTGCGGTGGAAGAAGGCAAAGACTGGTGGACGAAGAACGTTCTTGATGGCCAGCCAAACGAGAAACTGAGTGCGAAGGAACTGCTCGGCAAGATTGCGGATTCCACCTGGCATTGTGGTGACCCTGGTATGCAATACGACACGACGATCAACCGGTGGCACACCTGCAAGAGCACAGCGCGAATCAACGCGAGCAATCCGTGTTCGGAGTATATGTTCCTTGATGATACTGCGTGCAACCTGGCTTCATTGAATTTGATGAAGTACTTAGGTCCACAAGGGCAGTTCGATGTGGATTCGTTCAAGCACGCGGTGGATGTGACGATTACGGCACAGGAAATTCTGGTGGATAATGCCAGCTATCCGACACCAAAGATCGAAGAGAATTCGCACAACTTCCGACCACTTGGACTAGGCTATGCCAACCTTGGAGCTCTGCTGATGTCCATGGCCTTGCCGTACGACTCCGATGAAGGACGCGACGTTGCGGGTGCGGTTACGGCGTTGATGTGCGGTGAAGCCTATGCGCAATCTGCACGGATCGCGGAGAAGAAGGGACCATTCCCTGGATATCCGGTGAATCGCGAACCCATGCTGGACGTGATCCGGATGCATCGTAACGCGATGCGGGGAATCAAGCCGGACCATGTACAAGCCGAGTTGTTTATGGGCGCACAATCCGCGTGGGACTCTGCCCTGGAACTGGGCGAAAAGCATGGCTACAAGAACTCTCAGATGACCGTGCTGGCTCCGACCGGAACCATCGGTTTCATGATGGATTGCGACACCACCGGAATCGAACCGGATCTCGCGCTCGTGAAATACAAGAAGCTGGTTGGTGGCGGCGTGATCAAGATCGTGAACAACACCGTGCCACAGGCCTTGATGAAGCTGGGATACACACCGGAACAGACCAGTGAGATCGTCAGCTACATCGACAAGAACGGAAAAATCGACGGCGCTCCGTACATGAAAGAAGAGCATGTGCCGGTATTCGATTGCTCGTTGGCCACGACTGGCGGGCGGTCAATCGCGTGGCGCGGACATGTGAAAATGATGGCCGCCGCCCAGCCGTTTCTTTCCGGCGCAATCAGCAAGACCATCAACATGCCGGAAGAATCCACGATCGAAGACATCATGAACGCGTACGTGGAGTCCTGGAAGCTGGGCCTGAAGGCTGTGGCCATTTACCGCGACAATTCGAAGCGTTCGCAACCACTGAGTGCTGCCGGTAACAAGAAAGATGAGAAAAAGGCGACCACCACAGTAGAGCCGGAACAGCGCGAACTGTTTGCCCGTACGCAGCGTGAAAAAATGCCGGTGGAGCGTTTGTCGGTCACACACAAATTCAGTGTGGGCGGCCACGAAGGCTATATCACAGTCGGCATGTACCCCGATGGACGGCCGGGTGAAATCTTCATCAAGATGTCCAAGGAAGGTTCAACGCTTTCGGGCGTGATGGACGGGTTGGCATTGACGATTTCGCTGGGCTTGCAGTATGGCGTACCTCTGAAAGTGTTTGTCGACAAACTGGTCAACACACGGTTTGAGCCCAGTGGCATCTCTGCGAATCCGAATATCCGGTTTGCCACGTCAGTGTTGGACTACATTGCGCGGTGGCTGGGTGGACGGTTCCTCTCTGCCGATTATTTGAAGCTGAACGGGGGCGAACCTGCGCCGGGTACGATAATTGGTACGTTGAGCATGCCGCCGCTTCCCCAGCCCGGTAATGCGAAAACTGCCGATCCGTCGACTAACTCTCCTCGGAACGCGCACGAGGGAGCGCCGACCTGCTCCGAATGCGGCATGTTGATGGTGCCGAATGGAGCCTGCTACAAGTGCGAAAACTGCGGAAGCACGAGCGGTTGCAGCTAAAGCGATTGGCGAATAAGGAGAAAAAGCGATGAGCGCACTCCCGAACGGAATCGCACTCGTAGCAAAGAAGACGCCGAGTCAGCCTCGAACACGAGGGTTTCTACACATCGTGCGGCACGGGGCAGGCCTGAGCGCTTTCTACATTGTGACCTATCACAAGCTGGATCGAATCGGAGTGCGACCCAAAGCTATGCTCGCCGAGGGCGCGCAAGCCCTGATCGATCTTCTGGAACGGATCGGCGTCGATTTTCGATTGAGGGAAGTGCGCGGAGCGCTGGAAGACATACTACGGCTTGGCTCAGCGAATATACCCGATTTGTGGTTGAGCGACGACGAGATGCTGGAAAGAGGCCTCGTCGAAGGATAGCTGATCGAGGACATCCGAAAAGAAAAGGCCAGGGGCGAAAACCTCTGGCCTTTTCTTTTATCGGGGACGCATGGGCGGGCGCGGGGCGAGTGGTCTGGGACGAAAATGATGGCGCGGCATGAGAGGTGGCGGAACATTGCGAAGAGACTCGCCGCAACTCGGACAATTCTCCGAACCGATCTGTTCGGCCTTTACCCAGTGGCCCCTTGCTTCACACCGTGAATTGACACACTGAACGGTAGAACCAGGCAGAAATGCCATTTTCGCTCTCTTTTCTGCCACCATCTCACTCTTGGAAGTGAGCTCCCCCTGGCGGCACGAAAAATTCGCAGGCGGAAAAACAGATTCGCGGCATTCTGTCGCCAGAAGAAGTGCGAGTCAACAGGAAAACAATAGTTGATGAAAAATTTCGGAACCTCTCTGTGGAAAATCGACCTGAAAGGTTGAACGAAATACTGCGCGTGTGGCGTCTCTTGGCGAAATGGAAACGAAATGAAAGCGAATCTTCCTGCGTAGTACAAGATAAGGATAATAGGCGGTAGCAGGTCTTAAGGCGGAGGGAGAATCATGGCAAACACGACGAGTGATTTCAATTTGAGGGACATGCCCGCAATGCGAGGCTTGAGCGGGTTTGGCGCAAAGCTGCTGAAAATTCTTGGATTTATATTCGCGGTGATCTTGTTTTTCTCTTGTGTGGTTTCCATTCCAACGGGAAATGTAGGGGTACTGACCCTGTTCGGGCGAGTAACCGGGGAGACTCTGGGGGAAGGCATACATTTGATTAACCCACTGAAGTCTGTGCAGAAACTGTCGATTCAGACGCAGTCCGTAAAAGAGAGCGCCAACGTGCCCTCAAACGAAGGGCTGATTCTGGCGCTGGATACGTCCCTGCTATTCCATCTGGACCGAACCAAAGCCGCGGACGTATTTCAGAAGGTCGGAGCCAAATTATGTCGAGAAGATTGTTGAACCCACGCTGCGGGCTGCAATTCGGGCATCTACTTCGGCGCACACCGCCAACGCTCTTTATACGAATGCGCGTGAACTGGTGCAGCAGCAGATTCAAGACGAATTAGCCACGCAGCTTGGCGCACGCGGCATGATCGTCGAAAACGTTCTTGTTGAGAGACGTGCAGTTGCCGGCATTGTTGAAGGGTTCCATTGAGGCCAAGCAGCAGGCGGAACAGGATGCTTTGCGGATGAGCTTCATCCTTCAAAAGGAAAAGCAGGAAGCAGAAAGAAAAAGGATTGAAGCCCAGGGTATTGCGGATTTTCAGAAGATCGTGGCACAAGGAATCAGCCCGCAACTGCTGGAATGGAAAGGTATCGAGGCCACTGAAAAGCTGGCGACCAGCGCAAACTCCAAGGTTGTAATCGTTGGGAATTCCAAGAATGGTTTGCCCGTGATTCTGGGCCCGCAATAGTCGCCTGCACTGAAACAATTAGCGTGAACTGACAGAAAAGTCAGGATTTGGGAGGAGTTTGCGAAGAGGTTAGCTCCGGCGCGAGGCTTTGCAGTTTGGCTTTCAGCTTCTCAAATTCTGCAGCCTTCTGATCAAGATCATCCTGCTCCGCATCTATTTTTGCCTTGCCTTCAACGTCACGGGAGGGGTCCGGCTTAGAAAGCAGGGCTTCGCGATCCAGATTCAGGAGGCGCTGCAAAAGGTCGACTTCATTTTGTTTGTCTTTTAGCTCCTGCTTGATGGTCGCAATTTCCGCTTTCAGTTTTTCGGCGTCCTCTTTGGAAAGTTCGGACTGCTTGGGTGCTTGGGAAGCCGCAGATTCCGCTGGAGTGGAAGCCTGCGCACTATTGTTGATGGCGGGAGCTGCCTGGGGCGCTGCTGTTGAAGTGGTTGCGGCAGGCGTGCTCGGGGTAGGCGAGGGACTGAGAGTGTCGTTCGTGATCACTGGGCCCGATTTGGCAGAAGTTTTCTTCTGCTGGCGATTTTGGCGCGCAGCGTCCGCAATGGAAGGCTCTTGTGGAGTCTGAGCCGCCAAATCTATGACCACGCAACTGGAGGTTGCGATGAGAACGGCAATCGTCCTACTAAATGATTTGAGCCGCATGCGATCCCCTTTTCATGTATGCCGGGTATGCCTAGGATACTTCGCTGCTAGGGACGCCTCAACGAAGAAGTCAGAATTGGCGCGAATCAGGCAACTGGGTTGAGAAATCAGTTTACGGACGCCGCTTGGGCAGGTCCCAAGTCGTGAAATGAGAAGCGGGTTTGGAAGCTGGAAACGGGTTTTCCATCGAGTTCGGCATAGGGGTAGATGAAATAGTTCAGGGGATCTCCTTTTTGCTCGGTCGAGAGGCGAAGATCCCGGCCGTAGCTAAAGAAGACGCGATTCTCGTCGTGCGCTCCAAAAAAGTAATCGCGTTTAGCGGGGTTCTTCCAAGCTTCTGAAGCGTCCACGGGAACCCATCCGGTTCCATTCAGATAGAACTCAGCCCAGCAGTGGTAACCGGGAATGTCTCCCTCGGATTTTCCAGTGGGTAGGGGGAAACCGATCTCAAAGCGGGCGGGAATGCCGGAGGCTCGCATCATACCGATCAGCAGCGAATGAAAGTCCGTGCAATTACCGCGTTTCGAGGTGCAGGCCCAGATGGCATCGCCGCGACCCCATCCCTCACCAGTTTTGTCATAGCGCATTGTGGCAACAACGTAGTCATAAATGTGCTGGGCTTTAGCCAGGTCTGTCGTATCGCCGGCCGTATGCACCTTGGCCAATTCCGCGATCACCCCGTTGAGGGGTACTAGTTTGTCGGGTTCCAAGTATCGCTGCAAGGAGGGATCTTTCGACAGATTGGAAGCAGCACTTGCCGTCGGAAGCGAGTCTAAGGCCACTTTATGTTCGTAGCGAACCGCGACGAAACGGATGGTGGCGTCGAAACCAGCGTGGAGTTGTTTCGCATCAGGGTGAAACTCGGCATAGGGATTGTCGTAAAAACTTTCGCGGCCTTGTTTGAACCAAACGGGACTATCGATGTGCAAGTCTTCGATTTTCTGATATTTGTCGTCCTGTGGCAGCGGAATCCACAAGAAGTACTTTCCATTTGCGGCATCTGTGACGGGGATGTGAACCTGATAGGTGAACGAGAACTTGCGAGATTGAGTGGGGGCGGTGGCTGAAGAAACGGTGTGGCCGCCGATCAGTGTAGCCATGCCGAGACAGAGAAGAACCGCATAAAGCTTGGGCATTGGATTTTCCATGGAGGCTTAGATGCGCTCCTGACCGATACGTTTCAAATTCTAGAAGTTGGGAGGATAACGGCATCTGTCCATAGAGAGCAATCATTGAAACTGATTACGATGCTTGGGTCGCCGCTGAAAGAAAGCGGCAACTTTGTGGCGATTTCCGCACGTGGCCATGGAGCACCAGCGGCGGCGATGGGTGCGAGAGTCGTCGTAGAAGAATAGGCGGCATTTGGGGTTGGCGCACCGGCGAATGGGCGCTTCCGGGCCCTCCTGGAGAAGTTCGGCGGCGGAACGCGCAATGGCGGCAAGCAACCACTCCAGGCCCTGCTCTCGAGCGATATATTGCAGACGCCACACTTTCCCCTGCTGCACCAGTTCATCGTGGCCTTCGGTAATGCGCAGGATTTGATTAATGGGCTCGATCCAGGCTCTTGCAATAGGCTTCTTCCTGGCGATTGCAGCAAAGATGGCCAGTTGAGATTCCCGCAGACGTAAGATCTTGGTAAGGACCGCCTCCACGGCGAGCGGTTCTGAAGAGGGAAGGGTTCGAAGGCGGGCGGCGCGTTCGTGAGTGACAACTTTGGCGTCGGCCAGAAAAGTTACAAAGCCTTCCCACGATAAATCGTGCGCATGAGACGCAGTATTGGCGAAATCAAGAGCCAGTCGACCTGCGATGAGTCGAGTTGAATGTAGGGGATCTGAGGTTTTCATGAAGCCCACGAGATTTGGATCTGAACAGACTAACCGGTAGCGTACACTAGATTGGTTAAAAGGTGACATGCTCTTGCGACCTACCAGTCTGTGCCGCTTTGAACTTTATTTCCGGCGACTCTTGCACAGTGCCATTTTCAGAGCTATTACGCCGCTAAAAGGAATGTAAAGAGAAATGATGGATTTCGAGCGACCACCACAGGCTCATCCCGAACCGCCAAATCAGCCACTGGTTTCGCAAACTAGCCTCATCGAATCGGATCCATGGGCCCGAAGGCCTGAGAGCGGGATGGCGATTGCTGGTCTACCTCCTGATTGTCATCGCATTGAGCACTGCAATTGTACTTGGAGCGCGAGTGCTGTTTAAACCGGCTGGAGTGCCTTCGCCGCAAGCGCTGCTAGTACAAGAGTTGATTAGTTTTGCTGTGGTAATCGGCGCGGCGTTGTTCATGTCCCGGTTGGAGGGGCGGCGGCTGGGTGACTATGGCCTCCCGTTGCGCGGTCTCTTTGGTGGGAAATTCTGGCTCGGTTTTCTGTTTGGGATTGTAGAAATCTGTGCGTTGATTGGCTTAATCAGCGCATTTGGCGGCTATTCCTTTGGTTCACTGGCTTTGCAGGGAAGCCAGATCGTTCGTTGGGGAGCATTTCATCTTTTGTTCTTCCTCGTAGTAGGTTTATTTGAAGAATTTCTTTTTCGTGGCTACACGCAATTCACTCTTGGCGATGGCATCGGCTTTTGGCCCGCGGCCTTCGTGCTTTCCCTGGGATTTGGCGCTGTGCATTTGGGTAATCCTGGAGAAGGTCTGGTAGGAGCCGCGAGCGTGGCCCTGGTGGGATTATTTTTCTGCTTTACGCTCCGCAGGACTGGAAATCTCTGGTACGCCGTGGGTCTCCACGCCAGTTTTGACTGGGGCGAAACATTTCTTTTTTCGGTGCCTAACAGCGGAACGGTGTTGCAGGGGCATCTCTCTGATTCATTTCTTCACGGAGCGAAGTGGCTGACGGGAGGAAGCGTTGGTCCAGAAGGAAGCGTATTCTGTTTCGTCACAATGGGGCTGCAATTCCTGGTGGTTGCGCTGCTCTTTCCGGCGAAGCAAAAGCAGCCTGTCGAGTCACCTGAAACTGCTAGCTGATTAGTGAACTAAAGACGACACGCGGACCAGTTCAACGCCATGCGATTGCAGGTAAGGCAAGATCTCTCGCAAAACTCGCAGTGTTTCCGGATGGGGATGCCCGATGACAATGGCCTCTCCTTTTTCTTTGGCGCCATGAACCGCAATTTCCAGTTGGCGGCGAATCGCCGAGTCTTCCTGAACATCATCCAGAAAAGGGACATTCCGAAAGCCGGAATGCACGCCATCTCGTTCTGCAGTGTCGTAAGCCACGGTAGCGGCGGTCGTGCGGCTGTCCACGAAAAACAGATTTCGCGCGCGCAGTTGCGGCATCAGTTCCGCCATCAAGTGAGGGTCAGTCGTGGCCAATGAGCCCTGATGATTGTTCACGCCAACCGCATAAGGCACGCTCTGAAGCATTTCGCCAAGAAGACGTGAAATTTCCGGCGCAGTCATACCCGTTCGCAGTTCTTGCGCCTCGGGGGCTTCATTCGCCTGAGATTCCATGGGCAAGTGGAGCATGACCTGATATCCGCGTCGATGCGCTTCCTCGGCTATCGCGGTAGAACGCGGATGGCCCGGTAGGATGGAGAGTGTAACGGGATAGGGCAAGGCAAAGACTGCATCAACAGCTGTGGGATCGCTGCCAACGTCATCAATGATGATTGCCAATCGCGGAGAGTGATTACCCGATGGGTGAGCGGAGCGAGGAACGGAATTTCGAGAGGCGTCGCGCGATTTTGACTTGTCGCAACTAACGAAGGCGAACGTCAGCCCAAACAGGATAGCGAGCAGAATGGCAAATTGAGTTCGCCGCGCAGCCGGCGAGCGTCTACGCACGAGCGAATCAAGCGGCTTTCTTTACGGGGTTCTTGAGCAATTCCAACGCTCTGCGCAGGATTAGGTCATCCGAAGACAGTGGTCGTGGACTCAGTGGCGGCTCTTTCTGTGTGCTGGTGGTGGATGCATTGTCATCGCCATCATCGCCGTCGTCAGCCGCGTTCAAAGAGGCCCGAACGACTTCTGTCGGTGCTACGCCTTCTTCCAGAATGGGCTTGCCATCGGCGTTGTAGTAGTTGGCAACGGTCAGGATGAGAGCAGCGCCATCGTCCATCGTGATTAGCTTCTGTTCGGAAGCGAGTCCAAAGGTGCGATCGCCGACAAGGTCGCCACGCTTGGTATTCGCTAGAGATGCGGCAAGTACTTCCGCAGCGCCCGTGGTTGTTCCATCCATCAGGACGGAGACGGGCCCCTTCCATACGAGTTTGCTCGGATCAGCAGCAAAAATCTGCTCGGGGATAGTCTGACCTTTCAGCGAAGTCAGCGTTCCCGAGGGCACAAACAAGCGAGCGATAGAAATGGCTTCGGGAACGGACCCGCGGCCACATTCCCGCAAATCCAGGATAATCTTGCTGACGCCGAGTTTGCTGGCTTCCTGTAACTTGGCACGCAATTCTTCCGCACGGCCTGTTTCGATGGAAGGGAAGCGGAACGCCATGGTCTCGTTATCGATTCTCTGCGCCACCAGCTTCGAAGGAGCGGATTTCGTGCGAACCAGATCGACTTCATCCGGATCAGTCTTGCCGCGTCGAATCACGCCTACCTTCACTCCTGTACCAGTGGGGCCGGACAAGAGATTTTGCGCCTGACCGACTGACATTTCCCGGGTGGTAAATCCGGCGACGGATTCAAAAATGTCGCCGCTGTGCAGGCCAGCTTTATCCGCGGGGCTGTCGGGGATGACGGAAGTTACGATGATGTAGCCAAAACGCTTACTCAGATTCAAACCAGTTTCGCCGGTGTTCGCGGTGGCAGCCTTTTGCTTGTACTCCGTGTATTCGCGAGGAGTGAGGTAGCTCGACTCAGAATCCAGCGACTCGAGGAGACCGTGCAAAGAGCCGGCTTCGACCAGGTGCATATTTGGCTCGTCGACGTAGTCCTGCTGGATCTTTTGCAGGACCTCGCTATAGACGACCAGCGACTTGTACGCTTTGTCATTAGCGGTGCGGCCCAAAACGTGGCCCAAGCCCACCCAGCCAAAGATAACAACTGAAACAGCCAAGATGCCGACGCGAGCCCAGCGATTCATCCAGCACCATCCTATTTAGGCAACAAAATCAAAGTATAGCATTGAGATGAGTAGACGGGCGGAAGAGTTGGAGGGCTTCACGAAAGAATCACTGGGCTAAAGAAACTGAGCAGGCGCTAGAGACACGGAAAATGACCAATTGTTGCGTCAAAGACACACCACCCTGCCGAGTTCGGTTATAGCTGTCTGTAAGTTATTGATACATAAGGACAATTACGGTTTGAAATGGCCGACAGTTTGCTATACTTAGATTTGACCAATGCTTCAAACGACGATTCATCGACCAGTCGAGACCGAGGGGGTCGGGCTGCACACGGGAGTCCACGGAAAACTGCGACTGATGCCGGCACCCGCCGACACTGGAATCGTCTTCCGCCGCGTCGATCTGGATCAATTCTTAATCGAAGCGCACGGTTCCAATGTGGCCAGAGTCAGCTACGCCACGAGCTTGATGAAGCAAGGTGTTCTGCTCTCCACGACCGAACATCTGCTTGCCGCCATATATTCGTGTGGCATCGACAACATCTTTATCGACATTGACGCGATTGAAGTCCCGATTCTCGACGGCTCTGCAGAACCATTTATCCAAATGATTGACCAGGCAGGGATCCGCAAACTGCGGCGTAAACGGAAATATCTCAAGGTTATCAGGCCTGTGGAAGTGGTCGAGGATGGTCGCCGCATCGGGATTTATCCTGCCGACGAATTTCATGTGCGCTGCTATGTCGATTTTCCCCATCCGCAAGTAGGCCAGCAGGAAGTGGAAATGGTGGTGAATCCAGAGACCTTCCGCCAGGTGCTGTCGCGCGCTCGAACGTTCTGCTTTGAAAGCGATATTGAACCTTTGCGGGCGATGGGCTTGATACGTGGTGGTTCGCTGGATAATGCCATCGTTTTGACAAGAGATGGCATTATGAATGGACCCCTGCGCTTTCCGGACGAGTTTGGACGGCACAAGGCACTGGATCTGATCGGGGACCTGGCGCTAGTCGGACTGCCGCTTTTGGGTCGGGTCGAAGCTCGAAAAGCTGGTCACGCCCTCCACACGCAGTTAGTTAGCCGCCTTCTGAAGGACTCTTCTTCCTGGGTAGTAACCACTGATGAATCCTCAAACGGGCATAAGGAAACCTCTATATTACTTCCCGCCGCAGACTAACTAGCTGACCTCGATTCGGTCACGACTGGAATACAGAATCATTGTCAAAAGAGCCCTCCTCACGGGACAATGCTGGCCTATGGCAAATAAAGACCTGGCAATACTCATACTCGCCGCGGGCAAAGGAACTCGACTGAAATCGAGATTGGCGAAGGTGCTGCATCCAGCGGGAGGGCGCCCGCTCCTCGAACACGTCGTGCGAGCGTGTCAGCCTCTTGGCGCCAAGAAGACCATTGCCGTAATTGGGCATCAGGCAGACAAGGTCGCGGAAGTTTGCGCGCCGCTGGAGGTCGAAACAGTTTTGCAGCAGCCGCAAAACGGCACGGGTCACGCCCTGCTCGTGGCCAAGCGAGCGATTGGGAATGCCAAGTATGTGATTGTGCTGCCGGGTGATGCGCCACTGGTGCGAACCCAGACACTGCGCGCGCTGCTGGCTAAACATAAAAGTGGAAATGCCGCGACGACAATTTTGACCGCGGTTTTGGCGGATCCCTCGGGCTACGGTCGAATTTTGCGAAAGTCGGGTGACGCGGTCGCAGCGATTATCGAAGAAGCGCAACTCACCCCGGAGCAGCGTGAACTGAACGAAATCAATTCGAGCATGTACTGTTTTACGACGGCAAAACTGTGGCCGGCACTGGCGCAGGTGAAGCCTAACAACAAACATCGGGAAATCTATCTTACCGATGCGATTGCGATATTGAACAGCAAGGGTGAGACAGTGCAGGCGGAGATTGCCGAAGACTCACGGGAAACTCTGGGATGCAATACCCGCGCGGAACTTGCCGGAGTAGACCACACCTTCCGCGAATGGAAACGCGAAGCATTGATGCGTGACGGCGTAACCATTCAATTGCCCGAAAGCGTGGTGATCGATTCAGACGTTGTCGCAGGAGAAGACACGATAGTCGAATCCGGTGTGCAGTTATTGGGGAAAACAAAGATTGGCGCGCGCTGCGTGATCAAGACCGGTAGCGTACTGCACGACATGTTTCTGGGAGACGACGTTGTTGTCGAACCGTATTGCGTGATGACACAGAGCCGTTTGGATTCGGACGTGGTGGTTGGCCCGTTTGCGCGGCTGCGAGCTTTGAACCATCTGAAGAGCGGCGCGCGGATTGGAAACTTCGTTGAGCTCAAGAACAGTGTTGTGGGCGAAGGCACCAAGGCCATGCACCTGACTTATCTGGGCGACGCGAAAATTGGAGCGAAGTCCAACATTGGAGCCGGAACGATCACCTGCAATTACGATGGATTTCATAAACACCCAACCACCATTGGCAATCATGTTTTCATTGGTAGCGATTCGGCATTGATTGCACCCGTGAAGATCGGCAACGGCGCGTATATCGCAGCGGGTTCTACGATTACAGACAATGTGCCGGCGGATGCGCTGGGAATTGCGCGGGGCCGTCAGGCAAACAAGCCGGGCTGGGCCGGGAAAAAGCGTAGAGAATTGATGGCCGCATTGAAGTCCAAGAAATCCGGAAAGAACTCTCGAAGCAGAAAGTAACGTCTGCATTTTCACTCTCAGACCGAAGGGCTGTATCCCCTGTCACTGCGTGCGGAGAAGGCTACTGGTACCTTTTCCAACATTTACGGCAAAAGGAGTTCCGTTTTGGCAACCTGGACAAACTGGCTGTTAGTGATTGGCGGGGTAGTGTGCGTGATTATCGAATTGGCGCTCGGAGCGGTGACGGGTTTTGATCTGGCTCTGGTAGGCGCTTCGTTAGCGGCTGGCGGTGCCGTAGGCCTGCTCTTCGGATCGGCCACCATCGGATTGTTGGCCGCAGCGGGACTTGCACTGCTCTATCTGTTGTTGTTCAGGCGTTGGCTGAAAGCCAAACTGACGGTGAAAAACCATGCCAGTAATGCTGACGCGGTGGTAGGCAAAACCGGTGTTGTCACCAAGCGAATTGCCCCTAGAGTTGCAGGCATGGTTAAACTGGGCGACGAAACGTGGCGCGCAGAGTTGACCAGTGCGGATGATTCGGCCCGGGAAGTGGGAGCCGTGGTGACGGTGCAATCAGTCGAAGGTGTGACACTCAAGGTGAAGTGAGGCGATATGGATCCAAACTTGGGGATTACGGCATTTCTCATCGTCATAGTCATCTTCGCGCTCCTGACTCTGGCGAAGGCGGCGCGCACGGTAAAACAGTATGAAAAAGGGTTGATTACGCGTTTAGGGAAATATCACGCCATGGCGCAGTCTGGACTCACATTTATCGTTCCGTTTGTGGACGACATTGTGCGTGTGGATATGCGTGAGCAGGTAATTACAGTTCCGCCGCAAAAATTGATCACCAAAGACAATGTCACCGTGGAGGTGGATGCGGTGGTCTACTACAAAGTGATCGATCCGGTGAAGTCGCAATATGAAGTGCAGGATTTCGGATACGCGTGCACTACCCTGGCGCAAACCAATCTGCGCAATTTGATTGGAGATCGCACGCTGGACGAAACGCTGGTCGCGCGCGACATGATCAACACGAATTTGCGCGAGGTTTTGGACGAAGCCACGAACAACTGGGGCTGCAAGGTTACGCGCGTGGAAGTGCAGAAGATCGAGCCGCCTCGCGATATTACCGATGCGATGTCCCGCCAGATGAAAGCAGAACGGGAAAAGCGCGCAGCCGTGCTGGAAGCGGAAGGCATCAAGCAGAGCCAGATTCTGCAGGCAGAGGGCAAAAAGCAATCCGAAATTCTGAAGGCCGAGGGAGATGCGCAAGCTCGCATCACCCGTGCTAACGCCGAAGCGGAAGCCATTAAATTGGTGTCTAACGCGGCCGAAAGCTATTTTAAAGAACGTGCCGAAACCATGCGCCGACTGGAAGTTTTGAACAATACATTGGCGCAGAACACAAAATACATCGTCCCTTCGAATTCAAGTCTGGTGAATGTCCTCGGTCTCGACGGTGTTGTCACTCCGGTCGTGCCGGGTGCTGCCCCGAGTCCCGCGCCGTCCTCGCTTCCAGGACGATCGCTATAGAAATGTGCGCAAGTGAACGGCGAGCTCACCGAATCAGTTGTGCTGGTCACCAGGTTCCTGCCGAATTTCTAGATCTTTCCACGCCGGGTAAATGGAATTCATTCAGCCCCTGACATGGTCCCCCAGAACAGAGCGCTGTGCTAAAATAGAAGTTCCCAATAACGATACCCGGAGGTGGATCATGAAATTTGGAGTCGTCGTCTTTCCCGGGTCCAACTGCGATCACGATGCGTACCACGCCATCGGTCACGTTCTACACAAGCCAGTCGAGTTCATTTGGCATCAGTCTCAAGAACTACACAATTGCGATGCAATCATTCTGCCGGGTGGCTTTTCCTATGGGGACTACCTGCGGACTGGTGCCATTGCGCGCTTCTCTCCGGTGATGAAATCGGTTGAGAAGTTCGCAAAGAGCGGGGGTTTGGTTCTGGGGATTTGCAACGGCTTCCAGATTTTGCTGGAGGCTGGACTGCTACCAGGCGCCATGATGCGCAATTCTGGTCTTCGTTTCATCTGCCGCCACGTACACATTCGCGTGGAGCAGACCGATTCGCCGTTCACGAACGCAGCCAAGAAGGGCCAGATACTGAAGATTCCCATCGCGCACAGCGACGGTAACTATACCTGCGATGAAAAGACGCTAGCCGAGCTTGAGAAGAACCGGCAGATTTTGTTTCGCTACACGACGACAGACGGGAAAGATGACAACGCCGGGAATCCGAACGGATCCGCATACAACATCGCAGGTATCTGCAACCGGGAACGCAACGTGGCGGGTTTGATGCCGCACCCGGAACGCGCGGTGGAAGAGGCATTGGATTCGGAAGATGGCTTAATAATTTTCCAGTCGATGATGGAAGCTCTGGTTGGAGTTGGCCACAAAGCAACTGCGTAAGAGCGGTGCGACGACGAGATTTTGAGGGGTGGCGCGAATTGATGCGCTGCCGAGATCCTAAGCAGGGGAAATGGCGACCGCACAAACTGAAATCAAAGTAACGCCGGCAATTGCGGCGGAGCACGGAGTAACTGCAGAAGAGTACGCGCGCATCCAGAAAATTTTGGGACGCGATCCGAACATCACGGAACTAGGCATTTTCAGTGTGATGTGGAGCGAGCACTGCTCCTACAAATCCAGCAAAGTACACCTAAAACGGTTGCCGACGCGCGGCAAGCTGGTCGTGCAAGGACCGGGCGAAAACGCAGGCGTCGTGGACATTGGCGATGGGCTTGTCGCGGCTTTCAAGATCGAGTCGCACAATCATCCCAGCTATGTGGAACCATTCCAGGGGGCTACAACAGGTGTTGGCGGAATTCTTCGCGACATTTTCACCATGGGGGCGCGCCCGATAGCCATTCTGGATTCGTTGCGCTTTGGTGAAATCGTTGCCTCTGGGCAAACGAGCGAAGAAGAAGCCGCGAACAATCGCCGCATTCTGGATGGTGTCATCCGCGGCGTGGCGCACTACGGAAACTGTTTCGGCGTGCCAACCGTAGGCGGTGAAGTTGTATTCGAACCCTGCTATTCGCAGAATCCGCTGGTGAACGCCTTGGCGCTTGGTATCGCGCGCAAAGAAGATCTATTTTTCGCTAAAGCCAAGGGAACCGGCAATCCGGTGATATACGTCGGAGCAAAAACAGGACGCGACGGAATTCACGGCGCGTCGTTGCTGGCGTCCGCGGAGTTCACCGAGGAATCCCAGCAGAAGCGTCCCAATGTGCAGGTCGGCGACCCGTTCGTGGAAAAGTTGTTGCTCGAAGCTTGCCTTGAAGCCATGAAAACTGGCGCAGTAATTGCCATCCAGGATATGGGCGCAGCAGGGTTGACTTGTTCAACGTGCGAAATGGCTTCGCGTGGCGGAACGGGAATCGAAATTGATCTCGCGAAAGTGCCGCAACGCGAAACGGGCATGAGCCCCTACGAAATCATGTTGAGCGAATCACAGGAGCGCATGCTGCTGGTGGCAGAAAAGGGCCGCGAGCAGGAAGTGCTTGGCGTGTTCAAGAAGTGGGGACTCGACGCTACTGTTGTTGGCGAAGTTAAAGATGGTGAATTGCTTGTGGTGAGAGACCACGGCAAAATCGTTGCGGAGATTCCCGCGCATCCGCTTGCCGAAGAAGGCCCTGTCTATAATCGAGCGATTGCAAATCCGCAGCCACGCCAGGAATCGGAAAAAGATTGGTTCCAGTTCGTGGGTGAACGAACCGATCTCAGTTCCAATTTCGGAAAACTGCTGGCCTCGCCGACCATTGCTTCTAAGCGCTGGATCACCGAACAGTACGACACCATGGTGCGCACGAACACTCTGGCAGGTCCGGGAGCGAGCGATGCGGCTGTTGTGCGCGTAAAAGAAACGAAGCGTGCGCTGGCCCTCGCTACGGACGGCAACGGACGTTGGAGTTATTTGAATCCTAAAGTGGGTGCAATGCATGCGGTGGCGGAAGCGGCTCGAAATGTGGCAACCTCCGGCGCCAAGCCGATTGCGGCCACCAATTGCCTGAATTTTGGCAGTCCGGAAAAACCGGAAGTAATGTGGCAGTTTTCGCAGGCAATCGATGGACTCGGCGAGGCCTGTATCGCGCTCCACACACCGATCACCGGCGGCAACGTTAGTTTTTACAACGAAACGCTCGGCAAATCGATCTATCCAACACCGACGATCGGCATCCTCGGCATTCTGGAAGACGCCAGCAAAGTTCAAAAAATCGCATTTTGCAATGAAGGCGACGTGATTTTATTGCTCGATGGAACTCCACGCGCCGCGTCGAAGCGGCTATCTGAAAAGCACGACTATCAACAAGAATTCTCGTCCTCGGAGTATGCAAAAACGCTGAGCGGCATCGTTGCGGGAGAACCGCCCCCAATAAATCTGACTGCTGAGAGCCGCTTGATTGATTTTCTCGTCTCGCTGACGAAGCCTGAGGGCGTGCATTCGGCGCACGACCTTAGTGACGGTGGCTTGGCTGTAGCCGTGGCCGAATCGTGCTTTGCGGCAACCGGCCTTGGTGCCGAAATTTCTTTCGACGGGTCTCTGCCGGCGGAATACGCATTGTTCGGCGAGGCTGGCGCCCGCGCCATAATTTCCGTTGCTCCCAATCACGCTGCCTCAATTACTCTGGCGGCCAGCAATGCGGGCGTGGATTGCCACGAAATCGGCAAAGTTACCCGTGACAATACTCTGCGCATCCAATATAAAGGTCATACTGTCCTATCAGGTGCTGTTCAGTTGCTCAGGGACGTTTGGGCCAATTCGCTCGAGCGCGCATTGAAACTCCCATGAAACCAAAACTCGCATACGCGGACGATCATTTTCACGACGAGTGTGGTGTGTTCGGCGTTTTCGGTCATCCAGAAGCGGCCAACATAACGTACCTTGGGCTCTACGCGCTTCAGCATCGCGGACAGGAATCCGCCGGAATTGTGGCCAGTGACGGTCATGACCTGAACATGCACAAAGCCATGGGCGAAGTGGAAGAGATCTTTCAGCCTCGCATCTTGGCTAGGCTACCGGGAACATCTGCCATAGGCCACACGCGGTATTCCACGGCGGGCGACAAAGCCTTACTGAATGCGCAGCCGATCATGATCGACTGCAACAAGGGCAAGATCGCCGTCGGGCACAATGGGAATCTGACCAATGCAGGCGAGTGGCGGCGCAAGCTCGAACATCGCGGCTCCATCTTCCAGACAAATAGCGATACCGAAGTAATCATGCACCTGATCGCCAAATCACAAGCGCGCAATTTTTCCGGCGCGCTCGGCGATACGCTCAATCAGGTGGAGGGTGCTTACTCGCTCCTGGTGCTGACGCCCGAAGAAATGTACGCGGTGCGAGATCCTCGCGGGTTTCGGCCATTGGCCTTGGGAAAAATTCCTGGCGAGGGTGGGAATGACGCGTGGGTCGTGGCTTCGGAAACGTGCGCGTTCGATCTTCTGAATGCCCAATACGTCCGCGAAATTGAACCTGGAGAGATGTTGCGCATTTCGAAGGCTGGATTGGAATCTATTCATTTCAGCCCCCCGAAGCCACACCAATACTGCATTTTCGAGCACGTCTATTTTTCACGGCCAGACAGTATCGTCTTCAATCGTCCCGTGAATGAATCACGCGAAATGCTAGGGCGCCTGCTGGCTCGCGAGCATCCCGTAGACGCAGACATGATCGTGCCGATTCCAGATAGCGGAGTTCCGGCCGCAATCGGTTTTGCTTTAGAATCGAAAATTCCATTCCGCATGGGCCTGATCCGGAATCACTACATCGGGCGCACGTTTATCGAGCCTTCGCAGGCGATTCGCAATTTCGGCGTCAAGTTGAAGCTGAATCCAGTGCGCAGCCTCATCGCCGGCAAGCGCGTGGTTCTAGTGGATGATTCCATTGTTCGTGGTACAACCAGCAGGAAATTGGTACGCATGGTGCGTGAGGCCGGTGCTAAAGAAGTGCACATGCGAATCAGTTGCCCGCCAACCGTTTCGCCTTGTTACTACGGCGTAGACACACCCACCAAGGAAGAATTGATCGCTTCTTCGAATTCGCCCGAAGAGATTCGTAGGTTTTTGGGGGCGGACTCGCTTGGTTACCTTTCGTTGGCTGGTCTGAGGCAAGCGGTGAACGATACAGAGGGCAAGTTTTGCACCAGTTGCTACACGGGCGTCTATCCCACGGATCTCGTGCAACTGGAAGTTCGCGAAAACGGAAAATTTCGCGAAGCAGTGACGGTGGAACGTGAAGGCTGAGTACAAAACAAAGAGAAATAAAACCGGTACCGAAGCGGATTCCTCCTTAGTCACTCTGGTGAAGAAGGAAGTGATGGCGTGGACCTGGGTAGTCCTGGCTTTCCTGCTGATCAACGGAACAATTGGCCAGGCTCGGGTGATCCCTTCCGGCTCCATGGAAAAGACCCTGCTCGTCGGTGACCACCTGATCATGAGCCGGTTGGGGTACGACGCCGGCGTGCCGTTCACTAATTTACATGTGCCCCTCTGGTTGAATCCGCATCGTCAGCAGATTGTAATTTTTCGGCCTCCCTATGCCCAGAACCAAACGGATTTGATCAAACGCGTAATTGGTTTGCCCGGCGACACGATTGATATCCACGATGGAGCTGTGTGGATCAACGGCAAGAAGCTGGAAGAGAATTACACGACTGGCCCCACGAAGCTACCTTACCACTCTGAATTACTGCCGCCTTTTCGCGGGCTACCTCTGGTTGTGCCAAAAGACCATTATTTTGTGATGGGCGACAATCGGGGGAATTCTTACGACAGCCGCTACTGGGGGTGCGTGCCACGAAACGATATTCTCGGCACACCCGTCACTATCTATATGTCGGTCGATGCGCCGGGAGATGCGTGGAATGGCAATTTCAGCGAGCGATTGCTAGCCTATGGAAACGCTGTGCTGCATCCCAGCAAAATTCGCTGGAAACGGCTCTTCGGAACTTTTCATTAATCCCAAAAAGAACGCAAGATGTGAACGGGCTCATCGTTTAAAGGTGTCAAAGGTGAATCGTGAAGGCTGAAGTCACGAAGAACAAAAAGAAGGACGAACGAACAAAAGAAACAGATGTACCAATGAGTGTAAAGGTGAAGAGCGAGATCATCGCCTGGTTCTGGGTGATTCTGGCATTCATGCTGATCAATGGGACACTGGGTCAAGCTCGCGTGATCCCCTCGGCCTCCATGGAAAACACGCTGCTGATCGGCGATCACCTGATCATGAGCCGCCTGGGATATGATGCAGGGATTCCTTTCACCAACTTACATGTTCCGCTTTGGAAGAATCCCAAACGGCAGCAGATCGTAATTTTCAAACCGCCCTATGACACTTCGCTTCCTGACTATGTGAAGCGCGTGATTGGATTGCCCGGTGAAACTGTGGATGTCCACGACGGAGCGGTCTGGATTAACGGAAAGAAGTTGGAAGAAAACTACACGATCGGTCGCACGGAACCCCCGATGCGGTCATCATTGATAGGAGAATTTTCGGGATTACCATTCAAAGTGCCGGACAACTGTTATTTCGTGATGGGCGACAATCGGGAAAATTCCCTGGACAGCCGCTATTGGGGATGTGTGCCTCGCAATGATATCCTCGGCACTCCGGTGTTAATCTACATGTCGCTGGAGGCACCGCGAGACGCATGGAATGGAGACATCGGTGCGAGATTCCTTGCCTACGGAAATGCCCTGATTCACCCGGGCACTGTCCGCTGGCGCCGCCTGTTCCATTTGTTTTAAGCTGTAGATGTCCGGGCCGCCCCTCGACCGGACTCTTAATTGAATTAGAGACTCGAATCCCAACAGAGTGACCCGTCACGGGTAACTCGTTCTCGCTGGCCACACACTGTCCCACCGGTGCCGGACTGCGGGATCACTCTTAGTGATAGATTCGCCAACGAAACGTTGAGGCGGCAGACCATGAAATACGCCGACGCTGGAGTCAACATTGCCGTTGCCGACGATGCCAAGCAGCGCATCCGGCATCTAGCCAGCCGCACCTTTACGCCCGCCGTTCTGGGCGGCATCGGCGGCTTCGGCGCCCTATTTGCACTTGATTTGAAAAAGTGGAAAGAACCGGTGCTGGTCTCTAGTGCTGACGGTGTCGGTACAAAACTTAAAGTGGCGATGGCTATGGGTGTTCACTCCACGGTGGGTGGCGACCTGGTGAACCATTGCGTGAACGATATTCTGGTGCAAGGGGCGGAGCCGCTATTTTTTCTCGACTATCTGGCCATGGGCAAGTTGGACCCAGCCGTCGTTGAGCAGTTGGTGGACGGCATGAGCCGTTCTTGCCGCAAAGTTGGATGTGCGCTGATCGGTGGCGAGACGGCAGAAATGCCGGGATTTTACGCACCGGGCGAATACGATTTAGCGGGATTCATTGTTGGCATTGTTGAGCGCAAGAAGGTGTTGACCGGAAAAGCGGTCAAACCCGGCGACACGTTGCTGGGACTGCCGTCCGCAGGATTGCACACCAATGGGTACTCACTTGCCAGGAAATTGGTGTTCGAAGTCGCTAAGCACAAACCCGATACCTATGTCGCAGAAGTGGGCAACAAAATTGGCGCGGAGCTTCTGAAGCCGCATGTTTGCTACGCCCCAGCACTGAAGAATATCTTGGCGAAGGGTTGGGTTTCCGCGCTGGCACACATCACCGGTGGAGGCATTCCAGGCAATCTTCCGCGTGTGTTGCCCAGCGGAGTGAAGGCCACGATTGATCTGGATACCTGGCCGATTCCACTAATTTTCAAATATCTCGCCAAAGTCGGAGAGATGGATAGCGACGAATTGCTGGAGTCCTTCAACATGGGCGTGGGTATGATCGTCAGTGTGCCCGCCGCCTATGTGAAGGAAGTTGAGGCCGATCTGAAGCGGCGGCGTGAGAAATTCTTCCGCATTGGACGCATTGAGAAAGGTGACACCGGTAAAGCGCGTGTAGTTTATTCCGGAGCACTAAATCTGTAGTTGCTTGCTGCTGCAAGACTGCCGCTGGCATTTCGCCCACTTCCCCAGTTGTGCTAACGTTTTTTCTTTATGAATAAGCGAATCGGAGTTCTCTTAAGCGGTCGCGGCTCGAATTTTGAGGCATTGGCGGATAGTGTCGCCTGTGGCCGTATTCCCAACGCCGAAATTGCCATTGTCGTCAGCAACAAGCCGGATGCTCTGGGTTTGGACCGCGCCAAAGGGCGTGGGATTAATGCCCGGGCTATCGCCTCCAAAGGATTGCAGCGAGAAGAGTACGACCGGCAAGTCGTCGCGCTGTTGCAGGAGCACAAGGTTGATCTGATTTGTCTTGCAGGATACATGCGGTTACTCTCGCCTTATTTCATCGCGGCATTTCCGCAACGCATATTGAACATACACCCGTCGCTCCTGCCTTCCTTTCCCGGTTTGGAATCGCAGAAGCAGGCACTCGACTACGGAGTGAAATTTGCCGGATGCTCAGTTCATTTCGTCGATGAAAATCTCGATGCGGGCCCGATTGTTCTTCAAGCGGCAGTGCCTGTCTTCGATCAGGACGATGAACATGCACTGTCGGAGCGGATCTTGCGCGAAGAGCACCGCATCTACACAGAGGCAGTGACAATTATTCTGAGCGGGAAATACAAAATCGTCGGCCGCAGGGTTTTGACCAGTTGAAAAATAACTAATCGCGCAAACGGCGATTGCAATGGAGCGCAATGACAACAGAAACAAAGTTCAAGCCGATTGATGAGCAGTTGGCGTACCTCAGAAAGGGCGTCTCTGAAATTATTCCTGAAGTTGAGTTGCGCGCAAAACTCGAAAAATCTCTGAAAACGGGAAAGCCTTTGCGGGTGAAGCTTGGCGTGGACCCAACGGCGCCAGACATTCATCTTGGCCATACGGTTGTCATTCGCAAGCTAAAGCATTTTCAGGAAATGGGTCACACCGCTGTTTTCTTAATAGGAGATTTCACCGCCATGGTGGGCGATCCGACGGGCCAGTCGGAAACGCGGCCGCCGCTGACTCGCGAGCAGGTGAATGCTAACGCGCAAACGTATCTCGAACAGGTTTTTCGAATTCTCGATCGCAACAAAACGGAAGTCCGCTACAACAGTGAATGGCTGGATAAGCTGACCAGTTATGACATTGTTCGGCTTTGCGCCAAATACCGTGTCGCGCGGATGCTCGAACGAGAAGACTTTCGCAAGCGGTTGACTGAGCAACAACCGATCTCGGTGCATGAATTTCTCTACCCACTGCTGGTGGCTTACGATTCCGTTGTGCTGGAAGCTGATGTGGAATTGGGCGCGACGGAGCAGAAATTCAACCTGCTGATTGGGCGTGAGATTCAGCGTGAGTACAACCAGGAGCTGCAGGTCACGGTCATGATGCCCATACTGGTTGGTCTCGACGGCCAGCGAAAGATGTCGAAGAGTTTTGGCAATTATGTTGGGATCACTGAATCGCCTTCGGAAATGTTCGGGAAAATGATGTCCATCCCCGACGAGTTGATGTGGTCTTACTACGAGTTGGTAACCGACCGGACGCCGAAGGAAATCACCACCATCAAAGATCAGGTGACTGGCGGAGCACTGCACCCCATGGACGCGAAGATGAAACTGGCGGAAGAAATCGTATCTGGTTTCCACGGAAACGATGCTGCCCGCAAGGCCGTTGAGAATTTCCAGCGGGTCTTTCGAGACCGGCAGGCACCAGCAGAGGCTCCGGTCCACCATCTACCGCTTGGTACGCCGAAAAGACTCACCAGTCTACTGGTGGAGTTGAAATTCTCTTCTTCAAAAAGCGAAGCTGAACGCTTGATCAAGCAGCGCGGAGTAGAGATAGACGAAGTTTGCGTGGAAGACGTGCGCAAGGAAATCGATCTCAGCAAGCCCGCGCAATTCCTGTTGAGAGCAGGGAAGAAAAACTTCCTGCGAATCGTCATTGGCTAGTGGTTCGCTTAAGCTGACAACATTTAAACCACTGACGCCCGAACTGATTCGCAGGAACGACTCCGTCTAGTATGTGAGCAATATCTACTCTTCGTGGCCGATTTCGTCGAAGAAGGGCTTGCAGGGCACCAGTCTTGCGCTCGTGCCGTCATGTACGGCGAAACTGGCCACTTTGTTTTCCTCATAGCCATTTTTCCAGAGCGAAGCGCTGCCAAACTCTCCATCCTTGTTCAACGCGTAATAGTAGAGGTGAAAAGTTTGGAGTTTTGTTTTGTTCCCATGGTAGTTCCGCACCACCCGGCCGAGCGCTTCCAGGCAGGCATCGGCAGGTTTCATACCTTTGCGCATCATTTCGACGATGGTGTGGCCGCCGCAAATTTTGATGTTCTCTTCTCCCTTGCCTGTTGAGCCCGCACCGCCGACATCTCCATCGACATACAGGCCCGCGCCTATAATCGGCGAATCTCCAACGCGCCCAGGAATCTTCCAGGCCAGCCCGGACGTTGTTGTTGTGCCACTGACATCGCCTTTTTCATTTACGGCTAAGCAATTGATGGTGCCGGTGGGAGGGCGAGAAATCATCCGCTCGGCATAAGCAATTTTGACGCTATCGCCGTCATACAAGGACGACATATGTTCTTTCCATTCAGGACTGTCGATTCCCGGGCGCCAGTTGAAACTGGTCTTTGCCTTCCACGCGAGCCAAATCTTCCGAGAGTGTTCGGTCAACAGATTCATCTCTTCGAACCCCTCGTCCACGGCAAATCGACGCGCCCCATCGCCCACGATCATGACGTGGTTGGTTCGTTCCATGACCGTTTTCGCTAATCGTGAAACGTTTTTGATTCGCTGCACGCTGGCCACGGAACCAGCACGCCGGGTAGGCCCATGCATTACGCTGGCGTCAAGTTCCACAACGCCTTCCTCGTTGGGCAATCCGCCATAACCCACCGAATCATCGTTGGGATCATCTTCAACGATCGTTACCGTCGCGACGGTGGCATCCAGCGTGTCTCCGCCGCCTTTTAGAATATCCATGCCCTTCTGCAAAGCATTCAGCCCATTTGCAGCGGAGATAATCACGGGGCGCTTGGCAATGTCCGCAGAGATGGAGGGCGGCAAACTCTCCAAAGTACCGGGATGCTCGCTTGGCAGCGAGTCTCCCAACAGGCGATCGGCCCCCACAAGAGCACTTCCCGCTAGGGTAGTGACGAAGAATTTACGTCTTGTCCATTGATCCATGGCAATCCCTCACAAGAGATTTCGAGTTCTGGTGCTTACGGCTATTACAAATGGAAGATGTGAAACCGCCCAATGTGCGCGATTCCACCGGGCTAATCTGTTCCACCGAGGGGTAGGAAGTATTGCGTGCCTTTCACTGGTTCCTGCAGTCTGCCCAAGAGCTGCTGCAAGTCCTCGCTCCGTTCCACGAAATCAATTTCAGAAGTATCGATCACCAACAGATCTGCTCCTGAATAGCGAAAGAAGAAATGTTCGTACGCTCTGGCAACTTCCTCTACATACTCCGGAGAGATCTGTTTTTCTTCTGAAACTTTTTTCTTCGCGATGCGGGTACGCAGGATTTCCGGCTTTGCCTGAAGATAAATAACCAAATCTGGTTTCGTCAAATCTTGCGTGACGGATTCGTAATAGCGCTCATAGAGTTTCAGTTCTTCGTCATCCAGGTTCAAATTAGCGAAAATTCGATCTTTTTCCATCAGGAAGTCGGAAATGACAGGGCCGGGACCGTCCGCTGCCTGTGCCTCACGCACGCGTTTCTGACGCTCGATCAAAAAATACATCTGCGCGCGAAACGCCGCTCCTGCCTTCTCTGCATAAAAATCCCCTAGAAATGGATTGTCTTCGCAATCGTAAATGCGCCGCGCGTGCAACCGTTCTGCCAAAATTCGCGCGAGAGTTGTCTTCCCTACGCGCAGCGGACCTTCGATCACGATGAACCGCGGAGCTTTCGATCCTCTTTGAGGAGTTGGCGCGCGTTTCGCTGAAGCTGAGTCAGGAGCCACTAATTCCCCCTTCATTTGAAGCACACGGCAGTTGCGCGGGATTATAGCAGGACTTGTCCTACGAAGAGCGCCCGCTTCTTGCAGTCTCGACTGAGAGCTAGTTCATGGCGCGAAGCTTCATGGTGGCAGTCGCGATCAACTTCAGACAATCCTGCGAACTCCATCGAGCACCAGGGAAACAGCTCTAACATCGCTGGATCTTCTCGGGGAGAGGATTCTTAACAAGAAGAAATACTAGGGATGTTATTGATAATAAATAATATAGCAGGTGGAGGGTACAAACCATTTCACCTTCGCGGGGCTCAAAGTACCTCCAACATCCGTGTTGTAAAGTACGATGAAGCAGGTTTCAGCAGCAGCGAGTCCCAACCAAAAGTCCTGCCAGTCAGTACCACCCAGATTGTGACCAATGGGCCAGTGACACCTGTCCCTATGGACAGTAAAGTGGTGAAGGTCGCAGCCAAACGGATCCCACCACCGCTCTGCGATTACTGAGGTGAGTCTTGCTGCTAACCACTGTGGCTCTCTTTTGTTTTACGGCCATGCCTGCCGACGCACCTCAAAACTCCGTTGAGGATTTGAAAGTAGCTGCCACGCACTCTGAAGCAACTGTTGTTGCGGCGGCAGAAAAGTCCAAACTTCCGGACGCCCCGATCGCGAAGGTAGATGTTGCTCCAGAGTCCAGCTCGCTCGATTCCATGACTGCGGAAAATGTCCTGCCTGCGAGTGAATCTTTATTAAAGACTCCCGTAAAACCTGCTGCCCGCGGGAGCTACGAAACGGCTCGCCAACGAAAAACCTGGTATGGATTGGTAGCCGCAGGCCACAGTGCCGCCGTCTTCGATGCATACTCTACTCGTCGAGCCGTATCTGGTGGCTATGGAACGGAAAGCGACCCCCTGCTGCGGCCATTTGCGCACTCGAATGCGATCTATTTTGCCACGCAAGTGAGCCCTGCAGTCATGGATTATCTCGGTCACCGGATGATGACCAGCCAGCACACCTGGATGCGGCGCATGTGGTGGGTACCGCAAGTTGCAGGTACTAGCCTGTCGCTAGGTGCAGGAATCCACAATTACCGTCTAGTGCCCTGATCCTACTGAAGGTAAATTAATTCGCGTGGCTTGTTAAATCAGCAAGCTCATTATCCAGCGCTTAGCGGCAGACAGGGCGTCGGCTTCGATGCCGACAAGGTCGGCTCCCTCTCGGCGCCTGTGATTCCCGCTAGGCAGGCCGGACACAATATACTTGAATCCGTTCTCTCCCATTCTATAATTTTTGCGATATAGTATTGCTACCTAGTCTGCTGCCGTTATCCGCCTCGGCACTCATATTGAAACTTGTATCCGCGAGACGGGTTTGATTTGGGCAATTTAAGCTACAAAGGCCGGAGAGCCGTGGGGGCGCTGGCTGGAGAGGCAGAGAGAATGAGTATGAGAAAGCCACTTGTGGGATTTTTGTTGATTCTGGCTGCTAGCTGGATTTCTGCTGCGCAAGCGCAGGATTTGGTGTCGATGGACAATCCAGCAAAGTCTGAGACCAACGCTGCTGCTCCTTTCAGTTCCACCTCCGCATCGCGGACAAACTTGTTTGAGTCCACTATGGACTTTTCTGCCTCTCCGGATTTCACGTTAGCGATTCCAGGAAATGCGCTGCCAGCCTCTCCCATACCTGCAGCAGCGCCCGTGCCGGCAGCGAAACCGCGCTATATTTTCGGCGACCGCGATGATTATCGCTGGCAATTGAGTCTAGGTTTAGAATTTTTCCGGTTTCAATCCAATCTCATTAATGCCAGCTTGGTTGGATTGAATACCACCGTGACCTACTTTACGAATGACTGGTTTGCGCTAGAAGGCAACTTGGTCACCGGATTTGCCCCGGAAATCTACAGCGCGGAGCACGTCAAGTATTTCAGCGGAAGCGGAGGAATTAGACTCGGCTCCCGGCGCGCCCGGTTTGAGCCCTGGGGACATGCTCTTGTCGGAGGAGCCCACCTGCAGCCCCAAACTGCAGGCAACAGCAGGAATGCGCTGCAAGTGACTGCGGGAATTGGTCTCGATTTCCGCATCAATACCAGGTTGTCCTTGCGTGCAGAAGGCGATTGGGTTCGCACACAGTTCTTCAACGACGCACAGAACAATTTCCAGGGAGTTGCCGGGATTGTGTTCCACTTCTAACTAGTTAGCCGACAAGTTGCAAAAACTGGCATTTTCATACATCAACAAGAATCTGCCTTAATTGACAGTAGCCGCTGGTGTGGCTAAAATTTGAAAGTAAAGTAGAAGTCCTGCCTTAGCGGATCCCCGGTAGCTCAATGGTAGAGCATTCGGCTGTTAACCGAAGGGTTGCTAGTTCGAATCTAGCCCGGGGAGCCAATCCTTTCAATGAGTTCCAAATATCGTGGTGCACTAGAATGGTGCAACTGTCCGTGAACTGTCCGTGCTTCTCATTTTTTGGCCGCTCACCTTCTTTCTCGGGAAAACCGCAACACTTTGTGATGGAGCGGTCCTTGAGGATATGTTTGCGTTTGCTGCATCGCCTTCCTCAAATCTTCTTCACTCACGATGTTATACCTGTCGAAGATCGCTCGTGTCTTGTGGCCGGATACCGCCATAGCCAAACGTTCGGGCACTCCCGCCCGGACCATGTTCCTTACAGCAGTGCGCCGCAAATCGTGGAACAGCTTTCCTTTCAGATTGGCTACTTTGCAGGCGGCTTCCCAAGACTTGCGAATGTCCCCAATGGGCTGGCCGTTATGATGGAACACATACAGTGACATGGCGAAGGTCTTATCAGGATTCTTATACTCGCGCACAGCCAACTGCTGAGCGATCACGTCCCAGAGTTCGCCTTCCAGCGCCACAATGCGGCCCTCGCTTGTCTTTGAATTCTCCGGCCGCAACCGAATTACCTTCCCGGCTATATCGACATCGCCCCATTCGATCGAGCGGACCTCGCCCTTGCGCCAGCCAGAATGGTATGCAAATTGGACAAATCCCTTCAGATGGTTGGGCAGATTTGAATGTAGCTTTTGGAAATCCGCCTTCTCGAAAAATCCCTGTCTGGCATTTCCCTTTTCGGAGAGTTTGCGTATTTTCGGGGCAACGCTGATTCGCTGTCGTTCAACACCGAGCTTGAATGCTTGCGCGAGCAGCCCCGTCTCTCGATTCACCGTTGCCGCGGCCGGTGGCTCTCTTTCTGAGAAACGCGCTGCGATGTACCGATCCACAGTTTCCGCGGATACATCAATGGCGCGCCTGTCTCCCAGTCCATTACGCAGTTGTTTCAGATGAGACTGAATGCCCTTTAGGCTCCGCACTTGCCGGAGCTTCAGATCGGCTCCGAGGGCATCCAATAACTCGCTTATCAGTACGCGATCTTGGCTTGGTCCCACGAAAGGTCTTAGCCCGAGCGATTCGGCGCTGATGTGCTTCAGGCGCAGCTTGAGCAGTTTTTCCGCATCCTTGTCCGTCGCCGGACGTACAACTCCATTGTCGCGCAAATATTTATCAACGGATTCACGAATCTCCTTTCCCCGGTGGTAATAGGCGATCCACAAGCTTGAGGTGCCGGCCCGTCTGAAAATTCTCCCGTTCCCCCTCATTGTCGCGCCCCTTTCTTCAGGTATTGCTCGAGGGCCTTCGTAACAATGTCCGTATCGTGCCCTTTTTTGCATTGGCTATTGCTGGGCCGCCATCTTCCACACCCACGAGACATCTGTCAATATGTCTATACTTCATGCCTATACTTCATCGCCCAGCCCGTTGGTGAATGTATCGCTCGATTCCTGTTTCAGAGAAGCGAAGTTGTTTCTTACCGACGCGCATAGCAAATGGCAAGATCTTCGCGTGCCGATACAACCAATCTTTCGTGGTGCCGAGCTTTTGCGCGGCCTCGGCCGCCGCGAGCAGCCGATCACCGCTCACGCCTGGCTGGACTTCGCTGCCGGCAAACAACCTTCGGAGCAAAAGCGTATCGAGTTTGGCAATTTGGCCGCGTAGCTCCGCGATTGCTTCGTGCGGCAACGCCGAGATTCTCGCTGGATCGCTGAGGAATTCCGTCAGTGTGGGCACAGCTACGATTTTGTGCGCGCTCGCCATAACTCTTATGCTCCGCAGCCCTGATCTAGCCTGTTCTCAGTGCTTCCGGCCGCATTGTGAGACATGTGACAGATGGTCCGGATATCCCCGTTACGGGCGCGCGCGTAACACGCGCGCGTATACGGTACATATCGGACAATCTGTCACATCCGTCACAGAATTCCTTTCGGAGCTAGTCCGTTGAAGCAACTGCCGGTCCGGTCGTGCTTGCGCTCATAACCCCGGGACTCGACGTTCTGCGAAAAACGCTTTTTACTACCGGCTTTCTCGACCTTTTGCAATGGTTCGAGAATCTCACTGACTTTCGGGAAAGACTTGCAGGACTTGATAGCCTTCCTAAAAAGAGCTTCCCGAGTATGGCGGAGTCCCATTTTACGCCAATACTTCTAGCCAGAGCGGCAGACGCGGGGTAACGTCTTCTTTATGGTCGACCCCAAACCGAAAGAGCCATTCCTTAATTACAGGGTCCGAGGGCCTTTGCGTTTCGGATGGCGAGATCGGTTGCGGTTGGTTTTCCATTTGTTTTCCCCTTTCGCGGAGCGTCAGATCAGGCGTGCACCTTATCCCCCTTCTCCTTTTCGATCTCGTCCACCAACTGCATAATGGTTTTCCAGGTATTCGCGCCGCGCGGATCCATGAAACGATCCGGATACTTAATGATCTTGGTGTCCGTGCGCATTGCGAATCCGGAGGACCAATTCGCTTGCGCGATCCATACAAGCTCGCGTTCGCTGGCAATTTCTTCCCGCTTCCGTCACTCGGCCGCCGACAAGCAGGGCATCATGGATCGGCGCGCGAACTTTAATGCTGCCTCTACCGCGTAAACACGGACCATCGAAGAGCTTCCGCACAGTGACTTTGCATTGGGAAGTTGAGCGACTGATTGTGGACCTGCCAGTCTTTTAACCGCGTGTCTAACCGATGACGCCACCCATACAATGTTTCTTCGCAGTGGGTTTCAAATCTGAAAAGTTGCACGCGATTCTCAGCCCACTCCCAATACCGGCGATAAACGCGGTGATGCTTCTCCAAAAAGTCCTCCGCCGATGTGAGAGGATTAGGCACTTTTTGTGCAAGCTGGAAAGGCAATGCCTACGACAAGGGACCGAGCTGTCGCGCCGTATTGAACGCTGAGGAGCCATATTTTTGAAGACGTCGCGGATTGATCCCGTGCGTCGCCTTAGTCGCCCCTTTGGGGGCGAAACCCATACTGATTGCGGATTGTAAGTGGGGTCGCCACTGTTGTACGCATTAATCATGGCAGCGTCTTTTGACAGCACTCCCGCGATTGCGAATTCGGCTGCGCTCCAGTCGACATAAGCCACAAAATCTCCTGGTCCTGGTTTAACGAGTCCTCGGGTCCAAGATGACTGCGCGAAAATAAACCGGCTGGATTGGGTTGGTTTCTTCCCGGTATCAGATTTGAACGGCATCACCGGATAACGGGCACGGTCATCAGATCCGATCGTTAGACCAAACTGCCGGAAATCTCCAATTCGCTTCATCAAATCGGCGAGCGGTTGTAGTGCGGGATGCAGACAAGAGCCATTTTTTGCATGCAGTTCTTCCGCCGTCTTTAAGCGGTTTTTTGGTGTCATTTGCCACGCGGGTAATCTGTCCAGATGATCTAGGTAGTCATTTAATTTCTTGAAGCTGAAATGGATGGCGCCGTGCTTTTCCTTTGTGTGGGGGCTCGGTCCATATCTTGCTTCAAACTCATCTATAAGGCGCGCTTTTAGAAGTTCCCGGTTTTGGACAACGTCGCTCATACGAAGGCCGATCTATTGGAATTCCAAAACGTTCCATGTGAGCGACCGCCTTTGTGTAGCGACCTCTATAGCGGCGAAGTAGAGGTCAATCTCAGGAGCCATCGCGGGGAGTAGTGTTTGTTAGGCACCGAAAACATCAGATTCGCAGTAATTTAGAATGGCGGCGCGTTCCTCCGCCGCAAACGGGTGACCGCGAGCGATAGCTCTAGCATTTCCTGCTTCTCCGTGCGGAGATCACGTCAGAGTTTGAAATAGGCCATTGCCCCAAGCAACCGACAATCAAATGAGTGACAGCCCGAAAGGTGGTGTGCGGCCGGAAATCTCGTTCCGGAACTCGGCGTACAGATCAAGGATGTGTCGTGGCAGTTGCCATCCTAGAGAAAGAAAACAGGACCATTCCGCTTGCGCTGCATAGGCGACAAACAAGGCCTCACCATCGACCGGAAATGGGTTTTTGTACTTCCGTGACGGCTGAAAAATTGCTGGATGCATTGGCCCGAGAACAACTTCCGCGTCCCACAACGCAGACAGGGATCACCGGATCACCTGGAGGGGTGGCGTACTCGCAGTCGATCAGCCACACCCCTTGCGTAAATTTAGACTTCAGATCGATGAGTTTCATCAGCGGTCTCCCCGAAGTCTCTTGATGAGCGGATCATCGAGTGAGGAAATCACGCGCTTATTAAAAGCACGCTCTAGATACGTGCGGAAAGGGAAATCGGGGAATTGCGGTTCACCCAAGTCTGCGAGGGGTGTTGTTATTGTGTATAAACCCCCAGCGCTATCGGGCGTCTGGCGCACCCATTGTTCGGTTGCCAGCCGGATGATGTCTACTCCCGACTCAGTACCAAGAGTTATCCGACACTGTGAGTAGGTAGAGGAATGGAACCCCCCCGCTAGTTACCGCAGCGGCAACTAGGGTGTCCCGCACCGGCCCCTAAATCCTGGATGTCAGCGGGTACCTTTAGACCAGGCGAAAATAGATAAACATTGTCCTGCCGTCTTTTCACGTCGTCAGTGTAAATGGGCAGCTCAACGCGATAATCAGCGCTAGAGTGCACCCGGAAAAACCAATCTTTTTTTGGTTTTCGGGCTTCGATCGTTTGAGGCAGATAGGAGCCATTGTCAGCGTTTGGGTTCAATCTTCGATCCTGCGGCTTGCGATAATTTTTGGGGTCAAAGGGGTCGGGTTCGCGTCCGGTCTCTACACTACCGGACTCCAAATGAACTGCGGACCCGTCCGGCTTCCCCACAGATTCACGCGCCTCGTCATATGGTTGACTGCTCATTTTTTGTAGCCTCCTAGCTTTTTTGCCAAATTTCTAACAAGTAAGTCCTCTAAAAAGGGGGAATCCCTCCTTCTGCCTCCCCTCCTCCCACCTGGCACCCTAAAAGAAAGAAAGAAGAAAGAAGAGATACCAAACTAATTCCTATTCTTCTCTCTGCAGCCACCCGGTTCCTCGAATATGCCCGTTTCCACCGTGAGCACGACAAGCTCACCTTCGCGACGCCTTCCGTCCGCTAGTTGGGGACTTCGTGGATTTAGGCCCACACTATTTTCCCGGAATTCGCGGCTCCTTAGGTCTCCTAGCCTTTCGAGACGATTCTCCACCTCTTGAAGGGCCTGCCATCGTGCACTCAGGAAGGAAACGACGAGTGCTTCCTCCGTATAGCGGAGAGGTTTACCTCCGCGTTCAGCTGTTGCGAGGCTCGAGACTGAGACGCCGGTGCAGAAAGCGACATCAAGCTGCCGGAGTCCGCAGAGCATCCGCATTCTCTTCAAATAGGGGAACATCTTGGGTAGGGTATTTCAGAGGAACGGAGGGAACTGTGTCTGGCAGAGTTCTATTTTGGTACAAAACCGCACGGCGACTATTAGTGCTTCTTTTTTCTCGTGCGAGATATGAACTGCCTGGATTTCTCATCTGGGGTTGAGCCCTGATAATCAAACCATCCATCGATAAGGACACCGGGTGTGACCTGGCCCGCCACGAACGCAGCACTAAGCTCGCCCTGCTTAGAAAGATAGTCCATCAATGATGAAAGATTCTCTGAAAGATATTGGAACGCTCGCGGATGCGCGGTAATTTCAGAGCTAATTGCGGAATTTGCTTGGTCAAGATTTGGTTCTTGGCCCCTCAAGGCAAATTGTGAGGTCAACTTCCTCCGCAACGCCTTGATTTCTTCGAGTGCGTTTTTCCGGGACTGGTGCCACTCCGATTCGGTAAAGGGGAGACGTGCCGTCCCACGTTTAACCGTCGCGTGTCGAATGATGGCTTGATTGAACCTCTCGAGTTTTCGCATGCCATCCGGCTCATCGTCAATCCAGCTGGCGATTCGCTTCAATACGACGCTGCTCTGGTATATCCGCCAGCCGAGATATACAGCCTGTTCAATGATGACCTCCTCGAATTTTGCAGTCAGGAGTTTGTATTCCTCCTCCGGGATACTCCAGCTTCCACTTTGCCCTGCCCTGCCTCCCACGGTGCTCTCTGACAGGCTGAAAGCCTCCCCTCGACGATCTTCGTTATTTCTGCGGTCACGCAGACATCCATTTCTTCCTTCTCCAACGGATCACGTGGGGGAATCTCAAAGGACATCAAGTCCAGCACTCCCGCACTCGCACGTAATACTGCCGGTCGGGACCCCAAGTCGCGAACAATCGCAGCAAGCCCAGTCCGTCCTCAGAATGGCCTCTCGCATCTACTTGCCGGTATCCCGTGCGACACCTCTCGTTCCCATCTTTCAAGACGCATCTCCCATCTAGATCAAAGCAATCTTCTATCATCCAAGTTCCGAGTGTATTTTGACCTTGACATACCTGTCAAGACTATACGAGAATTGCAATAGATGAGTTCTAAAAGCTTCACTACGGCCAAAGCTGCTAAAGCGGTGGGTGTCACTCGGGCAACTCTTCAGGATTGGATTAAGAAGAAAAAGTGTGCAGCCCCGAAGATAAGTCGCGTTGGTGACATCAGTGTTAGGCTCTGGACGAAATCAGACATCGCGCAACTTAAGAAAACAAAATCAACAATCTACCAAGCGAAGCGGCGAAACAAATAAAGCGGGACGCGCCGGTGCATCAACACCGACACGCCCCTGACCAAAGCAACCTGTTTGGAGGCTGCAATGGCTACGCCGATTTATCCCAGCAAAATCCCCGTGTTGCAATATACGCTAGGGTTAGCACCAAGGACAAAGGGCAAGAAGTCGAAAATCAATTGCGACAGCTATGCGAATTTTCGACTCTCCAAGGATGGAGTATTGTTAACGAGTTCGTCGATCACGAATCCGGTTCAACGAATGACCGTTTCGAGTTTCAAGCCATGTTCAGAGATGCCAGCCAGCGAAAGTTTGACGTGCTTCTGTTTTGGGCGTTGGACCGACTTTCCAGAGAGGGCGTGCTGGAAACCCTTCAGCACCTAAACCGGCTGACAGCCTGCGGAGTGGGCTACAGAAGTTTCACCGAGCAGTATTTTGATTCCTGAGGAGTATTCAAAGACGCTGTAATCGCCATCATCGCTACGGTCGCCAAACAGGAGCGTGTTCGCATTTCCCAGCGGGTAAGGGCTGGACTTGACGTAGCCCGCGCCAAGGGTGCACGACTGGGTCGGCCGAAGGTCATCGTAGATGCCGCTAGGATTGCCAATTTGCGTGCACAGGGTCAATCGTGGCGCCAAATAAGTGAAGAAACGGGGATCGGGAAGGGGACAGCTCAACGGGCGCTTTCCAGCCTGCCCAAAAAGGTATGATTTTTGTTTGCGGCAGATTCTTCGTGCACTTCGCTCAATCAATGAGATTTATGCGATTAAGTTGGGACTGT
>CAVSDV010000018.1:0-383497 GCA_963726725.1 Candidatus Acidiferrales bacterium
GGTCGGGGCGAAAGGATTTGAACCTTCGACCTCCTGGTCCCGAACCAGGCGCGCTAGCCAGGCTGCGCTACGCCCCGACATCTTACGCAGACCCACCTCCGCGCGGGTCTGGCAGGACTTCCAGAATAACACAGCCCACCAGCCCCTGCTAGACACTCCCATTAGCCATGTCGCAAAAAAAAGCCGCCGGAGAGGTCGCCCCCTCCGGCGGGAATAAGTGAGAACTCGCCTCGATTCTAGAATTCGTAACGCAATGCGAACTGCATCACGCGCGGCTTGTTATTCAGTCGAGTGTATTGTCCAAACGTGGACCCGGAATAATCCATCACCGCGTTCACGCTCAGCGCGTCAAATCGCACGCTGTTCGTGATGTTGAATACTTCCCAACGGAACTGGACGCTCTGTTTTTCACTCCACGGCATCACCCACCGCTTCGCCAGGCCCATGTCGATTCCGAAGAAGCCCGGACCGCGCAAGTTATTGCGCTGTCCAGCTTGTCCCGGAAGTGGCTCCACAAAGCTGCCCTGTGCGTCAGATCCGTTCTTGAAAGCGCTGACGACCGTTCCGTTTGTCGGATCCTTGAACGCACCTGTCGTCACGGGCCCGGTCTGATAGGCATTTCCCGAAAGATCCCAGTCTGTCGGCCACTGATATCCATTCGTGACGTAGAACGGGAATCCGCTCGTCCACCGGAACAACCCGGAAACTTGCCAGCCTCCGATGATCGCATCCTCGAAGCGGTTCGCTTCGCCTGCAAATTTCTTCCCTTTCCCGAACGGCATGTCCACCACCCAATCCGCGGTGAACTGGTGAGTGGTATCGAAGTCAGACACTGCGCGGAACTGGAATGGATCCCACGCGTTCTGAATCTGCGCTGCGTTACCGCCAATCGTTCCCACTCGCTCGGCGTCAGACGCCAGGTCGATGGACTTGGAGTAAGTATAATTGAAGTCAAACTGCACTCCGTGCGACATCTGGTGCTTCAAGGACAGTTGCATCGCGTTGTAGTTCGACGTGCTCATCGACTTGAACATGTAGAACGTCGCGAACTGCGGGTTGTAGAACGTGTATTGCCCGCCTCGCGGCAAATAGCCACAGACTGGATGTCCCGCTGTGCCACAATTTTTGTCGGATGAACCTTGCATGCTGGTCAACCCGTAATAGTCCAAAATCAGCAGCCCTGTCGTTTCATTCAGACTGTTGCCGCACATCGTGTCGTACACTGCAACGACTGGACTCGTGGTCGAGTACACATTCGCATTCCCGGCTGCATCCGTCCCCGTGCACGAGGAAAGCTGGTAGCTATCCCCCGGGGCCAGGGGCGACATTACGTTTGCCCAATATTGAGCGATGTTTGCCGGAATTGATGCTGGGTTTAGCGTCTGACTCTGCGTCCCCCCGCGGTAGATTTTCGCAAGCGCCGTGGCTGCTGTGAAGTAATCAACCCCGGTCTTGGGATCCTTCAGGTTCAGTGGCGTGGCAGAATCAAGTTGCGTCAGCAGTCTGCGCCCCAAGCGTCCCACATAGGATGCTTCCACCGTAAATCCGCCCTTCAACTGGCGGGCCACAGAGAAATCCATCGTGAATGCATACGGCGTTCTTCAGCCCCTTGTCAATTGTCGAACCAATGTAGAAATTTCCTGATGGAAATGTTTGTGGAAATACGGCCGGTGGTGCCTGCTGGAAAATAGTTTCGCCATTATTGTCTGTCGTCGGTATGGTGTGTATGTCTGTCGCTCGCGGAGCCGAACTCACCGTTTGGAACCCGGCGGGGTTGGTCAACTCCGTGGAAAGACCGAAAGAACCATACTGGCTGAAGTCATTTGCGATTCCTTGGCCAAATCGGTCAAATACCATCGCAAATCCACCTCGAATTGACGTCTTCCCTTGCCCCAGCACATCACCCAAGAATCCACTCGGTAAATTGTGGTGCCCAGGCGAAGGCAAACCGTGGACCTAGGTTCTTCTTGTCCCAGTTGTAATAGCCGTCCTTGCCGTTCGCTTTTCCGCACCAATCAAATGCGACAGATGGATCTTGGTTGGAAGGAATGCCATTCGCTCCGGCAGTTCCGCGTCCGAGGAACCATTGACCCATGTCCTGCGTCGGACAGACTTGCAGTTTGTTGGTTTCCCATGGTGGCGAGAACAGCGAGTAGCGCAGTCCCAACGTCAGCGTCAGGGTCGGCTTAACCTTCCATACATCCTGGACATAGAATTCGTAGCTGTTGATGCGCGAAACGGCGTTGGAGGGCCGCTCCATCAGGCAGTGCTGATCCATCTCGGTTAAAGTTGTAGCGCGCGTCGACTTCCGTCACCATCCCCAGCAACGCCGTCATCGGGAAGTCGTACGCATTCGCAAAATTCGCATCCACGTACGGCAGGCAATTTCCTCCCGGACAGTAATTGTGTGGGTTTAGCGGTGACGAAGACTTTTGCGCGTACCCAGATGTGTCCGTCCAGGAAGCGTTTGCGCTGCCATCACTGTAGGAGGAAGAGAAGCTATTACTCGGAGTACGCGTTATCCCGATCAACGCGCCAAACTGCCACGTATGCCTTCCTTTGATCCACGACACGTCATCCGCGAACGTGTTCGTCGGTCTCTGGTAATTGTGCGTCCGCGTAACGGCACCAGCCTGGTCGTTCAGCCCTCGCAGGTATATCCAGTCCTGATTGGAATTCCCTAATACGCCAACACTCTCCCGCACGAATCCGTACCGGAAGCTGTTGATCAAATTCGAGCGGATCACTCCGTTGTAGTTCACCACCAGTCCCTTGTTGTAATTCACCAAGGTCTGCGAGGGTAACTGCTCCAGGCAAAAATTGTGCCTGCGGATTCGCGTCATTCCGCAGCGCCCCCATCACAGATACATGGTGCCTCGCGTCCTTTGTGATGTTGTAGTCCATCTTCGCGATGTACTCGTCTTTTGTCTCGGAAATCGGAGAACTGAACGTGTAGCATCCATAGTTGAATCCGTCTCCACAGCTATTACTGTTCGGATCAGGCCACTGGCTTTTCAAGTATTGCAGTATGGCTGAATTGGGGCCTAACCCAAGTGGATCCATCCCGGTGATCTGCGCTGGCGACATTCCGTAATAACCCGCCTGGACAGAGTGACTACCACTCAAACCGTTCACCGAACCGCCGGGGCAAACCTGCGCCGCTGTCTGCGTGACGTTTCCATTCGCATCGGTAACATCCGCACAGGCATATTGAATGATCCCGTCTTTCATAGTTTGAGTAGGAACCACCACCGACTGGCTGGTTCCTTCCGCTCGCCGGGTACCTTCATAGTTCGCGAAAAAGTACAGCCGGTCCTTCTTGATCGGTCCGCCGAGCGATCCACCAAAAATATTACGGATCAACTTCGGCGCGTTGTTGCATTCCTGCTTGTCCAAAGGGATACCATTGTCCAGGCAGTTTTGAATCTGTGCCCCTTTGACGAAGTAGTCGTTTGCGCTGCTCACCGTATTTCGGTGGTACTCATAAGCTGAACCGTGGAATGAGTTTGTTCCGCTCTTCGTTACCAGCGAAACCTGCGCTCCAGACGTCCCGCCCTGGTCGGCATTGTAATTCGAGGTCGTCACGCGGAATTCCTGTACCGAGTCCAGCGTTACCGGCAACACTGATGTGAATGCATCTCCGTTCTGGTCATTCACCGCCACGCCGTCCAGCGACACGTTGCTCTGATCGCTTCGCGCTCCATTCACCGCTCCTTTTCTCGTATCCCACGTTGGCACGTCATCGCGATTGTTCGGATACGCCACGCCTGGCTGCAGACTCAACAAGTCCGGCACGTTCCGCCCTTCCATCGGTAACTGTTTCACTTGGTTTTCATTGAACGCGTTCCCTATCGAAGCATCCGTCGTGTTCAGCGTCTCCAATTGCGCCGACACTTCCACCGTCTGCGTGGCAGAGCCGACTTGTAGCGTGATGTTCTGCGTGCCGGGCAAATTCACCAGCAGTTGCACATTGCTCTGCGTGTAACGGATAAAGTTTTCCTTCGTCACCGCCAACAAGTAAGTTCCCGGCGGTACCAACAGGAATTCATATTGTCCGGTATCGCCAGACTGCGTCGTGCGCTCGAATCCTGCTTGGGTATTCGACAGTGTTATCACTGCTCCAACGATCGCCGCTCCTGACTTGTCTGTGATCGTCCCGCGTAGCGACGTCGTGCCTGTCTGCGCAAGGCTCACTGAGCCGCCCATCACCATCAAGCAAGATAGTAGGAAATAAAGACCACGCCGGAGAGAAGTCCGCAGCATGCACAGCTCCTTTTTGCACCTGAACAATTTAAATTTTAATAAATTACTTCGTGGATGACGTGGCAGAGGGCTTGAAATACCACTCGACTGACCCGGTGCAGGCCCCGTCTTCCTACCCGCACCCCTTAGTCTGACCACTCAACCAACCGACCGACTGATTGGTTATGCATTAAAGACACTTTCTCTCGAACTGTCAAGAAAGTTGTGCTGATGGCGCTGAAACAATTTTTGAATAGTTAATAGGCGTTGCCACCACTTCAATATTCCCCGCAGTGAAACGCGCGTTTCACTGCGTTTTACTCCGCCTCGCCCTTCTCCCGCGGCGCCGTCCTCCGGTTTCTAATCCTCACCCCAAGTGCAGCAATTTCGCCTTCGTGATTGCCGCCAACGCCCGAATCGGTTCCAGTACTACTGCCTCTGTTACTTTTCCGTCGAGGCAAACCAGCGACACCGCTTCCGCTCCCCGGCTAGCTTCCCGCCGTCCCAGCGCGAACGTCGCGATGTTCACTCCCAGCTTCCCCAGCGTCATGCCCACGTGCCCGATCACGCCCGGCTCGTCATTATTGCGTAGATACAGGATTGTTCCGGTAAGCTGCGCCTCCAGCGGAATCCCATCGATCTGGATAACTCTCGGCGAGCCGTCATGCAGCACCGTGCCCTCCGCCGTAAATCCTGTCGCGCCCACCTTCTCCGGCAGTGCCGACACTTCCAGCGTGTGCGGAAATCCGTGCTCCCGCCGCCGCGTCTCTTCCTCCACCGTCAATCCGCGCTCCGCCGCCACCGCCGGTGCATTCACCACGTTCACCTTTTCATCCAGCACCGCGTTCAACAATCCCGCCAGCACCGCGCTCTTCAGCAGATACGTTCCCACTTCCGACAACTCCCCCGCATACCGTATCCGTATCCGCGCTGGCCGCTCGTCCGCCGCCTGCGATACCAACGATCCCAGCTTTTCCGCCAACGCCAGGTACGGTCGTACTCTCCGGTACTGCTCCGGCGAAAGCGCCGGCAGGTTCACCGCATTCTTGATCACGCCTTCGGTCAGATAATCCTTCACCTGCACCGCCACCTGAATCCCCAACTCTTCTTGAGCCTCCGCCGTCGACCCCGCCACGTGCGGCGTTGCCACCACATTCGGCAGCCCGATCAGCGGACTATTCTTCGGCGGCTCTTCCGCAAACACATCCAGCGCCGCGCCCCCCACTTGCCCACTCTTCAGCGCCGCCGCCAGATCCGCCTCATTAATCAATTCCCCGCGCGCCGCATTAATGATCCTTACGCCCTTCTTCATCTTCGCAATCGATTCCGCGTTGATCATTCCCTGCGTCTGCGGACTCACCGCCGTGTGCAGCGAAATGAAATCGCTCTCCGCCAGCAACTTTTCCAGCGGCACCAGTTTCACCGACAATTCCGCCGCCGCCGATTCGCTCAAGTACGGATCAAACGCCAGCAATCTCATATCAAACGCCGCCGCGCGTATCGCCACTTCTCTTCCAATTCGTCCCAGCCCCACCAATCCCAGCGTCTTCCCGCGCACTTCCGCGCCCGACGACGACTTCTCCCACCGCCCTTCGCGCATCGCCGCATCAAACTTCGGTACCTGCCGCACCAACGACAGCAGCAGCGCAAACGTATGTTCCGCCACGCTCACCGAACTCCCGCCCGGCGTGCTCATCACCAGAATCCCGCGCTTCGTCGCTTCATCCAGATCGATGTTGTCGACGCCCACTCCCGCGCGTCCCACCACCCGCAGCTTTGGCGCTTGGTCCATCAATTCCGACGTCACACGCGTAGCGCTGCGCACAATTAGCGCGTCCGCGTCGGCCAATTCCGCCACCAGCGTTTCCTTCGTGGTTTGCACAATTTTCCAGCCGGTGTTCTTCAGCAGCTCAATCCCACGCTCGCTGATCTTGTCCGCTACGATGACTTTCATCTTTCCTCGCTTCGGGTAAAAGCCGCCACGCTCAGCGGTCTCTTCCTCAGTGTGTCCAACATTTAAAATTAACTTTGCCACTTACAGCGTGTCAAATCACGCGGGCGCAGAAATTCGCATCCGCGGCATAAGTGTCTGTTATAGTGCAGAAAAAGGAGCAATCATGTCGCTCGCCGAACAGATCCAGAAAGACATCGTCACCGCCATGAAGGCCAAGGACGAAATGAAGCTCAGCGTGCTGCGCATGGTCAAGTCCGCCTTCCAGCTTCGCGAAGTCGAAAAAATGCGCAAGCTCGATGAAGCCGAATCCATCCAGCTTCTGCAAACGCTCCTCAAACAGCGTAAGGAATCCATCGACCAGTTCACCAAAGGAGGCCGCCAGGATCTAGTCGACAAAGAAGTGAAGGAAGCCGCCATCCTCGAAACCTATCTCCCCGCAGGAGCCTCCGACGCCGAAATGGACGCCGCCATCGCCAAAGCCATCGCCGACACAGGCGCCAACTCCATGAAGCAAATGGGCGCCGCAGTAAAAGCCGCCAAAGAAATCCTCACCGGAAAATCCGTAGACGGCAAACTCTTAAGCGACCGCGTCCGCACCGCCCTCTCCAAACTCTGCTAACCGCCGTTGCCGTAGCCGTTGCCTTCGTCGCTTGCCTTTGCCCTTGCCCCTGTAACGCTGGCTTTCATGCCAGCGCCTTACATTTTATGTAGTGGCCGACCTTCAGATCGGTTCCGTCGCTGTTGCCGTGGCTTTTGCTGTTGCTGTTACCTTTTGCCTTGTAGGGGGTCAAAGCTTTAGCTCTGACAAGTAAAACTCTCCTTCTAATTTCCTGGACCAGCCGCCTTCTGAGGCGCGTCTTGTGCGTCCCGGATGGGTTTGCGGGGCGGCCTCCTTCATCTCTCCCTTTGCTCTGTGCCTGTTTTGCCTTTGCCCACGCTAAACTCTTCCCTCTACCCCAACTCCCAATTTGCGCTAAATTCAATCCATGCCTTGTAGGGGGTCGGAGCTTGAGCTCCGACATCAAATGCCGCAAAAGGAGGGGCTTCAGCCCCTGAGGAAACTCTAACCATGCCACTCCCCGACCACATCCCCGTCCGCTACACCGAAGAAGACGCCGGCTTTGTCTCCGTCCGCCCCGTTGTCAAACAAAACTTCCGCCTCCACGAACTAGCCGACATGGTCGTCAGCGTCGCCGGCAAACACGCCGAACGCGTCCAAAAAATCTTCTCCAGCGGCACCGTCGTCTACAACGGCTATCGATACTGGTGGGACGCCATCACCGCCACCCTCACCGAAATCGAAGCTCTCCTGTTGCCGTTCCCCGACGACGATCCCACCCGCCCCTTCGATCCCGCCAAAGCCACCGCCGCACTCTTCGAGATCGGTGGAGGCACCCAGCGCACCGTACTGGAAATCCCGCAAGCCGAAGCCCTCCACAAAAAATTCTTCGGCGACTTCACTCCCTGGGAAGTCTTGCTGCAAATCGTCTCCACGCTCCCCGCCCGCTACGATAAATACTCCCACCAGCGCAAAGCCGACCTCTTCCGCATTACCCTTCCCTTCGCCGATGCCCAGTCCCTGGTCCTCCAGATGAAAGAAGCCGCCCCACGCACCATCCGCCACCGCTGGAGCACCCTCCGCCCCCCCGCCTCCGTCACTTTCCTAGTCCCGCGCGGCACGAAATCGGCAAATCCTCTGTAGCAGACAGCTTCCGGTGGCCAGCATTAGATTGGGGGATGCCAGTGGCCACCTGAAGGCGTCCGCTACAATATTCCCAGTATTATGCAATAATATTACCTAATGATTACTATACGCCTTCGATGAAGCCCCCATGCCTTTCCCTCATGTGCCGATCCGCCTTCCTGCGCCGAACTATGTCGGGCGGGTGGCCGACAGCTTCACGAATGTAACGATTTTCGGGTGCCGCACCCTTGTGCATTCCTAGGGTGCGGGTTTAGATTCAACTTCCCCCAACACTCGAGCTACTTTGCTGGAGCCGATCTTCGGCTTCCTCACTCCTCGAAAGATGAATCTCAAAACGATTTCGTTTCGAATTAAAATAACTATTGACATATAGTACTAAGTGTTATATTCTTACCCATGTATGGTCGAGATTCTTTCGAACACGCTCCCCGCCAACCGCACTCCGCGCACAATCCCGCAAATCCTCAATTTCTATCTCCCATCGATTCACAGACTTGCGCACACTCACTTTTGGAAACTCTTTCCTTTGACAGACTTCCGCAAAACGCCCCGGGGGTGGGGTGGAGCTACTCTCTCGTCAACACTCATCCGTCTTCCAGCCTTCCCGCTTCCCTCTCTCCCGCCGGAGGTTCCAACCGGCTAAACGACTCTTCTGCCTCGTCTCCACTTAAAATTCATAACTTCAAACTTCCTACTGCTTCCCTAACCCCGTTCCCTGCCAATCTTACAAGCACCCGCCTAAATGCTGCAAAAGCCGCTCCGCTAAGTCCAATCATTGCCACTCTTACAGACACGCCGTCCCGTAACTCCTCTACTTGCCACTCTTACGAAAAACAACGGGGGTAGGGGTACCAAGTTCACTCGTCATAATCGCCTGCGCGCCAACGAGCCAGACGCGGATGGATCCGGGCGCGCCTATGTAGTGGCCAGTCTTCAGACTGGCGCTTTTGGCTTTCGTCGAATCTCGATCGAACCGACGTTGCCGTCGTGGACGCTGCGTTGCGTGAGCGGGAATCTACTAGGCTCAGTGGCCTCAGGCAGCGTTGCGCTTCCAAACCATGATCATGTTCAGTGCGAGAGGATGTACCACGGTCCACTTGCGCCAAGCACGGGGAGCAAGAATGCCACGGTGATACTCAGCGGCCACCGCGAGATCACCAAATCGTCGCCGCCACGAGGTTTTCGTAAAGAGTTCCAGGGCGAGATTCCGCATAGCACCGTCGCGACTATCCCCACGACGACCAGCACTGCGCCAAACTTGACTGCACCTTGGAACAGTTGGGCGCTCCGGGTAGAGCCGGTTTTTTCTTCCAGCGATCGGAAGAACCCGATCGTGCCGAAGCCGAATGTTGCCATCGTCAGAGTTGTTCGTATCCACGCCAGCGTGGTTCGGTCCAGTGCCAGTTGCGTGCGGAACTTCGCCAAGCCTGTCCGGTCGTGGGCCAATTCCACGCGGGGATCGGCGGCATTTGCCTTTTGTTCTGTCATGATTTTTGATTCTCCTTGCGAGTCACAAGCTAAACGGCTTCACTCTGATCGAAACAAGATAGAGCCATTTAGCTGCAATAGAACCAGTTTTCTGGATTGTGATGGACGTTGTCAGCGCGTCGGCTCAGTTGCTCCGCATATCAAACGTCAGCACGGTGATGTCGTCCTGCTGGCCCTGACCGCGCGGCTGGCCAGACCAGCGAGAGAGTTCGTCGAGCAGCGCGTCGGCAAATCCATCGACCGGCAAACTCTTATTCACTTCCATGAACTTCGTGAAGCGCTCGGTACCGAATTCTTCTTCCTTGGGATTTTTCGCTTCGAGGATTCCGTCGGTGTAGAGCACGCCGCGGTCACCCGCCGCGATCGGCAACTGCAGCGACGCGTACGTAGCCTCTTCCACCATACCGAGGACGATTCCATTCTCCAGCACTTCGCTGACTTTTCCGGCAGACTTGCTCCAGAACAGCAGCGGCGGATGTCCCGCACCGGCATACGTGAGCTGCTTCTTGTCCATGTCCACGTAAACGTAGGCGGCGGTAACGAAATTGCGTTCAAACTTTCCGCACAGCGCACGATTCAAGCCATCCAGCACCTTCGCCGGGTCCGAGGCGTGCGCGACCTGTGCCGTCAGCGCCACCTGCAACATCGACGCGATCAGCGCCGAGGGCAGTCCGTGGCCGGAAACGTCGGCCATCAGAATTCCCACGTGCTTGTCGTCGACAATAATGAAATCGTAGAAGTCGCCCGCCACCGACGTCATCGGCATATAGCGCGCCACGATATCGAGCCCCTGAATCTTTGGAGTTTCGCGCGGCAGGATGGAAAGCTGAATCAACCGCGCCATTTCCAGTTCGTTATTGATCTGCACCAGTTGCTGCGCGATCTGTTCATGCGCATCGCGGAGCATCAGGTGCGTGCGCACGCGCGCCTTCACCACCGCTTCGGAAAATGGTTTGTGGATGTAATCGACGGCGCCGACTTCAAAACCGCGCGTCTCGTCTTCCGTGCCGGTCTGCCCGGTCAGAAAAATCACCGGAATATTTTGCGTGTTGGCGTCGGCCTTCAGGCGCCGGCACACCTCGTAGCCATCCATCCCCGGCATCATCACGTCGAGCAGGATCAGGTCGGGCTTCTCTTCGCCGGAAGCGATCGCCAGGGCCTTTTCTCCATTGGTGGCTACTTTTGTTTTGTAGATGTCTTTCAACGCGCCGGAAATTACGCCAATGTTGATGGGGGTGTCGTCGACAATCAAAATCGTTTTCTGTGGCGGTGCTTTTACCATCGTTATGACTCCAGGTTGAGAGACAGGCGAGCCGCAATGCCGGAAAGTGCTTTGAGTGCCGCCGCAAAATCGAAATTGCCGATTGGCTCGCTGAGTGAGGCCAGTTCCGCTTCGGTCAGTACTTTCGCCAGACCAGGGTGCGCTTCCAGTATAAAGTCTGCCGCGTCGCCATCGTCATTTTTCAGCAATGTTCTCAGCCGCAGCATTTGTGGCCGCACGGTTGCCGGGTCCGCGGAGTTTCCGCCGCTTACTCCAGCCGATTGTTTATCCGGCAACGCGGAGCGAATCGCCGCAACCACGGTTTCCAGCGAAGCCGCCAATTCATGCAGCGCGGGGTCCACTCCGCTTCGCCCATTGATGGCCGACTCTGCGCGCGAAGCAACTTCGGCCAACGCGGTTGCGCCGAGATTGGCCGCAGCGCCTTTCAGCGAATGTGCCGCGCGTGCCGCCGTCTCCGTGTCCCCCGCAGCCAGAGCAGCACGAATTTCCGCCACACCGCCCGCGCCTGGCTGCGCAAATTTGCGCAGCAGCGATTCGTATCGCAGGCGATTTCCGCCCGTGCGTCGGAGAGCACCCTTAGTGTCGATTCCCGCAATCTGTGGGAATTCAGCTTCAGAAGTTTTGGCTGGCGCGGTGGCTACCGTTGCCGCCGTCGCGGCCACAACACTCGCCGCGGCGACAGCGCGCGGCTTGATCCAGCGCAACAGTACAGTGAATAGTTCATCGGGATCGATCGGTTTCGCGACGTGGTCGTTCATTCCCGCGTCGATACATTTTTCGCGATCTGCGGCCATCACGTTCGCAGTCATCGCCACGATCGGCAGCGCCGTGTGCCGCGCATCCGCGCGGATAATCTTTGCCGCGGTGATGCCGTCCATCACTGGCATCTGCATGTCCATCAGAACAACATCGTATTTTTTCTGGTTCACCATCTTCACGGCCACTTCGCCGTTTTCTGCCATCTCGATGGCGAGATGCGCATCTTCGAGCAGTCCCAACGCTACCTCGCGATTGAGTTCGTTGTCTTCTACCAACAACACGCGCGCGCCGCGCAGCCTGCCGATATCCTGTTTATGCTCTGCCGGCACATCAAACACTTTCTCTTCGTCGGCACCCAACACTTCGATCGCAGAATCCAGCAGCATCGATGGCGTAACCGGCTTGATCAGAACATTCGCAAACGCGTTTTCTTCCGCCTGCTTCAAAATTTCTTCGCGTCCATACGCAGTGACCATCACCAGTTGCGGACGCACCTTAAGATTTGGTAGCGCACGAATCCGCTTGCCTGTCTCGATCCCATCGATCCCCGGCATCTGCCAGTCGACAAATGCAATTTCATACGGCTCGCCCCGTTCCGCAGCTTGCCGCACCATCTCAACGCCCTCCAATCCCGAAGGCGCTTCATGCACGACAAAGGTCATGCTGGTCAGCATGCTCGACAACACTGCCCGCGCTTGCGGATTGTCGTCGATGATCAAAACTCTACGGCCCCGCAGATCGGGTCTGCCCGCACGACGCACGGTGGGCGCACCATTGCCGAGCCGCGCCGTGAACCAGAATGTGCTTCCTTTGCCCACTTCGCTGTTGACGCCAACATCTCCGCCCATCAATTGGGCGAGGCGTTTGGAAATCGCCAGTCCCAAACCTGTACCACCGTGTTGTCGAGTGGTGGAAGCATCGGCCTGCTCGAACGCCTGGAAGAGACGGCCCATTTGCTCTTCGTTAAGGCCAATGCCGGTGTCACTTACCGAAAAACAAACCAGCTGGCCATCTTCATCTTTTTCCTGGACGCGTGCTTTTACGACAATTTCGCCGGTATCGGTAAATTTCACGGCATTATTGCAGAAGTTGATAAGAATTTGTCCAAGGCGAAGCGGATCGCCTTTCAGTTGCGTGGAGACTGCGGGATCAATATCAAAAATAAGTTCCAGGCCTTTGGCCGAGGCTTTTTCGGAAATCAGGTTACTGACATTTTCCAGAACCTTCTCCAGATCGAAATCGATATTTTCGACGGAAAGTTTGCCTGCTTCGATTTTAGAGAAATCAAGAATGTCGTTGATGATGCCGAGCAAATGCTGGCCAGACATTTGAATCTTCCGCACATACTCTCGCTGACGGGGATTCAGTTCGGTCCTGAGAGTCAAGTGCGACATGCCGATGATGGCGTTCATCGGCGTGCGAATTTCGTGGCTCATGTTGGCGAGGAAATCCGCTTTAATTTTCGTTGCTTCCTCGGCGACTTCTTTGGCGCGGCGCAAATCCACCTCGGATGCTTGCAACGCCTTGTTAATTGATTCCAGTTCTTCCTTTCGCGCAATGATCTGCTTTTCGGAAGCGGCCAACGCTTCTGCCTGCGCACGCGTTTGCTCCAACAACTTGCGCGTTTCAATGTTGCTTGAAAGAACCTCCGCGCTGAGAGCGAGAGGTGGCAAGAGTACATCGAGGAAAGCCTGTTGCCGCTCCGCCAGTGGAGAAACGGGAGCCAGTTCGATGACTGCGATGACAGCGGATGGAGTGATCACCGGGAGAAATATCAGTTCGCCTGGCTTTATCGTGCCCATACCGGCCGCGATTTCCACCTTGTCTCCCGCCTTAATGCACAGCGTTCGTTTCTCTGCGGCGGTCTGGCCGACGAGACCTTCGCCGAGCGCAAACTCGCAGCGACCTCCGTCATCATTAATCGCGAATGCGCCGGAGCGGATATATTTCGTCGCATTGGCATCCGCAACGTACAATGCGCCGTAAATCAGAGGGATGGACTGCGACAAGCGGGAGAGAAGAACGCTGGTAAATTCTGGAAAATCCTGAACTGCCTGGAGGTCTCGCAGAGTGGCGGCGACTTCGCCCTTCACCCAACTTTGCGTTTCACGTTCTCGCGCTCCGTGTTGGAGAGTGCGGAGGGCGCGGCTGATTTCGCCGACTTCGTTGCGGCGATCGAGATAAGGAATGGGCTGATCGAGTTTCCCGTCGGCAAGATCCTGGATGCTTCCGCGCAGAGTCAACAATTCCTGGACGACTTCCGTTTGGATTACGAAAAAGGCGGCCGCGTAGGATGCGATCAAGCCGAGAACGATAACCAGCCAGGTAACTAAGATGACGTGGTGCGTCTTGGCCGTAAGCTCGTCGGACTGCTGGTCGACCGATTTTCGCACTTCTTCGACAAGGTCTATCCAAGCACGCCGGGATTGCTGCAATTCCGCGTCAATGCCACCGTGCATTAAGGCCAAAGCTTTTTCGCGATTGCCTGCCAGCGCTTCATCACGAACGGACCGCGCGCGAGATTGTGCTTTCTCAAACAATGCTGCAGCGACCTTAATTTCGGCAGAGCGATCGGGACTTTGCCGAAGAGATTCGTCCAGCGCGACTTGCATCTCCGCCTGGGTCTTGTTCAATTCCTCGTCGAGTTGTCGAACACGAGCAGGTTCGGACTCGGCAATCATTTCGTACAGGAACATGCCGAAGCGCATGGCGAGAGCGCGCTGTGTGGTCAGGCTCTGCAATGTCTTGACGTCATTGACCAGCAATTCGCTGTATTGCGTGTCGATCCGCTTGATTTGAGTAGATGAATACAGGCCTGCCAAGAGCACCATCAGGGCCAGGGGTACCATGGCCATCATCAGTTTTTTTCGGATCTTCAAATTCATCAGCAAACGGATCATGGGGGCGCACCTTTAAGCGACAAGATTTAGCACCGGGCGTAAGAAATTGCACCTTCTATCTGGGGAAAGTGTTTACGTCCAGAGTGCCGTGATTTATGGCACGAAAAGAGGCAAGGTTTCGCTGCAGGGGGTTGGGCGGAGCCGATGGGGACTTAAACCCGATGGGGAATGGGGAGATTTTTTGCCGTGAGACTCGGTTCGTTGTTAGGTTGGCGGACCGCCTCGAAAGGCGGTCCCTACAAAACAAACGCAAAGGAACCGGTCTGAAGACCGGCCACTATAGAACCAGACAAAAAGCGCAGGCATAAAAGCCAGTGCTGCAACTGCAGGAAGGTTAGTGGGAGTCCTGGAAGACAACTTTGCCGGCTACCATGGTGAGTTCTACTTTTGTCTTAGCGATGGTTTCGGCAGGTACGGAGAAGATATCTTGGGAGAGGACGGCGAGGTCGGCTTCCTTGCCGATTTCGAGGGAGCCGAGTTTATCTTCGGAGAATCGCGCGTAGGCCGAACCGAGAGTGTAGGCCCGGACCGCTTGTCCGACGGAAATTCGTTCTTCGGGTGCGTAGGAAAGAGACGTGCCCACGGCTCCTCCCTGCCCGGCACCATCGAGGACGGCGCCTGGCAGGCCGTTGATGGCGGCCGCTCTCCAAACCTGGCGCGTTAAAGTTTCCTGAATGCTGACGAATGGATCGGGCGGCCAGGTGCAGGGCCAATCGCTGCCGAAAGCCAACTGCGCGCCAGAACGCTGCAGACTTTGCCAGCGGTCGGAGATGGACTTCTCTTGGGGATCGACATTTGCGCCATTGTCGCCACAGCAAAAGGTGGGCTGCATGCTGGCCAGTACGGAAAGTTTGGCGAATCGGACAATGTCGTCAGGCCATACGGTATCGGCATGTTCGATGCGCAGACGGCGATCACGCGGGCCGTTGGTTTTTTCGAGTTGTTCGTAGGCGTTGAGGATCATGTGCGCGGTGTCTCCCCGCAATGTGTGGGTCATGAGTTGATAGCCGCGCTTATCGAGTTCGAGAACCAATTTGTTGAATTCGGGCGCAGTGTACGTGAGGGGCGGGAACAGACCGCTGCCACCATCGGAGAAAAACTTTACGAGGTTGGCGGAGACCCAATCATCGTGGTAACGCGAGCGTGCTTGCTCCAAATCGTTCAGAAATTCGGCCGTGAGGTGGTGATTGACGGCTACAGCGCCGAAAGAGTTTTTTGTTCTCACAGTGAGCTGACCGCTATCGCGTAAAGCCGCGTAGAGCTCAATTTCGGCAAGATTACCGGTGGCGTTGACGACGCTCGTCACGCCGTAACGATTTAGAAAGTGGGAGGCTTCACCTAGGAGAGCGAGTTTTTCTTCGCGGGGCATCTGTGCGAAAACGGCGCGTTCGAGGACTTCCATCGCGGACTCGACCAAGACTCCGGTTGGATGGCCGCTGGCATCACGGATGATGTTACGCTCTTCGGAGGCGTCGGGGACGGGTTGGTCTGTGATTCCCGCGAGAGCCAGGGCTTTAGCGTTAAGCCAGAGGGCGTGCTCGCTGGTGTTGTGAATAATGACGGGACGATCCGGGACGGCGAGGTCGAGCACATCGTGCGTGGGCGTGCCGGGCACTTCGGTGGCGAAATCCGCGCGGCCAAAAAGAAATTTATCGCTGGGATGGCTAGCGGCGTATGCGCGGATTTTTGCGACGAGCACGTCGGGATCATTTTGCGTGGTGCTGGATTCCGGCGTCGACAGATTAAAGCCGTGAAGAGCCATGGCGCCAAGCCACATGTGCGTGTGTGAATCGGAGATACCGGGAATGACGGTGCGACCGTGAAGGTCGATGATTTGTGTGGCGGGCTGTTTCTTCGCCAGGATCTGTTCGTCTGTGCCCACAGCATCAATTTTTGTTCCGGTGATGGCTAATGCCTGCGCCCATGGGGCTTTAGGATTGCCCGTGTAAATGTGGCCGTGGATCAAGATAGTGTCGCTAGCGAGGAGAATTCCCGGAGCGAAAAATAGTATCAACGACGCGCAGCGGACAAGATGTTTTCGCAATGACCGCATTCCAGCCCTCCGTCAGACGGGTGCATTCTACACGGAAATGGCTCGGAATCCTCAGGGGCTGAAGCCCAGTGAAACAAGAGCGGAAATGTCGGAGCTAAAGCTCCGACCCCCGAAAAGAAACAAGGAAAATGCAAGCGAAGAGCAGATTTCACACTCACTAACACCTCAGAGCAGATCAAGTAAGAGGCTCAAGCAGATTTTTTCGGACTATCTTTCAGAAGGCCGAGGCGCAGTAGGCTTTCGGCAGTGGCAACGATGGCTTCTTCGTTAGAGCGCGGCGTCCAGCCGAGCAAGTGTCTGGCTTTTTCGTTGGTGGCGTTCTTGCGCTTACCTAGCTCGGGCAGTATCAATTTCACGGACGGATCACGCAGGGCCACGAGCCGCAGAAGCCAGTTGGGCAACTCGCGGGTGGGCACTCGTTGGGCGGCAGCGCCGATGTGTGATTTAAGCACCTTGGCGATCTCGATCATGGACATGAAATCGCCGGCAACGGCGAGGAAACGTTCACCTTTGGCGGCAGGATGAGTCATGGCGCGGAAGTGCAAGTCCGCAACGTCGCGCACATCCACCACGCCGAAGTAAAGCTGCGGGGCGCCAGGCATGGCTCCATCCATCATCTTCTGAACAATAAGGATGGAAGTGGAATAGTCGCGCCCCAGGACTGGGCCGAACACGCCAACGGGATTGACGACGGAAAGTTCGAGGCCGCCACCTTCCTTAATGAGGAAATCCCAAGCAGCACGTTCCGCAAGAGTTTTCGATTTCGCATAGGCGGTCAGGTCGTCGCCAGTGGGGTCAGTCCAATCTGTCTCGTTGAATGGAGCATTTTGCTGCTTGTGGCCATAACCAATCGCCGCGAAGGATGAGGTGAGGACCACGCGCTTGACGCCCGCATCGCGAGAGGCGCGCAGGACGCGGAGTGTGCCTTCACGGGCGGGAACGATCAGTTCGTCCTCATCCTTGGGGACGCTTGGAGGCAGCGGCGAGGCCACGTGAATCACGTATTCGCAGCCGGCAACAGCTTCGCGCCAGCCCGCGTCGTGTTCGAGATCGGCGGCGAAGAATGACAAGTGATTGCCTGGATTGGCACCGCCTTGCTTCAGCAGAGCGCGCACATCGGCCTCGCGTTTCAAGTGCCTCACCGTGGTGCGCACCTGATGGCCCGCGGCCAAGAGTTGCAAGATACAATAGCTGCCAATAAAACCGGAACCACCGGTGACCAGGACTGTACTCATCGTGGCTTCCCCATTGCGTGATAGAGAAATGAGGCGGGATTGAAAAGGGTCGGGAAATTGTCAATCAGAAAAAGCTGAAGCACGAAAGGTCCTCGCGAGCATTTCGAACGATGAATCAGAGTCCGAATGCTCAGTTTATTGGATGTAAGCGGGTGATGATCGGGTTCATTGCCGAACGAAGCTAGGTGGCGGCAGGAATTACGAATGAGCTTCCAGATCCCAGGATTTGCTGAGATATTTCATACCGGTATCGCACATGACGGTGACAATGATGGAGCGTGACGGCAGATGATCTGCCAATCGCAAAGCGGCGATGACATTGGCACCGGTGGACGTACCTGCGAAGAGGCCTTCCTCCCGGGCGAGACGTAGGGTCATGGCTGTGGCTTCTTCAGTTGAGACCTGTTCAATCTGATCAGCGAGATTCGACTGCCAGAGCGGAACAATAAATCCAGCGCCCACTCCATCAATCTTATGACCGCCCGGCCGACCGCCGGAGAGCACGGGCGATTCAGAGGGTTCCACGGCAACGATACGGATATTTTCATTGTGGCGGTGCAGAGCTTCCGCGATCCCGCGAAGGGAGGCGGCCGTGCCGACACTCTGAACAAAACCGTCAAACTTTCCATCTGTCTGAATCCAAATTTCTTCGGCCATTTTGTGATAGGCAGCAAGCTGGTCGGTATTTTTTAGCTGATCGGTCCAGAAGCTTTTGGTTTGCTCAGCAATGATGCGCGCAGCTTCGACCATGTCGCGAGTCAGTTTTTCGGTCATGCGTCCGCTCTCGCTGGGAACGATTTGAAGTTTGGCGCCGAGAATTTTCATGTGATCGAGTTTTTCGCGGGCGAAGGCATCGGAGGTGACGATGTGAAGGGGGTATCGTTTTACTGCGCAGACGAGGGAAAGAGAGACACCGGTGCTGCCGCCGGTATATTCGACGACGGAACCACCGGATGCGAGGCGACCGTCGGCTTCTGCGGCTTCCATCATGGCAAGTGCCATGCGGTCTTTCATGCTGCCAGTGGGATTCTCGCTTTCGAGCTTTAGCAGGATGCGTGAACCGTTTTCGGGCACGATGCTGCGCAGAGACAGCAGAGAGGTGTTCCCGATGGTGTGCAGGATGTCTGGTGGCAATTTATCCAATGGAACTGCCTCTCTAGCAGGCATGGATTGATGAAGCGGGCGATCGTCTACACGTTCAAGATAGCTCTTGACAACAGCAAAAGGCCAATGAATCGGATGATTCACTCAAGGCATAGGTTAGATGAGCCTGCGGGCAGGTGGCGAAATGAGAGACCGGACAGCGCAAGATCGCGTGGATATGTGGATGGCGGAGTTGGGTAAGCATTGCGTTCTGAGGAGTTAGTGAAAAGGAGATCGATCGTTGCAGCGGCGGTGTTGGGTTTGCGAGGGGCTAGATCTAAACCCGCACCCTTTGAAACAGCAAATGCCAAAGGGTGTGACCCCCGAAAATTGTTAACCCTGCTATCTATCGGCTCCCGAGCAAACAGTCGACAGAGGGATCGAGTTGCGTTGATTGTGCGTTGGCGAACCGCCCCAGAAAGCGGACCCTACCGTGTCAGCAAAGTGTGTGGAGGTTAATTGGATTTGGGCTTGAGGACGGCGGTGCTGCGCTCGTCGGTGGCGATTACGCGATAGAACTTTTTGAGTTGGTCGAGTTGATCGAGGGGGACACTGAGTTTCTTGATTTCGTAGGTTCTGGAGTAAAGGAGGAGGTTACCCTGCAATTCCGTTTTGCTGTGATACGTGGCGAAGCTAAAGTCGAGATCGGTCGGTGGAGGTAGTTCGTCAAGTTCAAAACCGGGAGGTAACTCGATTTCATAATTGTCCATCTCGCGGAACGGGCCATCAAATTCTACGGGATATTGGCGGGGCTCTTTTTTCTCCATGATGTCGTTTGCCAGAATGCCGAGAACGCGAGGTCGGAGGATGAGAAGGTTGCCGGCGTTTTTGGCAAATGCCTGAGCGTTAAAAGAGTAGTTGTACTGGAGCGGGGCGTCGTTGACAGCAAGATTGCCAATCGAGGCCTTATCGATTTGAAAGAGCCCGAGGGAGCGGGACAACTCGGTTTCAATCGGCTTGATACGATCATCATCCTTAGTGATTGAGCGTAGGGCGTAGCGATGGTAGGTGGCGCTGTCGCCACGACGGACTTCCGTTACTTCGCCGGAAAGAGTTCCGTTGACCGCGAGTTTAAGCTTGGCACCACGGCTGATTCCACTCGACGCAGATGGCAATTGCGGCATTTCTACCAGGTCGCCGGCAGGAGCGACGAGAAGCGCGTAGTTAGCCTGCAATTGCCCGCGCAAAGAACCGAAGGGAGTGACCTCATCCGTGGGATCGAAGATCAGAAGCCGTCCCAAGCCAGGATACTGAATCGTGGCTAACAAAGAACTGTCCTGGACGGAATCTGGCAAGCGAATAGCGAGAATGGCGTGATTGAAAGCACCTACGTGAGGAGGAAGCGCGGGATAGACCGAGCCGCGGTGGGTGTGGATGACAACGTGGTAAGAATCGATGCCAATTTCATGGAGCATGGTGGAAAGAAGAATGGATTTATCCTTGCAGTCTCCATAGCGATGAGCGAAAACATCGCCGGCCGGGTGAGGTTGCCAACCACCAATGCCAAGTTCGATAGCCACGTAGCGAATATCTTTCTGAATAAAAGCGGCAAGCGCGCGCATTTTAGCCAGAGGATCGGTGGTGTTGGCAGAGAGCTCGGCCACTTTTTGTTTAATTTGAGGAGTAGCGTCTTTACGGCCCTGCAGTAGACCGACGTACCAGGAAGACATCTCGGGCCATTTAAGGAAGCCAGCATTGGCCGCGGCAGGCGGACGCAAAGACACGAGCATGAGACCAGCCACGCCCTTCCAGGGCGGCATGCGCTCTTCACGCTTGATCTCAGGAATATTCGTCAGACGCCATTGCCACTGGTTGTTGCCCGCGGGGGTAGGGACCTGTTCAGGATGATTAACCCAGGCGGCCTTGTACTCCCAGCCGGGAGGAAGTTGCAGGGAATAGCGGGCATCAGCCACGGGAAGAATTTCCTGGAAATACCATCCATCCTGAAGGATGTAGGGACGGACTTCGTGGGTGTACTCAAAGCCGATAATGTTGCCGGGATCGGGAGCCGGAATGGTCATGATCTTGACGTGTTCATCGTCAAAGAGAATTCCCCCTTCCATGCTGTCCAGGCCCCGCTCGACAAGATCCTTGTCCTTAACTTCGTAGTCCTTGCCCTGGGCAGGGATGCACCAGCCGTGGATGTCTGTGATGCGCGTTTCGGAATCAAAGTAAAAATGACGAGTACCGAGATAACGTCCACTGGGGCGGAGAATCTTATAAGCGGCACGGTCGGTCTCTTTTAGTTTTCCGTTTGGCTGGACGATCAAGATCTCTTCGGTATACAAAACCACGGCATCGGTCTTTTCGTCATGCGGAGGTAAAGGTGCGTTGGCAAGGACGTGCATCCAAGCAGGTGCGTCCGCCGCCCGGATCGTGGAAGAACCAAGGGAAAGTAAGCAGACGAGCGCGGTCGACACGATGGAGAGCCGTGCGCGGTGCCGCGAATGATTAATTGGTAGCAGCAACGGTAGACGTTTGCAGAACAATTTGTTGGTCATCGGCCGTTTTCACCACCTGAAAGAACCCCCGCAGGGATGGATACATTTCTTTGGGTACCAAGAAAAGATCAGAGCGAACGGAGCGGGCAATGTGGAGAGAGTCTGGTTTGCCAACGATTTTGAGAATATATTCTGCAGCCTTGGCATTCTGGTCGACGTCTTTAGGAGTAGCCGAAACCTTCCAGTTGAAAGGAATGGCAACCGTGATGTCGTCTTGAGTGACAAATGGAAAACTGAAATAAATAGGATTGACGCGGTTGGCATGCTCGAACATGTGTTTTTCGCGAGCGGAAAAAAGACCGACGGGGAAGATAACGTTGCGCCCAGCCGGGTTGGTCCAGTTGGCGATTTTGACATCGAATTCAGCGACCAGAGGTTGCGAAGAAGTCTTCCAGTCAGGCTGGTTGATCAAAGCGGCATCCATGGCTGAGGGGACGTAATCCTTGATGAGGTCTTCGAAGTATTTCTTTCGAGCCTCGTCATCCTGATTGCGCTCGCTAAGGCGGCGTGTGGCGGCCTCGAGGCCAGTGAAGGTAAACGTGATTTTACCTTCAAGAGTCCCCTCCTCATTGAGTTTCAGGTCGCCCTTGCGCTGGAATTGTGAGGCGGAACTTTCTGGGAAAGGAGTAGTCACCCAGGAACCACCTTCTTTGTCGAGCTTGAGTCCTTTGACATTGGTTTTCGGCCAGGGGAGAAGGCCGAAAGGTAGGAAGGGGGTCCCGGGGTCGAAGTAAAGATCCTTGCCGCCAAGTTTGACCGATGCAATGGTCCAATTCAGCTCGGCGCTATTCAAGCGGGCTTCGGTGAAAAAATTCTCACTGCGGCTGGAGACCCGGACGGCGGAGGCATCCAAACCGGCGGCCCGGGCGAGACCGACAAAAAGCCAGTTGATCTCCGTGGCAAAGCCATACTCGAATTTGAGAACATCGGCGACATTCTCAGGAGTTTTTTGATTGTCGTGCTTTTCCTCGACCTTGCTTTTGAACAGTTCATAAGTCAAATTGCGCAGTTGCTGACAGCGCGTGTAAATTTTTTGAAGTTTGACATCGGGCGGGTCGTTGGGAGAAACGATCTGAGAGACGGCAGATTCAAGGTCCTTCCTCTTGGAAATGAAACTCTCCAGGCGGTCGTTCTGTTTCTTGCCGTATTTGCGCCAGTATTTGGGCGGGTCCATTTCGAAGCCTTCTTCGCTATAGATGAAGATCACGCGATATTTCAGTTCATTCTCGGGCGGCATATAATCCTCGCGTTGAAATGCGGGGATGTTGTGAGCAGTCAGGCGAACGAAGCCGTCGGGTTCTAGTTTGGGCTGATCGGTACCTGGGGGAAGACCGATGGGCCAGACCCAACGAACGTCGAACCTTGGATAAGGCTTGAGGGTAAACTTGGCAGTCTTGGTGAAGAGCTGTTCACTAAGAAGCCAGTAAGAATCGAAGACAAAACCGTCTTCATAGTCATAGTTGAAGTGGTATTCGACAATGCTGCCGACCTGGACGTCAGGAACGGTAAAGGTCTTCGCCTGGTACTTCTCACCCTTTGCCTTTTCGAGCGTCTTGTCGAAGACTTTGCCATCGAAATTGACGATGGAACCGTCTGGGCGAATGGTTCTGGCACGAATACCACTGACATTGCTGCGATCTCTGCGATAAGGAATTTCGACGTTAGCGAAACGTCTGCCTTCCTCATTGAGAATCTTGATGCGAACAAAATTGTATTCGGTGTTCGCGCGGCCCAAATCTTTCCGATCCACTTGGCGGTAGAGATAGATGGCAGGAGCGCCTGGAGCCAGCGGCTCGCTGGTCATTTTCAGGTCAGCGGGGTCGAGGGGAGGCCATTCGTCGGAGCCGGCATTGGCGGAGCGAGCTGAAAAAAAGAAAAGAGAGAGGGTAAGGAAGAGCAAAATCCTGGTACAGAACCTGGTCGCCAAGGCGGGTCTCCAAATTTGACGTTCAAGAGCATACCGAGACCAGTCGAGTACGGAGAGACTGGGAGCGAAACGAATGGGCAAGGTCGGTAACCAGTTACCCACCTTATTACGTGGTTGGGTCGCACCATACTCAGGAATAGAATCGATGTCAAGAGAACCAACGATTAATATTTGGCCGTGGTGCGAGGAATGTCTTTTCTGAGGGGCTGGGGTGCGGCATAATCCAGCCACAAAGTATTCAAGAGCTTTCACAGACACAAAGGGATCAGGGAGGAATCGGTGAGCAACCGTCCATGGAGTTCCACGGCACCCGCGAATGAATTTCGGAGTTACATACCGGGAACGGAGAGCCCGACGGAATTTTCATTGCGCGCGGTGCTATTGGGCGCACTGTTCGGGCTGCTGTTTGGCGCGGTGACCGTGTACGTGGGGCTACGCGCGGGGCTGACAGTTTCCGCTTCGATTCCGATATCGGTGCTGTCGATCAGCATACTGCGGGCGTTCGGACGTTCGACGATATTGGAAAATAATATCGTGCAGACGACGGGTTCGGCAGGCGAATCGCTGGCGGCGGGAGTTATGTTTACGCTGCCGGCGCTGATTTTTCTAGGATTCGGATCGGAGTTTACGTTCTGGCGAATTTTTCCGATGGCGCTGCTGGGCGGATGGCTGGGCGTGTTGTTCATGATTCCGCTGCGGCGGCAGTTGATCGTAAAAGAACATGGCAATCTGACCTTTCCGGAAGGTACGGCTTGTGCGGATGTGCTGGTTGCGGGTGAACGCGGCGGATCGTTTGCGGGGCGCGTGTTTTGGGGACTGGGGCTTGGCGGCGCGTACACATTTCTGATGAACACAATCCAGGCGTGGACACCGCAGCCGGAAAATCGTCCGAGTTGGTATCCGGGTGCTTCGTTCCGGGCGGCGATTACTTCGGAGTATCTGGGAGTCGGCTACATCATCGGACCACGCGTGGCGGGCATTCTGTTTGCCGGAGGAATTGTGTCGTGGCTGGTGGTAATGCCTGCGATCAAGTTTTATGGGCAATTGGCGAGCAACACACCTATCTATCCGTCGACGATTCCCATACCGTTAATGACGCCAGACGATCTGTGGCGAAGCTATATTCGCCCGATGGGTGCGGGAGCCGTTGCGGCCGCGGGGTTGATTACACTACTGCGCACGCTGCCGACGATTGTCTCTGCGCTGACCGCGGGCATGAAAGATGTGCGTGCCGAGGGAGAAGGCGTGACAGCAGCAGCGAGCCGCGTGGATCGCGACACGCCGATGCGCTGGGTGATTGTTGGTTCCCTCGTGATCGTGGCGATGATGTGGGTGCTGTTGACGTTCCACCCGATGCAAGGGGCCGCGACGCGTTGGTATCAGAATCTGTTTGCCGGCGTATTCGTGACGGTGTTCGGATTTTTGTTCGTTACGGTGGCGAGCCGGATCAGCGGCTTGCTGGGCAATTCCTCAAACCCCATCAGTGGAATGAGTATCGCTACGCTGATGGCGACGTGCGCGATCTTCCTGTTGGCAGGATGGACGGCACCGAATTATGCGGTGCTGGCGCTAATGATTGGTGGAGTGGTGTGCATCGCAGCGGCGATTGCCGGCGCAACTTCACAGGACTTGAAAACGGGATACCTGGTGGGGTCGACACCGTTCTGGCAGCAGATGGGCTTACTGGTGGGCGTAACGATATCGACGGTGGCGATCGGCGCGACGCTGAACCTGATGAACAAGGGATTGGAGAAATACATACCGACGCAAATTCCGGTGACGCTGCAATCGCTGCCGGCCGGTGTGAAAGTGGAGAGAGAGTCGTTTGTGTATCAGGGGAAAACGTACGCGCTGGTAAACTCACTGGGCTCGCATGAAATTCCGGACGGCGAATATTTGTACGATAGCAACAGCAAGCAGATTGAATATCAATGGGCGCAAGGAATCGGCAGCGAGAGAGCTCCCGCACCGCAGGCGCGCTTGATGGCTACGGTGATCAGCGGAATTTTGAACCAACGACTGCCGTGGCGACTGGTGTTGATGGGCGTGGCGATGGTCGTTGCGGTCGAAATACTGGGGATACGTTCGCTAGCGTTCGCCACAGGAATGTACCTTTCCATTGCGACGACGGCGGCGATGTTTGCCGGGGGATTAGTACGTTGGGCTGTTGAGGCTAGCATGAAAGAAAAGAAGGAAGGAGACAGCGAAGCGAGTCCGGGTGCGTTATATTCCAGCGGATTGATTGCCGCGGGAGGAATCTTCGGGTTGCTGGGAATTATTATCAATTTGCTGCAGGACCCGGAAATTGGAAACCGGGTACCGCAATGGGTTTCGACGGTTCTGAGACTGCCGTGGCGTCCGGATCTGTTTGCGTTTGGGCCGAAAATAATGGGATCGCTGGCCACGAACAATTTGTTTGGCCTAATTATGTTTGTGCTGCTGGCCGGATCGCTGTTCTACTTCGCTCGCAAGAAACTGGACTAAGTGGACGGGGAGCACTGGCGAATCTAAATTTTTAGTTTGTTGGCTTGTGAAAAGGAACGAAGCCTTTGAACCGGTAATTTATTTCGCAGCGGAACCAGTAGCCACTGTTCTGCGGAATGTAAAAGTCGCCTGGAAATAGTTTTCCCAAATTGAGGTAGCCCAAAAGTAGGGCAGGAAGAAGAAGCGCTGGTACGTTGACCGCGTGCCACGCAGACAGAGTCGACGAAGCGTGCAACGTGTTTGGCATTCACCAATCGAACAAGACTGTTTTTGACGGGCGGCTACCGGCCGCCGTACACTGCTGATATGGGTACGTCGTTCGGCGCGCCGAAAGTTCGGTTCGACTGGCGCGGGTTCATAACGCCTGCGGTGAAGCTGCTGGTGCTGACCTGCACCGGCGTGTTCCTGGCGCAAACGCTGGCGGCGATTCTAATCACTCCTGACCCAACTTCATGGATCAATCATAAGTTTGGACTTGTCCCTCTGGGGCCAATACCGGGCTTGCGGATCTGGCAGCCCGTCACCTATCTATTCCTGCACGGCGGGATTGGGCATCTGCTGATCAACATGCTGATGTTGTGGATGTTTGGCCGCGAACTGGAACTGGTGTGGGGTAAGAAGCGTTTTCTGAATTACTTCTTCCTGTGCGGAGTCGGCGCGGGAATTATCACGATCCTTGTGAAAGTGACGCCGATGCTGTGGGGCCAACATCCCTCGGACACGCCAACGATTGGTGCCTCGGGCGCAATATTCGGGATCTTGATTGCGAACGCGATTCTCTTCCCTGATCGTCAAATCTGGCTGTTTCCGCTGCCGATCATGATTCCGATGAGGCCGTTCGTCGCGGTGATGGTGGCGATCGAATTCTTCAGCACACTGGGTTCTTCGGGAGATAGCGTGAGCCATCTTTGCCACCTGGGTGGAATGCTGATTGGCTGGCTGTATTTGAGGCGCGGATCGTTCTTGTTCCGAGTGCGCAATGAAGTGGCAGACTGGAAATACAAGCAGAATCGCAAACGGTTTGAAGTGTATATGAAGAAGAACCGCAACGAGCCTCCCTCGAGGCCCGATCATTGGGTGAATTAAATTCCATTTAGTGCAAAATACAACTGGCCCGGGTAGTGGCGTGTCCCAATAAATGTTGAGAGCGCTCGGAGTCCTCAGAGACTACAGCACAAATCATTTCACAGGCTCGCCGCCGGGGTCGTGGTTTCGAGCCCCGAATTAGTTATGGAAACAATTGCGAGTGAGAAGATTAGCTGGCGCTGCCAACCACGTGAAATTTCATAAAGTTGGTGGTGCCGCGAATACCCATGGGTGTGCCGGCGACGATTCCGATCACGTCGCCTTTTTTCACGAAGCGTTCCTCGAGCAGGCGTTTTTCCGCTATGGTCGCCAAGCCTTCGATCTTGGAAATGTCTGGAATGCTGCGGGAAGTCACTCCCCAAATCAGGGCCATGCGGCGGCGAATTTCGGGATCGGGAGAAAATGCCACGATAGGAACGAAGGGGCGATAGCGGGAAACGAGGCGGGCTGTAAACCCGCTGTGAGTGAAGACGGCGATGAGCCGCAGGTGGAGCTCGCGCGAAGCATGGCAGACAAGTTCGGCGACGGTTTCGGGAATCTTAAGACGTTCCTGCGTAGCGGGACGCGGGTATTCGCGGATGCTGCCCTCGGCCACCTGAATAATGCGCGCCATCATACCAACGGCTTCGACGGGATATTTTCCGGTGGCGGTTTCTGCCGACAGCATCACCGCATCCGTGCCGTCAAAGATCGCGTTGGCAACGTCCGAAGCTTCCGCGCGGGTTGGCCGCGGGTTCTCAGTCATGGATTCGAGCATCTGGGTTGCAGTGATGACGGGACGACGGAATTCGCGGGCGCGGGTAATAATGTTCTTCTGAACGACGGGCACTCGTTCGGGGTTCATCTCCACGCCAAGATCGCCACGCGCCACCATGACGGCATCGGTCACTGTGAGAATGGCCTCGAGATTTTCGATAGCCTCTGGTTTTTCCAGTTTGGCGATGACCGGCGTATCTCTCCCGGCGCGCTTGATCAACGATTTTGCAAGCAAAACATCCTCTGGGCGGCGGATGAAGCTTACAGCGATGTAGTCGGCCCCTTGTTTCAGGGCGAAGCGCAAATCGGCGCGGTCTTTTTCCGTCAGCGCGGGGACGTGCAGTTTCACGCCGGGAAGATTGATTCCTTTGTGTTCTCCGAGCAATCCGCCGTTAGCCACCTGGCAGATCACCTCGTGGCCCTTCACTTTTTCGACATGCAACTCGATCAACCCGTCGGCCAGCAGAATCCTGTCTTTGGGTTTCACTTCGTGCGGCAATGGCCGGAAGATAGTGCTTACGCGGGTAGAATCTCCCAAAACCTTGGCGGTGGTAATCGTAAACTTCTGACCAGCGCGCAGAAGGACCTTGCTGCCACCAGCAAGGGCACCGGTGCGGATTTTGGGGCCTTGCAGATCCGCGAGGATAGCGAGTGGCCTTTTCAGAGCAACGGCAGCTTCGCGAAGCATAGCGATGTTTTGGCCGTGTTCTTCGTGAGTTCCATGAGAAAAATTCAATCGGGCCACATCCATACCCGCTTCAAGCAGCTTGCGGATCATCCGCGGGGTGCGGGTGGCGGGACCGATAGTGCAGACAATCTTGGAATGACGAGCATTCATAAGAGAATCTCTTTCAATATCTATAGCAGGTTGAATACCTATCTTGTTATCGAAAATTCCGCAACGATCCGCGTGAGCAGATCAACGCCCTTGGCAAAGGCCGCCAGCGGCAACCGTTCTTCATCCCCATGCATGCGACGATCGTCTTCCTCGGTCAAGGGGAAGGGGCGCAATCCGTAGGCCTGGACACTGTGAAGGCGCAACTGTGCCGAATCGGTTGCCCCTGTGGACATGAACGGCAAAACTGGAACACCGCCAAATTCCTGGGCGCTGACTTTGGTGATGGTGGAATAAAATTCGGTCTCGATGGAAGAATTGGGAGCGGCCAACCCGGCATCAGGCTGCAATTCGATGCGTACGCTGGGGTCGTTGACCAATCTTCTGAGGTCGTTTAGCAGCGCTTCTGCGCTGTCGCCAGGCAACAGGCGGATATTCAATGTGGCGCGCGCTTCCGAGGGAATTACGTTCGAACGAATACCTGCCTGGAGCACGGTTGGGGCGACAGTATCGCGCATCATGGAGTTCCACAGTGGATTCGCATCGGACAAAACGCGTTGCGCGTGATCTCCGCGATCCCCCGAATCAATCACGCGCATCCACTTGCCAATTTCATCGTCCTCAATGGGGGCGAGCGCTTCAAAATAGCGGCGGGTGATGGAGGTCAGATGCACGGGCGCGCTGTAGTCTCCGATTTTCTGAATCGCAGCCGCCAGATGCACGACAGGATTTTCCTTCGTGGGAAGGGAGGCGTGTCCGCCGCGACCTGTGGCAATTACGTTCGCGTTAATGGAAACTTTTTCGCTGGCCTGAACGGCGACGTACTGCACCTTGCCATTTTTTACGACTACCTTGCCTCCTTCGTTTATGGCATAGGAGGCGGCAAATTTATCCCAGTATTTGGCGATGAGAGTTTTGAGGCTGGCGTCGCCGAACTGCTCTTCATCGGCAGTCGCAAGGAAAATAACATCGCGATTCAGATGCGCGCTGGCACGTTTGAGGGCAATAAATGCAGCCAGATTGGCAACTAACATGCCTTTGTCGTCGCACGTTCCTCGACCGTAGAGGTAGCCGTCCTTGATGACACCACCGAAGGGATCAACAGACCATTTGGTGCGGTCGACGCCAACGACGTCCATATGCGCGACCAACAAGAGCGCTTTGGAGGGATCGGGGACGACGGAACTGCGGAGGCGCGCTACCAGAGCGCTGCGACCGGGAGTTAGATCAAGGATTTCTGGCGTGATGCCTTCCTTAGTGAGAATGGAAGCGATATATTTGGCGGCGGCTTGTTCGTTGCCCGGAGGATTAGTGGTGTCAATCTTGACGAGATCGACGAGCCATTGCTGGGCTTCACGCGCGAGAGGCAGCAGTGTCGCCGACCAGCGAGTTGCTTGCTGGGATTCCCATCGCCGGCGGATTCTGGGCAATCTGAGCCGGCAGCCAAAGTGCACCGGGTCCGCACAGCAGGAAGTAGACAGAATGGCAAAGCGCGCGCGGATCCAAATCAAACAACACCCCCGATTGAATGTATTTTGCACCGAATAAAAAACATACTAACATGCCGATTCGATTCTCCCGGATCGGCAGCCGCCAGGGTTGCGTAATCGACACTGACGCGGGGCAAACGGCTCGAAAAAACTCATTTCCAGGGGATTTGCATCATACTGTTGATAGACCTTCGGGGGTAATTGATGAAAACGAGCTTTTGCAGACTTTTGGGCAAGACCATCGTGGTCGCGGGCGGCCTGCTGTTGCTGGACCTGACGGCCTCTGCACAAGCACCGGAGGGACCGCAATCGACCGCACCGCCACAGCCGGAAACCAAGCCACAGCAGACAGCCGCGTCCTCCGCCGCAACAGAAGAAACCGGAGGATGCAGGCGTGACTATCTCCGTGGAAGTGCCGGTGGTTACGCTGGACGTGATCGCCACAACGACGAATGGGGATATCATCCCGGGCTTGAAGAAAGAAAATTTCCGGATTCTGGAAGACGGCGTGCCACAGAGCATCACGAACTTTGCGCCTAGCGAAGCCCCGATCACGATGGTGGTGCTAATGGAATTCGACAGCGTCTTTGGGGGCTGGTTTTCCGGACAGGCGAAGTATTGGGCCGATGCGCTGTTCCCGAATCTGAATCAGAAGGATTGGATTGCGCTGGTGACGTATGATATGCAGCCGCGCATGGAAGTGGATTTCACACAGAACAAAGAAGAAGTGCGGCAGGCCATTTACCGTCTGTACTTCCCGGGATTCAGCGAATCGAATTTGTTCGATGCCGTTGCTGGATACTGTCGACCGATTGAAAGACGTGAAGGGCAAGAAATCGATTCTGATCTTCGCCAGCGGGATCGATACGTTTTCAAAGCACACCCTCGACCAGACAATGAAGCTGTTGCGCCAGACGGATGTGACGATTTTTGCCGTCGGCGTGGACAAACCGATCACCAATTATCTGGAGATGCATCGCGGGCTCGGAGGCATGGGCAGGCTGAATTTTCTGCAAGCGGAAAATCAGTTGAAGACCTTTGCGCTCGATGACAGGCGGGTTCGCGTGGTTTCCGCAGTTTGACGGAGAGTTACCCGGAATCATGAGAGAGGTCGCGGCGTTTTTGCGCCACCAGTACAGCTTGACCTACACCCCAACGAATCACACGCCAGACGGAAAATATCGCAAGGTAAAAGTGGAACTAGTGGCGCCGGATGGCGGCCCGTTGACGGTGCTGGATCAAAAGGGCAAGAAGCAGAAGATTGTGGTGTACGCGCGCGAAGGATACCAGGCACCCAAGGGCGGAGTAGGCGACTGACGTCGGCGACAGCGGGGGTCTAGTAGCCTTTCGCGAAGTCAACGCGGTTGAATAGTTCTTCTCCGGCAAACCATTTTTCCAAAAGACGCAGGAGTATATCGGTTTGGCGCGTCCACAGACGGTCGCTGACGGCGCTGGTGTGTGGAGTGATGAACAAGACGCGGGCGCTTTCCATAGCGGACTGTCGGAGGGCAGGGGCTCCAGCGGAGGTGACGTCGAGGGCCGCGCCGCCCAACTGATTTTGTGCAAGCGCGTGGATGAGTGCGGCTTCGTCGAGAAGCGAGCCGCGCGCCAAGATTGACCAGGCGCGCGGTGGATTTCATGCGAGCTAGTTCTGCGGCGCCAATCAGGTGTTTTGTGTTCGGAGTTTCCGGAGCGGCGACGACAACGTAATCGGCGTGGGGAAGGACCTCGGCTAGTTGTGAGATCGGCAGGATTTTGTCGGCCAGGCAGCGGAGCTTGCATGACCCGAGCGACTTACGGCCCACACGGTCATGTCGAAGCTTTGGCGCGGCGGGCTAGTTCCTGGCCGATGGAACCGAATCCGATGATGAGCAGCAGTTGGCCGTTCAGCTCAGTCAGACGCTGCGGTTGATCCCAGATGTCCTGCTGGCCCCAGTGCGAACGATCCTGATGGCGGACGGAATCCGGAAAATTGCGCGCGAGGGCGAGAAGCAAGCCCATGGCATGTTCGGCCATGGGAGTGGCAAAAATGCCGCGCGGGTTGGTGACGGCGATATCCGGAATCGCGGAGTTCCGGGTACATGAGCTGCGCGACACCGGAAGCCGTGGAGTGAATCCACTTCAATTTGACCGCGTCTTTGAGCTGCTGCGGGCGGAGCGAGTAGCCAACGAAGATGTCGGTGTCGGGCAATTCCTGCGGCAGAGTCGGTGTAGTCCGGCAGGTGGACTACACGCATTTGCGGCCAGCGTTGGCGGATGGCGTCTGCCATAGCAGGCTTGAGGGCGCCATTGATCGAATGGGTGCCAAACGCAGATGGTGAGTTTGGTTTGTTCGGGCGAAGGGCGTTCGGGTCATTGAAGCCGTGTTTGGCGTCGCGCGGACTCAGTTGATACCTGGTGCTCCAACAGCCCGCCTAGAAGGCGGGCCCTTCACTTGATGCGGAGGTCGCGGCCGGTCATGTCGGCGGGAATCGGTTCGCCGAGGATGCTGAGCATGGTGGGAGCGATATCGCGCAACGCGCCGCCGGGAGAAAGCTGCAACTCGTCGTTTTCTGTGATGCAGAGGAGTGGGACCGGATTGGTGGTGTGATAGGTGTGCGGGCCGCCGGTGACGGGATCGATCATGGTTTCGGCGTTGCCGTGGTCGGCGGTGACGATCCACGCGCCGCCACGCGGCTTCAGGGCCTGATAGATGCGGCCGAGGCCGGCGTCGACGGCTTCGACGGCTTTGATGGTGGCTTCGAGTTTGCCGGAATGTCCGACCATGTCGGCGTTGGCGTAATTCATGATGATGGCGTCGAACTCGCCCTTCTCAATGGCCTTCACGACGCGTGTCGGTGATTCCTGCAGCGGACATTTCCGGCATCAGGTCGTAGGTAGCGACTTTCGGTGAGGGCACCAGGATGCGTTCTTCGCCGTCGAACGGCTTTTCGACGCCGCCATTGAAAAAATAGGTGACGTGCGCGTATTTTTCCGTTTCGGCGCAGCGCAGATTCTTGTACTGCAGTTCCTGAAATACCTGCGCGAGAATGTGCTCGAGTTTTTCCGGCGTGATTACGGCACTTCAGCCACGGCCAGTTTTTGTCGTACTTGGTCATGGCCACGTAGAAAAGATTCTTCGGGCGCTTGGGATCGGCAAATTTGTCGAAATCCGGCGCGGCGAGGGCACAGGTCATCTGGCGGGCGCGGTCGGCGCGGAAATTGTAGAAGATGACGGCGTCATCGTCGCGAATCAGGCCAACGGGGGCGCGGCGGGCCCAGGGCCACGCGTAATGACGATTGGCTTCACGAATTCGTCGGTGACGCCTTGTTCGTAGTTTGCTGCAAGGCCTGGACGGGATCGTTGCTCTTGGTGTCGGCAACGCCGTGGACGAGGGCGTCGTAGGCGAGTTCGACGCGCTCCCAGCGATTGTCGCGGTCCATGGCGTAGTAACGGCCAACGATCGTGGCGATTTGTCCGACGCCGAGTTCGCGCATCTTCTGCTGGAGCTGGCGAACAAAGTCGCGGCCGCTGTTCGGCGGCGTGTCGCGACCGTCCGTGAAGCATGGACAAATACCTTTTCCACTTTTTCCTTCTTGGCCAGTTCCAGCAGCGCAAACAGATGCTGAATGTGCGAGTGCACGCCGCCATCGCTGAGCAGGCCGATGAAGTGCAGTTGGCGCTGGCGGCCGCGTTCCATGGCCTGCTGGAATAGCGGCACCTGATCGAGTTGTTTGTTGGCGATGAGCAGATCGATGCGGGTGATGTCCATGTGCACGATGCGGCCAGCGCCAATATTCATGTGGCCTACTTCGCTGTTGCCCATCTGGCCTTCGGGCAAGCCGACGGCGGGGCCGGAAGTCTGGATCAGCGTATTCGGAAATTTCTTCATCAGCTCGTCGTAGTTCGGTTTACGCGCGAGGGCGATGGCGTTGCCTTTGGTTTCCGCGCGAAATCCCCATCCATCAGCACGGTGAGTACGACTGGTTTTGGTCGCTTTGCCATGGTTTCTCCTGCGCGCCGTCTTGTGCGGTAGCGCCAAATTGAATTAATTCCGATTATATCTCAACAGTGGCACGTAAACTGCGCGCACCCGGAGCGATGCAAAATCAGTTACGCGACGGCAAACTCTCGCAATGCCGCGAGCAGGCGTTCTACCTCTTCCATGGTGTTGTAATGCACCAGGCCGATGCGTAGCATGCCGCCGTGCGACTCCACGCCGAGACGTTCCGTGAGATTCAGCGCATAGTAGTTGCCATCCCAGGTGAAAATGCCACGCTCTGCAAGGAAAGTCGCAATCGCGGTGGGATGATGATTCCCGATGCGCAAAGAAAGCGTGGAACAACGCTGGTCGAACATCTTTGGATCGGTGATGCCGTAGATGCGCAGGCCGGGGATACTCTGCAGGCCGTCGATCAGGCGCGCGATCAGCCGTGACTCATACGCAACGGTAGCGGTGTAAGCGGCGGCCAACGCTTCGCGTCTTGTTTTCACACGCGGATCACCATGGCGGCCCAGTTCCGCAAGATAATCCACCGCGCCGCCGATTCCCGCGATTAGTTCTTGAACTTGTGTTCCAGTCTCCCAACGCTCGGGAATCTGCTCTGTTGCAGGACGAACCTTGTAGGGACGCAAGCGCTGCAGGTGTTCGCGTTTGCCGTAAAGCGTGCCCATGTGCGGACCGAAAAATTTGTAGGGCGAGCAAACCAGGAAATCGCAATTGATGGCTTTGACGTCGATCAAGCCGTGTGGGCCAAAATGCACGGCATCAATATAGACAAAGGCGCCGGCCCAGTGCGCGAGCTTGGTGATTTCCGCAACGGGATTGATAGTACCGACGGCATTCGAGGCGTAGGTAACGGCGACAACGTTCGTTTTCGGGACTGAGCTTGCGCTTCAGATCGTCCGAGATCGAGAGTGCAATCCGATTCGTGAATGTCCACCTGGCGGATAATCACGCCTTTTTCTTCCAGCGCTCTTCCAGGGAGAAAAATTCGCGTCGTGATCGAGCGTGGTGAGCAGAATTTCGTCGCCCGGCTTCAATTCGCGCGCAATGGAGCGCGAGATGGCAAAGGTGATCGTGGTCATGTTCTGGCCAAAAATCACTTCGTCTTTTTCACAGTGGAAAAAATCGGCCATGGCCGCGCGGGTATTGGAGATCATCTGGTCATTGCGCTGGCTGGTGAGGAAGGCACCGCCGGTGTTGGCGTTGGCGCTCATCAGATACCCCTGAATCGCGTGCATCACCTGCGTGGGGACTTGCGTGCCGGCGGGGCCATCGAGAAACGCTGCAGGCTGGCCGTTAACCTGCGTCTGCAAGGAAGGAAACTGCGAACGTACCCAGGCGATATCAAGCGGATTGCTGGTCGACAAAATAACTCCAATGATGCCGAAACTGTTCTATAGCCTTGCACGCTAGTTTCTCACAGAGATGGGTTGGAGTGAACTTTTCAAATGCATTGCGACAGACTGTGTCGGCTTCAGAATCCCTACTGCCGCCTGAAAACCACGCATACGCGTGCTACCATCGATAGCGAAGTAACCCACTCATGCCGGAATGGCGCCGGCTATCAACTCTGCGCCGTGTTTCACTACTGAGGTATCCCTTGTCAGGAACATTTCCCGTGACCGATCGCACACGAATTGTGCGCGAAGTAGTCCGAGCGGTGTACGACCGCGAGGCCATCTATAAGATTCTGGACGAAGCCTTCACCTGCCACGTCGGATTTGCCGTGGATGGCCAGCCGTTTGTGATTCCAACGATGTTTGCGCGGGTTGGCGATGCGATTTATTTTCACGGATCGGCGGCCAGCCGCACTCTGCGGGGAATCAGCGACGGATTGCCCGTTTGCATCACGGTGACGCTGTCGGATGGACTGGTGCTGGCGCGCTCGGTGTTCAATCACTCGATGAATTACCGCTCAGTTGTTGCGTTGGGAAAAGCGACACTGATCGACGAGCCGACGGAAAAGCTGGAAGCGCTTCGCGCGTTTACAGAGAAGCTAATTCCTGGCCGGTGGGATGATGCGCGGCAGCCCAACGAGAAGGAATTGAAAGCGACCAGCATCCTGAAACTGCCGCTGACGGAAGTTTCCGCAAAGGTGCGCGTGGGTGACGTGGAGGATGATGCACCGGATTATGAACTGCCGGTGTGGGCCGGAGTGATACCGCTGCGCCTGGTTGCCGATGAAGCGATTCGCGACAGCCGCTGCGAAGCGACGATTGCAACGCCCGATTACGTTTTGCACTATCACCGGTGAGCCATGAGCGAATTTACTCCCGCACCGGTAAAACCGATTATACCGATGGCAACGCTTGAGGCGCTCGACATCCGCGTTGGCACGATCGAGCATGTGGAAGAGATTCCGCGCTCGGAAAAGTTGATGAAGTTGACGGTGAATTTTGGCGACCATAGCGCGCACGATTCTCGCCGGAATTCGCAAAGAACGCGAAAACCCTCGAGAGATCGAGGGCAAGCAGGCGCTGTTTGTCTTGAATCTGGAACCCGGAACGATGGCGGGAGAAATTTCGCAGGGAATGCTGTTTGATCTGGGCTACGCGGATGGCGTGAAGCCGGCCTTGGCAATGCCCGAGAGGCCGCTGCCCAATGGCACGCGGGCAGGCTAAATAAGCAGACAGATTGTCAGTCCTGAACGGCACGCAAGAAATCGGCTAGCATCCCGTAGCCGGTCGCATCGACACCGGGATTGTGCTCGACCATAGACAACCCGAAACACATCCAGGTCGAAACGAATCGCGGAACTGGTGCCTTCGAGGCCGGCCATGGGATCAGACAAGAGCAAAAGCTCCGGTCCTACGCGACAATCGACACCATCGCCGCGGCGTTCTGCGCGGCACACTAATTTGTAGCGCATGCCTGCGGTCCGCACCGAGCGGATTTTTTCCTCGCTGAGATCGCGAATCCCGCTGCATTGCACCTGATCGACGCGCGTCGGCACTCCCATCAGCACGGTGGCGAGCGCGGCAACCTTGATCGGCGGAATCCCAGCCGTCGAGATCCTGTGACGGATCGGTTTCCGCGATGCCGATGGATTGTGCGCGTTTCACGGCTTCGTCGAAAGAACGCCCTTTCTCGACTTCGGTGAACACCACGTTGGTGGTGGAGTTCAGCACGCCGGAAAATCCGCGCAACTCCGCTAGCAGGCAGGCCGATCGGAAACAGCGAGAAGATGGGCACGCCATCCATGACGGTGGATTCAAACAGGAATCGGCGGCCCTTTCTCTTTCGCCAGCGCCACCAGTTCGCGATAGGCAAACACGATCGGGCCTTTGTTGGCGGAGATGGCGTGGGCGCCAGATTCGAGTGCGGCAACAATATGTTCGATGGCGGGCTGGCCGGTCTGGGCGTTCGAGCGAACTGGCTTCAAACAGCACGTCGGCTTTTGCGCGTTCCAGCCACTCCCGAATATTTCGTGAGGGCTGAACGGTACTCGGAAAATGTCCGCTGAGCGCGGATATCGGATTGAGACCGTCAGGATCCGCAATCCAACCGATGCGGCGCGAAGCCACACCGGTGAGGCGCCAGCGAACATCATATTTCCGGCGCAATTCAGTTTCTTTGGAAATGAGCAGGCGCAGAAGGGCGCGGCCTACATGGCCAAAGCCGACGATGGCGAGATTGTAGGAAGGAATGAGGATCTCTCCTTCGACGGTGGTTAGGCAAGCGCCGCCGCCAGAACCAGGGGCGGACAAGTCTAGTGAATTGCCGACAATTTCGCCGTCGCATCGGAGATCAATTGTGCTTCGTTCTCCAATACTTTGGCGACCCGAGCGGCGGCCTCCTCGGCCTGCTTCCATTTTTTCTGTTCGAGGCCTTCGCGCACAGCAGGAATCGCTTTTGCCGCGTAGCCGGTGTAAACGCCGGGAGCATACAGTTCGTGCTTGTACCAGAAACGTCCTGGCAGGCCCTCCGGCGTGGTGAGTTTGTGCTCACTTTGCATCAGCAACGCGTTCACTTCCTGCAGCGAACTGGTGGCCAGGGCGGCACCGCCGTTGGCGCTTAGCACGTTCCAGAGCTTTCTGGTATTCAGCGGAACTGCGTTGCAAGGCATCCACGGCGTTGTCGAGTGGCGCAAAGTTGATGTACGGAGGTATCTCCTCTTTCTTGGGAGTTACCACGATTGAGCTTCGGATCGGAGGTGGCCTCGTAAATGCCATCCTGATTTCCTGATTCTCTGCGGTTAATCTCCTCGCGTTGATCTACGGAGAATTTCTTCACCTCAGTGACGTACATTTTCACGTCGTCGGCAAAATCGGTGAATTGCAAGGGCAAGTAAGTCGGCGTCGGCCATGCGCATGATGGCAGTTCCACCGGCCTGGGCGAGTGCCCGACCATAGACAAAATTAGTGTCACTGAAGTGCGTGTACCAGTAAAAGTCATCGTAGATGGAATGATAGATTCCGCCGCCATCTTCACCGCCGAAACCAATTCCGAGCGAAGCAACACCAGCGAAATTGATGAATGGCGCGTGGTCGGAGCCGCCACCGAGCATGTCCAGACGGAGGTCGTGGCGGTTGCGGACTTCCGGCTTGTGCGTCGGGCGTCTTTGCTTCTGAGATTTCATTCAATTGCTCACGCTTCCAGATAGAGAGTTTCGTTTCCGGATCCTGAACATCGCGGGCAACGTCATTGATGAAATGTTCAAGGCTGTGCGAGCCTTCGAGTCCAAAAAAGCCGCGACCATTGCTGTCGGAATTGATGTACACCACGGCGTGTTTGCGCAATTCATCGACGTGCGTTTCCACCCACTCGGTGGAGCCAAGCAGTCCCGGTTCTTCGCCATCCCACGCGCAATAAATGATGGTGCGCTTCGGCTTCCATCCTTGTTTCACTAGTTCGCCCAGCGCGCGGGCTTCTTCCATTACCGCAACCATGCCGGAAATCGGATCTTCGGCTCCGTTCACCCAGGCATCGTGATGATTCCCGCGAATGACCCATTCATCCGGATGTCGTGGAGCCGGGAATTTTTCCGATTACGTCGTAGAGCGTCTTCATTTCCCAATTCGAGAATACCTTCAGATGAACTTTTGCGGCGCCCGGACCCAGAGCGATAGGTAATCGGCAGTCCACCCTGCCAGTTGCGCGGCGCATTCGGCCCGGTAGATGGCGGCGAGCAAGGGTTGCGCGTCGGCATAGGAAATCGGGAGCACGGGAATCTTTGTGAGTGTCTGCGCATCTTTGATCGGGTACGCGCTTGGCATCGGCTGTCGCACCGATTCCCGGCGTCAGCGGATCGCCCATGTACACGGAACTGTCCTGCACACTTCCGCGCTGCACGCCTTCTTTCGGGCGGTACGCGCCCTTCGGGAAAAACTTCGCCGCCGGCGTAGCCGTCGTCGCGAGGATCGGAGTAGATGATGCAGCCGATGGCGCCGTGTTCCGCACCAACTTGCGGCTTGATGCCGCGCCAGGAGTGGCCGTAGCGCGCAATAATGATCGCGCCTTTCACGGAAATGCCGCGGCGATCGAGCACTTCGTAATCTTCGGGCAGACCGTAATTCACGTAGACCAGCGGCGCAGTCACGTCGCCGTCAATCGAATAGGCGTTGTAGGTGGGCAACTGCTCCGCCGTCTGATTCGAAGTGGGATCTTCGGGAACGACTGGCTCTTGCAGCTTGGCGGTGAAATGCGGGACCGCCATCGACGAGTTCAACGAGGCGTTCTTTCGGCGTTGGAAATAGGACGCTGAATGTTTCGATGTGCGTGTCGAAGCCAAATTCCTTGAACTTCGCGGCGATCCATTCGGCATTGTCCTTGTCGTAAGGGGAGCCGACGTTGTGCGGCCTTGCCGAGAGTCGCTGCATGTAGGCGCGCAGATTGTCGGGGCTGGGGAATGGCGCGCAGCTTTTCTTCCCACTGGCGCTCGCTGCGCGAAGACTCGGCGGAGTAGCCGTAAAGGGAGGTTTCGTCTGCAATGACGTGAGATTTGACTGGAGCCAGCGAGATTACGGCACAAGCCATTCCAGCCAGCAAAAGAGTGCGGTAAGAATTTTTCAATGTCAGGCTCTCCCAAAAATGTCAGATGAGGATTATTTCCTGAATAGCGAAGTTGCGCAAGAAACGATTTGGCAGGTCAAGTGACGATTTTGCCGACAAGCTGGTTTCAACTATCTTTATGCTTTGTGACGGTTCAATCGCAGAACGGTTAGTCCCGCAAAAAATAGCAAGGATGGCCACGCTGACAAGTCCCGCGCGAAAACTTCCCGTGGAATGCTTCAGGTAGCCAATCCAGTAAGGTCCAAAGCCGCCGCCCAGATTGCCGATGGCGTTAATCAGCGCGATTGCCGGCGCTGCAGTTGCAGCGGCCATGGTGGTGGAAGCCATCGCCCACAGCGGACCCGCCATAGAAGAAGAAGCGGAGAGGGCCAGAGCAAATGCAATGATACTGACGATGGCGCCCGTGGAATAGCCTGCGGTGAGCAGCGCCAGCGCACCCACGAATGCGGATAATGCAATGTGCCAGCGGCGTTCAAGAGTTCGGTCGGAGTGCTCTCCGATCAAGACCATTAAGACTGTGGCAACCAAATATGGGATGGCGGACAAAAAGCCCAGCACGAGGTTGGAAAAACCACTGACGGACTTGAGCGCGCTGGGGAGCCAGAGACTCACGCTGTACGTACAAGTGTTTAAACCGAAAAAGACCAGCGCAAATCCCCAAAGATTGGGATTGAAGAGCCAGGCATTGCTGGTACTTACCACGGCAACCTTTACCGAACGCTCTTCGGCTTCAAGTTCGTGGAGCAATCTGCTTTTCTCTTCGGCATTTAACCAGCGCGCGGTTTTCGGGCTGTCGCTTAAATACATGTACGCGGCAGCACCCAGCAGGATCGCGGGCAATCCTTCCATCAAAAACATCCACTGCCATCCCGCAAGACCGCCGCGATGATTCCAGTCGAGCAGAGCGCCAGAAATGGGGCCCCCGATCAAACCCGAGATCGGCCCGGCGGTGAGAAAAAGCGCGATGACGCCGGCACGGGCATAGGAAGGAAACCAGCTTCTAAGGTAGAAAACCACGCCGGGGAAAAATCCGGCTTCGGCCGCGCCCAGCAAAAATCGCAATGCATAAAAAGTTTTGGACGAATCGATGAACAACATCGCACAAGAAACGATTCCCCAGATCACCATCAGCGTCGAAATCCATCGTCGAGCACCGATGCGCCGTAACGCGAGATTGCTGGGAACCTGAAAGAAGAAATAGCCAACAAAAAAGATGCTGGCGCCTAGGCCGTAGACCGCATCACTAAATCCGAGTTGATCTTTCATCTGGAGTGCGGCGAATCCCACGTTGATGCGATCCAGGTAGGCGACAACGTAGAGGAGAAAGAGAAACGGCAGAAGCTTCCATCGAATCTTGGTGAGCAGAGCCTTCATCAAATGGGCATTGGCGGGCCCATCGCCGATTTTTTCGAGAATGGTGGCGACAATCCCTTCGGGCGTGTCTCGTACATCGACGACCAGCGCATCGTGCGGTTCCTGCAGAACGGCAAACTGGTCTGCCAGGATGGATTCTCCGGCGAAATGGCCCTGGCGTTCCTGCAGCCGCTTTCGGATCAACTCGAAAGTGCCCTTCAGGTAGATAAACTGCACGTTCAAGCCAGCGGAAAGAATTGCGCGGTACTCGTCTTTCAGCGAAGAACAGGCCAAAACCGCGTTCTCTCCCGCGGCATCTTTTCTTTGTAGTCCTGCATGAATCGCGGCAAGCCAGGGCAATCGGTCCGCGTCGGTGAGCGGAATTCCCTGGTGCATCTTGGCTTTGTCGGCAGGAGAGTGAAACTGGTCCGCTTCCAGAAACGCCCAGCCCAGCTTCGCCGCCAGCATTTCGGCGACGGTGGTCTTTCCCGACCCCGTTACTCCCATCACAATGTAAATCATCGTTTTCGAACTTTTTGCGTAGCGCCGCGAGTGTCTCCCAAATATGAACGCAAGTCCAGCAAAGCCTCGCGAATTAGGATAGTATCCGCACATTCGGGCTCCGGCAAAAACATTCGGGGAGTGCAGGTGCAGTCAAAAAGCTGCGGTCGTAAAAAAAGCCGGCCTTCTCTACTTCGTGTTCGTGATGTTTGCCTACACGACGGGCGGCCCGTTTGGCATGGAAGAAATGGTCACGACCAGCGGGCCGGGTCTGACGCTGATCTATTTGCTGATCATTCCGTTTTTCTGGTGCATCCCCGTATCGTTTGTCGCCGCGGAACTTACCACTGCGATACCGGTAGAGGGCGGATTCTATCGCTGGGTGCGCGCGGGCTGTGGAAATTTCTGGGGTTTTCTGGCGGGTTGGTGGAATTGGAGCGCTTCCTGGCTGCTGGGCGGAAGTTACGCCGTGCTGTTCAGTGATTATCTGGCGATTTACTTTCCGTCCTTGGTGGGTTGGAAGCACTACCTGGTTTCCGTTGCGCTGATTGCTTTGTTGGCCTACATCAACATTCGCGGCATTCAGATGGTAGGAGTCATCTCAACAATTTTGGAGTTTTCCGTGCTCATACCGGTGCTGCTCCTTTGCGTGATTGCTGCCACGCAATGGCACCACAACCCGTTTCATCCGATAGCACCGCCGAACGTACCGCCCTTTCAGGTTTTCGGCGTTGGCCTGGCACTAGGTTTATGGCTTTATTCGGGGTACGAACAATGTTCGAGCGTCGCGGAAGAGATTGAAAACCCGCAACGCAGCTATCCCCTGGCGCTGGCGATCGTGGTGCCTCTTTCCATGGCGGTTTATTTCTTTCCGGCATTTTTTTCGCTGGCGGCGCTTGGCAATTGGTATGAGTGGAACACTGCGTATCTCTCCACCGCGGCAAAATTGATTGGGGGAAGTTGGTTGGGTTTTCTTCTGACGATTGCAGCGATGCTGGGAAACGTTTCGCTGCTGAATGCCACGGTGCTGACTAGCACGCGAATGCCATCATCGATGGCCGAAGACGGCTATTTGCCGCCGGCGTTTGCCGCCAAGCACGCGAAGTTTGGCACGCCATGGACCGCGATTCTGATTTCATCGGCAATCTACGCGCTGCTGGCGTTTCACACACTAGCGCAATTGCTGACTGTGTACGTGTGGCTGCGCACACTCGTGACGGTGCTGACCGTGCTCTCTGCCTGGCGGCTTCGCCAGAAATTCCCAAAGATGAAGCGGCCGTTTGTCATACCTGGAGGGCGAGCTGGTCTTGCCTATGCTGTGATTGCCCCAATTTTAATGGGAATTCTGGCGCTGGTGTGCAGCGATCCGTTCGCGCTGAAATGGGGACCTGTGCCGGTGTTGTTCGGTGTGGCTGCTTACTTCGTATTCCCGAAAATCAAAACAGCATGCGGAAGTTGAATCAGGTAAGCCAATCCAAAATTTTGTAGTACGCGCCGGCCAGGGGAAGCGCCCAAGTGTTTCCGCTGCGCAATCCAATTGGCGCAATGGGAAATGAGATTTTCGAGAACGGATTTTCGTCGGCATCACCGCAGATGACCCCGGCAAGTTTGGTGCCCATCCAGGTGGCCGCGGCTACGCCATGCCCAGCAAATCCCATGGCGAAATACATGTCGTCGATTTTTCCCGAATGCGGCATTACGTCGAATGCAAAATCCAAGGTACCGCCCCACACAAATTCAACTTTTGTGCTGGCCAGTTGCGGATAGACTTCGATCATTCCACGGCACAGGAGTTCCGCACTCTCTCGAACGGTGCTTTCCGATTCCGGAAAAAAGGCGGCACGTCCACCAAAGAGCAGGCGATTGTCGGGAGTGACTCGGTAGTAATAGAGAAAGTGCTTGGAGTCGTAGATCATGCGGTTCCGCGGACTGAGTTCGCGCGCCAATTCTGCGGACAGTTTTTCGGTGGCGATGATATAAGAGCCGATGGGAATCAATTTTTTCTGCAGCGCGGGTGTCGCGCTTGTTGTGTATGCACCGGTGGCCAGAATTACTTCTCTGGCGGTGAGATTGCCTCGCGTGGTTTCCAGCCGAAAGCTGCTACTACTTCCGGCAGCGCCTTGGCGTTTGACGCTCGTCACGCGCGCGTGATCATACAGACATGCACCGGCACGTTGCGCAGCCGCTGCCAGTCCATTTACATATTGCCCGGGATTCACGCTTACGCTGGCATCATCGACCATTCCGCCGTGATAGAGGTTGGAGCCGATCTCCGAGCGCAATTCGCTCTTCGGAATAATGCGCAATTCGTGGTTAAACTCTAGCTTGATTTCCGCTGCCGCGGCCGCGTAAGCATCAAAGTGTGCTTTTTTGCAGGCCACCTCCAGATGGCCGCAACGGGCAAAACTGCACTCGATTACCTCTTCCTTGACGATCTGCTCGACCAGATCAATCGATTCGAGCGATGCCGCGTACATTCGGTGCACCGCATCGCGCCCGTAACGGCTGATCAACGTGGGAACCGGAAGCTTCATTCCGGTGAGCACCATGCCACCGTTGCGGCAACTCGCGCCCCAACCAAACGTCTCTGCTTCCAGCACGACGGTGCGCACACCTCGTTTCGCCAGCGTGCGAGCAGCGGAGAGTCCACAAAAGCCCGCGCCAATCACGGCCACGTCAGCGCTCTCGGGCACCCGCCCGCTCGCGCCCATCACAGGAGCCGCAACAGTTTGTAGCCAATAGTTTGCTTCTTTGATAGTCATGCGTCTGAGTCCGCGAGAGATTGTAGCAGGGAGTCGCGGTCGACAACCGACAGTCAACAGTCCGCCGTACCGGCGGCTTTACGCCACCCTCCTGGAATGGCTGTCGCTGAGGCCGATCACCGGATTGGTTGCTCCCAGAAGACTATACCCTCGGCGTCGTAGCTGCGACGCCAGCACCGCTCTCGCTCGACGGCGTTCGCGCAAGATAGAGATAGACGCATGGCAGAAGCAAAGTCGCCAGAGCGTTTAAGAAGAACGTTCCATAGCCCAGCAAAAAGAAGTGACTCAGAATAGGGGCGATCATGTAGACGGCAATACAGGCCGCCCCCAGCTTAATCGTTTTCGGGATCAGGAACAGAATCGCCAGCACCGTTTCGACGATGCCCGTTCCAATGCGAAATACAGGCTGAGAAATCAGGCCGTGTACGGCATTCGACATTTTCGTGAACAGCGCGACGGAGAATGGCACACCTGCAAACTTGAACAAGATGGCCGCACCGAGGAGATTAAGCGAGACCAGGACGCGGATTACAACCAACAACACTTTCCTTGCCATAACGGTGACCTCACGTTTCTGACCTAGCTGTACTTCGATGCTACAGATACAAAACGGATCCAACTTTCTCAGATGACCGCGGAGAAATCCACGCGCTCCTGCAAAAAACAAACCGACAAGAGTAGGTCAGTCGGGATTGCTTTGCCGCCTAAAGCGCGAGGCTCCGCTCGGGACGAGTTCGGGGCCACCTGATGGGGGGCTACAGCGGCGGAACTGAAGATCCACACGCGAAAACGGCATGTGGGCACCCAAGCGAAGCGCAGGAGATGTCAGATCCCTCGCTGGGCTCAGGATGAGATTCGCGGAGAACCGCAAGGGGTGGCTAGGCCCGGCGCAACACGATGTGCGTGATTTCTGGGGGCACGCCCAGGCGGACTGGAGCGCCTACAGTGCCCAAGCCACGGTTCACGTACAGCGCCGACAAGCCGTTCGGGGCGTTAGGCATGAGCTTGATGGTTTCGCCCATGCGCTTGGGCACGTCGGGCATCAGCGACGGGCGGTGATAGAGGCCCGCAATGTAATCGGTGATAAAACGCGCCGGGCTTAGGCTGACATCCAGGATTTCCATCTTCACCTGTCCGCCATGGGTGTGCCCGGACAAGGTCAATTCCACGCCGAGTTCCGCGGCGCGATTGAATGAATTGGGATTGTGCGACAGCAGAATGTTGGGCATGTCGCGGCGCACCAGCGACTCCAGATTCGACAGCATCTGTTGCTTGCGGCCACTGGGTGTGCGTTCGCGTTGATAGTCTACACCGATCAGGTTCAGCTGCCCGCCCTTATAGTTGATGATGGCGTTTTCACGCCGCAACATTTTCATGCCGGCCTGCTGGTAAAGCCGCTCCGCAATATCCTCGGCGCGAGCGTAAATTTCGTGATTGCCGTTGCACCCATAAACGCCTAGCGGCGCGTGCAAGTGGCGGACTTCATCGACGCAATCGGCGATGGGATCATGAATGCCGGTAATCAAGTCGCCGGTAACGACGGCGAGATCGGCGCCAAGATCGTTGGCCATATCCACGGCGCGGCGAACGGATTCGCGTGTCATGTACCCACTCAAATGGATGTCGCTGATTTGTACGATCTGCATGCCATCGAGTTGGGATGGCAGATTGGTGATGGGAATTTCCACGCGGCGAACTTCGTAGCGCAGGCGCTCCGCGGCATAACCGTACATCACGCCGAGGAAGGGGGCAGCGCCAGCAACAACGCTAGCGGTGCGAAAGAAGGTGCGTCGGGAAGGATCGGGCACAAAATCCTGAACGGTAGCAGCGCGGGCAAGGGCGCGGTTGGTTTCCGTGTGCGGCAGGCTTGCGAGATCGGTGCCACAGCCACTCAATGCCATGGACGGCTTTGACAGCCAGGAATCCGGCCAGGGCGCTGGCGAACCACAGTCCGGTAATGGCGGCCACCGGCGAGTGACTGGGTAGAATTCGGCCATGGTCCTGTCTAAGGGCATCTGCTAGGGAGATGAGAACGACAACCCAAGCGGCCAGATAGATCATCCGGACGCCCACCCGCAGCCACACGCGGCCCCAGTTAGAGGTGACTCTCCACAGCCCGCGATACCAGAATCGCTGGGAGAGGAATAATGCGCCAAAAATGCTCAGGAGAATGGCGCTGCGCAGCAAAAGCCAAGTCCAATTCAATCGCTCGGCCCCCTCAGCCGTATCTATTAAGAATAGCATGCCCGGCAAGTGCGTGCGGATTGTGCAACCCCATTGCTTTCAAGCAGTAAACGGCCCTTCCTAAACACTCCTACGCGCAATTGGGGCTTTCGTCGTATGATGCAGCCGTTCCTCGGCTGGCGGCCTTGGAGGTGGTCGGCCGAGAGAGACTTTTCAGCGCGAAATTGCGTATAGACCACATAGGATGGCCATTTCGTCTCGCACCACAAATTCAAGGAGAGAAACAATGAAACGATCGACGTTTGTCGCGGCCGTACTACTGGCTGCCTGTTTTGCTGTGCTGCCCGTTCGAGCTCAGGATATGAAAAAAACGGAAGCGCCCAAACCTGCCTTGGGACCCTCTGCCGCGCTGTTGGAGGAGTGGAATGATACTGGCCGCAAATTGATCGCCATGGCTGAAGATATGCCCGAAGATAAGTACGACTACAAACCGAAGCCGGAAATGCGCTCCTGGCTGGGTCAACTGGCGCACGCCGCGCAGGGCAACTACTACTTCATCAATCCGGTGCTGGGAAAGCCACTTCCTAAAGATGATCCGGATATGTCGGCGTTAAAGACCAAGGCGCAGGTTGTTGCCTTCGTAAAGAAATGCTTCCAGGACGGCGCTGACCTGATCAAGGCAAATGGCGACGCGGGATTGTCCAAGAGCTACCAGTTGGGCCCGCAGATGTACAGCTTCGAAGCGCTTGCGTATAGCCTGATCGGTCACGCTCATGAGCATTACGGGCAGCTGGTGGTCTACTACCGCCTGAATGGACTGGTTCCTCCGGAATCGCGGCCGAAGAAGTAGGAAGTAGAAACTTTAGCTTGTAAGCCTTCAGTAAGGCGGTTTCGGTCAAATCGAGAAGCCCGCAGGTAATCTCACTTGCGGGCTTCTTTCTGAATTGCTCTCCACTGAACACTTGACCAAACGTTGTCATCCCGAGCGAAGAGCCGCTGTTTTTGTGGCTCCCAGTCGAAGGATCTCAACAAAAAGTACCAGCAGTGGTCGCTGCGTTAACAAGCAAATCCCGAATCTACCCCGCCGCCGTACCGGCAATGCCCTTCTTCAAAAGCTCGACTAATTTCTCCGCGTCGCTGACGGGTGGAAAGCATGTGGCGCCGGCACAGACCAAGGCGGCTGGCTTATCTTTCGGCAGGTGAGGTAGGGTAAGGCGCAAGGCCGCCGGTAAATTTTCCAGAGAAGATTCCGGTGTCACGCGCAGTACGGCTTTGCCGATTCGGAAGACGCTGTGGGCCGCTTCTTCCAACTTCTGCGCTGCATCGTCTCCTGCGGCGCCGGTGATTACCACCTGGGTCGGAAGCTCGGCGAAAAGGATGGCGGCCAATCCGTAGGTGGAGGCGAATAGTCCAAACTGCGGCGCCCGGCCGGCGAACGCTTCCAATGTCTTTTTCGACCAGTCGTAATATTTCTGGTCGTCGGTGTAAGCATGCATGCGTGTGAGCGCCATGATGACCACGGAATTGGCTCCCGGCGTGGGCGAATCCTGGAACGGCTTCCTGCGGATTTCGAGGCCACCCATCGGGGGAGCATCCGAAGCGCGGTCGAAAAAGCCCCCACCCTGGGCATCGCCATATTTTTCGATGGCAACATCCATGGTGCGCTGCGCGGCCCGGAAATATTTTCCGTCGAGCGTCGACTCGTACGCATCCAGCAGCGCTAGGACGCCAAAAATTTGGTCGTCGAGCGAACCGCGCAGCGCAGGGCCGCCGATCCGATGGCCAAAGCCCTGCTCCTCGGTCCACACTTCGCGCAGCATGCGATCGAGAGTCTTAAGAGCGAAGTTGCGGCAGTCTCTTTCGGATCCCTTGCTATGATCAAGCCGCGAGAGGCCTCGAAATATGCGGACACAAACATGGCATTCCAGGCTCACGTACATTGTCTTGTCGACGAAGGGTGTTGACGCGGCAGTCGCGCCTTCATCATTTTCGCTTTTGCAATCAACTTGGTGGTGACAAGTTCCTCTGGGTCACGTCCCAGCAGTTCCTCGATTTCCTTGAAGCCGCGTGCGATCCACAACACATTCTTCGCAGGATTGTGGTGCATCTCGCCGTGCGCTTCGACGTCGTAGTACAGCTCTATGACACGGGATTCATCGGGGTAAGCACGGCACGCGACTTCGTCCAGCGTCCAGGTAAAGTAGTCGCCGTCGTCATCGAGTGAAACGTCCGCATCCTGGCTGGCGTAAAATCCGCCGTGTTCCTGATCCGACAGACACTTCGTTCACCCAGTGCCGATCATGCGCGGTTCGCAACGTTTCTTTCAGAAGCGGGTTCTGCGTAACCTCTGCAGCCGTGCAGATAATTTTTCAGCAATTCGGAATTGTCGTAGCTCATTTTCTCGAAGTGCGGCACCAGCCAGCGTTCATCCACCGAGTAGCGATGAAATCCGCCGGCAAGCTGGTCGTACACGCCGCCTTTGGCCATTTTTTCGAGCGTAGTCTCCACCATGGCTAACAGATGCTTTTCGCCGGTCTGGCGATAGCGCTCCAGCAGCAGATCGATGGCGGAGGCATGCGGAAATTTCGGTGCCCGGCCGAAACCACCGTTCTTGATATCGAATAGTTGCGTGATTGAAGCGATTTGCTCGTCGACGATCGCGAGATTGAATTCCCGCGCGCGCCCTTGAATGCTTCGCCCTTGGCCACCGCGTCGGCGACAGCGCTTCGGCAGTCTTGGTCAGATCCTCGCGCTTGTTCTTGAAAGCGTCGGCAACCGCAAGCAGAACGCGGCGAAATCCCGGGCGGTTCATTTGATCTTCAGGCGGATAATAGGTGCCGCCATAGAACGGCTTACCATCGGGCATCAGGAAACCGGTCAGCGGCCAGCCACCCTGCCCGCTAATCGCGCTGATCGCGGCTTGATAGCGCGCGTCGACGTCGGGCCGCTCGTCGCGATCCACTTTGACCGGCACGAAATGTTCATTGATGAGCTTGGCGATTTCCGGATTCTCGTAGCTCTCGCGGTCAATCACATGGCACCAGTGGCACCACACCGCGCCGATATCGAGCAGGATGGGTTTGTCGTCGCCCGTGGCTTTTGCGAATGCGTCGGAGCCCCACTCGTACCAATCGACGGGCTGATGCGCCGCGGAACGCAAGATACGGGCTGGCGGAGTCCTTCAATCGTTGTCAGTCATTTCAGTGCGACTCCAATTCCGATCAGATGGTGATGAATTGTGGGGCAGTGGCAGTCAGTTGCAATTGCAGCTTGTGTCGAGACTCTCGAGTTGAATTCCTTACTGGACTTGGTCACCCGGGCCCGAGATCGCGCGGGTCCAGCGGCTTTCGGCCACCGTAGCCCTCATCCGGACGGTGGTAATAACGAATGCGATCTTCACCCAGCTTCCAGCACAAATAGACTTCTTCGTTGTTGATGACCGAGGGAAAATCCAACAGTCCCGACATCGAGATCTTTAATGAGGCAACCAGTCGATAGAATCTTCTCCAGATTGGATTTCATTACTTCGGCAAGGCTCTGGTGCTCCATGCGTTTTTGCGCCAGCTTGGCGTAAGGCACCAGCACGCCACCCATCATCAGAATGCGCGTAGCAACTGCTTGGAGGTCCTGCTCGAGTTCGGCAAGTTTTTTGCGCGCGCCAATGGCCTCGATCAGAAACGGCTCGAGTTCGCGTCGAGTCCGTTCCGCTTCTGTCAACGAAAAGAACCGTTGTGGCTGCTCTGGTTGCTCGTCCTGTTCTTCGTCGTTCTCGGCCATTCGCTCTCCGAACTGCTCAAACTCAGCCTTCCACTCGCGTACGCTCTCCGTCTCAGTGCAGAGACAACATCCGCTCTAGCGCGATCTTGGCAAAATGTCTTGTACGTTCGTCGACTGAAATTTGATTGACCACTTTGGCCGCGGCAAGATTTTCCAGCGCCCACAAGCAGGTGGGCCGGCGTAATCCGGAACATGGTCGTGCACACGCACATGCTGGAATCGAGCGACATCACCTGGTGATCCAGCAATTCCTTCGACAAGCGATTCACCAGATGCAGTTCTGTGCCGACAGCCCATTCCGTTCCCGGAGGCGACGCGACAATCTTGCGAATGATTCCCTCGGTCGAGCCGATCTCATCGGCGGCCTGCGCTACTTCGAATCGGCACTCCGGATGAACGATCACTTTAATTCCCGGGTGCTCCTTGCGCACGCGAGTCACGTGCTCTGGCAAGAAACGCTGGTGCACGGAGCAGTAGCCCTTCCACAAAATGACTCTTGGCTGTCTGAACAGTTTCGACGGTGTTTCCGCCCAGCTCTTGATACGGATCCCAGACGGTCATCTCGTTCAAGGGAATGCCCATGTGGAAACCGGTGTTGCGCCCCAGATGCTCATCCGGCAAGAACAAAACTTTTTCGCCGCGCGCAAAGGCCCACTTCATCACAGCGGCCGCATTCGAACTGGTGCAAACCGACCCGCCATGTTCGCCAGTGAACGATTTAATCGCTGCGGTCGAATTCATGTAGGTGACGGGAATAATTTTGCAGGTGTCGAGCACGCTACCCAACTCGCTCCAGCAAGCTTCCACCTGGCCGATGTCGGCCATATCCGCCATGGAGCAGCCGGCGTTTAAATCGGGCAGCACAACGATCTGTTGATCGCGGCGCAGAATATCCGCGCTTTCGGCCATGAAGTGAACACCGCAAAAGACGACGTATTTGGCACTGGCCTCAGAGGCCTGTTGGGAAAGCTTCAGCGAATCGCCTCGAAAGTCCGCGAACTTGACTACCTCATCCCGCTGATAGTGATGGCCAAGAATCACCACATCTTTGCCAAGTTTTGCCTTCGCCGCCGCGATGCGTTCGTCCAGTGTGTTGTCGGGCATCAGCAGGTACGAGTCAAAGTCGCAGCCAACGCCTTTTTCGATCTCCGGCGCGCGAAGCGTGGCGGGCTGTTCGGTTCCGGCCAGCGATGATTTCGATATTTGCGTAAGGATTGCCATATATGTTTCCCGCTTACAGGCTACATCTTTGTGTTGTTGATTAGATGAATTTTCACGCTTTTCCGTGAGATTTACCAGCAGAAGGCAGGGCGGCCCTTTGCGCTCATCCCCCGATGAAAACCATGGTTCGTGAAGGCGGCACGAATCCGGGCTCGTTGATGCGGTGCCCCGCTTCCTTCTCCATGACGATCGATTTCACCCATGCGATGATCTCCTCGTCCACCGCATTGGCGCGCAGCATGCTGCGCATATCGTGATCGTCTTTGCTGAACAGGCAGGTGCGCAGTTTGCCGTCGGCGGTCAATCGTATCCGAGAGCAGTGTCCACAGAACGCTTGCGTGACGGGAGCAATCAAGCCAATTTCGCCAGGCGCACCATCCGCGAATCGGTACTTTCGCGCGGTCTCACTCTGCTCGTGTGGAATCTGCTCCAGCGGCCAGCGTGCGTGAATCCTCTGATGCAGCTCTGCAGCCGGTACAACCTGATTCCGTGACCAGTGACGATCCGCATCCAGTGGCATAAACTCAATGAAGCGCATGACCACGCCGCGTTCTCGGGCAAATTCCGCAAATGCTTCCACTTCACCGTCGTTCAACCCGCGCACCAGGACGGCATTCACCTTCACAGGAGCCAGCCGCGTTTTTTGTGCTACTGCAATTCCTTCCATCACCTTGTCGTACGACTTGGTGCGCGTGATTTGATCGAACTTGACACGGTCAAGAGAATCCAGGCTCACGTTGACCCGCTTCAAGCCGGCAGCAAGTAACCGCTCGCAACGCTCGGCCAGTAGGTGGCCATTGGTGGTCATGGACAAATCCTGCACACCCATGTCACGCAGTCGTGAAATAAAATCTTCGACACCCTCGCGCACCAAAGGCTCGCCACCCGTTACGCGGATTTTCCGGATTCCCAGGCCCACAAAAATGCGCGCGAGTCGTTCCAGCTCCGGCCACGACAAGATTTGGTCGTGCGCGCGATAATTCTCCGGATCCGCGGAACGGCAATAGACGCAGCGGTAGTTACAGCGGTCGGTGATGGAAATCCGCAGGTCCACGATCTGGCGTCCGAATTTGTCGAAAAGACTCATTAATTCTTCTGCTGCTTAGCCCTAAAAATCAAAAACCCGATTCGCACATGGAATCGGGCCATAGCCGAAAATTCGCAGATTTTCAGCTAATTGGCTCCTTTCCAAGCTCGTCGTGCATCTCTGCCGCAAGCGGGAGGCTGGGGCGTTTCCACCCAAACCCTTGGCGACTCTTACCGGCTCGCCTCGCCCTGTCACCGTGGGATGTCTCTCCCGTAGGTGGACAGGGTCGGAGTTAGTTGTGACAGTTTACGCCTGTCTCGGCCGTATCGCAATTCGGCAATCTCCCGGGACGGGGCCCCTATTTGACCGAATGACTGTGATAAAGTTTCCTGAAATCATGCGAATCTTCATACTGGGCGCAGGGGCTACCGGATCACTCCTGGCACAACTTCTGGAGCGGCAAGGCCACGATGTATGGTGTGGCGACCGCAATCCCATCCGTGCGCGGCGATTTCTGGGCATGAAGTCCACCATCGCCATTGCCACCGTGAATGCTCGCAATCTGCGTGGCATCGTGAGGGCCGCCAAGGGCTGCGATCTGATCATCAACGCCAGCGCCTCGGTCTTTAACGAGCGGGCTTTGCGCGCGGCGCTGCGGCTGCGTGCCCGCTACCTCGATCTCAGCTCGCACCTCACCCGGCAACCCTTCAAGGCTGAGCAATTGCGATACGAAAAAAGGTTCATAGAGAAAAATCGTGCCGCTCTGATCAATACGGGGGCGGCACCCGGCCTGACCAACCTGCTGGTAAAGCGGGCCGCGGAGACGCTTGACGAGGTGCATTCCGTGCAGATTCGCCTTTACGAGAGCAGTGAGAGTGCCGATCCGATTTCGCAATGGTCGCCTGAGGTTTCCTACGACGAAGCGGTCTCTCATCCGCGCATCTATCGCAAGGGGAAATTTAAGTTCGCCAAACGCTTTTCTGAACTCGAGAAATTTCGCTTTCCCGATCCTATCGGCAACGCGCGCGTTGTGCTCGCCGCTCAGGACGAGGTCGCCACGCTTCCCTACTTCATTCCCATGCACGATCTGGACGTAAAAATTGGCGGCAATGAATTCGACCGGTTGCGCCGCTGGCACAAAGCAGGGAAACTTTCGCGCTCGCGCGGGATGTCCAAACGCGGCTTTCCGGAAACGTCGACACCACGTGCGATTGCCAGGCTAATTCGCCGCGGTATCCTACAAAATGCTCGTTTTGCCGCCACGGTGCTGGTGCAAGGCGTGAAACGCTCTCCGAAAGAAGATCAAACGCTGCTTATTCGCAGCGACGCCATATTTCCAACGCTTTACCAGATTCGCCGCCAGGGAGTGTTCACGACTCCAGTGGCCTATGCCACCGCGCACGTGGCCGCGCATTTCGTGAAGAATTTTCCGTATGAACTCGAGGGCGTCTTTCCGCCGGAGGCGCTACCTCGTGAGACTCGGCGAGTCATCCTTTCTGGCGTGCGCAAAGACAGCATCAAGATCACCCACAAAGTGACCGTGTTGAGACCAAAAGAAGACGACGAACTAATCTAATGCCCGCAGAAGCAGGAGCGACAAACTCAATTTGAAATTTGAGGATTTCCACTTCAAGAGCGGCCACGCCAAGGATAAGCGCGACCGCCTCTCCATCCGCGGTGAAGATTTTTCGGCAGAGGTGGGAGCGCAGCTTGCCAGAAACTAGAGTCTACTCCCAAGCCAAATTTCCGGCAATGTTATAACGAAGACTTTCAGTGACGCTTAGCAACATCGGTTCGGTCGCGAATATCGGCGGTTCAGTTGTTCTACATAGAATTCAGATTCTGAGAGCGTCTTCCGAGCGCCTTGCCGGATGGCGCACTCCACGTAACGTTCGTAGGCCGTATCTCCACTCCATTGCCGCAATCCCATCCAGAAATGTTGCAGGCTGGCCTTTACGGTCTCCAGGAGATTTCGCATCATTCCACCTCGACCCATTGCGATGCTACGTACGGTGTCTCTCCCAATACCGCTTTTTTGCGTTTGCTCAAAATCGCGAACCACTGGCCCAGTGCTTCCACCAGCAGCACCAGAATCATTGATGCCAGCACCATCGTCACTACTGCATCCAGCCGTTGATTGAAAATCAAACGATGCGTATCCGCGATCTTCTCCGCCGGAATTTTTCCTGCAGCGATCTGCGCCGCCATCGCGCTGGCATTCGCCAGGAAGCCTATGCGCACATTCGCGCTGAAGACTTTCTGGTAACTCGCAGTCATAGTCACAATCACCAGCCACGCCATGGGCAACAGCGTCACCCAAATCCATTTCATCCGGCCCATTTTCATCATGATGGTTGTCGCCAGTACTAAAGCTACGGAAGCCAATAATTGATTGGCAATTCCGAATAGCGGCCACAACGAATTAATTCCGCCCAGCGGGTCAACCACGCCCTGGTACAGAAAATATCCCCAGGAAGCCACGATTAGCGCGCTGGACAACAAAATTCCCGGCATCCAGTTCATCCGGCCGATCGGTTTCCACACGCGGCCGGCCAACTCTTGCACCATGAACCGGCCCACACGCGTTCCCGCGTCCAGTACCGTCAGAATAAAAAGCGCTTCAAACATAATGGCGAAGTGATACCAGATGCTCAGCAATCGCTCGCCACCAATCGTGTTGGAGAAAATTTGCGCCATGCCCACGGCCAGCGAAGGTGCGCCGCCCGCGCGGTTAAACAGTGTTTGTTCACCAACGTCGCGCGCCAACTCGGCCATGTGTTGCGCTGTCACTGGATAGCCCCAACTTGTGATCGTCTGCGCCGCCGCGTCGGGTGCTGTGCCCACAATCGCAGACGGACTATTGATCGCAAAATAAACGCCCGGTGGCATTGCGCACGCCGCGACCATCGCCATCACGCCGACGAACGATTCCAGCAGCATCGCTCCATAGCCGATGAAACGCGCATGAAATTCACGCTGAATCATTTTTGGGGTAGTTCCGCTGGCGATCAGCGAATGGAACCCGCTGACTGCTCCGCACGCAATGGTAATAAAACAGAATGGAAACACTTTGCCAGAAAACACCGGACCGCTGCCGTCTATGAATCGTGTCAGGGGAGGCATCAACACTTGTGGCCGCACCAGCAATATTCCCGCGGCCAGTGAAAAAACCGCGCCAGCCTTGATAAACGCGCTCAAATAATCTCGAGGCGCAAGCAGCAACCAGACTGGCAAGGCCGATGCTGCAAATCCATACGCGATAATTGCAAACGCCAACGCTACGCCGCTTAGCGTAAAAACCTTTGCCCATGAAGGTGAATCTGCCACCCATTGCCCCGCGACGACGGCGAAGACAATTAGCGCCACGCCAATCACAGAAGCTTCCAGCACGCGGCCTGGACGAAAATAGCGCAAGTAAATGCCCAACAGTATCGCGATCGGCACGGTCATCGAGAGGGTAAATGTGGCCCAAGGAGAGGACTTCAGCGCGTTTACAACAATCAGCGCCACCGAGGCCAGCAGGATCACCATAATGGCCAGCACCGCAAGCTGGGCAATCAATCCACCGCGCGCGCTGACCTCCTCGCGGGCCATCTGCCCCAGTGTTTTGCCGTCGCGCCGGATCGAACAGAACAAAATCACGAAATCCTGCACGCAACCGCCCAGTGTTGCGCCCGCAATCAGCCAGAGCGTCCCGGGTAGATAGCCAAACTGCGCGGCCAGTGTTGGCCCAATTAGTGGTCCCGGCCCGGCAATCGCGGCGAAGTGGTGGCCAAACAAAACCCATTTATTGGTGGGGACAAAATCGCGCCCATCGTCGTGGCGTTCTGCGGGAGTTGCGCGGGTGTTGTCGAGCGCCAAAACTTTCGCCGAAATAAACGCCGAATAGAATCGGTACGCCACTGCGTAGCAACAGACCGAAGCCACAACAAACCACGTCGCGTTGATGGGCTCGCCGCGATGAAGCGCGATGGACGCCAGCGCGCCCGCCCCGAGCAATCCAACCGCAATCCACGCCAGAGTTTTCACCACAGATTTCATTGCGCGACGCTCGAGGCCAGAAATTCCTTCAACTCCTGCTTTAATTTCACCAGCGATGGCTGATGTACGTACATCATATGACCGGCTTCAAAATAGCCACCCGTCAAGTGGCCGCGCAGCGAAGGATCGAGCCCCAAATGATCCATGGTGTATTCCGCGGCGAAAAACGGTGTTGCCAGGTCGTAGTACCCCTTCGCGACGTACACGTGCAGGAATGGATTCTGCGTCATTGCGCCGCGCAGTGTCTCCGCCACGTTCACATACCGGTTTTCGTATGGCGAATAATTCCACGGCCGCACGCGTCCAGTCAGAAATTCGTACGGCAAATCGCTCTCGAATTTTAGCTCGCCGCGCACGTAATCGTTCAGCGTCGCCGTGTACGGGCCAACAATCGCCGCAAGGCTTGGGTCGTAGCTGGGGTCCGAGCCTGCTGCATCTTCGTCTATGCCCTTAAATCTTCCATCGAGGCGACCGACGGTTCTCCGCTCGCTGCGCAGCAATTCCTTATCGAAGCGCATGATCTCGATACGCAGATTGGCTTGCTCAATATATTGCGCGGGGAGCCCGGTCAGCCGCGCCAATTTCTGCGCGATTTCCGTGCTGCGGGCCGCCGGAAGATTGTCTCCGGCCATCAACGCATCGGCATATTCACCCGCTGCAAAATTGCGCGATTCGTTCACTGCTTTTTGGAGATCTCCCTGCAGATCGGTCGGAAGTTTCTTGTGATACCACGCGATGGCTGTGTACGTCGGCAAATAAAGGATGTAGGGCAAATCGTTGCCGCGATCAAATTCCGCGGTCTGGAAATTCAGGATGGTCGAAATCAGCGCGATACCGTTGAGATACATTCCATAGCGGCCCTGTAAATATCCGGACAATCCCGCCGCGCGCGTGGTGCCGTAGCTTTCGCCGGCCAGAAATTTTGGCGAAGTCCACCGCTTGTTCCGCGTCGCATACAGGCGAATGAAATCGCCCACTGATTGAATATCTTCTTCCACTCCATGAAATTGTTTAGGCGCTTCGCCGGGAACTGCGCGGCTATAACCGGTGGAAACGGGATCGATAAAAACCAGGTCGGTCACATCCAGCAGCGAATACTCGTTGTCGACTAGTCTGTAGGGAGGACCAGTGAGCGCCCCAGCATCTCCCATCTGTACACGCCTTGGTCCAAACGCTCCCAGGTGCAGCCAGATCGAGGCCGCGCCCGGCCCACCGTTGAACGTGAACGTCACGGGGCGCTTGGTGAGATCGGTGACATCATCTTTGGTGTAGGCGACGTAAAACACGCTGGCTTTCGGCGTGCCGTCTTCCAATTTCAGCAGAATCGTTCCGGCCGTTGCGGTGTACTTGATCTCCTGTCCGTCAATCTTCACGGAATGCTTTGTCTGGACGACTTTCTCTTCCGGGGCCTTCTTTTCATCCTTGGCTTTATCGCCAGGTTTCTCCGCGGCTTTATCCCCGGGCTTGTCACCGGGTTTCTCGGCAGATTTGTCATCCGACTTTTCAGTGGCTTTTTCTGCTGGCGGCTGCGCCTTTGGCTTCTGGCCGTAAGCGCCACTCACACCGAAAAGCGCAATCATCGCCGCGAACAACAAATGGGTGCGTAGTCTGATCATCTCAAGCAGTCTCCCGGAATTGGCTGCACGTGCGTCCCGAAATCCTATGCGACTCTGCGGCAAGCGTCAATTTGTGTGTGCGCGAGCGTTGAAAATCGAAAGCTCCGGCTCTCTCTAGTCAGGAACACTTGTGAATTTCAGGAGTGGGTAGACTTCGCGAAACACTTTAACCAGTTCGCGGGAAAACTCCGCTTTGGTTGCGGCCGATGGTTTCATTTTCTTCCGAACGATCCAGGCCTGCAGTTTCTTCCAGTCCTCCGCACCGGTAGGCCAGTCTTCGTGCTTGGTCCACTCGCCCCTTATGGTGGAGTACCAGTAACTTTCATACTTTTTCGCCAGCCGCTTCTTCTGCTGCGCCACCCACTTTGGATTTGCCGCCACGCGCGGCTCTGCAACCAAGGCCAGCGTGGATTCTTTCCGCTTCGACCCTGAGTAAATCCGAAAGCCCGCCGTCACCGTCTCCGTTGATATTCCCAGGTAAAGCTGCCCGGTTTCGCGTTTTTCAGGTGCAGGCATGGAAAACTTCATATACATTTGCGTTTTATAAATGGTTTTGTCTTTCGCGAAGCGGATGTCGCGGTTGATCCGTGAGAAATTCGCGCCAGTCCTTCCACTGACATCGAATCTGTCGTCAAGATCCAGAACTGCTGGAGCCACTTCTTCCAACATGCGTCTGAACGGCCGCACGACAGCTTCCTGATAACGTTCGCGATTGGCATCCATCCACTCTTTTTTGTTGTGCTTCCCTAAATCGCGAAAGAATTCGAATGTCTCTCTAGCAAAAATTGGCATAGCTGCGGGCATGGCTTCCTTTCCACTTTACGGGCGGCACTTCAGCCTACACCATTCCCATTCCGCGTCAATTGCACTATCCTTTTGCGGCGTCCTGACGGGTGAGCTGGCACACGCCCGTATTTCTTGCATAAGGTGAGGTACATGCGTTCCATTCGACTCTCTGTCTTTGCGGCACTGATTGCCTGCACAGTTTTACTTCCCTCGCTTTTCGCGGCAGACGACGCCAAAGCTCCCACGAAGAAGGAGCCGTGGAAATCCGAAGACATCATTTACGCGGAGAACGTACAGCAATTCCGCATCTCGCCCGACGGGAAGTGGCTGGCATGGGTTAAATCTGAGGCCGACAAGGAGAAAGACGAGCGCGTCTCCAATCTTTTTCTGTCGAGCCTTACAGAGAGTCGCGAAATTCAGCTCACTCGCGGCACAGACAATAATTCAGGACTCTCCTGGTCGCCGGACAGCGAATGGATCGCGTTCATCAGTTCGAAACCTCGCTCGCAAGCCAAGCCCGACACGGCAAAAGAGCAGATTTGGCTGATCAGTCCGCACGGCGGTGAGGCCTATTCGCTCACCGAACTTGTACGCGCTCCCCATCAGGTCGCTTGGATCGATAAAGACACGGTGATTTTCAGTGCGCAGGAAGATCCCAGCGCTTATGAACAGGCCGAAAAGAAGAAGAAAGACGATTCGGTGGTGGTGGATGATTCGGAACACGAACCGCCTGTCCGCCTGTTCAAAATCAGCGTGAAAGAGAAAAAGATCACGCGCTTGACCAACAACACCGATTGGATCCGCAATTGGGTCGTTTCCAGGGATGGTAAATATGTGGCTGCAGACCACGCCAAAAGTCTTCATTACACCTTTGATCAAAAAGTGCCGCCTGTGACGGTGCTCCACAATCTTACCGATAGCACGGAGAAGCAGATCTTCACCGAAGAACGCGGCCGACCTTATGGTTTCGAGTGGACTCCCGACAGTTCCGGATTCTACGCATGGGCACCGTATTCCAGCGATCCAAAGTTTCTTACCGCGTCAATTATTCTGCTCAGCTACTACGATGTAGCTTCCGGAAAGAGCGTCAAACTCCCGCTCGATTGGGAAAATGGAATTGGCTCCGATCTTGCCGCAACACAAGACGGCTTCATTGTCGGTCTCGCGGCAGGCCCTTATTTTGAAATGGTCCGCTACACGCGAGTGAAAACCGGCGATGCATGGATCTGGAAACACGCAGCGCTGGAAGGCGGACACGCTAGAAACATGCAGTTCTTTGAAGCCACGGAAAATGGAAAGATTATTGCGTATCAATATTCCACTGCCAGCAAAATGCCACAACTCTACAGCGCACAATTAAACGGCAATAAACTCAGCGGCGCGCAACAACTCACCAAGCTCAACGACAAACTGGTGAAGAATCGCGAATTTGCAAAGACCGAAGTGATTCACTGGAAGGGTTCGAACGACGAACAGGTCGAAGGGATTCTGTACTACCCCATCAATTACGAAGCCGGCAAAAAATATCCGCTCATTACCGCAATTCACGGCGGCCCGATGGGTGCGGATAAAGATCATTGGAGCAATTCTTGGTCTTACCCGATCGAACTATTCACGCAACGCAATACATTTGTTCTGCGGCCAAATTATCACGGCAGCAACAATTACGGATTGAAGTGGGCAGAATCGATCTGCTGTGGCAAGTATTACGACCTGGAAACACCTGACATCAACATGGGCGTCGACTATCTGATCGCTAAAGGCCTCGTCGATCCCGATCAGGTGGCCACGCTCGGGTGGTCCAACGGCTCAATTCTTTCCACCAGCCTGCTCGTCAACTATCCTTCCCGCTACAAAGCTGCCAGCGTTGGTGCGGGAGACATTGAATGGATCAGCGACTGGGGCAACGTGGATTTCGGCGATTCCTTCGATTCCTATTACTTCGGCAAATCACCGTTTGAAGATCCGCAGCTCTATATCCGCAAATCTCCATTCTTCAAAATGGACAAAATACAGGCTCCTGTGTTGATTTTCCACGGCACCGCCGACGTGAATGTGCCGCCAGCACAGAGCTGGTCGTATTTTCGCGCGCTGCAATACTTCGGCAAGGTGCCCGTCAAATTCGTAGTCTTTCCAGGCGAACCGCACGGCCCACGCAAACTGACGCACCAGATGCGCAAGGTGGATGAGGAGGTCGCGTGGCTAGACAAGTATTTCTTCAAGACCACCCTTTCCGCAAACGAAGCGTTGAAATCCGGATCGCCATTGGATGCCGCTCTGAAATCAAAAACAGTTTCCCGCAGTGCGGGAATGTACGGTACATCTTACGCTGGGAAAGGCAAATCCTTGCTCATTCCTGAAGTGGTGACGCGTGGAAATCTGGATATTGGGAGGTTTGAGGTCACCCGCGCACAATTTTCCGCCTTCGACAAAATCTACAAAGTCGAGCCGGGAACGGAAAATTATCCCGCCAACGGAATCACTTTGGATCAAGCCACGGCTTATGCGAATTGGCTTTCGAAGTTAACCGGACAAACCTGGCGCCTGCCAAACGAATCGGAGATGACTTCCTACTTCGGGAACAAAGACGGCGAAAACACTCTTGATTACTGGGCCGGCTATTCGCCGAATCCCGACGATACAATTCGCTTGCACGAAAAACTGAAAGAGTTGCCAGGCTCTGCGCCTCTGCTGAAGCCGGTGGGGAGTTTTGCCGGCCGCGGGGGCGACAACGACTCGCCTCTATTTGACCTGGGTGGGAACGCAGCCGAATGGGTACTGACCGCCGATGGAAAGGGCAAAGCAGAAGGTGGCAGTGCCGATTGCCCGGCCGACGGACGGTCCAATTGCACGCCGGCGGCCGAGTACATTGGTTTCCGTGTGGTGCGTGGCGCTCCTCAGCCTTCCTCGGCAAAGCCCTAAGCACTTTACAAGCAAGGCCAACTTGGCAGTAGCACTTCGCCCGTGAATCATTAAAATGCTTGGATGAGCCAATTCACCCCAACCGAACGCACCCAGGTTAAACGACTCCCCAAGCGCGGGAATTACGACCGTGACATCGTTTACAAAATTCTTGATTCCGGCATCGTCTGCCACGTTGGTTTCAATGTGGACGGGCAGCCGTACGTGATTCCCACGAATTACGGGCGCACGGGCGACATTTTGTACATTCACGGCTCCGCCGCCAGCCGCATGCTTCGCACTTTAACCGAGGGTATTCCCATGTGCGTGACCGTGACGCATCTCGACGGCCTGGTGCTGGCGCGCTCCGCGTTTCATCACTCCGTCAACTACCGCTCTGTCGTGATTCTGGGTACCGCCAAGTTGGTGGACGATCCGGCCGAAAAAAGAGAAGCCCTGCGCATCTTCACCGAACAGGTAATGAAGGGCCGCTGGGACGACGTGCGCCAGCCCACCGAACAGGAATTGAAAGGCACCACGGTGCTGTCGATCGCGCTGGAAGAAGTGTCCGCAAAAATCCGCAACGGCGGACCTGTTGACGATGAAGCCGATTACGCGCTGCCCGTGTGGGCCGGCGTAGTGCCGCTGCAGACCGTAGTGCAAACGCCGGAGCCAGACCCGCTGCGCAAAAACGATCCGCCGGTGCCGGAATACCTGAAGAACTATTCCCGCTGAAATCCGCCGCACCGCTGTTTCATCCTGTAGCGCTGGCTCTGATGCCGGCGCTTTTCCCCCTGATCTAAATGCCGGGTTTCGGGCAATCCAGCGTCTTAACTTTATTATGCAAAGTACTTGACAAAAAGAAGCCCGGCGCTATCCTATTCCCATCACCTCGAACACACGGATGGGAGGATCATTCCATGGACTCTTCAAAGGCAAGCCGGTCGGACCATCCCGGCCAATCGCCTGCTCCCCCATTTCGCGGGCTACTCGGCGATGCCCTGCGCTTTTGGGAGCCGCGCCGCCTGGTCTACAACTCCTTTCTCGCCATCGTCGTTCTGATCTGGCTGGCCGCAACCTGGCCTCATTTCCGGCCCATGCTGACGCTGCAATCGTTGCTGCTCCTCATCGTTTTTGGATGGATTGCCAATGTCTGTTATTGCGCAGCTTACTTGGTGGACATTCCCCTGCAGTGCTCTTCCTTCGGCATCCGTTGGAAACGCAGTCGTTGGGGCCTCTGGTTGCTAGGTACGCTATTAGCAATCGTCTTGGCAAATTACTGGATCGTGGACGAAATTTATCCCTTTGTGCGTTGAATAATCCCGCCGCAAGGCCAACCTGCGAGGTTAAATTCGAGCTTGCGAAACGCATCGCGCGGGCGTAGGTTGAGCTTAGAATAACTGCAAGTTGCGGCGTACCGCCAACTGTTTATGGAGCGGAGGCGGCCCATGAAGTCTCCACGCCTCGTCTTCTTTCCTCGCTCTGAGTGTCCTGTATCTAAAGCAAGCTCCAGATCGTGCGGCTTCACGGTGTTCGACCCCGCTCTGTTCGCAATTGTATTTCCCGGAGGCTCTTCTTCTGACTTTTGAGAAATTCGTCCGTTCACGTTAAACGGTGTAGACCTGCAGTTGCCCGGAATATCGGAGGCAATGCCTATGGTCACCAACTCGGCCACAGAACGATTAGGCAGGTTCGGTTCTGCCTCGACCCCTGGCATTCACGCGAATCGTATCGATCGATGGCTGCTGCGCCATTTATATTTTTCGCTCGGCAGCCCAGAAATCGCCATTCGACTGGGAGACTCCTTCGAGGTCTCGCCGCAGAGTGGCCATCCCGTCGCCACGATCGCGATCCAAAACCAAAGGACTCTGTTGCAGCTGGTTTTGGACCCACAACTCGGATTCGGTGATGGCTACACCGCCGGGCGAATCACCGTCGAGGGCAAGCTTGTTTCGGTGCTGGAAGCGGTGTTTCGCTCCATGTCTGCGCGCAAGAGGAGCGGTTGGTACGCCAAAACGCTATCTCCAATTCTGGCCTTTCTGCAACGCAACTCTCGACAGGGCGCGCGCCAGAATATCCATCGTCACTATGATTTGCCGACTAAGTTTTTCCGCTTGTGGTTAGACCCGCAACTTGTCTACTCCGGCGCCTACTTTCCTGATCCCGGATTGCCCCTCGAACAGGCACAAATCGCTAAGATGGATTACATCTGCCGCAAGCTGAACCTGCAGCACGGCGAGAACGTGGTCGATATCGGTTGCGGCTGGGGCGCGCTCGCCTTCTACATGGCCAAACATTACGGCGCGCGCGTCCAGGCATACAGTATTTCGCACGAACAGATTCGCTGGGCTCGGCAGCGGGCCATCGAGCTTCATCTCGACGACCTTGTGGAGTTCATCGAAAGCGATTACCGCGATATTTCCACCCAGTGTGACGCGATTGTCTCCGTGGGCATGCTGGAACATGTAGGAGACAGCCGATACCGCGACATGGGCCGCGTGATCGATCGCACGCTGAATTCCGCCGGCCGTGGTCTGATCCAAACGATTAGTCATAATCAGCAGCAGCCGTTCAACCTCTGGACCCGCCAACGGGTCTTCCCAGGCACGTATGCCCCGACGCTCGGCCAGACCATGGATCTCTTTGAACCCGGAGATTTTTCTGTCGTCGATGTGGAAAATCTCCGGCCGCACTACGCTCGGACGCTGGAACTCTGGCTCGAACGCTTTGAAAAAGCGTCCATGGGCGTTGCGGATATGTTCGGCCCGGATTTCGTGCGCATGTGGCGCCTCTACCTTGCCGGATCGATAGCAGGTTTTCGCACGGGTTCACTCCAACATTTTCAGATTCTCTTCGCGCGAAGAACCTGTCCCTGGATCCCCATGACTCGCGCGGGGCTTTATTCCAACGAACAAGCCGAGCAATTTGCCGAAGAAAAGATGTACGCCATCCATTGAGGAACGCGATTTTCCGTGTTACCGGAATCACCTAAGGAAGGGAGACCCGTCATGCCAATGTCAACACGCATCAAAAATCATCTGGAAGCAAATAAAATCCCCTATTCGCTCCTTACTCATCCTTCTTCCTACACCGCACAAGGCGCCGCAGCCGTGATGCATGTATCCGGCCGCGAAGTCGCCAAAACTGTCGTGGTACAGTCAGGGAAAGACTATTACCTTGTCGTGCTTCCAGCTTCGTATCACGTGAAGCCTGAGAAACTGGCACATGTATTCGGACGCCCGGCACGCCTGGCAAGCGAAGACGAATTCTCCAGCCTCTTCCCGGATTGTGAACTGGGAGCCATGCCGCCTCTCGGCGAGCTCTACGGTCTTTCCGTCTATGTCGATGAGTCCCTCGCCGTCGATAAGGAAATTATCTTTAACGCTGGCACGCACAGAGATGCGATCCGCATGAATTATGACGACTTTGTACGGCTGGCGAAACCCACAATCTGCTCGGTTGCCACAAGGCATTAGTAACTGGCTGCATGCAGAGGTAGTAGAGGAGTATTTGAGCGGTGTGTGACGGGCCCTGGTGTGTGCGAAGAGAGGAGTCGACCATGCAAACGATTTCACTCCACAAAGCGGCTTTCACTTTTGGAGCATTGTTCGGGACCGGCCATTTTCTCTGGGCTGTTCTGGTCGCGCTCGGCCTGGCTCAGCCCGTCATCGACTTTGTTTTCTGGATGCACTTCATCAAGCCGGTTTACATCATCAGTCCATTCAATATCGGCACCGCCTTGGTACTGATCGTTGCCACTTCGCTCATTGGCTACGCGCTCGGACTGATCCTCGCCGGTATCTGGAATTTCCTCCAGCGCTAGCTTCAGCGTCTGGCTAAATTGCGTTGATTTCGTTTCTGGATCACGGGGTTTATTTCGAGGCAGCGCGCAAGCTGTGACGCGCAACTAATCCTTCGAGGGAACTCTGTTTCGTCGTGTAATAATTGCCTTAGAGAGAAACATCGAACATGATGGCCTCTGCCAGGCAGTCGCTGACACACGTGCTCATTGACCCGTCCTTGTGGTTGCGCGCGGTCGCGGGAACATTTGTTTTGTGCAGTTCTCTCTTCAGCGGTACATTGAATGCGCAGATCAATTCCCTGGCGGGCCACAGCACCGACGGCCCGTCTTCCCTGAGCGGTAAAGTGCTGAATCGTGTGACTCACGAACCAATTAGTCGCGCACTGGTCTATTCGCCGGGCAATCAATACGCCACACTGACCGACGATCGTGGACACTTCGAGTTTAAGTTTCCACCTCAGCAGAACGAGCCGGAAGTGAGTTCGGCTGGCGGTCCAGACGTGGGATCCGAACTGTCACGACTTCGCGCAATTCGAAATGTCCGGCCTGCTGTTTTCTTCGCGCGAAAGCCCGGGTTTCTGTCCAACGAAAATGAACCGCCCTCTTATCTCCCGCTTACCGATCAAGCCGAGATCACTCTCTACCTGGTTCCAGAATCATTGATCGTCGGCCATGTTGTCATTCCCGGCTCAGAAGGCGGTGTGCGCATTCGCATCGAACTCTACCGTCGGGAGAGCGAAGAAGGACAGGCACACTGGCGCCAGGCGGGTTCCTTTACGACTTGGTCCGATGGCGAATTTCGCTTCAGCGAACTTCCGGCGGGAACCTACAAACTGGGGACCACCGAAGAACTTGATCGTGACCCGGGTAATTTCACCATCAATCCCGGCGAGCCCTTGTTTGGGTATCCGCCCATTTTTTATCCGGCCAGCAGCGACTTTTCGGCAGCGACTACGATCCAACTCGCGGCTGGCGCAACGTTTCAGGCCACACTCTCACCATCGCGCCGTGAATACTTTTCCGTAAAAATTCCTTTGATCAACGCCCCCGCTACGCAGCCAGTTGAGGTCAACGTATATCCATTGGGGCATCCGGGACCTGGATATTCTCTTGGCTTCAATCCCTCCGAACAGATGATTGAGGGAATGCTGCCCAACGGCAGCTACACCCTGCAAGCTGATAAACGCGGGCAACCAGGCTGGATCGGGACGCAAAATTTCACAGTTAGTGGAGCCGCACTCGAAGGGACTGCTGTCAGTCTTGTCCCCAACGGTACGTTGAGCGTCAGCGTGAAGGAAGAACTGCAATCGGGGCAAAGCAACCTCCAAGAGGTTTTTGTGAATAGTGCCGGAGACGGGTCGCGCAACTGGCACACCTCGGCGTGTCCTGAATGTGCAGGTAATGTTATTGCCGCTGGAAGAATATGGTTCCGCCGAAGTCGCCTCATCGCAGCAAGTAGGTGAACAGGAACAAGCACTGTTCATCTACAATGTGCGACCGGGCCGATACCACGTGGCTGTGCAATCGGCCGTCGGGTACGCAGCTTCTATTTCGTCGGGTGGCACTGACCTCTTACGTGAACCGCTCGTCATCGGCATGGGGAGTGCCAGTTCGCCGATTGAAGTTACCATCCGCGACGACGGGGCCGAAGTGCAAGGCACAATCGAAGCGGACGCTGCAAAATCCGACAGAAAATCCGTTCAAGCCGATATGGGCCGACAGGTCTTCGTTTACTTTCTCCCGCTCGGCGGAGCCGCGCAATTCCGCCAATCTATTTCTGGAGATGGCAAGACCTTCACGCAAGAGCAACTACCCCCTGGCAACTATCGCATCCTTCTTTTTGACCGGCAACAGCAGAATCTGGAATACGCCAGCGAAGAAACCTTGCGCAAGTTCGAATCCGAAGGACAGGACATCAGTGTCGACGCTGGGCAAAAACTGCAGATCCGGATGAAGGTGATTCCGGCAAGCGAGTTGCCATGAACTTCCGTCCGCACAATCTTTGGTCTACGGCTGCGCTAAGCGGAGTGGTGTTATTGTTATCGGGCATCGCTGTAAGCGCGCAAGATGTGAACTCCGCCCCGAAGGACCGCTCGGCGGCAGCCTCTCAATTCAAGATCGCAGGAACGGTGGTGAATGCGATGACGGGAACGCCGCTGGCACAGGCGCGCATCTCCATCGCGGAGACCAGAGACCGCGGCAAGGTACTTTCCGTAATGACTTCGGAGAACGGACATTTTGAGTTTTCTCAATTGAAACCAGGAAAATATTCACTGCAAGGAACGAAACGTGGCTTTATCACTTCCGCCTACGAGCAGCACGAGCAGTTTTCAACGGCGATCGTGACCGCGCCGGAGTTCTCTACCGAAAATCTCGTTCTTAAGCTTACGCCGATGGCGCAGATCACCGGGCACGTGTTCGATGAATACGGCGATCCGGTCCGCCATGCGCAAGTGTTTTTATATCTAGAGGATCACCGAGGAGGGATGAATAGAATCTCGCGGCTCGGCAGTTCAAGCCCGGACGATCGGGGCTACTACGATTTCGCACAGTTGCGCCCTGGCAAATACTTTATTTCTGTCAGCGCGAAACCCTGGTACGCCGTGCACCCCGTGACGGGCAACGAAGGTCCGAACCAACCTGCGCAAACAACCGTCTCACCCGGGCTTGATGTCGTGTACCCCACCACCTATTACGGTGGCGCCACCGAAGCTGACGGCGCAACTCCCATTGAAGTGAAGGGCGGCGATCGGCAACAAGTCGATGTTCATCTCAATCCCACTCCCGGGCTGCATCTGACGTTTCGAGTGCGAGAAGATCAGCCAGGCCAAAACAGCATGATCATGCTGCAAAAGCATGTGTTCGATTCCATGGAGTTCGAGCAGCCAGAAAATATGCAACCCGTTGGCCCCGGTGTTTACGAAGTGACCGGCATCCCACCGGGGCACTACACCGCGAGCATACGAAACCCGAACACGGGCCAGTTAGAGCAGGCGAGCGATGTTGACCTGGTCCGCGATGGTCAGGAACTGGACAGTTCACGCGGCGAGCCGCTAGGCAGCCTCAAACTCTCCGTCAAAATGCCGGGCGAAGAACCCATTCCAAAACAGTTTGCTATCGCACTGCAGGATTCACACAAACGGTTCGTGACCTTCAAGCAGGTCGACCCTTCCGGCATGTTTTCTTTCGAAGACCTGGTTCCAGGGAGATATGCAATTCTGGTTGCTGCCCCCGGTAAGCCTTATTCCGTAGCGCGGACGACTTCCTCCGCGGGCGAAATTGCCGGGCACGAGGTGAACATCACTCCGGGAGCTGCGCTGGAACTGACCGCTTCGCTCGCCGCAGGCGTCGTCAGCATCGAGGGCGTGGTGCACAAAAAAGACAAGCCCGTTGCCGGCATCATGGTGGCGCTAGTGCCGAAAGATCCAGAAGAACACATTGAGCTGTTTCGCCGGGATCAAAGCGACTTTGATGGAACTTTTCTCTTGCGTGGAGTTATCCCAGGCTCGTATACCATCGTCGCCGTCGAAGATGCCTGGGATTTTGAATGGCTCAAGCCGAGCGTTCTGGGGCATTATGTCCAACACGGCCAGGAACTGAATATTGGCGAACTAATGCGCGGCTCCGTGCACTTGCCCGACCCCATAGAAGTGCAACCACACTGAACCGTCATTTGCTCACCACGCAGATTTCTTTTTAGCGCGGGCTATTGCGCTTGTTTCGCAGAAATGGGGACAGCAACGGCCGCCACGCACTTCCAAGTCCCATTTATTTTGACCCACGTGTCGATCGTGCGTTCCCGATGAACGTACGGCTTCCCTTTTTCCATTCCTTTGATGCGGAAGACTCCCACAGCCACCACGGTATCGCCATAGACATGAGCAATGTTTTGTTCATTCACCGCTTGAGAGGGTTGGAAGTCAGCGCCTGCAATGCCCGCCAGATATTCTTTCTTGTTGGAAAAGGTCCCCTCGCTGTCCAGTGCCACCGTCTCATCCGCCAGGAGCATGTCAATTGCCTTGGAGTCCTTGGCCTCGATAGCGTGGTTCCACGCAGATTCCAGAGCGAGGACTCGACCGCCGCTATCCGAAGTGTTTCCTTGCTGAGCCAATGTCATGATCACTCCCAGCAGCAACACGACTCCGGCAGCGACAACTTTCTTCATCAACAAAATGCCCTCCTCACAAACAACTTGATTTCGCGGTGAACCAAACATCAAGAGTAAAACAGAGGATGCGGGAGGGCACTGGCAATTTCCACAATTGTTCCTGCGTGACTTTGAACAGCTCGCAACAGCAGAAGGGGGAGAACGGAATGCTGTTCCTGCGTATGCAACGCTAGTTACTTCGAAGAGGCCGGACGATCAGGCTGACCATGCACTCGCATGTGGCCGTGGGTAATTGGGCGACGCAGCCAACTGGCGATGGGAATGATCAGATTGCGCCGCTGCGAGTCTCTTCGCCGGGCACTCCTTGCAGGCGGCGCTCCTTGCGCGGGCAAGGTCAAAGGGCTCATGAAATAGCGCAAGTCGCGAACAAACGACTCGACAACCTGCCGCCAGTACTCGCGAAAAGAGACGGCGGCGTTGCGAATGAATTCCGGAAGGCGGAATCGCGAATGACGGTGCCGCCAGAATGTCGGCACTTCAGTCTGGGACACGAGTGTCCGCGGGGGGACGGGGATCTCCTTGGCACGTTCCGCGGCAGCAGCGAGTAGAGCCTCATCAATCGCCGCTTGTACGCTCGCGCGTTCCGGCGGTGGTTCGGGCTGAGGTTCACGCTTCGCCGGCGGAATTACAACGACCGGCCTCGGCTCCACTGCGGGAAATGAAATCAGCCGTCCATACTTGCTCGCGGAATAGTCGTTTTCCACCGAGATGGGCTTTGCGGATAGATCGAAGTCCACGGCTATGCGCTGGATGATATCGGGAGCGATGATCTTCTGCTGTTCACCATAGGCTGTGATCAGCGCGTGCTCGCAAAGAAGGTTGATGAGCCGTGGAATTCCCCTGGAATGCTCGTGAATGACCTGAAGCGTCTCCGCTGGAAAAAGTTCCGTAGAGTTCAGGCCTGCACGGGACAAGCGGGTGCCGATATAGCCTACCGTCTGTTCTTCGGAGAAAAGCGGGAGCCTGCAGTGAATGAGCACTCGCTGGCGCAATTGCCGCAGTTCCGGCCGGCGAAGTTTCTCTTCCAGTTCCGATTGGCCCACGAGAATAATCTGCAGCAATTTTCCGCGCGCTGTTTCCAGGTTAAGCAATAGCCGCAATTCATCGAGCGCTTGCGACGAGAGCGATTGCGCCTCGTCAATTATCACAACCGGAAAGTCTCCCGCGACATTTCTGGCAATCAGCCACTCGTGAAGGGTACGCAGCAAATCTCCTTTGCGGCGCGATTCGCAACTGACTCCAAAATCGCGAAGTATGAATTCAAACAGTTCGGCTGGCTCCAGCAGCGGATGGAACACATACGCGGTCGAGATCTTGCGCTGCTCCAGGGATTCCAGAATATTATTCAGCAGCATGGTCTTTCCCACGCCCGCCTCGCCTGTCAGCACCAGTAACCCTTGCCTCGTATGCAGTCCATATTGAAGCTCATTCAATGCGGAATCGTGCGCGAGCGTCGAATGGTAGAAGCGAGGGTCGGGAGAAACGTGGAACGGATTTTCACTCAGCCCGAAATAGCCGAAAAAACATTGATAGGACGTAGTTGTCATTTCTGGACACCTGAGGGCGGTCTTCGAGGTGAGAGCAAATTCTAGGGGAAGTAGGATAAGAGAACAACAAGGATTGTAGGATCAAGGGCATGAAAAACGTACTAGGACTAATAGAACCTGTTCACTTGCATTCCCCGCTTATCCCCTTTACGACCCTCTCGTGCTCTTTGAAACCCTTTGCTAATCCACAACTACGGGTCTTGTTTCCGAAGTAGCGGAGCAAAAGGAACAGCGGTGCGAGGACGCTGGTTAAGCGTGATTCGTTTACGTTGGTTTTCTGGTTCGTACACGGATTGGATACGGCGAAGTGTTGCAAGATGGGACGTGTGCGTAGCGACGAGGAAAGGACGAGGCGCTTGTGGATTGGGGGGATTCCGGAGGGCGGCTAGTTTGCGGGCCGTGGCTCGGCGCTTGTCGCCATATGTCCATTGGAAGAACACATAGATCAGGAAGTCGATTCCGAGAATGCAGAGCGAGAGGAATACGTAGAGTGACATCGTTTCGTCCCCAAAAAAGCTGGGAATCCCTATCCCGATGACTGAGCATGCGGGCGCGGACGCTGAAAAGTCCTGAGGAATTTATGAAGAAGTTGTTAGGGTAGATTGAACAGAAAGCTCAGAGAATTTACCGGGAGGCAAACTCAGTGGCAGGAACAGCCGCCACCGCAACATCCACCGCCGCCACCGGAAAACCCGCCGGACGGCGTGGAGCCGCCGCCCGAAGAAGCAGCGGCAAATACCGAAAGCTGGATCGCAGCCTTCTTGCTGGAGCACTTGGGGCAGGCAATCTCCTGCTGCTTGTTAATCACGATCTTTTCAAAGTGCTCGTTACAGTCTTCACAGATGTATTCGTAGATGGGCATAACGAAATCCTCTCCAGAAATGCGCCGGGTTCCATGTGTCGGCGCGAAGTTCAATTATACCGCAGGAATATTAGGTCATGTACCAGCCGCCATTTACGCTAATGGTCTGGCCGGTCATGAAGTCGCTTTCCGCAAGCAGGAGCGCAGCGCGACCTATCTCGTCCGGTGCGCCCAAGAACCCGACGGGCAGGCGATCGGGCGAAGCATGGGGATTAGACGTGACCATGTCCGTGGCGATAAGCGCCGGTGCGATGGCGTTTACAGTAATCCCCTCTTTGGCGAGGAGCGACGCATACGAGTGCGTCATGCCTATCAGGCCAGCCTTGGAGGCAGCATAGTGGGGCCCAATCACACCGCCGGTTTGTGCCGCCACGGAAGAAAGATTGATGATGCGGCCCCAACGATGCTGACGCATCCCCGGAAGAACGCGATTTGTCACAAGAAATGCGGATTTCAGGTTGACACGGATGATTTCGTCAAAATCGGCTTCCGTCAGCTCCGTGAAGTGCTTCACCTGCGTAACGCCCGCATTGTTGACCAGAATGTCGACGGGCCCCAGGTCGCGCTCCACGACAGAAACAAGCCGCTCGACATCGGCGGATAGCGAAACGTCAGCCTGCACAGGAATCGCCCGGCGGCCAAGTTGCCGAATTCCCGCGCAAACTTCTTCCGCCGTCGCTTGTTCCTTGCGAAAGTTCACCGCGACGTCCGCTCCAGCCGCAGCAAGCGCCACGGCAATCGCGCGACCGATCCCGCGGCTCGCTCCGGTGACGAGTGCGACACGATTTTGGATTTTAGGTGTGGAAGACATGCAGCAAGGATACCGCAAAAAACTACGGCCCCGAGCGAACTCGGGGCCGTGCGGAGGCTGTGATTCAATTCGCTGGAATCAAAGCCAGCGCTACAAATTAGTCGCCGGCTACGGCTTCGGCGGCCGCTTCTGTGGACTTCGAAGCGTGGCCGTTGCCATTTCCGTTTGCTGGGGCGATGCTGATCGGCTTGTTGGCGTTCGTAAAATTCGCCGGAACTGCCTTGGCGATGTCGCTCACGCTGCCGATCTGAACTACCGCCGTCTGGGGCTTCTTCAGAACCAGTTCTTCGTAAATCGCGCGAACCTTGGCTTGCTCTTCCAGAGCCTTCTTGCGGCGCGCGCGGTTTTCTTCGGCGGCGGTCAGTGGAATGTCGTGTTCCAGGTGGCGAACGCGGGCTGCATCTTCGGCATCAATGACCAGCGAGTGTTCGAAGGTCTTGAGGTCGACGTTCTTGCCCTTGGCGTAGATTTCGTGTTTGCCGTGGCTCTTGTACCACTCGGCAACCGTCGCGTTCTTGTGCATGTTCTCAATAATCTGTCGCCATCCCACTCCGGTGTTGTACGCGCAGAAACTGATTTCACCCTGTTGCGTGCCGTAGGGGATGATGCACATTTCGGTGCGGCGGAAGTCGTAGTTGAACAAATCCTGGAACCACATTCCGGCGATGAACAGGAAGTTCCATGGGTCCTGCTGACGACGCTTCACGGCGTCTTCATAGGTCCGTTCGGGAGAAGTCTTGCCGTACTTACTGCTGGCACCCTTGGTGAGCGCCCAGGTCTTGTCAAACTTCTTGAACAGATCCCACAGCTTCAGGCCCTTCGGTCCTTGGTACGGGTGATAGTTCTTCAAAAGGGCCATGGCCATCATGAAGTTGGAGAAATTCTTGCCGCGGGCTGCGTCAGTAATCGCGGTGACGTCCTTCGTCAATTGCTGCGCATCAAGGAACCGTGGAACGGGAGCCCATTCCTTGGTTCCCTTATTGATCATGATCGCAGTGCCCACGCCGCAGTTCGGGTGGCAACCGCAGGAGAGCGAACCCCACTGGGATTCGTTGCCCTTAACCATGTCGGCGAATCCAGCAAACGTGCTAATGAATGAGATAGGGAACCAGTCGCGGGTAGGCTCAATGCGGCCAACCTGCGTGCTGACGTCTTGAGCCAAATGCGAAAGAGTGTAGCGCTGGCGGAGGCGGCGTTCTGGGGTAATGTCTTCGTCGCGGCCCGTGAAAGAAACCGGCTGGAAGCTGACGAACGAAATCTTCTTGGGATTTTCCATCGCGAATTTCACGATGGAGCCGACCTGATCGTTGTTCACGTTGTTCACGATGGTGACAACAAGAACGATTTCAATGCCCGCTTCGTGCATGTTTTCAATCGCGCGAAGTTTCACGTCGAACAGGTTGCCAATTTGGCGATGGCTGTTGGCGTCGTTGCCGATGCCGTCAAATTGCAGGTATGCGTAACGCAGACCTGCATCGAACGCTTTCTTGCAGAATTCCTTGCTCTTGGCAAACTCAATGCCATTCGTCGCTGCCTGCACGGAGTTGTATCCAACCTTCCGCGCATAGGAGATAGCGTCGAAGAAGAACGGGCTCATCGTTGGCTCGCCGCCGGAGAACTGCACGGACATCTGACGGCGCGGCTTGATTTTCACCGCGTTATCCAAAATTTCCTGCACTTCCGCCCACGTCAGTTCGTGAACGTAGCCAACCTGGTTGGCATCCATGAAGCAGGGATCGCACATCATGTTGCAGCGGTTGGTGAGGTCGACGGTAAGAACGGAACCGCGGCCATAGCGAACGTTCGAAGAGCCGTGCTTGTGCAGACCTTCGTCGTTGTGCGCGGGAATGTCGCGGCCGGGGAATTGTGATTCAATCCAGGAAAGGAACTTGGAGTCGACGGCCATCATGTCTTCGTAGTGGCCGTGTTGCGGACAATCTTTGATCATCCAGACCTGACCGTCGCGCTCGACGATCTGGGCCTTAATCTCGCCGACCTTTTCGTGCATAAGGTCCTTCCAATCTTTCGTGCCGGCGATGATCGCTTCGCGCGCTTCCTTCACGCAGGCCGGGCAGAGCGAATCGGTCTGCCGGGGATAGCCCAGCGTCGGCTTGGTCTTTTCCCAGGACTTCAGCAGCGGCTTATCGGACCACTGCGGTGTAACGGAAGGATTGGGGTTCTTCTTGTTGAAGTGTTGAATGGTATCAAACGTGATACCAGCAGCCTTGCAGACTACCCAGTCCAATGACCGGAAGATTGATGTGGTGAACGAATTCGACATACAGGCGGCACCCTCACTTTCGAGATAACGTACCAAACTCGAAAAAATTCAATTTAACGATAGAATTCGAGCCTAAATGAAACAGCCCCCAAGGCTCTTTTAGGGTAACACGCGACTGGCGTACCCCTTAAGTCTTTGAACTCGTATAGTTTGTCGCCTATGGGACCCGGATACCAGCGGGATACGGTAAACGGTGGAAAATAGGCATTAAACGGCTAGGAAGGTCAGCGAATGGCGCTTATCAATGGCCTGAAAAGGGGTTACTGGTAGTACGCAAGTACCAAAAAATTCCCTTTCGGGGCTTGTTGCTTGGGGCTAGAAGCGAGACTGCGATAAACAGGCTCAGGGAGTGAAGGCGGTCGGCTTGGAAGCGATGGGCTACTCGTTCAGAGTCGGGCGCAAGACTGCAATCAGGAAGTGCGCGAAATAGTGTGCTTCGTCGTCCATTTGCAGCCAACGGACTACGCAATGGTCAGACAAGTACTTGGCAACGCGCGCCTCTGGAATGCCCAGATGCTCCGCTAATTGGGGTTTTAGCGGAAGTCCTGTGCGCGACGAACCGCGAAGCAATTGCCCGATGGCCACACGCAATGTCTTACAGGCTTCTACGTAGTAGTAGGTCGACAAGTCTTCGTCGGTAAGCACCCAAACACCTGGGCCAGCCGGCGCATGCGCTGCGTCTTCGAGCTTCGCAGGACTGCAGGCCAATAGGCGACGGAAGCTCATTTCCAATTGCGATAGCCGCGAGGATAGCCCTGGATCGCCAGAGCGACCGCGCAGAGACATCGAACTGCCTTCGTTCATGCTTTCTAATAACGAACGTGGAGCGGGTGTTGAGGAAGCGCGCGGTTCCGCCTGAACCCTTGGCTCGACCGGTTCGTCCGCGGCAACTTCGCTGGGCGCTGGAGATATTTGCGTCTTTGCTGCGGGACGTTGATGTTCACGCCCACCACGGCGTCCCCGTCCGCGCCTTCGCCCTGCTGGCCCGCTTGCGGCGACCGACTTGGTGACCACTAAAGGCTCGGCGGAGGGGCTGACTTCCTGGTATCTCGGGAACTTCGGCTGCGGCCGCAGTTTCAGGTGCAGTTTCAATAGGAGGAACATTTTCGGGCCCGACTGCAGTTGCGACCTTTTCCCTCGGGGGAAGTACGGGAATTTCAGCGGCCACTGTGGCACCCAGACGGGTGGCACTTTCCTGTGCCTTGGTTTTCCAGTCGGCGCGGCGGAATCTTTCCGCTGCGGTCAGGTACCATTTGCCGGCATCATCGTTGTTGTTCACAGATTCGTAGTAACGAGCCAGTTCGAAGGCCACCATGGCGTCGCGTGTTCTGGCAAAAAGTGTGGACAATTGGCCCGCAGGATCTTTGCCGGTCCGGGCTCTGCGGATACGTGCTGTAATTTGCTTCCAGTCGCTCATAAGTTGCTTGCATTCTAGCAGTAGTAGGAAGCTTGCACCAGCACGAGACGCGGGAAGCCGGGATAACGCAAGTGCTCTCGTCTGCGTATGTTTACTGATTGACGGCAGAAAACCAGCGAAGTATCCTTGGGCAGTTGCATTTGGAGGCGTTCATGCAAGGTCTGCGCACGCTTTTCGCAGCCGCCGTGGCGGTGACTCTCACTTCCATCCCTGCTTTGGCAGGTCCGGCGAATCCCGTTTTGGGAACGGTGATCACCGCTGACAAAGCGCACGTCGGCGAAGGCATGGCTGCTGTCGGCACCACCGTGTTTGGCGGAGACCGCATCAGCACAGAAATTCAAGGCAGCGTGCAGGTTCGAGCGGGAGCTGCTCGGTTGCTGCTGCTGGGTGCCAGCACAGCCGAAGTGAACGATGCCGAAGGCACGCCGTCTGCAAAACTTCTGCTCGGAACTGCTACTTTCTCCACCGGCAACGCACATGCCTTTACACTGTATGCATCGAAAGCAGCGATTCGCGCGCAGTCGGATGCTCCTACAATCGGGCAAGTGACCTTTCTTAACAGCAAGGAATTGCTGGTGAGCAGCAAGCGTGGGCCCCTCACGATTACCGTGGAGGGTGAAACACAGATAATTGAAGATGGCGGTTCCTACCACGTGTATCTCGATCCTGACGCTGCGCCACAAGGGCCGCAGGGCGCGGGTTCCGGTTCTGGACCAGGGGGCCGCGGTGGACCACCACTGAAAGCAGGCCGAAGCCGCTTCTTGATTTTTGCCGTAGCAATCACCGGCGTGGCTACCTATTTTGCGGTTTCTGAAGCGCTCGAAAGCCCGCACCGTCCGTAATTCTTTCAAGAAATTGGAAACATGAAACTAAACGGCCATCGGGCGTCACGCCAGATGGCCGTTTTTCTTTGTGCGGAACTGTTTTACAGAAATGCCACCACCTCAATCTCCACCAGCGCATCTTTCGGCAGCCGCGCTGCTTGCACCGTGGAGCGCGCCGGCGGGGCCGCTGTAAAGTAGCGAGCGTAAACTTCATTCATCGCCGTGAAGTCGTTTATGTCTTTCAGGTACACGGTAGTTTTGACTACATGTGAGAAAGAGACGCCCGCGGCCTCCAGAATCGCTTTCAAATTCTCCATGACTCGCGCCGTCTGCTCACGAACTTCCGTGCCCACGAACTCGCCGGTACGGGGATCGAGCGCGACTTGGCCGGAAACAAATACGAAACCATTGGATTTGATCGCCTGGGAATAAGGGCCGAGGGGTTTTGGCCCGCGGTCTGTCAACACGATATCTTTCATGATGATTCTCCTCGAGGGATTCGGTAGGACAGAATAGCAGACGAAAGGCTATGGTGGAAAAATCAACGCCGACGGCGGCCCTGGTTGCGAACGAAATTCGTATTGGCATGGTTCCGGGAAGCTTCGCGTTGTGTGATCAGTTTTTCCGCTTCCGCATCGGTCATGCCTTTGTCGATTGTGTCCAGAATCTGTTTCTCGCTCATGCCGGTGTTTTTCAGCCGGCCGATCTGTTCGCTGGTCAGCGTTGGCAATCCTTGAATACGGCGGTGAACAATTTCCTGAACCGTTGGGTTGGAAAGCCCAATGAGTTTCAAGGTGATCGCTTCCCCGCTGAGCAGATCGATCTGATCCGATTGTGCTATCTCCAGAATCTGTGCGTCGGAGTAACCGGCGCGTGACAGATTCACGGCAGCCTCTCCGCTTGTGAAATCATGGTTGTGACTGTGCGCCGCCTTGAATAGCGACACGCACAACTCATCCGAAGCCCCGGCCTGCTTCAATTTTGCTAACTGCACTACCTCCAAGTCTGTAACCTTCAAATTTTTCAATTCATCGATCGTTGTGGAGAACATCCCCGATTGATCTAAAGCGCTGTAATCGCGCTGGGGCTTCTTTTCACAACCACACAGAAGTAGCAGGCATAATCCGGGGGCGAGCAGGAATTTGCGCATGGAAATATTGTAAGCGGAACGGAAGAGCGAAAAATCGGCTGTGCCTTGCCCGACACCGTTCCTCTGGCCAGTCCAGTGGGGACATGCCTTAGGAACGGTAGATGCGCTCGACGTTGTACACGCCATTGACGCGCCGAATATTGGCCAGAATTAGTTCCAACTGTTTTTTGTCGCTGATTTCCAGGCTGGCTTCCACACGCGCATTCTGGCGGTCGGGACGGCTCTCCAGGCTGCGAATGTTCGAACTGGCGTCGCTGATGACGGTGGTGATTTCCGCAAGCAGTCCGGCGCGGTCCTTGGCGCGAATCAGAAGTTCAACAGGGAATGTAGCCGTACTGCCTCCACCCCACTCGACGGCGATGCGGCGTTCCGTCTGGTACATCAGATTCTGCACATTGGGACAGACACGCGTGTGCACTGCTACACCTCGGCCGCGCGTGACGTAGCCGATGATATCGTCACCCGGAATGGGGTTGCAGCACTTGGCGCGGAACACCAGCAAATCGTCTTCGCCCTTCACGATCAGCGGCGCTTCGCCGAAGCCCAGCATGCGTTTTACGGTTTTGACCAGCGTAGGTTTGGCGTCTGGCGATGGCTCTTCTTCCCGGGTTGGTTCTCCAAAATAGCGGCTCAGCACCTGCCGCGCGGAGTATTTTCCGAATCCCACGGCCGCAAAAAGATCGTCGGGCCTGGAGAGCCCGTACTGTGCGGCCAGTTCCTGCAAGTCTTCGTTGGGAATCTTCTTCAAGCCCTTGGGAAAATTGCGGGATTCATTTTCCAGCAGGCGCCGGCCCATCTCCGTGGCTTCTTCGCGTTCCTGGGTGTTAATGAAGTGGCGGATTTTGCTTTTCGCGTGCGACGATTTGACGAAGCTCAGCCAGTCGCGGCTGGGCTTGTGGCCCTTCTGGGTAAGAATCTCGACGACATCGCCGCTGACCACTTCATGGCGCAGCGACACCATCTGGCCATTCACCTTGGCGCCGACGCATTGATGTCCCACTTCGGTGTGCACCGAGTAAGCAAAATCAACGGGAGTGGCGCCTTTGGGAAGTTCCAGCACACGCCCTTTCGGCGTGAATGCGTAGACTTCCACGGGCGCAAGATCAACCTTTAAGGTGGAGAGAAATTCGCCGGGTTCCTGCAATTCCTGCGACCACTCAATCAATTGGCGCATCCACGTGATGCGCTGGTCGTCGCCAGTGGAAACCGCCTTACCATCCTTGTACTTCCAGTGCGCGGCCACGCCTTGTTCCGCGATCCGGTGCATTTCCTGCGTGCGGATTTGGATCTCAAACGGCTGGCCGTTATGAATCACAGTCGTATGCAGAGATTGGTAAAGATTTGGCCGCGGCATGGCGATGTTGTCTTTGAAACGGCCAGGCACAGGCCGCCAGACGTGATGAACAACGCCCAGCGCGGCATAGCAGTTGCGCTCACTGTCAGTAATCACGCGCACCGCCAGCAGGTCGTAAATCTGGTCGAGGCTGCGCTCTTGCTTGATGATTTTTCGATGCAGGGAGTGGAGACCCTTTACGCGAGCCTCCAGTTCGGCAGGAATCCCGTTCTCCACAAGTTTTGTGCGAATGGTGGCCTGGACGTCTTCCAAAAACTTTTTGTGAACCGGAGCCTTCTCCGAAATTTCCTTTTGCAGCGAAAAATACGATTCGGGTTCCAGAAAACGAAATGCAAGATTCTCCAGTTCGTCTTTGATCAGCGCCATACCAAGCCGGTGCGCAATCGGCGCATAGATATCCATGGTTTCCCGCGCGATGCGCAGTTGCTTCGCGGGCTCCAGGTACTGCAGCGTACGCATGTTATGCACGCGGTCCGCCAGTTTCATCAGCACAACGCGGACGTCGTGAACCATGGCCAGCAGCATTTTGCGTACGTTCTCTGCTTGCCGCGCTTCCGGCGCCATCATGTTCAGGCGCCCAATCTTGGTTACTCCTTCCACCAGCCGCGCCACTTCTTCGCCGAATCGTTCTTCCAGCCGCGAAAGTGGGAATTCCGTATCCTCGATGACGTCGTGCAGCAGCGCCGCGGCCAGCGTCGTGGCGTCCAACTTCAGGTCCGCCAGAATATGCGCCACTTCCAGAAGATGGGTCATGTACGGCTCGCCAGACATGCGGAACTGGTCGCGGTGGCGTTCGGCGGCGATATCGTAGGCACGCCGAACCAGCCAGGGGTCATCCGATGGCCGGTTGTTGCGCAGCTTTTCCAGGAGCTCTTCGAGGCGGGCGTTCAACTGCCGCTCGGTACGGTCCCGATTGAAATTCAGCGGCAAATTGGCAGGCGACGGCATACTCTAGTGTACGACGAGAATGTGGTGCGGGAAAGCGCCCCTGGGCGTCAAAAAAAAGGCCCCAACCGAAGTCGGGGCCTTGCGAAAGCTCGGTTAGAAGGCAGCTCTATACAGCAGGCGCTTTCTCTGCTTCTTCGGCCTTCTTCTGCTTGATTTCCTTCACCTTGTCGAGCAAATCATCTGCCTGCTTGGTATAGGAATCGCGTTCCGCCGTGGAGTCAACCATATCGGCCTTGCGGCGATAGAGCAGGTTGAGATAAGTCATGGCATCTTCGTAGTCCGGCTTCAGTTCGACGGCCTTTTTCAGGTTGGTGATTCCGTCGTCCACCAGCGCGCCATACTTTTCCACGTAGACCGTGCGAACGGCTGGCGGAAGCGGTTCGATATCCTTGACCTGCTTTTTGACGTTTGCGCGGTTGTATTCGCCGCGAAGTTCCGTGTTGCCGCGATACGCGATCGCCCAATCGATAACGCCGATGGAGTAATACGGCTGGGGATCTTCCGGCTTCAACGCGATGTGCTTCTGGTGGTACATCTTGGATTCTTCAAACTTCTTCGCGTCGAACGGCTGGCCGGCCATCTGATACATGATCGAGGCAAGCCCGTCGATGGCGCTTAGGTTGTTGGGATCCTTGTCGAGTACTTCCTTGTATTCCGCGACAGCTTCCTTGCCGTGATTCAAGTTTTCGTCGGAAGGGGCGCCAGGAATGTACTGGCTGGCGTACGCGGTGGCGAGATAGAGACGAGCGTTGATAAGTTCCGGGTCAAGCTCTTTCGCTTGTTTGAAATCTTCAACAGCCGCGTCAAACTGGGCGTTCTTGAATGCCGCGACGCCTTTATTGAGAAGGTCGCGGGCGCGAAGTTTGCTGCAACCCGTTACGCCAAACAAGAGAATGAGGATTGCGGCCAGCGAGAGTGCCTTACTGGCAATGCCGGAAAACCGGTCTGTGGTTTCCCGTGAAACTGATGCATGAGTCATGGAAGCTTCCATCCCTGATAAGCGTTACCCCAAGCAACCGGGGCCAAAGCTAGGATTCACATCCGCCCTATACGGGCCATTCCATCACGTTCAGCGGTTTTTTTCCAGTTCTGATGTTAACAAACCGACCGAGGTAGCGCCGGCGGTGTGCATGAGATCCAGAACCTGGGCCACCGCATGAAACTCGAGAGACCGATCTGCCTGAAGAAACGCAACTCGCGAGGCGCGCAGTCCCAGTATTCTTTCCAGGCTTCCGCGTAATTCTTCGCGCTTTATCTCCAGGCGATTGATCCGGACGGAACCATCGGTGGTCACTGTAACGATGATCGCTTCCGGAAGAAGTCCCGGGTCTTGAATACCTTCCTGAGGTAGAACAACCGGGAGCCCCGACTGATGGTGCGGGATGACCATGAAGATGACCAGCAGCACCAGCAGAATATCAATCAGTGGGACTACATTAACATCAGAAACAATCCCACGGTTACCACCAAGCGTAAATCCCATAAGTCACCTCGCAGCCAGCGTTCGACCCTGCGAGAGGACCCTTACATCGAGCGAGAAAAAAGCGATGCGCTCTACTGCCCGGCTTCGAGCTTCGCGGTGATGAGGCCGACCTTGTCGATGCCTGCGCCGTGCATGATATCGATGGCCCGTGCGACATCCATGAACATCACATCATTGTCGCCCTTTACAAAAGCCACTTTCTCCGCACGATCCTTGAAGATCTGTTCCATACGGCCGCCCAGCGTGTCCCAGGTCGTATCTTCGTTGTTGATCTTCAATTTATTGTTCTGCGCAACCTGGACCACCACCGTCTTATTTTCCAGCTCAACGTTCTGCTGCTGGTTCGGTGAAGGCTGGGGCACCAGGGTATCCAGTCCCTTTGGCGTCAAGGGCGTGATCACCATGAAAATAATAATCAGGACGAGAAGAATATCGATGAGCGGCACGATATTCGGAGATGCCATTGACCCACTGCTTGTACCTACATCCATTCCCATTGCGAGTTCTCCTGTCAAGCCGCCGGTTGCGCTCTGCCAAGTAGAGGCGGCGCCGGGTGGGATCCGGCGCCCCTGTTAATTCAGCAAACGAACGAGACCAACGACTGCTACGTAATCATCCCTTACTATTGTTTCTGATCTGCAGGCTTAGCTGCACCTGATGTGCTCTTGGTCTTCTCCGTTAACAGCCCGATCTGATCGACTCCCGCCGAGCGGATTTCGTCTACGACCGCAACGACCGTGCCGTACTTGGCACGCCCATCGCTCTTCACATAGATCGTTTTATCCAGTCTGTTGGAAATCAGGTCTTTGATCTGCCCGGTGATATCTTCCTTAACAATTTTATTGTTGCCCAGGAAAATATTGTCATCGCGCGTGACTGCTACGATGATGGCGTCGTCTTTATCCGCGTCCTTCATATCCCGCGGATTGTCGACTTTCGCCATGTCCACCGAGACGCCCTTCTGTAACATGGGCGTGACCACCATGAAGATGATCAACAGCACGAGCATGATATCGGCCATCGGAACTACGTTCGGGGCCGATACTTGCGCTCCTGCTACTGGCTTATATGCCATAGGTTTTTCCTTCTTCCTGGTTACTTCTTCGCGCCGCGGCGCAGGATGAAGTAGTTGATCAATTCCATCGAAGAGTTATCCATCTCGACGTCGAACGCTTCCACCTTGTTGGTGAAGTAGTTGTACGCCCAGACAGCGGGGACGGCCACGAGCAAACCGAATGCCGTGGTTACCAGCGCCTCAGCGATACCGCCAGCGACCGCCGACAGACCGGTCGCTTTGTTGTTCGCGATACCCTTAAACGCATTCAAAATTCCGACCACCGTGCCGAACAGTCCGACGAACGGCGCCGTGGATCCAATCGTTGCCAGTGCGGACAGTCCGCGCTTCATTTCCGCGTGTACGATAGCGACGGAGCGTTCCAGACCGCGCTTCGCGGCTTCAATGACTTCCGCGTCGGAAACCTGCTGCGAGGCCGACTGGAATTCGGAGAGGCCGGTGGCGACAACCTTGGCGATGTGGCTCTTCTTGTTGCGCTCGGCGATGGAGATGGCTTCATCCAGCTTGCCATCCTTCAACGCACCGGCAACCTGCTGCACGAACAGGCGCGACTGTTTGCGCGCGTTGTTGTACATCAGGAAGCGGTCAATCATGACGCCGAACGAATAGATGGAGAGCACGAACAGAATGAATACTACGATTCTGGCGGCCCAGCCCATCGAGATGAGCATGTCCTTGAGGTTCCAGCTGGTTGTAGATTCCTGCAACCAGACTGCGTAAACAAAAAGTGTTGCTAACATTCGTTTGCTCCTTATTTCCTAGTGGCCCCGGCTAGCCGGCACCAACAAAGTTAATTTCGACTGCGGAACTCGGAACGACGGGCAGTCCCACGTCACCACGCCGCTCCGTTTTACTTACTGAGCCAGCGAGAAAATTACGTCGATTTCCGTGTCGACTTCGACCGGGTCGCCGTTCAGCAGGGTTGGCTGGTACCGCCACTGCCGTACAGCATCCAGCGCCGACTGCACGAGCAGTGGGTGCCCGGAAACCACTTGCAATTGCTGCACGGTTCCATTCTTGCCGATGATGGCGTGCAGCTTCACGGTGCCGCTAATGCGCGTTTGACGGGCAAGTGGAGGATAAGAGGGCTGAACACGATTCACCAAGTGAGCAGCCTGCACGTTTCCACCGACCGTGATGCGCTTCGGCGAGGCCTTTGGCGGAGGAGGAGGCGCCATGGAGGAGCCCGCACCGCCAATCACACCACCGAGTACTCCACCCATCGACCCACCGGATACGCCGCCGGGTACGCCGCCGACCATTCCGCCGCCCATGTCTGGAGGTGCTTCTTCTTCCTTAATAATTTTTATGTCCTTCGGGATGACCTTCGGTGCTACCAGTTTCCCGGCGTCCATCAAGTGGGCCACTGGCTTCACCTTCACAACCTGCACGGCCGCCGGCGGGGGCGGAGGCGGGGGCGGAGGCGGAGGCGCCAACAGAATCGAAGACATCAACGTCTTCGGGAGCGCTTCCGTATAGATGAGTGGAATCAGGATAAGGATGGCAAGGAGACCGATTTGAAGCAGCGACGACAATAGAATCGTCCAGGGCTTGTTGGTCTTCTTCGACGCCGAAGTGGATACGACCATTTCTTCGAACATGGTGACTTCTACCTCCTGCCGGCTGGTGCGAGGCGCGGTTGGCGGCCTTCGTTCCCCCGGGGTTTGTTGCCGGCTGCGGTTCCGGTTCCTACTGCCGAACCCTGTCCCCGCCACCTGTTCCAAGCGACGACGAGGGGTGCAGCGATACCAAAACTGGAATACGTTCCTACCACAATTCCCACCACCAGGGCAAAGGCAAAAGCCCTTAACACCTGGCCGCCCATCAGGAACAGGACGAGCACAGTGAGAAACGTTAGTCCGCTGGTCAAGATCGTCCGCGAAAGCGTCTGGTTGATCGACTTGTTCACCACATCGGCGAACGCTTCCTTGCGCAGAAGACGGTTGTTTTCCCTGATTCGGTCGAAGATGACGATCGTGTCGTTCATCGAGTAACCGACCAGGGTCAACAACGCGGCAATGACCGTGAGCGAAATTTCAAAACCGAAGATCTTGAAGAGACCGAGAGTGATTAGCACGTCGTGAAACACGGCTATAACTGCTGCGGCTCCGTAGACCCACTCGAATCGGAAGGCAATATATACCAGCATGCCTGCCAATGCATAGAGGGTTACTCTTATGGCCTGATTGCGAAGCTCGCCACCTACCTTGGCTCCCACGATTTCCACGTTGCGAATCGCAAATGGCGCGAGCGAAAAATTATCTTTCAGCGCGGAAACCACCGCAGGTGTCGCGCCATCGGCGTTTTTCAGATCGTCCACATTCGTAAGCACGCCGCCTTTGTTCTTATCGCGGTAGGCCAGCAAGTTCTTGGCCAACTGTGTGTAGCGGTCGCCGGCATTCACAGACAATCCCAGCGGATCGCGTTGCGCCAGAAAATTTGCAAGAGCCGTTGGCGTCTCCGAATTGAAATCCGGCTTCGCTGAACCAGCAACGTTGTAGGCCGCGTTGAGGGCGCTCAGAACTTTGGCTTTGCCTTCGTCCAAAGCCTGGTCGGAATTCCCGGCCTGCTCCACGAAAATCAGCACTTCGTTGGAATTTGGATTAGCGATGTCGCTGATGCTCTGGATTTCGCTGTTCCCAAGGCCCTGTGCCTGCAGCCCCTTGCGGAGCTCATCGATATTCGGCGCTTTGGCAAAACGGACATCCACGTTGGTGCCACCCTTAAAGTCGATGCCGTACTTAATGCCGCCCTTGAAGAATATGGCGCTCCAGCCAATGACTAGCAGGAGTCCGCTCAATGCGAAGAAATACTTGGCTTTGCCCATCCAGTCTAGGTTGGGCTCTTTGAAGAACTCGATCATGCCGTTTCGCGCTTCCCTTCTTTAGACTCCACACTGTTCCAGTTTGTTCCCCAAACCAAGGGGTGGATGGTACTGGAACTGCCAGAATCCTCTATATGCTCAACTCCGCCTGGCGATCCATCTTGCTCAAGTGGTACTGGAAAATCGTCTTGGACACGAATATCGCCGTGAATACGTTAGCGATAAGACCGATCGTCAGGGTAATGGCGAAACCACGTATCGGCCCGGTCCCAAAAATGAATAGGAAGAACGCCGAAACCACCGTCGTCACGTGCGTGTCGATAATCGTCAAAAACGCCTTGTCAAACCCTGCATCCACTGCAGCCGAGGACGATTTACCATTCCGCAACTCTTCGCGAATTCGCTCGAAAACCAGCACGTTAGAGTCAACGCCCATACCAATCGTCAAGATTACGCCTGCAATTCCGGGCAGGGTGAGTACCGCACCAAACATGGCCAGTGCGGCCAGCAAGATAATCAAGTTCAGAATCAAGGCCAATACCGCGTTTACACCTGACAGGCGGTAGTAGATCACCATGAAGATCATCACCACGACCAAGCTCAAAATCGAAGCTTGCACACCGTGACGAATGGAGTCGGCGCCGAGCGATGGCCCGACGGTCCGTTCTTCGAGATACTTGATCGAAGCCGGCAAAGCTCCCGCACGCAGAATCAAGGCAAGATCGTGCGCCGATTCCTGGCTGAAGTTGCCTTCAATCATTCCCCGGTCATCGATCCGGCTGTTGATTACAGGAGCGGAGTAGACCTTGTGCTCCAGCACGATTGCCATTTGCCGGCCTTTGTTCTGCTCGGTGAATGGTCCGAAACGTCGCGCACCTTCGCTGGAGAGCACGAAATCAACCTGGTACTGTCCCGGCAACTGGGTGTTGCGATTTTCCGTGGCACTGCGCAGATCACGCCCGGTTACAACTGCGGTGCGGCTCAGCACATACCAGTTTTCACCGGACTCGTTGGCCGGACCCCGTGCTTCGCTGCGGCCGCGCACCACTTCCGTGCCTGGAGGCAGAACACCGCCGTGCGCCAGCATCGCCGCGCTTTCCGAGGGATACGGGTTGGGATCTTCTACTAGCCGCAGTTCAAGTTGGCCGCCCGCCTGAATCACGCCCTTTGCCCGAGTTGGATCGCCTTCACCCGGCAACTGCACAAGAATTTCATTGTCCTTGCGGCCGTGCAATTGAATCGTGGGCTCGGTCAAGCCCAGTGCGTTGATGCGGCGCTCGATGGTCTCGAGCGACTGCGTCATCGTGGTTTCCTGGATGCGCGCGATGGCGCCCGGCCGCAGCGTCAGTAGCAGTGCATTCGGATCGCCGGGCGCGGAACTCAATTCCCAATTGCCTTCAAACTGCTCGTGTACCAGGTCGCGGAATTGCGAAACCTGATCGGAAGGAATGTTGCGAACAATAATGTGCGTGTCGTCCACCCGGCGCACTTCTTCATACCGGATGTTCCTCTTGCGCATTTCCCCGGTGATGCGATCGACCGTCTGATCGGTCTCCTGCGCCACGGCTTCCTGTACCTGCACCTGGAGAATCAGGTGCGTGCCGCCCTGCAAGTCCAGCCCAAGCTTGATCTGTTGCGTGAAGTTATTCTTCAGCGCCGCCAGCGAGGTCGGGAAATTGGGCAAGCCAATTATGAAATAGATACAGAGGAGAATCAGTGCGACTATCGAGAGTACTTTCCACTTCAGATTAGGATTCATGGTTAGAAGATCAGGCGCAGATTTGGGCGAGCCGGGGAGTTACTTTGCATCTTCCGATGCCTCCACCTGTGCAATCGCCGCACGCGCAACGCGGATTTTTACTTGGTCGGCGATCTTGAGTATGACCGTGTCGCCGTCCATGCCATTCACAGTGCCGTAGATGCCCGAAGTCGTAATAATCTTGTCCCCGTTTTTGAGGGCGGCGAGCATCGCCTGCACCTTCTTACGCTGCCGTTGTTGCGGCAGAATCACCAAAAAATACATAATGCCGAACATGATGGCGAACATGGGAAGCATGCCCACAAGCCCGGCCGCGCCACCCGCCTGCAAATAGATAAAAGCAAACAAAGACATGTTCGTCGTTTCTTACCGTACCCTTTCCACAAACTGCTACATCAAACTGCCAACTGGAACTGCCCACGATGAAGATGTTGTCGTTTCCGGAGCTGGAAATGACTCTACACCAGCGGAAAAGTTTCCGCTAATCCTGCCCGCTCGATTCTCGTCCTGAGATTCGACCCAGTGCGGGTTGACTGCGCTTTTCTACCGCTTCGGCCTGACCCGGTCACTCGCCTCAAGCTGGACCGATATTGTATCGCTCACGCAGCTCAGACGCGAATTTTTCGAGTTGCCCAAAACTGATAGCCTCTCTGATTTGCCGCATGATGTCAAGGTAGAAGTGGACATTATGGTGGGTCGCCAGAATCGCTGCGGTGATCTCTCCGGCGGCGAACAGATGCCGAAGATACGCGCGTGTGTAACGGCGGCACACCGCACAATTGCACTTCGGATCGAGCGGCCTCTGGTCTTCCACGTAACGCGCATTCTTGATCGGCACACGTCCTTCGCTGGTGTATACACAAGCATGTCGCGCGGCCCGCGTCGGTAGCACGCAATCCATCATGTCGATTCCCAAGCGCACGTAATCCGCTAACTGTTCAGGACGTCCCACGCCCATCAAATAGCGCGGCCGGTCTTGCGGCAGCAGCGCGGTAACTTCTCCCGCCATCTCACACGTCACCTCATGCGGCTCGCCCACCGCCAGTCCGCCCACCGCGTAGCCCGGAAAATCCAGCTGCCGCAATTGCAGCGCGCTCTCGCGCCGCAGATCCGCAAACGTGGCTCCCTGCACGATGCCGAATTGCCATTGCCGCAGGTCGCCGTTTTGTTCTGCTTGTTCCAGGAAATACTTTCGTGCGCGTTGCGCCCAGTGCGTGGTACGCTTCAGTGCGGCTTCCGCAATATTCCTCGGCGCGGGCGTTTCGATGCATTCGTCGAGCACCATGGCAATGTCTGAAGCCAGTGCAAGCTGAATCTCCGCCGCTTTCTCCGGGCTCAGCAGATGTTCAGTCCCATCGAGGTGCGAACGAAATCGCACGCCTTCGTCCGTAATTTTGCGAAGGTCAGAAAGACTGAAAACCTGGTAGCCGCCGGAGTCCGTCAGGATCGCGTTCTTCCACGACATGAAAGAATGCAGTCCGCCCAGTTTGCGGATCAACTGATGTCCGGGCCGCAGGTATAGATGATAGGTATTCGCGAGAATGATGCGCGCGCCCAGCGTCTCCAGCGCTTCTTGCGTCAGCGCCTTGACCGTGGCCGCGGTTCCCACCGGCATGAACACCGGTGTTTCAATTACGCCGTGAAGCGTAGTTAGCCGCCCGCAGCGCCCGCCCGCTGGATCACTTTTCAAAACTTCAAAGGAAGAACTCACGCCTCAAGTGTATCAGGAGAAGATGAACGCGATTCCAACGCGACAGACCACATATACGAGGAATACGGAAATGGCGATGGTGAATGACTTGCCACCCTTCAGTTTCTTTGGATTGACCGCGGCAAAGCCGACGCCGAGGAGGAACAGCTTCCAAAATTCCAGCAGGTCGATATTCTTGCAGAGTGCCACCAGCCATTTCGCTGAATCGTCGGGGAGAATTGCCGCGAGGTTTGTCGCGACCGGATTGTCCAAGTCAAACATGCCAACAGGTTTCAGGAAAAGCACCGTGACAAACAGAATCGTGCCCACGATGGCTGCGGGGATCAGTGCGTGCGCTACGATCGCCATTGACGTTTTGTAGTTGGCCCCGACGCCCGCCAACAAATTGTATGCCCCCATCATGATCAATGCGATCACCAGGATAGCCACGACGGGAATTATCGTGCCGAACACATACGCAAACGTCGGTGAATACTTCGCGCTCATCTCCACTTGTTGTTGCTTTTGTTCTGGCGTGAGCTGCGCGGCCCGCGGACTCTTTTCAATCTGCTGCGAAATATAATCGCGCCAGTTGAAGTGGCTATTCAGCGCCACCACACCGATCAGGCCGAGAATTAACATCAAAACCATGGGCAAGAGCCAAGTCGGCTTGCGCACGATGTCTTCAAACGTCGCCTTCGGCGAAAAAAACACCCCAATAATCCGGCCAAACGGGGAAATCGAAGCCTGCGGTTCGGCCACAGGCGCGGGAATGGATGCCATCGAAGAGTCCTCCACCACAGAAGATTCGAGAACGATTGCTAGAAGTAGTACGCAGGGCCTGGCTGGAAAATATCACACGTTTCCGCTGCATGGAATCGCCGGGACGGCGGCAATCAGTTCGCGGGTATAAGCCGCCGTCGGGTCGGTCAGGATCAGCTCCGCGGGGCCAAACTCCACCAGGTTCCCGGCCCTCATCACCGCGATATGACTGGCAATCTGCGCCACCACCGGCAGGCTGTGTGAAATAAATAGATACGTAAGGTTGAATTCCCGCTGCAATTCTTGCAACAGCAGCAGCACCTGCGCGCCGACCGATACATCCAGCGCCGATACCGGCTCATCCGCCACAATCAGTTTCGGTTTCAGGATCAACGCGCGCGCAATCCCGATGCGCTGGCGTTGCCCTCCCGAAAATTCATGCGGATACTTCTTCGCCGCATCTTCAGACAAGCCCACGCGGCGCAGAATCGCCGCGGCTTTCTCAATTCGCTGCTGCCGATCCAGCGCTGGGTCGTGAATGCTCAGCGGCTCCGCCACAATTTCCCCAACGCGCATGCGCGGATTCAGCGACGCGTAGGGGTCCTGGAAAATCATCTGCATCTGGCGGCGCGCGGCACGCAACTCTTCCGCCGACAAAGCCAGCAGATCTCGCCCTTGCAACAAAATCTTGCCGCTGTCCGGCGCAATCAGCCGCAGCAGCATGCGCGCAAGAGTCGTCTTGCCGCATCCGCTCTCGCCTACAATGGCAAGGGTCTCGCCGGCCTCTACAAAAAAGCTCACATCGTCGACGGCCGTGAACATTTCGCCCTTGCGCGTTGAGCCGAACGCCCCTCCGGCGCGCGGAAATGTTTTACGCAAATTGCGGACTTCCAGAAAATGTACCAGTGCTTCGCTCATAGCAGCACGCACCTCGCCGAATGTTCGCTGCCCGCGTTACGAAACTCCGGCACGGCAGGCTCGCACTCCGCGCGGCGATACTTGCATCGCGGTGCAAACGAACAGCCCGGCGGGAGCGCCGTCAATTGCGGCACCGTTCCAGGGATGGGCGTCAGCTTTCCGCGCAACAGCGTTGGCGAAGCCGCCAGCAATCCTTGTGTGTAGGGGTGCTTCGGCGAGGTAAGCACATCCGCCGTGGCGCCTTCTTCAATGATGCGCCCCGCGTACATCACTGCGATGCGGTCTGCCACTTTCGCCACCACCCCCAGATCGTGCGTGATGAACAGCAGCCCCAACTCCATTTCGCGTCGCAACCTGTCGAGCAGTTCCAGGATCTGTTGCTGTACAGTTACATCGAGCGCCGTCGTCGGTTCGTCCGCAATCAAGAGTTTAGGCCGTCCCGCCAGCGCCATGGCAATCATCGCACGCTGCCGCAATCCGCCGGAAAGTTGATGAGGAAATTGCCGCGCGCGAACTTCCGGCTCCGGCATCGAGGCATGCTCCAGTGCGCTCATCAGCCGTCGCTGCATCATGCCACGATTGATGCGCGGCTCATGCGCGCGTACAGCCTCTTCAATCTGTGCCCCGATGCGCATCACCGGATTCAGCGAAGTCATCGGCTCCTGAAACACCATGGCAATCTCGCTGCCCCGCACGCCACGACACTCCGCCTCCTGCAACTTCGCCAAATTTCTGGCGGGAGCATCCCCAGCATCCAGCATCGCCTCGCCGCTAACCCGCGCTCCCGTGGGAAGCAATCCCATCAGCGCCAGCGAGAGCATTGTTTTCCCGCTACCCGATTCCCCCACCAATCCCAGCGATTCGCCCTTGGCAATCCGCAGCGACACCTCATTCACCGGACGCACCCATCCCATCGGCGTCGGCAACTCCACCGTCAGTCCGTTCACGCTGAGAAGCTCACCCATCGTCCCTATGATACGTTCGCTTCATTAAAGCTGCATCTTTCTAAGATTTTTGGCGTCGCGATAGTAATCTAGAAGGTCCCATGGCCACCGCTGTTACTCAACGTGTCGACTGGAAACTCCTCTGGGAGCAGCGCGCGTTCCGCTTCTTCTTCACCGCCATGTTCGTTTCGCTCTTCGGCAGCGGCATGAACTTCATCGGCGTCAGCTGGTACATCATGTCGGCCACGCATTCCACCGTGGCCGTGAGTTGGCAAGTCATCGTCGTCACGCTTCCTGGCCTGGTAGTTCCCTTCATCGGTGGCGTGCTCATCGATCGCTTCGATCGCCGCTACCTCGGGGTGCTGCTCGACCTTTCGCGTGGCTTCGCCGTTCTCGCCACCGCGTACATCGCGTGGCACGGCCATCTGCAGATCTGGCATCTCTACCTGATGACGCTGATCACCGGCACGGGTTCGGCCGTCTACTGGGCCAACGTGAATGCGTTGGTGCAGGAAGTTGTCCCGCCCAGCCAATTCACTGGCGCCAATGCCTCGGTACTCGTCGGTGTACAGAGCGGCATGCTGCTGGCCGGCACTTTTGTCGGCTTCATTTACGATCACGTCGGCATCGCCGGCATTCTGTTCATCGATGGTCTGACCTATTTCGTCTCTTCGTATTGTCTATTTCTGCTGCGCAAAGGCTATGTCAGTCCGCGCGATCACAAAACCTTTCCGCGCGAATATTCCGAATCCACACAGGGCACGGTGCAAGCCCTCGAAAGCGGCGAGAATCCCGAAGTGGCCGAAGCCGGGCTTTCTCTGGCAATTTACGCGGACATGAAGGAAGGCTTCGGCTATCTCCGCCAGCAACCTGTCGTGTTGGCGCTCGGCGTGACGCACGCCATCCTGATGGCCAGCATCGTCAGCTCTAACATCGTGGTCGTCGCCCTGGCCAACGACATTCTCCATTCCGGCGCGCGCGGATTCGGCTTTATCGAAGCTGGCTGGGCCATCGGCGCAATCACCGGCGGATTCATCACCAGCCAGTTGCCGCAGAAAATTCGTCTGCCGCTTTACGTTGCCGCCATGGCAGGACTGGCGCTGGGCCACATGGCCGTGCCCTTCGTGGCATTCCTGTTGGGAGCTGCACTGCTACAAGGCTGCTTCGGATTTTTCCGTGCGCTCGGCGGCATTGTCGCGCAATCCGCGCTCATGGCCATCGTTCCGCGCAACTTCATGGGCCGAACGCAGTCCGCCTTCGCCATCTTCGCCACGATTCTTCAGCTTGCGATGAGTTTTTCGCTCGGCTGGATTGCGCAGCGCTTCAGCATCGCCACAGGATTTTTTCTACTGGCCACCATGTACACCGGCGCAACTCTAACCGCCATGCGCGCCCGGCGTTTGCTGATGGAATCGACCTAGAAGTCAGGAATTTTTTGCAGCCGGCTCTGGATTAGCCGAAACATCCTTACCACCCAGAACTTCGATCGCCGCTTGATACAGCTTGGTCCGCAATAAGTAGCGTTCATTCGCCTTCGTCACATAACGCACGCCCAGTTCCACGCCGCCCGGCACCGGCTTCACGCTGATGGCTGGTTCTGCAGAAAATCCCGACATCTCGCGCGAATGCGTGGCCGCGCGCCATTCCTGTTCGGCCTGCTTGACACTTTCCTGCGTGGCTTCGCGAACTTTTCTGTGAATCGCATCGACCATAGGATAAGGATCTCGTCCGGAAGGCAGCACCACCTGCAATTCATCCCACAGCCACTGCCCCGTGGTAGAAAAATTAAAATAATGGCCTTCAATCGCATAGCTGTTCGTGAACGTCACCCGGCGGCCTGTCGGATGGCCGGAATCGGTCCAGTTTCCCGTCTCGAGCAGCACCGTGTGGAACGGCCCGATCTGCACGACTTCGCCCGTTACGCCATTAATCTCCACCCAATCCGCCAGGCGAATTCCGTTTCTCCCCATCAGCACGAACCACCCCATGAAACTGACGATGAAATCCTTCAACGCAACCGTTAATCCCGCGCCGGCCAACCCAAGGAATGTACCCAACTGACTCGGGGGTCCAAAGAGCACCAGCAATATCAACGAGAGCGCAATGATCTGCGAAGCCACGCGTGCCACCGTGCGCAGAGATTCCACCTGGCGCCGGTCCATGGGGATGTTGCGCACCAGTGAATCCATCCACGTGCTGAAAAAGATCCCAACAAGCGCGATTCCCAGGATGATCGCGAATTCTCCCAGTCCGTGATGCACAACGGCTCGCTGGTACCCAGCCACCAGATCGATCCACTGCGCGTATACTCCCGCGAGCTCTTTCTTCTCGGCGATGCGCTTGTCGAAGGCCGAAACTATTTTCTGGTCGTTTGCCAGCGCTTCCGTCTTTTTCAAAAGCTCTTTTGGATCGGTTATGGCTTGTTTCTTTTCCGCCTCGATCTGCTCATCCAGTGCGTCGTGCTTGGCTGTCAGTCTCGCCACGGATGCTTCCGTGTCCGTTTTTGCCTGCCACAGACTCATTTGTTTCTGGTGTAAGCTGCGCCAGCGGGCGGCGCGGTGAATCAGTCCAGGCTGCTCGAGGGGTTCCTGCTGCGCGGGAATCGCGGATTGCGTATTCTGCGAAGCGTCTTCGTGCAGCTTCTTCATTGCCATCAGCCGCTCGACGGAATCACCACCTGCCTGCTGCAAATCATGTTTCGCGTCGTCGACCTCGTCCTGGGCCAGGTCGATGTCAGCCTCCGCCTGAATCAGGTCCGCCTCAACGGTCGCCTGTTTATCCGCAGAGACTTTTACCAATTGCTCCGCAAGTTGCTTAGCACGTTCCTGAGCGGTCTCCAGTGCCTTCTCGGCCTTTTCCTTTCGCGCTTTGCAGGCGATGGCCTCCGGCGACAAAGGCGATGGATGCAATCGCGCTTCACGTATGGCTTCATCAAACGCTAAATCGGCGTCATAGTCCGCAAGCCTCAGCGCTTCCTGCGCCAGACTGCGCTCTTCATGTGTAGCCGCGGTCTGCGCCAGTTGTTGCGCCGTTTTCAACGAGCGCAGAGCGACGATGGGTCTGCCGGTCGGCCGCCCGTTGCCATTATCTGCCGGCAATACCTGTCGCGTTTTCCACGCTGCATAGGCCGTAAGTCCGATCAGAACAACAATGACAACGGCCATTATCTTTTGTGTTTTTCTCATGACGACACGGGCGCTCCGCACCTGTTTGCGTTGATTGTGCCGGGAAATTCCAATTTCGCGGATTCCCACGGGAAAGGCAAGGGCTTCTTAACTGCTCTGCGTACAGATGGTTTCTGGCCCAATGGCCATTCCGCCCTCTCCTCACCCCGTCTTTGACATTCTCGTAACATTCCCGCCCTCCGCCTGTAATCAGCGAAAGGTAACGTGCCAGTGCTTCGCCGGTTGTCGATCCGCGAGTCATTGACGGAACTCTGGGCAGACAACTGATTTGTATCTGGCGGTGTGGTGAACCTCCGGGCTACTGGGAAATATCGCTCGAAATCAGAAAAGGGAGAGTACATGAAAATCAATTTGAAGTTGAAGTCATTGGCGGCCCTGCTTGCCGCTTCTTCATTGATCAGTCCTGTTTATGCCGATGAAGGAAAAGTCCCCAAGGGCGTTCCACATCTCGATCACGTGTTCGTGATCATGATGGAGAACCACGCTTACAGCCAGATTGTCGGCAACCCCAACTCGCCTTTCACCAATCAATACATGAAGACGGCCAACACGGCGCAAAACTACTTCGCCGTCGCGCACCCGAGTTTGACGAACTATCTGGAAGTTGTCGGCGGTTCGAACTTTGGCGTGTTGAACGACAACAGTCCTGATTGGCATAACACTAACTGCGAGACTAACCTTTCCTCCGGCCAGCCATCGCTCGATGACGGCAAACACCCCGATATCTGCCCCATCTTCGGAACCGGCACCGACGCCGCAACCCCAGCCATCGATTATTCCAACGAGACGTCCGGCCCTCCGGGAGATATCAATATCGACGGCACTCTCTCGATTCCCGCCGCCTCTAACATTTCCGGAAAGACCATCGCCGATCAACTTACCGAATGGAACCAGACCTGGAAGAGCTACCAGGAATCCGTGCCTCCTTCCGGTGCGGACAGCGTGAACAACAGCGACGGCTTTTTTACCAGCAGCGCGGGCATCCTGGCCGCTCTGCCAAGTGAGAAGCAGACGTTGATTAACCTCTATGCCGCGAAGCACAATCCTTTCGTTTATTTCCAGAGCGTCCAGGAAGGGCAGAATGCTCACAACAGCTTGAAGAACGTAGTCGGCTTCCAGGGACCAAAGGGATTGTTCGATGATCTCGCTTCGGGTCACTTGCCCAATTTTGCTTTCATCGCGCCCAATCAGTGCAACGACCAGCACGGACGCGGCAACGCCGGCCCCGCATGCGATTTTGACAACGTCGACAACGGCACGCTAGTGGGACTCAATCCCGCGTTGATTTATCAGGGTGATCTGACTTTACGCACGCTGGTTTCGGCGATCCACAGTTCACCCGTATGGCACGAGGGGCACAGCGCCATCGTGATCCTGTGGGATGAGAACGACTACAGCATCGCACCGACCACCAACCAGGTGCTGCTGACTGTGGAAACCAACTACGGCCCGCACGGCGTGAAGAGCAATAAGTTCTACACCCACTTCTCTCTGCTGAAGTCCCTCGAAGCGGGCTTCCGCTTGCCCTGCTTGAATCACGCTTGCGATGCAAACACCGACGTCATGACCGATCTCTTCGCAGGACATGACCGCGACAACGACTAGCAGTCGATGAGCGTTTTTGCGCTCTCCCGCACAGCACAAAAAACAAAAACGCCCCGATCTCCTCGGGGCGTTTCTGTCTTAGGATATCTTCAACTATTGACTTAGCTAAGATCCATAGTTATTGTCTCGACTTGAAAGTTCGAGATGTTATCAAACTCATCGGCGATGACGGCTGGTATCTTGCGCGTACACGAGGAAGTCATCGACAATACAAACATCCGGTCAAATTGGGGCTTGTTACACTTGCGGGAAAGTCCAGTGACGAAATGGCTCCGGGTACTTTCAATAGCGTCTTGAAACAGGCAGGTCTGAAGTAATGAAAAAATATTTGATTGTGATCGAAGAGACAGAGAGCGGCTTTTCCGCCTACTCTCCGGATTTACCTGGTTGCGTATCAACAGGTGGTACGCGCGCTGAAGTAGAGCAAAACATGCGCGAGGCGAATTCCTTCCATCTCGATGGACTTCGCGAGGATGGCCAACCGGTACCCGAGCCTCATTCCTAGTCTTCTTACGTCGAACTCCCAGCCTGACTTTGGCCTGGCTTATTAGCAGAAGGGATGGGCCCATTCCTGTCTGGTCGATTTGTATCCAAACCCATCAACTTCGTGAACACACTTCCGCACAAGCTCATTGCAGGCAAGTGGGAAACGACCTACTCTCAATTCCAGGGTCCGTCATGAAAAGCACGCGCGTCCCCATGCTTATCTATTTCCTCTTGCTCGCATTGGCTATGCTTCAGTGGGTAAGTGCTTATCCTCAACTCCCGGACACCATGGCATCTCACTTCGCCGCCGATGGCACCCCAAACGGCTGGCAACCGAAACAGGCGTTCTTTCTGTTGACTGCCGTGATCATCGCCATCACATCCATTCCCACTTTTTTCGTGACACGAGGGATCAGCAAGCTTCCTCCGAAAAAAATCAATCTGCCCCACAAAGAATACTGGCTTGCGCCCGAACAACGCGAAGAAACTTGGTGCTTCATCGGCGCTTTTATGGCCTGGTTCGGTTGCGCATTGCTGTTCGTGCTTCTTTACGCGATCTCTCAGGCCATCAACTTCAACCTTCCGAGCATCCGTCGTTTTGATGCCCAGAGCATGTTCTATGTACTCGGTGGATTTATCCTCTTCGTAATTCTCGGATTGGTTTACTTCGTGCAACATTTCTATAGCGTGCCGCCGTTGGCCCACTCACCCTTACCCGGCCATCCTCAGAAATAATTCGCCGCTGAATTATTTCCGACTTCAATGTAAAAAAACGCCCGGCATGCACCTGGCGTTCTCTTTTCTCTTCTGAAATTCTTTCTATAGATAGTCGCGCGACGGACCTTCCAGAAACGCGCGCAGCTTCCGCGAACGTGACGGATGCCGCAACTTTCGCAGCGCCTTAGCTTCAATCTGCCGGATGCGTTCGCGCGTAACCGCGAAAGACTGGCCCACTTCTTCCAGTGTGTGTTCGCTGCCGTCATCCAGACCAAACCGCATCTTGATTACTTTTTCTTCACGCGGCGTCAACGTCTTCAACACCGAAGAGGTCTGCTCTTTCAAATTCAGGTTGATAACCGCGTCCGAGGGCGAAACTACCGCCTTGTCTTCGATGAAATCGCCGAGATGCGAATCTTCTTCCTCGCCAATCGGGGTTTCCAGCGAAATCGGCTCTTGCGCGATCTTCAGAATCTTGCGCACCTTGGACACCGGAATGTCCATGCGCTTGGCAATCTCTTCGCTGGTCGGTTCGCGTCCCAGTTCCTGCACCAACTGGCGGCTGGTACGCACCAGCTTGTTGATCGTTTCGATCATGTGCACCGGAATACGAATCGTGCGCGCCTGGTCGGCAATCGCGCGCGTAATCGCTTGCCGAATCCACCAGGTGGCATACGTTGAAAACTTATAACCGCGGCGCCATTCGAACTTATCGACCGCTTTCATCAAACCGATGTTGCCTTCCTGAATCAGGTCCAGGAACTGCAAGCCGCGGTTGGTATATTTTTTCGCAATCGAAACAACCAAACGAAGGTTGGCTTCGATCAATTCCTTTTTGGCCTGTTCCGCTTCCGCCTCGCCGCGGTGAATAATCGTCAGCGTGCGCTTCAGCTCTGTCAATCCGACTTCGCTGGCTTCCTCAATATCTTTCAGTTCAGACCGGCGTGTGCGCAATTCGCGGCGTGCTTCCGTGGCGTTATCGCCCTTCGAAACATCCGCGCGGCGCTCCAACCGTCCCGCTTCACGCTCCAGTGACTGCAAGCGCTCAACGGTTCCGCGCATTTTGTCGATCAGCCGCTTCTTCTCGAACGGATTGAAATCGATGTCGCGAATTTCCACTGAAATCTGGATGCGCGTCCGCGCCACGTCCCACTTCGCGTGAATGTACGGCTTCTTTTTTGCCTTGGGAGTCTTATCCAGCTTCACGGCCTGTTTCAGCGCCGTGTCGTACAACTTCGCAATCTTCTCGATGTACTTGAGCGTCTGCTTGGTCTTGTTGGCGATCTTCTCTTCGGTCAGCTCTTCATCGTCGAACTGAACGATCTCCTTGATCGACCGCGCACCCTTGCGCAAATCGTCGCCAACCGCGATCAATTCCTTGATGACGATCGGCGAACGCGTGATCGCCTTCATCACCACCAGCTGGCCGCGCTCGATGCGCTTCGCGATGGTCACTTCGCCTTCACGCGTCAGCAGGGGCACGGTGCCCATTTCGCGCAGATACATGCGCACTGGATCGTTGGTTTTCTCCAGCGAGCCCGGTGTCAGGTCGAGGTCACTTCCGCTGGCGCCTTCTTCCGCGTGCGCGTCGTCCTTCACCACGCCGTCGCGGTCGCCGCGTTCCACGGAAACTTCCACCGCGCGCGCCGCTTTTGCCGAAGCGGCATCTTCGTAGATCTCAATGCCGTTCCGTTCAAATGTGGTCAGTAGATCGTCAATTTCCTCGGAGGAATGCACTTCCGCGGGAAGTGAATCGTTCACCTCGTCATACAGCAGGTAGCCGCGCTCTTTGCCGACCGCGATCAGCTGTTTTACTGCATCATATTTTTCTTCAAGTCCCGAAGCCGCCACAACACTCCTCCAAATTTCTTACTTCAATCTCGGTTCACCCTGAGAGTCACAAGTCATCTCACTCCGCTGGGACGACGTCGCTAAATCCCATGACGGACAGAAGGATGTCATCATTCCCTCGTAAAGAATTCAATTGTCTCGGTGAAGCCCTATGAGCGATGTTGGCCCGCCGCTGTCCCACGCTTACCGCCTACCGCGCTCTGGCACTACGGTCGCGTTGCATCTTATACGAATATTTGGATGCTCTGCGGAGCGAAACCGTTATCTGCCCAACCCTTCTACGCTACACGCTTAAGTCGTGTCAAGTCAATTACTTCGTACCCCGTTCCAAGGCTGCGACATCCCGCTGAATCGTCGCAGTTTATGGACGATTTCCGGCCGCCATGCGTTTCAGTAATTCCTGTTTTCGCGTCAACAACTCGCGCAGGTTCGGGCTCGAAGCGTTCGCCTCGATGTCCCGCTGGATCTGCCCCAATTCCTGTTCCAGCTTCCGCCGTTTGAGCGCTTCCAGGCAGCTTTCCGCCTCTTCCCACGACGGCGCCTGCGTTGGCTCAAAAAGTATCTCGAAGAATACCCGCCGGTCGCGGTCCTCCAGCAATCCACCGATCTCCGTGGCTTGCATCGACTGGTCCGAAAGCCCCGCCAGGATCAGCGCGGCAAAAATCTTCTCCGTTTCCAGCCCCCCGTACAGGCGTTCCTCTTGCAAACGCCGAGCCAGTTCCTTACGGAAATCCTCGGCTTCCACCAGCATTCGTATCAGTCGTCGTTCCAACGGCTTCGCGGCTTTGCCGATCAACTCCGGCTGTGTTTTCACGTCGCTGCGCCGTTCGTCGGCGGCTTTTCGCAGAGCCGCACGCAGCACCGGTTCATCCACACGCAACTGCTGCGAAATCCGTGTGGCCCACTCTGAACGTAGAAACCGGTTCGGGATTCTCTGCACATAGGGCAGCAGAAAATTCAGCGCGCGCAGTTTCCCTTCCGCCGTCGACAAATCCATCTGCTGCGCCCGCGAGATCAGGTAATCCACGTATGGTGGCGCTTCCTTCAGCGCCTTGATGTAGGCGTCCTTCCCACGTTCGCGGATAAACAGGTCAGGGTCGGCCTTTTTATCTCCGATCGGCGGCAACGCCAGCACTCGCACCTCAAAATCCTGCTCCAGCAGCAGGGTCAGCGAGCGCTCCGTCGCTGTTTGTCCCGCGGTGTCTGGATCGTAGTTCACGATAATCCTCTTCGTGAACCGTCCCAACAATTTGATCTGCGGCTCGGCCAGGCTGGTACCGCAACTCGCCACTACGTTCCCAATTCCCGCGCGCGCAACGGCGATCGCGTCCATGTAGCCTTCCACCAGCACCGCAAAATCCTGTCGCCGGATCGGCTCTTTCGCCTTATCCATGTGGTACAACACGTTGCTCTTCGAATAGATCGGCGTTTCCGGCGAATTCAGATATTTGGGCAGGTCATCGCCCAGCGCTCGGCATCCAAACGCCACAATCTTTCCCGACTCATTCGCGATGGGGAATGTGATCCGTCGGCGGAAACGGTCGAACATGCGCCCGGCATTGTTTTGATCGCGCGAAACCAGCCCCGATTCCACCAGCAATTTTTCCGCATACCTCGGCTTCAGCACGCGCAGGAGGGCATCTCCCCCACTCGGCGCATAACCAATCCCGAAACGCGCAATCGCCTCCGCGTCCATCCCGCGATCTTCCAGATACGCTTTCGCCACACGGCCTTCCGGCGTCGTGTCCAGTTGCTTCACAAAAAACGCTTGCGCCTCGCGGTGAATCTCCACCAGCGCGGCGCGCTGCTGGTTCTCCTTGCGCTCTTCCGGCGAACTTGCCTTCGGTTTGGGAATGGCGATGCCGCATTTCTCCGCCACCAGTCTCACCGCTTCCGGAAACTGGCACTTCTCCATCTCCATCACAAAACTGAAAACGTCTCCGCCCTTGCCACAGCCGAAGCAATGAAAAATCTGCTTTATCGGGTGCACCGCAAACGACGGCGATTTCTCTCCATGAAATGGACACAATCCCGTAAAGTTCTGCCCGCTCTTCTTCAGGCGTATGTATTCGCCCACCACGCGAACAATGTCCGCCTGCTGCTTCACGCGATCCGCGAATGAACCTGCTTCTGCCATGTTTACAGCCGCAATTCTACAACCGTGATGGCTTTGCCGCCGTGCTCTTCCGTTTCAAACGCCGCCTGCGCCACCGAAGGATGCGCCCTTAAAAATTCCGCTAGTCCCCGGCGCAGCGCTCCCGTTCCATGCCCATGAATAATTCGCACCCGCGTCCGGCTCGCCAACACCGATTCATCCAGGAATTTGTCGACCAACTCGCTGGCCTGCTCCACCGTCATGCCGATGACGTTGATCTCTCCCGTCGATGGCAGTTCGCTCGATTGCGAAGTCACCGTGACGTTATCGCGCTTCAACGGCTGTATCGCCACTCGTCCCGGGGCGACTTCTTCCACGCCGGTAATTTCCTCCAGCGCCACTTTCATCCGCAGCGGCCCGGCCTCGATTTCTGCCGACGAACCGTCGAGCCGGCGGAATATCACCGGTTTGCTGAATCCGCGCACCCTAATTTTTGTCCCCGGCTGCAGTTTTCCCGCGCTTACCGCGTCTGATATTTCCGCCTTCAGCCCTAGGTCCTTTTGCGACTCGGAAATCGTCTGCACCACCGCGGCGTTCAGTTCATCCTTCGCCTCAACGCGCACATCGCGCAACTTTCGTCCGGATGTTTTCTCCAGTTGCTTGCGCAACTCGCGGTCCTTCACCGCCTCGACGATCGCCGCAACCTTCTCTTCGTAACGCTTCTGCAGCCCTGCAAAATCGTTTTCCAGTTGCGCGATGCGTAGTTTCTGCCGGTCGACCCATTCCGCGCGCAGCTTTTCGCGCTCTTTCTCCAGCGCGTGTCGCTCCTCCGCCATTTGAATCCGCAGTCGATCCAATTCATCGCGGCTACGGTGCAAATACCCAATCAAGTCCGCGGCCTCGTGCGCTTCGGGAGTCATCAATTCGCGCGCCCGCTCGATAATTTCCTTCGGCAATCCGAGCCGCTGCGCAATCGCAATTCCGCTCGAACCTCCTGGCACGCCAAGCATCAACCGGTAAGTCGGCCGCAAATTCACATCGTCAAACTCCACCGCCGCATTCACCACCCCCGGCGTAGTTGACGCGTACGTCTTCAACCGGTCGTGGTGCGTTGTCGCCATCACGAAACAGTTCTTCTTGTGAAATTCATCCAGCAGCGCTTCCGCCAGCGCCGCGCCCTCTTCCGGTGCGGTTCCCGTGCCGATCTCATCCATCAGCACCAGCGACTTCGGCGTGGCTTCAGCGAGCATCGATTTCAGATTCAGCATGTGCGCGGAAAATGTGGAAAGATCGGCCGCGATAGATTGCTCGTCGCCGATGTCCACCAGCACGTGATCAAACAGCGGAAGCACAGCCCTTTGCGCGGCGACCGGAACCCCAGACTGCGCGGAAAGGGCCGCCAGTCCCATCGTTTTCAACGCTACTGTTTTGCCGCCGGTGTTGGGCCCGCTAATCACCAGCAACCGTTCCTCGCCTCCCATGGCCAGCGACATTGGCACAATCGCGCGATCCTCGCGTCGCAGCTTATCTTCCAGCACTGGGTGCCGCGCAGAATCCAGCCGCAACTCGGTAACCTCTGCAAATTCCGGAAAACACGCATCGAAATCTTTCGCAAAACGTCCACGCGCAAAAATGCTGTCCATATCCGCAATCGTCCGTGCCGCTTCCTGCAGCGGGCCGCTAACTCGCTGCAGCCGCTCGGTAAGATCCTTCAAAATGCGGAAAATTTCTGCGGCTTCATCTTCGGCTAGCTGCACCAGTTGGTTGTTGGTTTCGACGGTCTCGAATGGCTCGACGAACACCGTCTGCCCCGTCGCGCTGGCTCCATGCACGACACCTGGCACGCTGCGTCGGTGCTCCGAACGCACCGGAATCACGAAGCGATCGTTTCGCAACGTTACGTAGTCTTCACCTGATTCCGTTTGCCGCGAGCGCAGAATCTGTTTCAGCGTTTTCTGTATCGCGTCGCGCGTCTGCAGAATGCTGGCGCGAATTCGCCGCAACGTTGCTGAAGCATCGTCGCTAATTTCTCCATTCGGCAAAATGCATCGCTCGATCGTGTTTTGCAATTCACGAAAATCTCCAAGCGCGGCCGATTGCGCCGTGAGCAAAGCAAATTTCACTGCCTCTTCACGAAACTGAGCCTTCAACCACGCCGCTGTTTCCAGCAATGAGTTCGCGTCGAGAAATTCCTTCGCCTCCAGCACCACGCCGGGCGCATCCAGCCGTGCCAGCCATCCTTCCGGGTCCGAAAGCGCGCCAAATCCCAGTTCCCTGCCCATGCGCAGCCATTCGTTGGCTTCGCGGATTCGCGCAAATGCATCTTCCAGCACGGCGCGATCCGTTCCCGGCTCCAACTCGTTCATGCGCCGCCGCCCCGGAGCGCACGTTGTCCGCAGCCGCAACAATTCCCGCAGCTTGTCGAATTCCAGTACCTCTTGTGCTGATCGCGACATTTACTTCCTGTCTCTTAGATGCGCTTGCAGGTACTTCACTGCTTCTTCTGGTGTCTTTGCGCTCTTCACCAATTGTGCTTTGGCCTCACCCCACATGGGTGCTTCCGTCGATGGGCGCTTGTCCTGTTCCACTTCGCGCACACGATCCAGAATCGGTTGCCAGAAGTCGCCGCAAACCGCGAACGGTTTTGCCGGCATTACCGACTTGTTGAGCATTTCCCAAACGACCGCCAGTTCCACTAGTGTTCCGGTCCCCCCTTTGCACGCCACAAATCCATCGCCCAGTTCAATCAGCGAAAATAATCTTTCTTCCCAGGTTTTCTTCCGGACTTCCACATCCACCCATTCATTCACCTTGCGTGAAAAGAACTCCGCGGTCACTCCGTATGTTTTTCCGCCTGCTTCCTTTGCGCCTCGCGATACGCCTTCCATCACTCCGCCATAGCCGCCGCTGCACACCGCGAATCCGCCTTGCGCCAACACTTTGCCCAGTTCGCGCGCTTCCCGATAGTCGGCATCATTCACTTGCGGCCTCGAACTTCCAAATACCGTAATTACTTTTCCTTTGCCCATGTTTCACTTTCCTACTTCGATGCCTTGGCGCCGTTTTCCGCCGCGTCAAACTCTTCAATCATTGCCAGGCACAATCCGTCGATTGCCTCATGAATCTCGTGGCCGGAAGCGCCTTGATTATTGCTCAGGAACGAAAAAATCAATTTGCGCCCATGCGGCGTCTCCGCATAACCCGAGAGTGTCCGCACATGCGTGACGGAACCCGTCTTCGCGTGAATTTTTCCCGTGATGCCCGCTTTCTTCATGCGGTCCGTCAGCGTGCCATCCACACCCGCGACGGGTAGCGAAGCATAATAAGCGGGAAACCAGGCCTGCTTTTGCGCATACTGCAACAGCGTCACGAACGCGCGTGGTGTCACCATATCGTGACGCGACAGGCCCGAGCCATCGGTCTGCACTACATCGTCCGGCGCGATTCCCACCTTCGCATAAAACGTCGCGGGAAACTTCGCCAGGTCTTCGGGAGTTTGCCAGCGGCCCTGCTGCCGGGCCGAAGTGCGTAACAGAATCTCCGTGTGCAGGTTCTGGCTGATTTTGTTCACCAGCTTGACGGTATCTCCCAGTGGCAAGGAATGATGTTCGGCAAGAACGTTGCGCGAGCTTTCCGTGGGGTCCGGTTCATGATTGGCGCGAATTTTTCCGTTGAACTTCACACCGCGTTCCGTCAATTGTCTTGCCAGAATGCTCGCCGCATGTTGTGCCGGCTCCTGAATCGCCAGGATCAGTTTGCGCGGCTGGCTCCCTGCTGTCATCGTGCCGCTAACCACCACCACATTTCCTCCAGGTTCGCGAGTCAGCCGCAGTTCCCCTTTTTCTTTTGCTCCGATGGTCTGCACTTCATTTTTCACATCAAAATCGGGCGTCGCCGGTTCAAGACTCGCCATTACCGCATCACTCGCCTTCTCACCCGGCGTCAGCGTCAACGTAACGGTATTGTCGTCGACCACGATCGCGGAAATCGCCGCGCCGTATTCCCACACCATGTCGTCGATTTCCCATCCATCGGGATAACGCTCGCGGGGGAAATAACTGTCGTCACCAACAAGGTCACCAGTGATCTCCTTCACGCCATGCGCCACTACCTGGTCCGCCAGCTCATTCAAGACGCGCTCAGGCGGCCCGTCAAACTCTTCCTTTGTATCGAACGGAAATTTGCGATTGGAAAGATTCGGGTCGCCACGACCCACCAAAATCAAATCGCCCTTCAGAATTCCTTCTTCCACTTTCGCAGTGGACTCGATCGTCGTCCGAAATCGATAGTCGGGGCCCAGCGTGTCGAGGGCCAGCGCTGTCGTCAAAAGCTTCATGTTGGATGCAGGAACAAAATATGAATCCGCGTTTTTTTCATACAGCGTCTCTCCACTTACCGCATCGACAATCAGAATGCCCCATTCCCCTTTGTTGACCGGAGCCACCCCTGACACTTGGTTGGCCCGAGCGGCAAATCCTGCGGCTCCCGAAATACGGTTGGCTTTCGTCTCCGTCCCATTGGCGCCTTGAACACCGGGCCCTTGTGCCAGACTTTCCAACCTGACCAACACGATGCATAAAACCAGGAGCATCGCCGAGGTTCGCGCTACTTTTCTGTTCATAAATCCCCTATGGCAAATTCCAACTTCTGAAAGTATATTCGAAAGTCAGCGGAGACCCTGCCCTTACGAAGTTCAAGGAAGGGTGCCGGGCAGAGCATGCGCTTACGCCGCCGCCAAGTTTACCGCCCAGTCGTTCCGATTTTGATTAACGTATCGATTAGACCAAAAAGGTGAAAACGCATGAAAAAGTTCGTTCCCTTACTGCTGACCCTCACTCTGATGGTTCTCCCCCTTCAGGCGGGCGACAAGATTGGCGACCGGCTGGAGAATTGCGGCATGGTCATCCAGGAAATCATGGAAATCCCCGACAACATTCCACAGGACCTGATCGATAAAGCGAATTGCGTTATTGTCTACCCTTCGGTCATCAAGGGCGCCTTTATTTTTGGCGCCAGCTACGGGCGCGGCGCGATGGTTTGCCGCTCTGGCGAAAATTTCAACGGCCCGTGGAGCGCTCCCACGATGATGGCGTTGGAGGGTGGTAGCTTTGGCTTTCAGATCGGTGGGCAGGCCACCGACTTCGTTCTCCTGGTCATGAACGAACGCGGAGCAAAAGCCATTCTTTCCAGCAAGGTGAAACTCGGGGCGGACGCCTCCGCCGCGGCGGGACCCAAAGGCCGCAATGCGGAAGCGTCCACCGACGTAACCATGCGCGCGGAAATCCTTTCTTACTCGCGAGCTCGCGGATTGTTTGCCGGTGTCTCCCTGGCGGGCTCCTCCGTCCGCCCCGATAATTCGCCGAATACCGACCTCTACCACAAGCGCGTATCTGCTCAAGACATCGTGTTCAAAGGCGCGGTCTCGGTTCCACCGTCTGCTCAAAAAATGGTGGCTTACCTGAACAAAAAGTCGCCAAAGAACATGTCTTCCGGCAAGTCAAAATAAACAAAAAGGTTAACTATGCATTTATAGCCCCGGCAACCGTCAAGGGTGTCAATTATTTTTGACTTAGCGTACAAAATGACCTATAGTCATTTATGAATAAAGGTCATTATGAGCATGGCCGTCCATTCCTCCTCTCCCCGCCGCGAACGACGCAGCAGCGAGTTGCGCGAACGCCTATTCCGCGCCGCGATTCAACTTTTTGCGCAAAAGGGGTTTTCCGAAACTACCGTTGAAGACATCACCAATGCCGCAGACGTAGGCAAGGGCACTTTCTTTAATTACTTTCCCAGCAAGGAACATATTTTGGCGGCGTTTGGTCGAATGCAAATCGTAAAGGTGCAGGCGGCCGCGGATGCTGCAGCCAACACTGCACTACCAATCCAGACTTTTATGCGTAACTTAGCGCTCGACGTAATCTCAGAGCCGGCGCGAAATCCGGCGGTGGTGCGAGCGCTGCTGCAAGCCAATCTCTCCAGCGAACCAGTCCGGGAAATGATGCGTGAAATTCATAGCAGCGCCACAGGTTTTCTTGCACGGATCATCGAGGTTGGTCAACAGCGCGGTGAAGTTCGCAAAGACCTCCCGGCAAGCGACATTGCGCCTGTACTTCGGCAATCATTGCTCGGGGCCATGCTGATCTGGTCGCTGTATGGAGACGGCTCGCTCGAAAACCGCATTGAAAATGTTTTTAAGGTTCTCTGGAATGGACTCGCGGCACCGGGCCAGTTTCCCGCGCCGACACTTTCGTCCGGAGCAGGTAAATCCCGATGAAACGTAAATGGCCCATTCTACTTCTGGTAGTGCTAGGCATTGCGGCGGCCGCTGGGTATTCCGCCGGATGGTTTCAGAAAGACACTGGGTTGCGGAGTTCCGGCACGGTGGAATCGAGAAACATTCGCGTCGGCTCCAAGATCGGCGGACGCATTGAGAAAGTGCTGGTTCGCGAAGGAGACTACGTAGCGACAGGCCAGGTGCTGATTACGTTCGACGACAAAGAGTTGCAGGCTGCGCTTTCGCAATCTCGCGCCGCCGCGGAAAAATCCACGCGTGGATTCCGAACCGAAGAAATAGCAGAAGCGCGTGCCGCAGCCGCACAGGCGAAAGCGGAATACGAACAACGCAAGAATGGTTATCGCCAGGAAGATATCGATTCCGCAAGAGCGGATCTGGATCGTGCCACGGCGGATGAAACACGGGCAAACCTTGATTATCAACGCTATGAGGCCCTTGCGCAGAAAGACCTCGTCTCCAAACAGCAGCGCGACACAGCGGAGGCGACCTGGAAAATGTCGCTGGCGCAAAAGCAGAGCGCACAGCACCGGTTGGATGAGTTGAAGCGCGGATACCGCGCGGAAGAAATCGCGGCCGCGGAAGCGCGCTATCACCAAACGCAGGCTACACTCGAGAAATTCGAGCGTGGCAACCGGCCAGAGGATATTGCGGCGGCCCGCGCGGCACTGGCCATGGATGAAGCGCGGTATCGGGAGCGCCAGGTTTTGGCACCAGCGGCAGCAACCGTGGAAGTGCTCGATGTGCGTCCCGGTGACCTGATTGCTCCGAACACGCCAGTCGCGACATTGCTTGAGCGCGACCAGACTTATGTGCGCATTTATATTCCTGAAACGCAGTATGGCTTGGTGAAGGTGGGCCAGAAGGCGGACATTTTCGTGGACTCGTTTCCCAAGGAAACTTTTCACGGGGTGGTGGAACAGATTAATCAGCAGGCGGAATTTTTGCCACGCAATGTACAAACTCGCGAAGAGCGCATTCATCAGGTGTTTGGCGTGAAAGTGCGAATCGATGATCCGTCTCATCGCGTGCTGGCCGGCATGGCCGCGGATGTGAAACTGTCCGCGGCAAATTGATCATGGCCCCCACCGAACAAATCGCACTCTCTGCCGAGCACCTTGTCCGTCGCTTCGGGCATTTCACCGCCGTAGATGATGTCAGTTTCCAGATCAAGAAAGGAGAGATCTTCGGCTTTCTGGGACCGAACGGCAGCGGAAAAACTACCGTGATCAAGATGCTGACGGGATTGTTGCCACTGACAGCGGGCAATGCCACCGTGGAAGGCATCGACGTACGAAAAGATCCGGAAGGCGTCCGCGAAAATATCGGATACATGTCGCAGAATTTCAGCCTCTATAGCGATTTGACGGTAAATGAAAATCTCACCTTTTACGGCCGCATCTACGGCCTTTCACCGGAGCGGTTGAAAAAGCGCATGGACGAAATTGTCCAGTTGAACGGACTGGGTCCGTACCTGAACCGGTTGGCGGCTCAGCTGTCGGGCGGATGGAAGCAACGGTTGGCGCTCGGGTGCGCGATGTTGCACGAACCGAAACTCATTTTCCTGGACGAGCCGACGGCTGGCATCGATCCGGTGGCGCGACGCCAGTTGTGGGATCTTCTGTTTGAGTTATCCGCGCACGGCATCACTTTTTTTGTGACGACGCATTATATGGACGAGGCGGAGCGCTGCAGTCACGTTGCTTACATCTACTACGGAAAAATAATTGCCGACGGAACACCCGATTCCTTACGCGAGCTTCCGGAAGTGCAACCTCCGGGAACGTATCGCGTGGAAATCACTACCACGGCCGTGACGCGGGCGTTGCGGTTTGCCCGCACGATTCAAGGCGTGCGCAGTGCGACGATTTTTGGACAATCTATTCACGCGCTGATCGATGATCATTTGGATTTGGATCACCTGCGCGATCAACTGGTAAAAGCCGGCGTTATTGTTGCGGAGATTCGGCCGCTGGCCGCGACGCTGGAAGACGTCTTTGTAGAATTAACTTATCAGCATCAGGCGCGCGCGGAGGCTGCACGTGGTTAATCCCTTCCGCGGATTCCGGGCGATTTTTTATAAAGAAGCGCTGCACGTACGGCGCGATTTCGCGACGCTATTTTTCTCGTTGATCATTCCGCTGCTGCAGATGTTTCTGCTGGGATTTGGGATCGATACGAATGTGCGGCAGATCAACACGGTGGTGTACAACGCCGACGGGCGTCGAGAGAGCCGCGAACTGCTGGACCGGTTGCGCAATTCCGACACGTTCCACGTGATCCGCTACGTGAACACGGATCACGAACTAAATGACGCGATAATTTCCGGCAAATGCCGTGTAGGCATAAAGATTCCGGTCGATTATTCGGACAGATTGATCCATCAGATGGGCGCGCAGGTCCTGGTGCTGATTGATGGATCGGATTCCTCGGTAGCCGGGCAGGCCATCAATGTGACCACGGCGATCGGACTTGATGAATCGCTGCGGCGAGCGCTGATCAACAGCAGCGCGGATTTCGCCGTCGATATGCGGCCCAAAATTTTGTTCAATCCGGATTCGCGTTCGCCAAATTTCTTTCTGCCTGGACTGACGGCCATTTTACTGTTGAACGTGACTACGTTTCTCACGGCTTTCTCGATCGTACGTGAAAAGGAACGCGGCACTCTGGAGCAGTTGTTCGTCACGCCGGTGCGCCCGATGGGACTTCTACTGGGCAAGCTGCTTCCCTACCTTGGTATTGGATTTTTTGAGTTGTGCATGATTCTGACGTTCATGCGTTTTATTTTCAGCGTGCCGATTCATGGAAGTGTATTGCTGTTGGCCGGGTTGTCGCTGCCTTATCTGTTCGTTTCACTGTCGCTCGGAATTTTAATTTCCAGTAAGGCGGGCACGCAAGCACAGGCCATGCAACTGGCGTTTCTGACGATCCTGCCCAGCATCTTCTTTTCCGGTTACATCTTCCCGCGCGAAACCATGCCGAAATTTTTCTTCGTGCTCAGTTATTTTGTCCCGGCAACTTACTTCATCAACATCACGCGGGGCATCATTCTGCGGGGCGCGGGCTGGACTCACCTGTGGACAGACGCGTTTGCGCTCTTCCTGATGGGTACATTTTTGCTGATCGTGGCGGCGCGGCGCTTCCAGAATAAAGTCATCATGGCGTGATATCCTGTTGCGACGGAAATGGTTGCGTTGACAGGGGCTATCTGGATTTTCGTGAAAACACATTCAGGTAAAAGCTGGGGAAACCGCATCCTCCGCGATGCGCTTCATGGCACTCCGTTAGTTGCCACGATCTCTCCACTGCGGCCGAAAAAGCCGGCTCGGCCTTCGGCCGGGATGACAGTTTTGGGGGCGATTGACGAAGTGGGCGGAAATCGATAGTGAGCGGCTTTAGTGCTTCGCTGTAAATTAGGCCGTTCTTTCGCAAACGGCTTCAGTGTATGTAGGGAGAATGGAATTGCCTTGTCCGATCTGTGAAAAGCGCAAGCCGGGGCGGTTTTGTCCGGCCAAAGGCGAGAAAATTTGTCCGGTGTGCTGCGGCACGGAGCGGGAAGTCTCGATTGATTGCCCCGTGGATTGCGCGTATCTCGTTTCCGCTCATCGCTATGAGGAGCAGCACCCGCGGACGCTGCCGCCCGGAACGCCGTTGTTGGAAGTTCGGCTGACTTCGGAAGTCATCCACAAACATCAACAACTGTTATCAGCGATCGCGTTCACGATTGCGCGGTTTTGCGCAGAACATCATGAGGCGAACGATGTGGACGTTCTCGCGGCTATTCAATCGCTGGCAGAAGCGTACAAAACGCTGGCGTCGGGCATTGTGTATGAACAGCTTCCGGCATTACCAGTGCAGCGGGAATTGTATGAAGCGTTGTCCAAATTCTTTGCGGAAGCGAAACAGCAGACGGCACAAGCTTCTTTTGGGAACGCGAAGGATTCGGAAATCTATCAATTGCTGGTGTTTTTGTATCGCATGGGGATTGATGCACACGAATGGACGGCCGCGGTCACGGAGATTTATTGAGTATTTGCGTAGTCAATTCCCTGGAACGAAGGAATTGAAGCGAGAGGAATCTCGCATCATCATGCCGTAGGGAATAAAGAGCGCAAAAGCAAAACCAGGCAAAATTCCCAGCCTCAAAAGGCGAGCGTGGGGCACCCGAAGAAAACACAGGGAAAGACAGGCGTGGCCGCCTGAAGGCGTCCGCTACAAAGGGCGGGCGACGTAAAGCCGCCCGTACACAGGCGTCTCGATTCGGACGATGTCGGCGACAATGTCGGCGCGCCGACATTATTACTTATAGATATATATAATTTATTTAGTATACATTCGAAATTGGGACGCTGCTTCAATCGAAAAGAATCAATCTCGGAAGATCAAGCGGCGCAGCGAGTTACCGAGCATGCTATTCGAATAGAGACTGTCGCAGAGCGAGACGGAATTGCCAGATCGATGTTGTCGCCGACGACGAAACCTCTCGCCGACATTGTCGGCAACATCGACGGGGTCTAGCCAGCGGAGCAGGAGCGCATGGATTGGAGTGCGGTGCTTATAGCAGCGGCATCCCAGGCCAGTTTCATTTGTGGCGCGCGGGATGCTGGCCGGTCGCCTTCCCAGGGACGCGCGGAGAATCCGAATTTCTGGCGGATGCGCAACACGCGCTCGGAAACTTTCTTGCGATAATCTTCGGGGGCGTAGCCGTTTTTTGAGTACCACTGTTCGTATTGCTTCGCTAACTTTGGAAATTTCTCGCGAATAAATGGCAGAAAAGTTTTAGCTGATGCCGGCATCAGAAACAACACGCCAGAGAAGAACCATTGTGCGCCGGCCTGCTTCGCGGCTTCGGCGACAGCTTCCAGTTCTCCATCCCCATCGGTGATGCCGGGAACCAGCGGCGAAGCCGAAACGCCAACGTTCAATCCAGCTTCGCGCAGTTTCTTGATTGCGGCCAGGCGAAGATCCGGGCGAGGTGCGCGCGGTTCGAGCAATCGCGCCAAGCGCGGCTTCAACGTTGTAACGGTGACATTGATGGAAAGTGCGGATTTCGCGGCAATGATTTTCAAGATGTCGATGTCGCGAACAACCTGGTCGGATTTGGTAATGATAGAAATGCTGAGCCCCTCGCGCTTGGCCAGTTCTTCGAGGCAAGCGCGCGTAACACCATATTCCTTTTCGGCGGGTTGATACGGATCGGTGGCCGTGCCGATGGCGATGTGCTCGGCTTGCGTGTAGCCGCTGGACTTCGATTCGTAAGAATATTTTTGATTCACGTCGCGCGCCAAGAGCCCGGCAGCGTCCTGTTTCACAAAGATCTTTTTCTCGAATTCGCCACCGTCAATTTCCATGTATTCGTGGGTGTAGCGCGCATAGCAGTACTTGCAGGCGAATTCGCAGCCGCGATAAGGATTGATGGTCCACTCAAAGGGGACGCGATCGGAATCGCAGCGGTTCAAGATGGACTTCGCCGGCAGCAAAAAGTACTCCGGCTTCTCTTGAGACTTGCGCTTCGTTTCTGCCGCGGGAGATTTTGCGGCGAGGCGAGCTATGCCCACCAGTGGCGCATGAGAAGTTTGGAGTTGAGGCGGGGGGCAATCCGCCGTAGGGCTCTCCAGACTTCCCTTGCACCAGCCAGATGCATCTTCGGAAACAGCACCGGCCTCTTGTAGGTGGTTTGGCTCATTAGGGCGAAAAGGTAGGAGCGGTGAAGCGTGGGAACGAACGGGGCGACGCCGCGAGTTGAAATGCGGAGTCGAAAGGGGAAGGACTGGGGACATAGGTCACCTCGAAGCGGAGACAGTATTTCGCCTTTTGTTCGCCATGTCAAGACCTTTCGCATTTGTTTCGCCTAATGGCTTCCTCTTGCACCTGGCAAGGACGTTTGATTAAATGCAAGCGCGGCAGAACGTTCCCCCACGCCCGGCGAACGGTCGCCACCTGAAACTCAAAACACAGGAGAACGTAAATGGGAGCCGCTTTAGTGGTTATAGGGTTGTGTCTGGCTGCCTGCTTTCTGATTCCCCCTGACTTATCGCAATTCTCCAGCGCCCGAGCAGTGCCAGCACCGCAATACCCGGGAGGCACCATTTACTGTGCGTCAGACGATGGACGACGCAATTATTGCCAGGCGGATATAAGGGGAGGAGTGCAACTGACCAAACAGCGGAGTGGCTCGCCATGCACATTCGGTCAGACCTGGGGTTATGACAATCGAGGGATCTGCGTTGACCGTGGCTGCCGCGCGGAATTCACGATTGGATACCCCGGAGGACCTGGGAATGGAGGGCCAGGCTGGAGCGGCTGGGGACAGGCCTACAACGTGCATTGCGCGTCGGACGAAATGAAGCGCAACGTCTGCCATGCAAATACCGGCCAGGGGGTGCGGATCGTTCGGCAGCGCAGCGAGTCTCGCTGCATCTACAACCGGACCTGGGGCTACAACCGGGGGCGGATTTGGGTCGACCGTGGCTGCCGTGCCGACTTTGAAATAGGCGGCCATTACTAGGCTGACGGCGATAAAGCGAACTGGATCATCCTGCGCCGTGCGTGGATGGAATACTATGGATGTGTTTCGGCGCAGAGTGAAGTTCGCGGGCTTTGCGGGCCGCATCAAATAAATTGAAAAGGAAAATAATGAGCGGCTTTCAACGAGTATTTCTTTCTGTTCATTCTTGGCGGGCTTCTGTCAACGGGAGAAGCACTTTTTGCGCAAGCACCCGCGACGAAGCCGGCGCAGAAACCGGCTGCCAAACCAGCCACCGCTCCAACGCCAGCGGCTGAAGTGGCGGGCCCACAGCAGACAAAGCATTACCCAATTCTGGTAGTCGCACACGGCAACGAGCCGTTCTGGGGACTGCGCCTGGGAATGAAGGGGCCGGAGCGGTTGGACCGCGTGGGGTATCCACCGGTTGTTCTAGAGCCACTGGACGTGGTGCGTGACGATACGGGAAATCTATGGACGTATCACGCGAAGGATTCAGCTACGGGGGCGGCTGTTTCGGTAAAACTGACACGCGACCCCTGCTCTGATGGAATGTCTGACACAAAGTATACGTTCAAGGTAAGCGTGGAACACCAGCAGATTGGCACTCTAAACGGGTGCGGACAGAGTTCGCCGGAAAAATTCCCTGAATTCCGAAAGAAGAATCAGCTCGACCCCGCAGACAATGCAGACGCGGGCACGGACAAAGATAAGGATAAGGACAAAGATAAATTCACCGTGCTGGAGCCCATCACCAAATTTGCTCCACCGGTGGCAGTGGCGTATTTGGATCCGACCGGGAAAGTGGTGTTGAGCCGGGGCGAGATAAAGAAAACGGTGGTGCCAGCGGGCACGGAACTGGCGTTATCGCACGACGGAAAAAGACTCTTGTACACGCGGGCGGATACGAAGACAGGGCCAGAAAGAACTATCGTTCTGTACGACGCGGATTCGGGGCGTTCGAAGGATCTGGCGACCGGACTGGTGCGGCAAGCATTCTGGTCGCCCGACGATACGCGGATTGCGTTTTTGAAAAACGTGGAGCAGAAGTGGCAAGTGTGGACGTTTGCGGTGAATGAACCGGAAAAGGCCGCGGTCTTGTACAGCGGAGATGTGGCGGCGCTGCACGGATGGATTTCGGCTGACACGATCCTAGCCAACGATCTGGAGTATGCGTATTGGATTGACGCCGATGGGCAGGTGAAGCAGACGGTGCCGCTGAAGAGCATCTACGGAGAACGGTTTCAAATCATGAGCAGCGACACGATTCGCGCGAACCCTTTAAATGCGGATCTGCTGCTGGTGACGGCGGACTACACGACGACGCCAGTGGGAGCGCCGGTGGATTCAATGGGATTGAATTCGACGTTTTTCCTGTACGAGGTAAAAGCGAGACGGCAAGTGATTCTGTGCCCGACGGACACGTGGGCACGGTCAGCGGAGTGGTCGCGCGATGGGCTGCAGGTTTATTTCTCGCGGCTGGGAACGGGAAATACGTTCACGATCAATCGAATTTTCTGGGATGGGACCGGAGTGAAGCGCTACTTGACGGGCAGCGGGATGGCGATTGGGAAATAGATTCGCCGAAAAGTATGTTGGTGTAGTGGGTAAGCAAAATGCAATTCAGCCAAAAAGAAATCACCCTGCATGCGGGTGTTGCCGTGCTGCTGGTGGCGCTTGGCCTTGTGGCGCAAGAGCCTACTCCCGCACCAGCGCCGGGGCGGCCAACTTCGGAGATGCAGGCGCGCGGTGGAGTGGAAGCGGTTCGATTACACGTGTGAAGGCGACCAGAAACTGACAGTCTTTCTGCACGGCCAGACGGTGAAAGTCCGGTTCAAAGAAAATAGCTATCTCATGAAAGAAGTACGTTCAGCGGACGGCGCGAAATATTCGGATGGCAAGGTGGTGTGGTGGGGCGTTGGGAATGGAGGCTTTCTGCAGGAAGATTCCGCAGACGGCAACGGTGCGATGATCGTGAAGGACTGCAAGCTGGATAAGCCGATAAATGCAGCGACCACGGCGAGCACGGTGACCGGTACGGTGAGTTATATGGTACGGATGGCGCTGCCTCCGAGGACCGTGATCGAAGTTCAGTTGCTGGATGTTTCGGTGGCGGATGCTCCGGCGAAGGTGTTGGCGGAGGATAAGATTACCTTGGGCGAGCGGCAAGTGCCGGTGCCGTTTTCGCTAACGTTTGATCCGGGAAAGATCGAGCAGAATCACTCGTATTCGGTGAGCGCTCGGCTTCTGGTCGATGGCGAGTTGAGGTTCATCAGCGATAAGTCTTATCCGGTAATCACGCGCGGAAATCCCAGCAAAGCGGAATTGATCCTGAAGCCGGTCTCGGCGCCGGCACCCGCGAAGCAGTAGCCGAGGCAAGGACCGTCCTTTGGGACAGGTACCGCTTACGCCGCTGTCCCTTTCTGGGACAGCTTGGTTGCACGTCACAGTCCTATACTTCCTTCATGGCAACCCCCTCAGCACCGGAACCCCGGCAAGTAGGCATACTTGTGCTTGAGGATGACCCGAAAAACTCTGGGGTACTGAAGCAGATATTGGATTCGGAAGGGTGGCGCGTCCGGATCGTGCAGGATATTGGAATGCTCCATGCGGAGCTGAAAACCACGGAATATTCGCTGTTAATCGCCAATGTGGCGCAAATTGGAGTGGATTCCCCGACATTTCACGTGCTTCGCGAACTGGCCACGGTATCGGTGGAAGAGGGAGGCCGGATACGAACGCTGTTTGTGATCCCGGAGGTGGGCGGCACCCCATACATCGGGCATTTGGAAATGGCACATTTGCCGTATGTCATGCGACCGTTCCACTTGCACGATTTTCTGGAAAAGGTCAGTGATTTGCTAATTGAAGTGAAAGCCATCGAAGGCTCGTTGCGTATGACGCGGTACGAGTTTGGAAAAGCCCTGAAAAAGAAGAAGGAAAGCAGCCGGACGACCTCGATGTTTGCTTCGCGCGATTCGTACTCCTACACCGAGGAAGAGATCGCGGAGTACGAGAAGGCGGAAGCGGAATCCTCTCGAACGCGGAGATTCAAGCCCCGCACGAACCTCGGTAATCCGAACTCCTAGCCAATAGCAGTAAAGATCCCTGCAAGAAAATCGGAGCGTTCCGTTCTAACGACAGATCGTGCCTTCGCTGCACGTCTGGAGGGTAGAATGGAACGTTTACTAGTTGCACTTTTCGGTAGTTTTCTGGGTTTTACGGCACTTGGATTTGTGTGGTCTGGCTCTGACGGTTCAACGCCCCCACCGAAATACGATGGAGACTGGCGGCTGTTGGAACCCATTTCCTACGAAAATCTGACGGTGTTTCCGGTGGTGTCTTCCAGCGGCTATGACACCTCGCAGTTCTTAACGTTGGAGGAAGGGCTCTCGTCGGGTGAAATCATTGTCCGGGAGCAAGGGGCGGAAACGCTGGTGCGCAGCCGCGACTCCAACCGGCAATACGTTACGAATTCGGGGCCTTCGGTAAATCAACTGGTTCTGCTAAACCGGAGCAAGCGGCCGCTGCTGCTGCTCTCTGGCGAACTGGTAAGCGGAGGCAAGCAGGATCGCGTGATTGCGAAGGATCGGATCGTGGCGCCCGGGTCTGACCCACTGCCGTTGAATGTGTTCTGCGTGGAGCATGGAAGATGGTCGGCGGGTTCACAGTTCAACGCGGCGAAGACAATTGTTCATCCCAGCGTGCGTGAACAGGCGGCGGTGGCACAGAACCAATCGGAGGTGTGGGATTCGGTGAGCGCCGGTACGACGTATACAGCAAAGGCAAGGTCGGGCGGGACGGCGACTCCTGCGGCTGCCCCGCCGCGTGTGAGCCGGAGTGACGTGGCGGCGGCGATGCACGAGGAAGCACCGACACAGTCTTATGCGAAGGTGTATGGATCGCGCCGCGTGGTTGAAAACGTCGATGGACTGGTGGAAGAAGTGCAGCGGCGATTCCACAAAGAGACTTCCGGGCTCAAGGGTGAGCGCGTCGTGGGTGTTGTGATTGCCTACGGCGGCGAAGTGGCGTGGAGCGACATCTTCGCGTCCGGCAGCTTGTTCGAACAATATTGGAATAAGTTGCTGCGAAGCTACGCGGTGGAAGCCGTGGCTCGGCCTACGCTGCGAGAGAAGGTTTCCATCGATGATGCGCGGGAATTTCTGCGCCGCTTGAACGGACGCGAGACTACCGAATCGGAGCCGGGCGTGTATCGATGGAGAGAAACAAGCGAGGGTTCGCTGTCGCAAATTGAACTGGATGCACTGGAGCCGAAGATGATCACAATTCATCGGCTGGTGGTGCGACGGTCGAGTTGATAGCAATCGTCAAATCGGAAATCGCGCGGACATGGGGTGCAGCAGGCGGCGCCCCTATCTTCTCGTGTGCTGTGTTCAGGCGAGTTTGCGGACTTCGCTGGTGTCGGGGCATTTCGCCGACATTTCGTTGGCGGTCCCGGACCAGGACGGATGACGCAGGTCGGGAGCAATCTCTGCCAGGGGCACCAGGACGAATTTGCGTACCAGCATTCTGGGATGCGGGACCTGTAGATCTCGAGCGTCGATGGACTCGTTGCCGTAGAGCAAAATGTCGAGGTCGATCAGGCGAGGGCCTTTTGCGAAGGCTTTTTTGCTGCCCATCGCCTGTTCGATTCCACGCATTACTTTCAGCAGGGCAACCGGTTCGAGTGTGGTTTCGGCTTCCAGTACGCTATTAAGGAACCAGCTCTGCTCGAGGTAGTCCACCGGTTCGGTTTCGTAGAGGCTGGAGACTTTTTTTATTTCGATGCCGGAATCGTCGAGCAAGGTAATGGCTTTGCGCATATTTTCCTCGCGGTCGCCAACATTGGAGCCGAGCGCAAGGTAAACCGTGGCCATCGGGCTATTTTACGCCTAAGCGGCGTCCGAACACCCCAAGCAGGGATTGCGCTTCGGGTAGCTTCATGGCGAGAGCCAAGCCCACGAAGACAATACCGTAGATACCCAGTATCAAAATGGCGGCTACGATGGGGTCCTTGAGTCCCATGGTGATGAACGCACCGCGAGCCAGAGCCGCACCGACAACTGCGGCGATCCAGACTTGGGCGAGAAATCCCAGCGGCACGCCGACGTGGCCTATTTTGTTCCGCAGACCGCGCTGCAGTAGCGTGAATTCCACCCAGGAAGCGATCCCGGCCGAAATCGTCAGACCAGCAACGCCCCAGCGCGGTTCAATACCCAGCAGGCGAGGCAGAGGTAGAGCACTCAGGTAGCCAAGAAATGTCGTGAGCACAACGCGAACGACGGCGAATTTCAGAGGCGTGCGCGTATCGCGCAGAGCGTAGTATCCCGAGGAATACAACCGGCCAAGTGTCGAGGCCAGCAGGCCCACGGTGGAACCGGCGAGAATTCCCCAAACGTAGATTACGTCGGCGTGGGTGAAGCGGCCGGATTGGTAAATCGCCGCGACGATGACGTCGCCGAGAACTAGAAATCCGACGACGGATGGCACGACTAAGAAGGTGATTTGACGCAGGCCCGCGTTCAAGCGCGCACGCAACATGCCTGCTACTTCATCGGCTGCGCCGACGGCGCCGCTCATCACCGGCAATTCGGCGGCAGAAACAGACATTCCGAACAAACTGACAGGCAAAGTGTAGAGAGTTTGCGCATACGCAAGGGCGGAGACGGCGCCAGTGGGAAGCCAACTGGCCAGGAACGCGTCGATGTAGGCGCTGATTTGCACGACGCCGCGGCTAACAAATACAGGGAAGAAATTCCGGATGACGGTGCGTACATGTTCGGCCTGATGCGCAAGACGCAATCGCAGCCCGCCCAGCAATTTCAAGACGATGGGTAATTGAACGGCAACTTGTAAACCGCTGCCGACTACGGAAGCCCATGCGGTTATTACGAGAAGCGAATTCTGCGAGCGGCCCGCACCGAACGCAATCATGCCCCCGATCATGGCGACGTTCCACAGAACGGGCGCGGTGTAGGAGATGAAAAACTTGCGGTGGCTGTTCAGAACACCGAGGCACCACGCGGAGCCGACGAGCAATCCGGCACCGGGAAATAGTATGCGCACGAGAAGAACGGTAAGTTCGCGTTTCTCTCCATGGAAGCCCGGGGCGATTGCATCGATCAGCCAGGCCGCGGTCAAGACACCGAGCAAGACCAGTATCGAAGTGCTGAGGGCCAGGAGGGCCGCCACGGCGCCGGCAGTTTTGCGGGCTTCTTGCTCATCCTTTTTGGCAAGCAGGCTGGCGTAGACGGGAATGAATGAAGCGGATAGAACCCCTTCGCCGAACAAATTTTGTAGGAAATTGGGAATGCGGAAAGCTGCTTTGAAGACGTCAGCGGCATCGGAATTGCCGAAATAGTGGGCAAAGACGCGATCGCGTATTAGACCCGCAACGCGGCTGAAGAAAATTCCCGCAGCCACGAGCAAAGCGAATCGTTTCGAACTGGAAGGTTGCGCTTTAGCGGTGGGGTGGTCGGTCAAAGGAGTTTCCAAGCAATTATTCCTGCAATGAAAGAAGGGCGTTCCGTATGAATAAGTTGGGGTGCTATCGAGGCCGTGCACACCCGAAATTGAAGATACATTACCAGCGTAGGGTTTTTGGAAGCGAATTGACAGGGTGTGCCGAGAAGTTACTTTTGCCGAGGTAATGATAGAATGCCGCGCGGGATGGAGGAGTTATGAAATCAATAGCATGGCTGAGAAGTGGAATGGTTGTGGCGGGAATGATTCTGCATGCGCAGGCGGGCAGCGCGCAGCAGCAGGATTTCTCGAAAGTGCAGATCAAGGTAACGAAGGTTTCCGGAAACATTTACATGCTGGAAGGAGAGGGCGGAAACATCGCCGCTTCGGTCGGCGAAGACGGAATCGTGATCGTGGACGATCAATATGCTCCGCTGGCGGAGAAGATTCAGGCAACGTTGAAGAGTCTGAACATTACGGACAAGCCGGTACGATTCGTGATCAACACGCACTATCACGGCGACCACACGGGGGGCAACGCCCCATTTTCCACCACGGGATCTACGGTGATTGCACAAGACAATGTTCGCAAGCGACTGGAAACTGGCGGGACAGCGGGAAACGGCGGGTCGGTAAAAATGGATGTCAAACCAGCGGACAAGGCAGCCCTGCCGGTGATCACCTTTGAGCATGATGTGACTGTGCACCTGAACGGAGAAGATATACGGGCGTTGCACTTCCCTGCCGGACACACCGATGGCGATGCCGTGATCTTCTTTCCAAAGAACAACGTGGTGCACATGGGCGACGATTTTGTGCGCTATGGATTTCCGTTTATTGATGTAATGAGCGGTGGCAGTGTGCAGGGCATGATCGCGGCCATGGAGAAAGTGTCGACACAACTGCCAGCGGATGTGAAAGTGATTCCGGGACATGGGGCAGTTTCCAATCTGGACGACGTGCGGGCGTTCGTGGCGATGTTAAAGGAGACATCGGCGGCTGTGCAGAAAGCGATTAACGAGAAGAAGACCCTGGAGCAGATGAAGCAAGAAAAAATTCTGGAGCCGTGGAAGAAATGGTCAGGTGGCTTCGTTGATCAGGACAAATTTATCGAGACGCTGTACAACTCGCTGACGGGAACGAAAGGCGAGTTTGTGAAACATAACTAGGATTGGCGAATCAGGAAAGCTCAGGCGTCAGTCGCCGAGATACCAGTCAAAGTTGACGGGCTTTGCGCCGAGGCGCCATTTCTGAGGCGTGGTGGTTTCCAGCCAGTCGACTGGTGCGCCCGGTGAGCGCTTTTCGGAAGCGGCTTGCAGGGCGGCGCGGAGTGGCTGCTTCTGTTCAGGCGACAATGCGTCCGGATCTACGGATACAAACAGTGCGGTTCCGCTTCCGGTGACCAGGTCGAGCCACTGGCGGTTGAGATCCCAAGGAATATCGTTCGTCAGTGGGACGCAGTCTGCATCAGCGACAAAGAGTGTGTTGTGCTGTGGTAGGCGGAAGGCGAGGGTGTTGACGCCCATTTTTCTGGTGCGCGACCATTCGCGGCCGCTGGTGTCGTCGCCAATGCGTTGCACTTCGACAAGGCCGGCAGCGAGATGGCCGATAGTGTTGCAACCGATGAGCACAGCGTTCCCGGCGGCTTCGCGAATCGCTTTGTAAAGATCGCGAATGATTTCGGCGGTGGTCAAAGTTTGATCGTGAAAATGCCAGCCCTCGTCTGTAAGCCCGGTGCCCATTTCAAATCCCCAGCGGCCCAGCAGATCAAACGTCGAAAAATCGTGCTTGATGAGTTGGTAGCCCCATTTCTGAATTAGGCGAACATTTTCGGACATGTACTCGAGGGCTTCGGGAATGCTGGGATCCATGACGATCAACTCGCCCTGCGGTCGTCCGCCCGCGGGAGGGAGTCGCCAGGTCTGCGCTTTTGGTTCCCCGGTAAGCGTGGGACGAGTCCAGATGCCAGGTCGTACGCCAAGGTCAATCATTTTTTGCGCCAGGCCATGCATGTCGGGGTAAGCGAGGCTGGTTTGGCGCGCGGGGCCGGCGCCATCGCGCGCGGCGTGCCAACCCATGTCGATCACGCAAAACGGCCGGTTCGAAATATTCGAGGGAACGAGTTCAGCGAGGAGTTGCGCATCACGGAGGCTGCGCTCCGCGGAAGTGTTGTTGCCGTAGGCGTAGTACCAATTGTTGCTGCCGTACACAGGGTTGGCGGGAAGAGTTGGATGTTCGCACATTTCTGCGCAGAAGGCACGAACCGCTTCAAATGGCGACTCGCCGGAATGGTTACGGCGCGCCACGACGGTGGCAACGTGAAGCCGGCGATTGCCGAGTTGAACTCCCGAGCCGCCATTGCTGACATCGAGCGAAAGGGTGACTCCCGCAGCGTCCACTTGCCAATAACAGATCGCCGATGCGCCGGTCTTCACTCCGCAGGCACGCGAGTCGAGTCCGTTGGTGGCCAGAAAATACCAGGGCATTAGACGATCGCCGGCGAGGCCGCGAAATTCGAGATCGCCATAGGAACGCTCCCAGTGGTCGCCTAGATAGTGCCAGTCCATGGGGAAAGCGCCATACCAGCGAAGGCGAATTCGCGTGAGCGAGACATTTGGCGCAGAATACGAAAATGGCGACTTCGGTATTTGATTTTGTTTCGCGAACTTCCGTGGAGACTTCGATGCCCTCTGCCTGCCAGTTGGAGCCGGAACGTGTAAGTTTTATCTCAATGGATCGTTGTTCGCCGAAAACAGAAACGCGATCCGGAACACGTAACACATCGGGGAGTACTGGAGTCGCCGCACAAGTGAGGGAATGTTGGGTGGGAAGCGCGGAAGCGGTGGCGGCAATTGCGCCAGCGCCTAAAAGAAAAGAACGCCGTGTGGGTCGAATTGACGAATCTGATTTTCGTTTTTTCATAGTGGGCTACCTGGCTTCATGTACTGGGCCGATAAAAACTATACCTTTTCCGGGAAGAAATCTCCCAGGGATGAGCTTGCAGGTCAGGTGAGAGCTTTTGTGTCACGCGGAATTCATAGAGAAGGAATGATGTAGCAATCGAGAGTGCGCAGACTCCTGAGGCCCGCTCTATTGTTCAGAAAATCTTCTCAGGAGGAATGCAAGCATGTCCCGAAAAGCCCGCATGAACAGCATCTTGCACGGCGCGCGACTCGCACTCAGTCTCGTGGCGCTGATGCAATTCAGTTTGCTAGGACCGCTAACCGAACGTGTTGAGGCGCATGAAAAAGAACAACACAGCGAGCGATCGCCCATCAAGCACGTGATCATCATCGTGGGCGAGAATCGAAGTTTCGATCATACTTTCGCGACCTACAAACCAAAGCACGGGGAACGGGTGGACAACCTGCTCTCGAAAGGCATTGTGAAGGAAGATGGGACTCCTGGACCGAACTATTGGATGGCCCACCAGTATTCCGCAGACGTGACCGGAAGTTCAACGTTTGAGCTGAGCCCCAAGAAAAAAACGCTCTATTCCGCACTGCCAGCGCCGCTGAACGGCGGTCCGACCGATGTCTGCAAGAACAATGGAGTCTGTAATCTGGGCGACGCGACTTCCTCCGAACCATTCGGGCTGTCGACCACCCCCACGAATTATTACGAGTTTATGACTGCGGGAGGCACCGGACTTTCCGGGAAGGTACCAGACACGCGCATCATTGGTGTCCACGGTACAGCGCCATATTCGACGCTGCCTCCGGGACCGTTCCAACTGACCAACTCAACGGGCGCCGACACCTTTACGAATGATTCCTACGCGGCTAGCCCGGTTCACCGCTTCTATCAGATGTGGCAGCAGATGGATTGCGATGCGGCAAAAGCCAAGCTTTGGAACCCTAGCGGATGCAAAGCCGATTTATTCACGTGGACCGAAGTCACCGTAGGGTCAAATGTGAACGGCGTCAAACAGCCGACGAATTTCAGCACGGATTATTCGCCAACAGCAAAGACTACGGGCGAAGGTGCCACGACGATGGGTTTCTACAATGTCCTGCAGGGCGACAATCCATACTTCAAGTACCTGGCAGACAACTACGCCATGAGCGACAACTATCACCAGCCAGTGATGGGCGGGACCGGTGCGAACAGCGTAATGTTGGGATTCGCGGATGCGATCTGGTTTAGCGATGCGAACGGCAACCCGGCCGTGCCTCCCCACAACGAAACGGTCTGGACAGATACGCCGCTGGATACCGGCACGGTAGACGAAATCGAGAATCCGAATCCACAACCCGGCACCAATAACTGGTGGATTCAGGATGGATACGGCGGCGGTGGATTCGGCTCGGCCGTATACGGCGGTGGATCGTACAGCGACTGCTCTGATGTGAATCAGCCGGGCGTTGGATCGATTGTCGAGTATTTGAGTTCCCTACCGCGGCCGATCAAACCAAACTGCGATGCAGGTCACTACTACCTGCTGAACAACTACAATCCGGGCTATTTTGGCGACGGATCGAACGCTTATGACGATCATTTTGTCTACAACACGCCGTTTACGATCCCGCCGACGAATCAGCGCAGCATCGCTGACGTGATGAACGACAAGAATGTTTCCTGGAAATATTATGGTGATCAGTGGAACGCTTACCTGACGGACAAATATCAATTGAACTACGGGACAGTGGGACCAAACAGCGACCAATACTGCAATATCTGCAACCCGTTCCAGTATCAGACATCGATCATGGCAAATGATGCCTTGCGCACCACACATTTGAAAGACACGCAGGATCTTTTCGCCGACATCAAGAGCGGCTCTCTGCCCGCGGTTTCTTACGTGAAGCCGAGTGGATGGGTGGACGGGCATCCTGCTTCTTCAAAGATGGACTTGTTTGAAGGGTTTGTGAAAAATATCGTCGACCAGGTGCAAAGCAATAAGGAATTGTGGGAGAGCACCGCGATTTTCATCACCGTGGATGAAGGCGGCGGCTACTACGATTCCGGATACGTGCAACCGCTGGACTTCTTTGGCGATGGCACGCGCATTCCGCTAGTGGTGGTGTCGCCGTACACACGCGCGGGTCACATCTCGCATAGCTACACGGACCACGCTTCGATCATCAAGTTCATCGAGCGGAACTGGAATCTGCCCACGATCAGCAATCGCAGCCGCGATAACTATCCGAACCCGAAGACCCACGCTAACCCATACATTCCTGTGAATAGTCCGGCGATTGGAGATTTGTTTGATCTGTTCGACTTCGATCACGGCGACCACGATTGAGAAAAGTAAGAAAGTAATTGAAGCGCAAAAAAGGGACGGCTGAATCGCTGCCCCTTTTTTGTTTGGACCAATGTTATTCGGTGATGATGCGATCGGCCCACTCGACCAAGCCGACAAAAATGGCAGGATTCCCGAACTTTGCGCCCCATTGATTCAAATCCTCCTGCGAGACCCCACGGGCCTGGCTGCAGGCCCCTCAAGCAAATAGGGTGATGCGTTTGCCTGCGAGTTTTTGCAGAGTTTCAATAAGTGGCGGCCAACCCACGGGCACAACCGCGGCGGCAGTAGCTTTTCTCATGAGAGAAGTGGCTTCGCCAAGAAGAAAGATCTGAACTTCATGGCCGGCCTCGGCGAGAGCCAGTCCATGTAGGAACGGAAAAGCGGCCTTGGTGGGATCGTCCGATCCCCAGGCGCTCTTCATCATGATCTTGAGACTTTTCTTGGGTTCGTCGAGTTTCAGACCAATCGAAAGAAAAGGCAATCCAAAAAGCTGAGCAAGAAATTCACGTCTAGGCATCGAATCCTCCCTCGTCAGAAATCTCGGGGCTGGTTGGGGAATATCTTATTTTTGCCCCCTGGGCTATTTCCACAGAAACTATTTCGGGGGAGCCGCTTACAGAGTAAATGACTTAGAAGAGGCGCGGTTGGCGTTTGGGAAGTTCGCGGCCGAAATATTGATAGGCGCGAGGCGTGGCGACGCGTCCGCGCGGCGTGCGATCGAGCATGCCGATCTGCATCAGGTATGGCTCGTACATCTCCTCGATGGCATCTTCCTCTTCGCTGAGGGCCGCCGCAAGCGTGCCGAGGCCGACCGGGCCACCACTGTATTTGTCGATGAGGGCGATCATGAAGTTGCGGTCGACTTCGTCAAGCCCGTGTTCATCGACGCCGATCATGTGCAGAGCGTCTTGAGCGACTTCACGAGTGATGCGGCCTTGCGCGCGAACTTCAGCAAAATCGCGCGCGCGACGCAGCAAGCGATTGGCAATGCGGGGTGTACCGCGGCAACGGCCGGCAATTTCTTCTGCACCGGCGGGATCCATCTGGATGTTAAGAATTTTGGCAGAGCGATTCAGAATGATGAGTAGATCTGCAGGCTCGTAGAAATCCAGGCGATGAACGATGCCGAAGCGCGACCGCAATGGCGCGGTGATCAGGCCGGCGCGCGTGGTGGCTCCCACCAAAGTGAAGTGGTTGAGGGGAAATGGATGAATGCGGGCACCGGGTCCCTGACCGATGATGAGATCGACGCGAAAATCTTCCATCGCGGGATAAAGAACTTCTTCCACGGCGGGCTGCAGGCGATGGATCTCATCGAGAAAGAAAACTTCCTTGGCATCGAGTGAGGTAAGAACAGCGGTGAGGTCACCTTTGCGCTCGAGGAGCGGACCGGCGCTGGTCTTAATCGGAACATTCAGTTCGTTGGCGATGATCTGCGCTAGCGTGGTTTTGCCGAGACCGGGCGGGCCGTAAAGCAATACGTGATCGAGGGCCTCGCCACGGCTGCGGGCCGCTTCTATGGCGATGGCGATATTTTCTTTGACGCGCTTCTGGCCGATATATTCGTCGAGGCGCTTGGGGCGGACGGTGGCGTCGAGACGTGCGTCGTCGTCGGAAGCCGTGCCGGAGACGATGCGAGCGGTGCGTTCGCGATCGTCAGTGGAAGAATCGTGCGTTTTCTTGGAGCCGGTATTGGGCATAGCTGAACAAGGATATCAGTAATCAGAGGTCAGATATCAGGAAGCACAAAATCTTGGCATCAACGCTTCGCAGGATTACTGAGTGCCGCTAGTGTACTGCGAAGCAACTTCTCGAAATTCGAAGTGCCGACAATTTTTTTTGCTTCCGCGACGGCACTTTCGGCGGTTCGTTCGTCGTAGCCTAGATTTACGAGCGCGGATTTTACGTCAGCTTCTGCACCAGCGGGTGAAACTGGCACTGGCTTGTCGGTCTCGGCAGCGACTGCATCAAGTTTATCCTTCAACTCCAAGACCATACGCTCGGCCGTCTTTCGGCCCACGCCGGGAATTCTTGTGAGGCGAGCTATGTCGCCGCCTCTGATGGCGGGAACGAGTTCTTCGACATTCATGCCGGACAGAATTTTCAGCGAGAGGCTGGGGCCAACACCCGAAGCGCCAAGCAAAAGTTCGAAGACATGCTTTTCACGAGCCGAAAGGAAACCGTACAGAGTGAGTGCATCTTCACGAACGTGGGTGTGAATCAGCAAGGTAACTTCCGCATGAAGCTCGCCAAGCGCTGCGTAAGTGGACAGCGGCACGGCTACCAGATAGCCGACGCCACCGACATCGAGAATGATCTGATTCGGCCGCTTCTCCAACAACCGGCCGCGCAAGAGTCCAATCATCGAATGAAAGTATTGCCACCGACGGTTCCCGATGTCAATGAAACGAAGTTCGAAGGTTGCCGCACGGCAGCCAGGCGCATGTGCTCAAGATCGTCGCGATAAAAAAGATTGTAGGTATCGAAGGGGATCAGACGGCCATCAGGATGGACAATGTGGATGCAAGTTTTCTTCACCGAGCGTACGTCGAAGGCATGGGCGTCAATAAATTGGACGATTAAGACGCGGAAAATATTCTTGTACCCAAGATTGGCAGGAGCAGAAATCCTTGGCAGGCAGCACAGTAGTTCGCGAAGGCTGTTGGCGCCGGAAGCGGGGGAGTGATTGGTGGCGAAGAGCTTGAAGAGGCAGTCACGCACGCCTTCATCCTCTTCGTAGACGATGGTGTTGCGCGCGGCGTTGATCAAGACGTCTGGTTCGACGAATCGCGTCAGGGGCACAACCTTGCCATCGATTTTCAGGGCATAGGCCATGGCGAGAGCATCGGGGTGGCACGGGACGGGAACGACATCTTCGGGACGAAAAACACTTGTTTGCTTTAGGATTTTTCGCCGCACTTCAGTAAGCGTCAGTCGGTCTGTAGCAGGGTCAAATTTCTCAACGCGACCTGCGTCTTGGATCGGCTGGAGCGTGACGCCCCGCACGCACGGCTGAATCAAACCGAAATCTATAACCTTGCCAATCTCCTTATCGTTCAGGCCTTTGCGCAGTGTGACAACAAGAGTGGCGGAGAGGTCGTATTTGTTTAGTCGCTCAAGGGCTTTTTCGCGGATGGAGCGCAAATCGCCGCCGCGCAGGTCGAGGAGCGCTTCACGCTCGAAGGAATCGAACTGGAGATAAATTTCCAGATCGGGAGCGGAATCTGCAATGCGTTTTGCGAAATCCTCATCCTGGGCAATCTTGACACCGTTGGTATTGACCATCAGATGGCGGATGGGGCGGCTCTGCGCCATTTTGAGAATGGTGAAGAAATCAGGATGCAGAGTGGGTTCGCCGCCGGAAATCTGGACGACGTCGGGATGCCCTTCATTGCGAACGACAGCGTCCAACATTTTTTCAATAAGGGCGAGAGGTCGATGCTCTAGCCGCTCTGGACCGCTGGCCGAATAACAGACGGGGCAACGCAGGTTGCAGGAATCAGTTATTTCCACGAGCGAGAGGCAGGAGTGCTGCTCGTGATCGGTGCAAAGGCCGCAATCGTAAGGGCAACCCCACTTTACGGGCGTGTTGTAGACCATGGGCATTTCCGGCCTTTTGATGAACACTTCCCGGCAGCGGCGATAGTAATCGATGTCGTCAGCAACGAGCACGCGTTCGGAACCGTGTTCGGGGCAACGCTTCAGAAGAAACACCTTTTCATCCTGAAAAACGACTTTGCCTTCCAGCTTGCGGTAACAGACGGAGCAGATGGTGAGCGCAACATCATAAAAAATGTAAGGCCGCACGCGTTCGGTCATTTGGAACCTGCGTTCTGGATGAGCGAGACGATGAAGTAGATCACCGCAAAGAATAACGTGAGGAAGAACAATGCAATGAAGAGCAAACCAGCGTAAAGAAGGATGTAGCCGCTGTCTTTTCCGAGATTCAATCCACCGGCGCAAGTAGAAAGAGCGAGCAAGAAGGTGGTGAGGAGCGTGATGCCGATGGGCTTCCAGAGCGACTTAGAGGGACTGGTCATAGTTCACTTCCGGAATTTCGCACGATCCAAATGATCAAGGCAATCGCAAACCAGACGATGCGCGGCGACGAATGCGACAAAACTCAATGCTGCCAGCCCAGTGAGTATCATGAACAGCATATTATTTTCGGACTTTGCCCCGTTGAGACGAAAATCGCACGTTGTCAAAGCGCCAAACAGAGAACCGATCAGGAATAGAAGCGAGCAACCAATTGTGATGACCGCAGGGAGGATGGAAGATCGTCTTGATGGAACCGGTTTGGAAGTCTGCCAGTTAGCTGGAAGTTGGTTCATGATTGAGGCTCGCGCTGACATCCGGGCGATGAGAGAGCGGGGTTGGCAGGCACGGCAATTTTGTTGCCACGCAGGGAGCGAAGAATATCCGGAGAATAGTAGGAGAGCATGGCGACGCAAGCCCACTGAATCGAAGAAAGGCCTGCAAAGACACGAATGTCGGGCTTGAGAAAATCGCAGGCGAGGCGAAACGTAAAGTAGCCAATCATGAAAAGCTTAAAGAGGTCACCTTCCTGATGAGGACGTCGCGAGACCCGGAAAATGGCAACGGCAAGAATAATGAGGAAGAGTATTTCATAAAGTTGCGTGGGGTGGCGGCGAATGCCGTCACCGAAATTAATGCCCCAAGGCAGAGTGGTAGCGATGCCCGCGGTACGATCTTCGATGCCCGTGAGGAAACAACCTATGCGGCCAATCGCAATGCCTACACACAGCGGAAGAGCAAAGAGATCGCCGGTACGTGTGGTTACGCCGAGCCTGCGTTTGGCAAATTCGACGGCGAGTAGTGCACCGATTAACGCCCCAACAATTGTTTTGCCCGAAAACAGAAGGCCGGGCTGGGTGAGGTATTGCAGCGATTGCCGGGGATCTTCGAACAGGAATAGAACTTTACTCCCGAGAACCGCGCCGATCGCAGCCGCCGCGATGACCCACCAGCGATGGAAATCGTGAAGTTGATCGCCTCGCTGGCGGCGCATCTCCAGATAAACGCGAAAGCCAACGGTGTAACCAAGCGCTTCAAAAAGCAAATGCGGATGGACGCGAATTGAGCCGATGTGAAGATAGAGAGGAAACGACATAGACGTGGAAGAAAGCTACGCGAACGCGCTCTAACCGTCAACGATTCCTGAAAGTACCGTCAGCGTGCAGGTATCGGACAAGTCCAATTGATCAGGCAATCGAGAATATCTTCCGCGGAAATGGGCTGTAGCAGTGCTGCGCGTCTACGGCTCGGTATCAAGTAGTTTTCAGGAAAGCGACTACGGAGGAGTGTTTGCGTTCTTCGGCCAGCGTCAGCGCGGATTTGCCGTCGTTGGATTTGGCGGATTTATCGGCGCCATGAGCAAGCAAGAGCTTCACGATTTCGAGATGGCCGTTTGCGGCAGCAGTCAATAGCGGCGTGTAGCCTGGGCCGTAGCGATAATTGGCATCAGCGCCTGATTCGAGCAGCCATTTCACGATTTCGACGTGGCCACTGGTAACGGCGCCGGTCAGCGCGTTATAACCGGAACCGTTGGTGGCAATGGTGTTGATGTCTGCGCCGTGTTCCTTCAAAAAATGTGCAACCGGCGCGTTGCCGAAAAAGGCCGCCAGTGCTACCAGCGGAAATCCATCCGAAGAATAGGAATTTGCGAGCGCGGAATTATTCCCCACTAGTTCCTTCACACGCTCCAAGCGACCCAACGCCACAGCATCCTGCAATTCGAGCTTTGCGCCTCGCGCGAGGAGCAGTTCGCGAATATCCTTGCGGCCAAAATAGACCGAGGACAGAACTGCGGACACGCCTGATTCATTTTTAGCAGAAACTAGAGCAGCCTCGTGCATCGAGCAGAGATTGGACACGTGCGAGGTCGCCTTGGCGAATAGCATCGAACAGCTCAGGTGGAGTGGGCATAGCTAGAGCCTCCTGCAGAATTAGACGTGGAGAAAAGGCGAAAAGCGGCCGGCATAAAGCCGCCCTACAATTTCAAGGACGGTCGGCTAGCGGCGAGCGCGGTCTTTGCGAACGGCTTCGTCGACCAGCGCATCCAGTTCGGAACGACTGAGCGTTACTTCGTCGGTGGTATTTTCACCGTTGTCGCAGGTTTCCGGCAGATCGGCACCACCTCCGGGAGGTGGCGTGACGTGGTATCTGGCTCGCGCGGCCATCAGCTTGGCCACTTCGCGCGTGGAAAGCAGTTGAGGCTCGCCGGCAAGGCGTGCGTTTAGCATGATTTTTGCAAAGTGCTCCAACGTTTCCATGCGGAAAAACGCGCTGAACAAATCCGGGCCGCAGGTTACCGCGCCATGATTGGCAAGCAGCAACGCATCGTAGTGCGGAATAAATGGTTCAAGAACGGCGCTGAGATCGGGAGTGCCGGGCGTGGCATAGCGAACGAGGGGCACTTTGCCAAGTCCCACGACGATTTCAGGCAGCAAAGCTTGATCGAGCCCCAGACCGGCGGCGGCAAAACCCGTGGCCGTAGGAGGATGCGCGTGGCACACGGCCTGCACTTCGGAACGCATGCGATAAAACAGCAAGTGCATTCCGGCTTCCGAAGAGATTTTGCGATCGCCACGAAGATGGCGGCCTTCCAGGTCCATGACTACCAGGTCATCGGGTGACATCATCCCTTTGTTGATACAGGTGGGCGTGGTGAGAATGCGTTCGGCATCCAGACGCACGGAGATGTTCCCCTCGCACGCGACAATTTGGCCGCGCTCGTACATCCAGCGGCCAACCTGGCAAACGTCGAGACGATGTTGTTCTTCTGTTCTTACGCGAGTATCGGGCATTGAGTCCGAAGGCACGGTGCGGACTCCTTCCTCGACCTTGTGGAGGCCTGATTAAACTCAGACAACCAGTATAGCCAAATCAACGTATCAACTTGCCCAAAGAGTACGCTTCACGAGCAGGAAAGCCAAGCAAAATCAGGCGTAAATGCCGCGAAGTTTGAGAGCCGTGGCCACCCGGTCGATGGCCAACATATAGGCCGCGATGCGGTTGTTCACGCGATGAGTCTCTGCGTAGCGAACGACCTCGTCAAACGCACGGTCCATCACATCGTAGAGACGTTCATTCACTTCGCTCTCGCGCCAGAAAAAGCCCTGGCGATCCTGCACCCACTCGAAATAACTTACGGTAACCCCACCGGCGTTGCCAAGGATATCGGGCACAGTGAAGATTCCCTTGGAATCAATGATGGCATCGGCTTGCCACGTGGTCGGGCCGTTCGCGCCTTCGCAAAGAATCTTGGCGTGGACCTGATGAGCGTTCTGCTCGGTAATCTGATTTTCGATGGCTGCGGGAATGAGCACATCGCACGGTTGGAACAGCACGTCGCGCGCGCTCATTTTTGCCCCGCCTCCCGGAAAATCCTGCAGCGGCTTCTTCTGCGTGTAGACCCACTCGATGATCTTAGGAACGTCGAAACCATTTTCGTTGTAAAGACCGCCGCCGATGTCTGCAAGCCCGATGATTTTGTAGCCGGACTTGTACATAAGATCAGCCGCAAGCGAGCCGACGTTTCCGAAGCCCTGTACGATGACGCGGGTTTCTTCTTTTTTCATCTTGAACTTGGTCATGGCCTTGTCGACGCAGATCATTACGCCACGGCCAGTAGCTTCGCGGCGCCCGCGCGACCCGCCGAGTTCAATGGGCTTGCCAGTGACGACGGCAGTAGTAGCCTGACGGGCGTGCATGGAATAGGTGTCCATCACCCAAGCCATGGTCTGTTCGTTGGTGCCAACGTCCGGGGCCGGGACGTCGCGCTCTGGCCCCAGCCAGTCTGAAAGTTCGGCGGTGTAACGGCGCGTGAGGCGTTCCAGTTCACCGCGCGACATTTTACGCGGATCGCAAATGATGCCGCCCTTGGCTCCGCCAAACGGGATGTCGACCACCGCGCACTTCCAGGTCATCCACGCGGCGAGTGCCCGGACTTCATCGACGCTGACGTCAGGTGCGAAGCGAATACCGCCTTTGCCGGGTCCGCGAACCGTGGAATGCAGAACGCGATAACCAGTGAAAACTTCCAGTTGCCCGTTATCCATGCCCACCGGAATGTAGAGCGTGATTTCTTTGTCGGGATATTTCAGATAACGATAAATGCCTTGTTCGAGGCCAAGTTTGTTCGCTGCCATCTCAAAACGCGCCTCGGCGTTTTGGTAGACATTCATTTCTTCCGGTACAGGCGCTTGCGACATGCAACGATCCTCCTTTGCCGGGGCTGCCGCGAAACAGCGGCCACACGGCATGGCTCGGCCCGCGATAGGCATACAGGCACGTAAGAAAAGGCCAAGGGAGGCAGGAATCGGCGGGCTACCCACCCTCCGGAGCTACCAATTGGCCGGGTGGCCAGTATACGAAGGGAGATGGCCGACCGCAAGGTAGCGTGACACCGGGAGTGCTGGAGATGGTACGAGGGAGAAAATGCGACGATCGTCGCGTTGCGAAGATGAAAATTCGCGAAAAATGACGTGTGGCATTTTTGGCTTGCGTGTGTACCAAGACTTTTGCGTGTTCGTCCAGGGCTGGCAGCGATTATGGCGTGGCCAACATGAAGACCCCTTGGATTTGCGCTTGCACATCTACAGCCTTGCCGTCGACCAAAGTGGGTTCGTAGTGCCAGTGCCGAACGGCCTTGATCGCTGCGGGGGAAGGAGTTGGATCGCCTGACGCAACGTTCTGAACGGTGACCGAGCCGTCTTTTCGAATAGTCGCACTCAATATGACGGTTCCTTGGATCCTTTTTTGCCTCGCTTCCTCCGGAAATTCGGGAGGGACCCGCTTCGTGAGTTTAGCAGGCACGAAAGAATCTAAATTTGCCTTCTGGATACTGACAAAACGTACGGTGCTATCCCATCGAAACTCACCTTCAATAAAATAAAAGTATCCGATGTGTTCGACACGCGTACTCTCGGGGATGCCTGACTTCTTCCAGTCGGCGAGATACTCGTCCAGCAAGACAGTGAGTGTGTCGTACTTCTTCGCGGTGTCCACGGTCTGGACAGACACTTCGCCGTCCTCATGCGCAAGTTGCACCAATAAATCCTGAAAATGTTTTTCGTTTTCCTGGAGTGGATTCCCATATGGCCCCGCCCAACTCTCACCCTTCTCTTGACCAAAGGTGGTAGTGAACCAGTGCTCGTAATTCGGTATCTCCAAGTCAGCAATGAGGGCATGAATCTTGGCCCGGTCGTCATTCCTGACAGCCTGCAGCATATCTTGGAGGAGATGCCGCAAGCCTTCGCTGTTGTTCGGATACAAGTCCAAAGCGCCAAATTGGGCAGATATAGATTCCGTTGCGAAGTTCTGAGCGTAAAGGATTGGAGAAAGAGAAAGCGAGGACACAACCAAGGATGCCAAGGGGCGAGACAGGCAATTTGAGGTCATGCTTTCTTCTGTATCCCAATCAACAACTCATGGCAAGCGAAGTTCCACCAATATGTCGCTAAGTCGCACAGTCGGCGACTGGCAATTATTCCAGAAAACAGCTTTTAAGGAACAGCGTGCAAATCTGGTAGACTTGAATTTAGCCGCAAAACTCGCGCTCTTACGCCAATTACCACGATGAAGCGAGAGTCAGGATGAATCGGTAGATGGAAGGCAAAGTCAGTCTCGCGATCTTAGTTCCGGTTTACAACGAACAGTACCTGGTGGAAACCAGCCTGAAGCGGCTGGGAGTGCTGGAGGAGTCGACGCTGCTCGGGCGCGTGCGCGTGATCGTGGTCAACGACGCGTCCACGGATGGAACAGCGGCGGTGCTGGCGCGTTTTCGCGATTCAGTGCCATACCTGAACCTGCCACATTTCGAGTGGATCTTCCTGGAGCACGAAAAGAATCAAGGCAAGGGCGCGTCGATCCGCACCGCGCTGCAGCACGTCGACACCGACTTGGTGGTGATTCACGACGCGGACCTGGAATATCACCCTTCGGACATCGCCAAGATGTTACCGCTCTTTCTGGAAGAAGACGCGGACGCGGTGTTTGGTTCGCGATTCATGTCCAGCGATTTCCGGCGCGTGCTCTTCTTCCGGCACAGCCTGGGCAACCGGTTGATCACGCTGTTTACTAATATTGTGACCGACCTGAACCTGTCGGACATTGAAACCTGCTACAAAATGGTGCGCGCCGACATTTTCAAAACGATTCCATGGGAAAGCAACCGGTTCGGCATCGAACCGGAAATCACCATCAAGCTGGCCAAGCGCAAGGCACGCATCTTTGAAATTCCCATTCGCTATTCCGGCCGTACGTATGCCGAAGGCAAGAAAATCACCTGGAAGGATGGCGTGCGCGCCATCGGATCGCTGATCAAGTACGGCATCTCTGACAAGATCTACGTCGCCGACGCGTACGGCAGCGAGATTCTGGCGCGGTTGAATCGCGCACCGCGATTCACCAAATGGATGGCGGATACGATCCGGCCGTACGTTGGCGACCGCGTGCTGGAAATCGGCGCGGGAATCGGCAATCTGACGGCAAACCTGGTGCCACGCACGGAATATCACGCCAGTGACATCAACCCGCAATATCTCGACAGGTTGAACACGCTGAAGCAGACGCGGCCATACCTGCACGTTCATTACACGGACGCCAGTGCCGAGGAAACTTACCCTGCGGAACGATTCGATACGGTGGTTTGTCTGAACGTGGTAGAGCACCTGGAAAATGATGTGCAAGCACTGAGCAATATTCGCAAGCGGCTAGACACCAACGGCCGCGCGATTATCCTGGTGCCCAATGGGCCGCAACTCTACGGCTCGCTCGACAAGGTGCTTGGCCACTATCGCCGCTATACGCAGGAACAATTGGTCAAAGCTTGCCAGGACGCTGGATTCGCTGTCGATAGGGTGCTGAAGTTTAATCGGATTGGCTCACCAGGTTGGTGGTTAAACGGGCGCGTCTTGAAAAAAGAGACCTTTGGTTTCTGGCAGATCAAATTGCTTAATATCCTGATTCCGTTTATCCGGCCGATCGATCGGTTCTTGCCATTTCCGCACCTGTCCTGGATCGTGATTCTTCACGCCAATCCGCAGGCTTCCGGAGAATTCGCCGGTGAAGCCGCGGTGGGGCATCCGGTGCTGGATCCACACAGCGGCCTGTCTCCCACGCGTTAATTCAATTCACTGAAGAAAAGTGTTAGCAGCTCGTGCGCAGTAAACGCGCGTGTCTCACGCGTCTGTTTAGCTACTGAACTATGGATGGACTTGCCGTTCTCCGCGTTACTGCAAGCGGAATTGCACGGTGACGACCAGGTGCATGGATGTCGGCTTGCCATCCAACTGCGCCGGCTCGTATTTCCATTGCTTGACGGCAGAAATGGCCGCTTGATGCAGCAGTGTGGGGCCCGAAATGATTTTGGTGGCCGTCACGACTCCAGAAGCGTCGATTAGCGCATCGAGTTGAACGTCTCCGGAAATCCGTTGCGATCTGGCGGCAGGCGGGTAAATGGGCGGCACGGCTTTCAGCAGATGGGCCGGCTTAACGTCGCCGCCAACCGGCAGAGGGGCGGTCGGCTCGTTGCGGTGTCCAGCGGCCAGGCCAACCAGCGGGTCTGCAACGCTGGTCGTTTCCCCGCCATCAATCGAAGGAGCGGCTTCGCTGCCCGCCGAGTTTGCGCTGCGATTGACGTTTGGCGCAGCCAGACGCACATCACCAAGTGCAGGCTTTTTCGGTGACTCGACTGCCGGCACGTTGTGCGCTGTGGTGTTCGCGGAGTTCGGTGCTGCGGGGGCCGAAGTTGGATTCGCGTTGCGGTTCGATTCAGCCGCTGGCACGGCAACCGGCGGAGTTGTCGCAGTTCGAGTGTTCGCCGCGACGGGAGACGGAACTGAGGCCGTCGAATTCGGTGTTCTTACGGGCATGCTCACGGCTGCGTCCGGCTTCGAGATGGGCTCGCTGGATGCCGCGACATTGTTTTGCACCGCGAGTGTGGTCGGGTGCTTCGAAGCCAGGAAATTCCCCGGCTGCATTCCGTACCATCCCACGCCAGCGGCGACGAGGGCTGCAGCCGCGACCAAGCCAAAGATCAAGCCTTTCTTCGAGCCAGAGGGCGCGGCTGGTATCTCGGGCGATTCCGAACCACCCAATAGCTGTCCCCCAAAAACTACGGTCTGCGATTTTTGCGAAGATTCGCCCAAAAGATCAGAGGAGTTTTCATCCGAGCTGGTGCGCGAGGGAATTTCTTCGGTGACTGCGGAACTAGACAAGGATTCCTTCGTTGTCTCTGTGTCGCGGGCAAGCGGTGCCAGCCAGGATGGGATCTTTACTTCTTCTACGGGAAGCGAGATGGAAGTCGATTTCGAAACAACCGGCGCCGTCTTGATCTCTGCAATCGGCGCGGAAATCGGTGAAACTTTTATCGGCTCGATCTTGACTTCGGGCTTTGCTTCGATCTTCGATTCGGACTTTGCTTCTGGCTTTGCGCTGGCTTCCAGTTCTGCAACCGCTTTCTTAAGAGCGTCTGCCCCGCGAAGCATTTCTTCATTGGCAAGTGCAATCGACTTGGGCGCAACCACCGGAGGTGCGGGTGGGGGCGTGGGAGGTACCGCGGCTTTTTCCGGCGCGGATTCACGGAACAAGAGAGAACTGAGTTGTTCCTGCAAACGAGCCGTCTGCTGGCGAAGTTCTTCGGTTGATGCTTCACCTGTCTTTTGCGGCTCGGATGATTTTGCAGCTTCCTGTATCTGTGGCGGCTGAGGTGCGCTGACAGGCTCGGTGGAAACCAGTGCAGAGAGTTGTGCGGCAAGCTGTGCAGGCAAAGAGCCTGTCTTCGCGAGCGCTGGCGGTGCCGGTGGCTCGGGTGCAGCGTGTTGGACGGGAGGCGTTACCACTTTGGGCGGCAGCGCGACGGCGGAAATGACAGGAGTCGGAGCAATGACAGGCTTCGCCGGCGGGACATCAGGAGCGTTCGTTTGCCCAGCTACCGGTGCGGGCGGCGCCGGTGCCGCCACTTTTGGCGTGCCAATGACCGGAGAAATTGCGGCTGGTGGAGCAGCGGGACGCTGTGCCACGGGAGCTTTCGGCTGGGTGGCGACAGTAGGCGCAGCTTCCGTGGGAATGCGGACGCCCCAGAATCCAGGAGCAGATTCCGTAAATTCCAATTCGACGTAACCGGTCACCGTGCGGTAATTCTTCGATTTGACCACCTGGCAGACAACTTCTTTTTTCGTTTTGTCATTCGTGACGAAAAGGAGTTGCCCGGGAGCCACGCTGGAGGCCAGACGGATGACCGCGCCATTCGCAAAGACCAGCACGGTTTTGGTGGATTCGGAAAACGGCTCGCGCTTGTCAGAACCCTCAACAGTACGCGCGCCATTGACGCTGACAGGGACTTCCAGCGGGATAGGCTGAGACCGCGTCGGTGCGGCCTGCGCAGGATTGGCAACTTGAGCGGAAGGAAGTGCGGAGGTGCTGGTCGATGTCGGGTTCTCGACGTCTTTCACGGTTGGTGCCATGGGACGCTCACAATAAAAAGGGTTAGGAAGTCAGCCCCGCCACGCGCAGGGAAGCCCCAGATCTGTACCTTTTTATATTCGGATTGGTGGAGAGGCAGACCTATAGTACTTGGGTACTACGATGGAAACAGTTGTGGAGAACGTTACGGCGTGGGTGAAGCGCGACGCTACTTTTTCTTCACATCAAGCGGAGGCTGGAAGCGTTCGTCGATGGTGACCTGGTAACCGGTGACCAGTTTGTTCGTGGCGTTGGCCATGCCGACGACCGCCTGCAACTCCTTGAACATTTCCGGCGACATCCCTTTGCTAAAAGCCGAAGCCGTGTGCGAGGCGATGCAGTAGTGGCAATTGTTAGTGACGCTGACGGCAATGTAGAGCAGCTCCTTGGTAAGTGGATCGAGTGCTCCCGGCCCCATGATGGCTTTCAGGCGCTCCCAAGTACTCTTCAGCAGCGCGGGATCGTGCGCGATGGCCTTCCAGAAATTGTTGATGTAGTCCGTCTTGCGCGTGGTCAGAATGTCGTCGTAGATAGCTTTCACTTCCGGGCTGGCGTCCTGATATTCGATAAGTCCAAAAGTAGACATGGAATCTCTCCGCATGAGAAAAGGAACAACAAAAGAAATGTTATCTGGAAAAAGCGTCGCGCGATAGGGAACGCGAACGAGCTAGGCGAATCGGACTTGGTTTTGCTGAATGGAAGGAAAAGACCAGCTATTCAATGGCACTATTGAATCGTTATAATACTGACGTTTCCGGAGGTAGTTGTGCCGCCTCACTTTCCTTGTCTGAATGAACTTGTCTTACTCAGTTGCTTGGCAATCGCCCCTACACTTAGCACGGCACAGGCCATTCGCGTTGACATATCGGCAGCGAAGGCGATTGTGTTTGACCCCGATCAGGCCATGGGCAGTTCGATGGATATTTTATCGGCGAAGGAATTTGAAACGGTGTACAGCGCGCCGATTTTGAAAGAATCACTATCGGCTGGGTGGGGACCCATCACCTATCGCCAGAATACGGAATTGACGATTGACGCGTGGCACTGGAATCCAAATGGAAAATGGAGCGATGCGGAAAACAAGAGCGGCTACTTTGTGGGCAGCGCGGAGCCGGGTGAACCGCTTCGCCAATCCTTTGGCTACCGGCTGCCGCACCGCGGTTCCACGCGTAGCGATGCCGGGCAGAACGAATACTCGCGCATAGTCGATGGCGATGTGGACAGCTACTGGAAGAGCAATCCTTATCTCTCTGCAAAATACACCGGAGAGCCGGACAGTGCGCATCCGCAATGGGTGGTGATCGATTTTTCGACCCCGCAGGATATCAGCGCCATAGAGATCCACTGGGCGAATCCGTATGCCACGCAGTACGTGGTGGAATACTGGGTAGGCAAAGAAGATGCGATCAGCAAACCGAGTTCCGGGGAATGGATCAGCTTCCCATTGGGCGGGGTGGGCTCGGGCGAGGCCGACGTCCAGGTGCAGCGGCTGGCAGACCACCCGATCTCCACACGATTCGTGCGCGTGTGGATGACACAATCTTCGAAGACCTGCGACACGCACGGTAAACAAGACCCGCGAAATTGCGTCGGCTACGCGATTTCTGAAATTTATGCGGGCAACTTCAATTCACGTGGCGAATTTGTCGACCTGATAAAACACGCACCGGGACAGGCGCAAACCAACATCCAGGTTTCTTCCAACGACAGTTGGCACACCGTCGAAGATATTATTCCTTCGCGGATTCAAACTGGTTTCGATCTGTTTTTCACCAGCGGAATTACCAATCATCTGCCCGCGATGATTCCTGTCGCCATGTTATACGCGACGCCGGAAGACAGCGCGGCAGAGCTTGCCTACATCGAAAAACGCGGCTATCCAATTTCGTATGTGGAGATGGGCGAGGAACCTGACGGCCAATTCATGTTGCCGGAAGACTACGCAGCGCTGTATCTGCAATGGGCGACGACTCTGCACCGGGTGGACGCAAAATTGAAACTAGGTGGACCGGTGTTCACCGGCGTCAACGAGGATATTAAGGCGTGGCCCGACGCGCGGGGGCGTACGTCCTGGCTCGGTCGTTTTCTGGATTATCTGAAGACTCACGGACGAATGGCGGATCTGACTTTTGTCTCCTTTGAACACTACCCATTCACCCCTTGCGAGATCGGTTGGCCCGATCTGTATCGCGAGCCGGAATTGGTGGAGCATATATTGAAGACGTGGCGAGAGGATGGCGTGCCAGCGAATGTGCCGCTGATGAACACGGAGAGCAACGTCTCCTGGGAACTGACCGATCCGATGCAGGATTTGTTTGCGGGACTGTGGCTGGCAGACAGCGTTGGCGCATTTCTGACGCATGGCGGACCAGGCGCGGTTTATTATCATTCACCGATCCAGCCCGAAACGCTGCGGCCCGGATGTCATGCGTGGAGCACGTACGGGAATTTTGTCGCCAACGAGAAACTGGAGATTCGCCAACACACCGCCCAGTATTTCGCCAGCCAGTTGCTGAACCTGGAGTGGGTGAACCATGGCTCGGGCAAACATGAGTTGTATCCTGCAGAGGCCGATCTGAAGGATGAGGCGGGTCACACACTGATTACCGCCTATGCTGTGAAACGTCCCATCGGGGAATGGTCGCTGCTAATCATTAATAAGGATCCCAGCAACGCTCATCAAGTAAAGCTCAGCTTCGTCAAGGATGGAAATCCTGCCCCATTACAATTCGCCGACAAAGTGAAGATGGTTACGTTTGGCGCAGCGGAATACGTGTGGCATCCGTCTGGGCCCACCAGCCATGCTGACCCCGACGGTCCAGCCAAGAGGGAATATCTGCCCATCAACTCGGAACAAACCGTGGCTCTGCCTAAAGCTTCCATAACCGTGCTGACCGGCAAGCTGATGAACGCATCCAAGTGAGTTGCGGGCCATAGTATTGATGTAGGATTGGTGACCTTGCTGGCAGTCGCTTTCCGCGCGGTTTAAGAATCAAGCTAATCTCAGGATTGGCAATAAATCTTGCTGCTGTGGCTGAGTTTCTGTGATTAATCGAGGCGTTGAATTGATGATGAGTTTTGCGACTTTGCACTGTAATTTGCGGATGAACCGTCCCATGGCACTAGTGGGTATCTTTTTATTTTTCGTATCGCTCGCTGCCGCCCAGCAACCTAGAACCCTGAAGGGGACAGTGAAAGACTCCACCGGGGCGGCCATCCAGGGTGCGCGAATCGAGTTTCACTCGAATGGCGCCAATCTCATCACCTCGAGCGATGAATCCGGTCAGTTTTCCATCGCGGATGAGACCGGCGAAGGCACACTGCAAATTAGTTATCCAGGCTTTGCCAGTTTTGCGAGCGAGATCAAGCCACGCTCTTCACCGGAAAATATCCAGGTGGTATTGAGCCCCGCCCCCAATCTGCAGCGGCTGCAAGTGAAGACGACAACGGAAGATAGAATTCCGGCGGTACCGCTGAGCGAATACTCCATTTCGGAAGAACAGATCGACGTGTCAGGTAGTTTGGTGGTGGACGATGTATTGCGGCAGGTTCCGGGATTCAGCACCTTTCGCAGGTCGAGCAGTTTGTTCGCCAATCCTTCTTCACAGGGTGTGTCGTTGAGGGGAGTGGGCGCGAGTGCGACGAGTCGCTCGACGGTACTGGTCGATGGAATTCCGCTGAACGATCCGTTTGGCGGCTGGATCTATTGGAGCCGTTTGCCGCGCGAAGGAATCGAATCCATGGAAGTGTCAAACGGCGGAGCCTCGGACTTGTACGGCGGGGGAGCCCTCGGTGGTGTCGTCAATCTGCATACGACCCGCGCCAGCGAAGCGTTTGCCAACGGGGAACTCTCCTACGGAAGTTTGAGCACTCCCGACGTGTCGTTTGCCACGGGAGCGCCGCTAGGCAATTGGACAATTTCGGCAATGGGACAGGCGTTTCGCACTGGCGGTTACATTCTGGTGCCACCCGATCAGCGAGGGAGCGTGGACACCAATGCCAACACCGGTGATCTTTCGGGAATCGTTGAAATTGGGCACAGCTTGGGCGAGCAGGGCCGCTTCTTCGTACGCGGAAGCGGTTTCGGAGAGAGCCGCGACAATGGCACTCCGTTGCAACGAAACGACACGACCATCCCGGAACTGGATTTGGGCGCAGATTGGTCGTCGACTCAGGTGGGAAGTATTTCGGCGCGGCTCTACGGTTCAACGGAATACTTTCACCAAACATTTTCTTCGGTCGCGCCAGGACGTAATTTCGAATCGCTAACTAACGATCAGCACAGCCCCTCGCAGCAAATTGGTTTTGTAGCCTCATGGTCAAAGCTGTTTGCCGAGAAACATAGAGTTACGGCAGGCATGGAAGCTCACGATGTGCGCGGCCACAGCGCGGAAGAAAACTATCGATTCTCAGCCACGACGGGATTAACAGTGCCGACGGCGTTGGTGGATGCAGGCGGCCGCCAGCATGCTTTCGGATTCTTTGGGCAAGATGCTTTTTTGCTCGCGCCGAACTGGATGCTGACGTTTGGTGGGCGCGTGGATACCTGGAACAACAACACCGGCTACCAAAATCGCACTCCGCTAGCCACCGGCACACCTACTGCAGCGACATTCCCCGCTCGAAGCGAATCGGTGTTTAGCCCGCGGGTATCAATCATGCACAGCTTCCAGCATGGAATTGCGCTGAATGCCTCTGTCTATCAGGCCTTTCGCGCGCCCACATTGAATGAGCTGTATCGCAATTTTCGCGTGGGCAATGTCATCACGCTGGCGAATCCGGCGTTGACGGGCGAGCATCTGACCGGCGGCGAAGCCGGAATCAGCGCACAGCGTTGGCAGAACCGTGTGACGTTACGTGGAAATTTCTTCTGGAGCGAAATAACGGACCCCGTCGCCAACGTAACGCTGACGAGCACGCCTGCGCTGATCACGCGACAAAAGGAAAATCTAGGTGAAACACGCGCGCGTGGATTCGAGGTTTCTGGCCAGATACAAATCAAGCCACGCATCCAGCTTTCCGCTTCCTACCTTTTTGTGAGCAGCACGGTGATAAGTTTTCCGCCGCCCCCGGGAGGCACTTCGATTGTCGGTAACTGGCTTCCACAGGTGCCGCAGAATCAATTCAGCATTCAGGCTAGTTATATGGGGAACAAGTGGAGTGCGGCCGTGCAGGCCCGCTTCCTGGGCAACCAGTTCGACGACGATCAGAATTTGTTGCCGATGGGCCGAGCCTTCTCGCTAGACGCCCAGGTTTCCCGCCAGTTGCTGCCGCACACGTCTATATTCTTCGCGGTACAGAATCTTACGGACGACCGGTTTGCGATTGCGGAAACTCCCGTGACTAACGTTGGGCCGCCCATATTTGTTCGTGGCGGAGTCCGGTTTACACTGCGCTGAAACAAATTATTCGGCAGATCATCCATCGCCGCTCGACAAATTCACTGCCTTATTTGGGCGCTTCTGTGGTCGTTATCGCGGCTGCAGGCGCGCGCACTCTGGAAGAGCCGAAGATTTTCCGCTTTCCATTGCATGGCGTCGTGAATACGGTTCCTGCCGCTCGGGTGATCAAAGAAAACCCATTCTTCCACGGGGCCGGGACTCATCTTGCGATACTCGCCCAAGTGAATGGCTGCCTGCGCGAAACCATCCGGCTGGCGACTGGCATTGAGACCATACATGTCGGCTTCGTGTTCCTCCATGCGCGTTTGTGAATTCGTTACCGGCGTCAGCACGAAGAAGAATATTCCGGCGATAAGGAAGACGGCGGGGATAACGGCAACGTCGCTTATTTCACGAACCTGCCAGCGTTCACCCCATCGGGCGAGCGACCACTCCAACCCCCAACGCAGAATACTGAAGAAGGTGACGATGATCACGAAGAGGAAAATAATCGTTTTGTAGATGTGGTTCAACACGTAGTGGCCCATTTCGTGGCCCATCACGGATTGAATTTCTTCTGGTGAGCCGCGCCGAATCAGATTGTCGTTTAGAGTGATGCGCATGGTCTTGCCGAATCCGCTGACGTTGGCGCTCATACGCGTGGTTTGTTTCGACGCGTCTATTTCATAAACCTTCTGAGCGTTAATCCCGTTGGCACGCGCCAGCGATAGGATGGGCTGCGTGATTTTCGGATTTTCCAGCACCTTGGGCGTATTGAAAATCGGCATGATCACTACAGGAACGATCATGACGCCAAGGATCATGAAGATGATTGCCGTGACCGCGCCCCAGACATGCCAGGTGCGCGGGAGTTTGCGCACGATTCCCACCAGGGCCATGAAAACCAAGCCACCAAAAATGATGCCGATCAGCAGGCCTTTCGTTTGATCCCACAGCCAGGGACCAAAGGTCTGTGTTGCCAACCCATACTTCCACTCGCGAAAATAACCTTCATAGACCGCCATAGGAAACTGCAGGAGGCCAGTGATGATCATAAACTGGGCCCAATAGACAAAAGTTTGCAGCGGGCGAAAACGCGTAATACGTTGGGCAAAATTGCGCATGCGGGCAGACCATCCGAACCGCAGCAGGAACCAATAGATCACCACGGACAGCAGGAAATCCCACAAGATCAGCCAGTAGCCGCCTTCAAAATAGGCATCGCTGCGGGCGCGCGCCGACCCAGGAATCTCTGCCAGGTAGGCGTTTGTTGCGGCATCTGCATCGAAATGGTCCGATGCTTTGGCGGCTTCGGGCACGGTGACCACGGAAGGCATCTGGCTGTTGGATAGATCGGGCGCTTTTTGAGCGAGGACCGGCCAACAGAGGGTGATGCAAAACAAGACAAGAAGACAGGCCCGCGAGAGCGCAATTCGAGTATTCATGGACCACCTTGAGAAGAGAGATTGTTTGCTGGTGAGTATACGCTTTTAGGGAACGAATAGTTTCAATTTAGATGGACTGGTATCGCCGAATGGATTTCAGTCTAGCGCAAGAACTTCTTCACCAGCAACGCGGCCAACCGGGGAGAGTTGTGCCGGATGACGCCGTGTTCTTCCAGCAGATTATCCAGGATGAGTTTCACGTTCATCTTGGAGAGCTTTTCCGGATCGAGCTTGACCGGGGCGGCACCCTGCGCGCGATAACGGCGGGCCACTTCCGGTGAAACTGCTTTACGGTTCGCCACTACATAATCGATGACGCGCCTGCCAACATGCGACTCGATGGCGCGCAGATGCTCGCTGAGCGTGAACTCCGTGGTTTCGCCGGGCTGCGTCATTAAATTCGCCACGTACACGCGCGGCGCTTTCGAGCGCGCGATGGCCCGCGCAATTTCGGGGATCAACAAATTGGGAATGACGCTAGTAAAGAGCGAACCCGGCCCCATCAGTATCAGATCCGCTTCCTGAATGGCTTCTATGGCCTTTGGCAGCGGCCGAACGCGGCGCGGCACCAATTCCAGTTTGTGTATTCGCGACTGGCTGCTCGATATTTTTGTTTCACCACGAACGCGCTTGCCATTCTCCAGCGTGGCGACCAAAGTTACATTGGAGAGAGTGGAAGGAAATATGCGCCCGCGTATGGCCAGGACTTTCCCTGACACGCGCACGGCTTCTGCAAAATCACCGGTTACGTGCGTCAGTGCCGCCAGGAATAAGTTGCCGAAATTGTGACCGCGAAGACCGCGCCCCGCGTGAAATCTGAACTGAAACAGGCGCCCCAGCAGGGCTTCGTCTTTCGAAAGCGCCACCATGCAGTTGCGAATATCACCCGGTGGAAGGATGCGATTCTCCCGCCGCAATCGCCCGGAACTGCCGCCATCATCCGTTACGGTGACGATTGCCGTCAAATCCGTGATCGGCCTTTCTTTCAGCGATGCCGCGTCGCCCCGAGCTGCCAGATGATTCTTCAATCCGCGCAACAACGCCGACAGGCCAGTGCCGCCGCCCAGTGCGACTACGCGCATTCCACGCGCTTTGCCGACCTTATGTTTTCGAGCTTTCTTCACGTGAGACTCAGTTTCTGATCCGGGACGGCGAAGCACAGAGCGATGCCTCGCAAAATACTCACTGAGGTTGGGCCTCCAGCAAGGGGTCTGACTGCAAAGCAGAATGCAGACATTCCTAAAATAAATCTACAGGGCAATTACCGGAGAAGGGCTAACCGGAATAGCCTTCCTTCTCAGGGTATAGCAATTCCGTAAACCGCGGATCTTCCTGCAGGAAAGCGAAATCCTCGTCGTTGCGCGCGTGGTAACGATTGGCAGAACGCAAATCGATTGCGATTTTTAGATTGGCCATCGCTGAATCCGCTTCGCCAGTCAGACAATCGAGTGCGGCCAGCGCATAGTGAACGTGGTCAGCCTTTGGCGCCAATTTGCGCGCCTTCTCCAGACTTTCGCGCGCTTCGTCCCAACGCCCCAGATTCATCATGCCCACGCCACGCTGATAGTGATCTTCGGGCGATTTCGGGCTCTGGTCCGCCGTGGGCTTCATGCGCTGTTCCACAATGCGCATGTGCATGCGGGCGCGGTCGACCAGTTCCTTGCTTGGGCCCTCTAAGACCTTCTCGAGCTCTTGCTTGGCACGCTGAAATTTCTGTTGATGAAACAGGGCCATAGCCTCTTCGTAGATCTTCATCTGGGCTTGCACGCGCGGATCTACCATTTCGACACCACCCCGCTGCGGCGGAGGAACCGCTAACTTCTTTTCTTTCAATTGCTTAGACTTGGACTTGGAGGCTGACTTGCCGCGCCCCGAGCCTGCTGAGGACTTTTGCGCTCTCGCCATGGCGCGAATGTAGCAAAGGCTGAGTGTTCCGTCAACGGAATGGCCTCATTTTCCACAAAGTGACGAGTTGGATAGCCTTTACCCTCCGGCACCAGTCCCCAAAAATACCTTCCGCCAAATGCGGCTTCTCCGCGACACTAGGAGGTGATTCCAGGCTCCAAACGGACGGAGGGACGCTGGCTTGCCCTGCGTGCGTGTGTTATAAGTTTTAACCGGGATTCAGGTTGACGACTCGTGCCTTTCATTAATTTTCCTGCTCGCGAAATAAATTGTAAGTTGGTGTACTACGGTCCTGGGTTGGGGGGCAAAACAGCGAACCTCCAATGGATCTATGATCACACCAATCAAAACCAGAAGGGCAAGATGGTCTCCCTCGCCACGGAGACGGATCGAACCCTGTTCTTCGACTTTCTGCCCCTCGATTTAGGTACCGTGCGCGGCTTTAAAACGCGCTTCCATCTCTACACCGTTCCCGGTCAGGTTTTTTATGAAGCCAGCCGCAAGTTGATTCTAAAGGGCGCGGACGGCGTGGTGTTCGTGGCCGATTCGCAGGAAGAACGCCTCGACGCGAATTTTGAAACGATGGACAACCTGCAGGAACACCTGAAGGAACACAACCTGAATTTCACGACGATACCGTATGTGCTGCAGTTGAACAAACGCGATCTGCCGAACGCCATGTCCGTGCAAGATCTCACAAAGCAGCTTCAGAAGAAGGGCGAACCCGTGATTGAAGGCGTGGCGATCAACGGTCAAGGCGTATTCGACACGTTGAAAGAGCTGGCCCGCCTGGTCCTCGCCGAACTGAAAAAAGGCAGCTAGGCGAATTTCACATTCGAGCTAGCAACCGCCTGCGCCCATTAGTGTGACACTCTAAAAGGCGTAGGTCGCGTTTTGCTCCCCATGATTCTGCACACCTGTGTAGGCCGTCCAAGCTTAAAAGTTAGACGTCAGGTTTGTGTGACGGATGATCGGACGACAAATGGTGTCCACAGCCGGGTGATTGGCTATAAAAGGAATCTCCAGTGTAGTTGAGTTCCTTCAGACCGAGCCGTGACGTGTAGTAGCCTCTGATGGCTTCCGCCTTAAGAAAATCGAAAAACCGTGTACCGGCGTTACTTGCTGCTGGATCAGGACGGCTGTCGCTTATGGAGGTAACCAGTTCCAACTGCATTGCGGGCGGGACCTTGAGGAACGTTCTGAAGGATGTGTGCTCAGCTTCTTGCTGCAGCCACGCGAGACCTTCCTTGCAGATTCGTTCCGGCTCGAAGGTTTCGAGTTCGTGTACCGGTCCTTCGGTAGTGAAGTATGCGACGGCGAGGGCCCGCTGTTCGGGCGTCAGGTTCCGTGCGGCAGCGCGGACGCCTGGGCCGCTGAGCACGACCAGGTCAATCCACTCTGCCACTCCGTCATAGAGGATCTCCGGCGCTCCCGCTTCCGGCTGTGCCGGGGCCGTTTTCAGGTCTTCTCCGAGAATCAGCTCGACCAGCCGACGAATTACCGTAAACTGTTCCGAAGAAAACGCCTGCGGAAGAAATGGTCCCGAGCGCGGGCGTACGAATTGGGTTTCGGCACCGGGCGGAATGGGGAAAAATGGGCCGTCGTGGTTCAATGCGTGCGTCACATGGTCCATGGACGGCGTATAGAGGCCCGGAGGAAGTGCTGTGGCGAAGGCGTGCTCTGTTTGCTGCGATTCGCCAGGCATGCCTGCAAAGCCGGATAGAATCACCGCGCTGCCGAAGTTCAGCAGCCAGTCGCGACGGGAAAGTCCCGTGAACGGCTGGTCTTGCTCGAATTTGCAATCGTCAGGCTTCATGAGAATCCCGAATCAAAGGTTGCCTCGGCGGTATTCGTCGACAATATAGTCTCCAGCACGAGCCGAAATGGCCATGATAGTGAGTGTCGGCTCATAACACCCTTGCGTGGCGAAGACTGCGCCGTCGGTCACGAAGACGTTCGTGACGTCGTGCAGTTGGCCAAAGCCGTTCACAACGCTTTTCTTGGGGTCAGCGCCCATGCGGGCAGTGCCGCACTCGTGGATGTTTTTGCCGAAAACACTCAGCTGCTCACCCGGCGGCTGCGAGCGATCCAGCTTCATCGCGTCGAGAATTTCCAGCACATCGTGGCGCATGGCCTTGGCCATGGCGTGTTCGTTTTCTCCGTAGCTGGCCACAACGCGTAGTGCCGGAATTCCCCAGGCATCTTTCTTATCGCGATCGAGCGTGACGTAATTTTCGTAGCGCGGCAGACATTCGCCCTGCACAGTAATTGCGAAATAGTAAGGAATTTCCGACCGGATTTTCTGCCGCCAGGAGGATCCGAAACCCGCGAGCCCGAAGGCGTGCGCGTAAAGTTCTTGGCTACCGTCGCCGTCGAAGCGATAGCCGCGCAGAAAAGCTTTATTCGTGTGCTTGCCGGTGTTCACGTACTTGGGAATCAGGAAGCCGCAGGGAGTGCCGGTTGGAGCGCGCTGCGAGGATTTGAATTGCGGTAGGTAGCCGCCAGCACCTTCCAGCGTGAAGTGGTCCATCAGATAGTGGCCAAGCTGCCCCGAGGAATTGCCGGGGCCGGCCGAAAGGCCAGAGGAAGACGAGTTGAGAAGGATGCGTGTGGATTCAAGGGCACTGGCAGCAAGGACAACAACCTTCGCGCGCGCTTCGCGATGCGCGTGAGTCGAGCGATCCACGTAGTACACACCTTCAGCTTTGCCCTTCTCGTTCATCAGCACATGGCTGACAACGGCGTCGCTGACCAACGTGAGGCGGCCTGTGCGTGCGGCAGCGACCAGCGTCACGGACGGACTGTTGAAGTAGGATGCAGTGTGGCAGCCACGCTGACATTGGTCGCAGTAATGGCACGCCGGTCGCCCGCGATGCACGGTGGTGAGATTGGCCACACGATCGGGCATGACCACCCAGCCGAACTTCTTGCCGATGACTTCACGAGCCAACTCTCCGCCGCAGGAAAGATTCATCGGCGGGAGGAATTTGCCGTCGGGCATCTGCTCGAGTCCTTCGTGCGAGCCGCTGACGCCGATGAATGACTCTACCAGATCGTAGTACGGCGCGAGGTCCTTATAGCCGATGGGCCAGTCTTCGCCGTAACCATCAAGGCTGGCGGCTTTGAACTCGTAGTCGCTGTAACGATAGCTTTCGCGGCCCCAGCAGAAGGTTTTGCCGCCAACCTGGCGACCGCGAATCCACATGAACGGTTTGTCAATGGGAAAGGTGTACGGATTTTCGACGTCGTCGACAAAGAACTGATGGCTGTATTCATCGCAAGCAAAACACAGTCGCTGAATGGGCTGGCGTTCGAGGAGTGCCTGTCGGTTGCCGAAACCGCGGAACTTTACCTGATAAGGGCGTACATGCTCGGTGAAGTCGCGGGTAGGTACACGAGGCGGACCGGCCTCCAGCATCAGGACGCTCATACCCTGCTCGGTGAGTTGCTTGGCTACCCAGCCACCACTGGCTCCGGAACCGACAATTAGTGCGTCAAAGAGTTGTTTGCTGACAGGCATAGACGGATTCGCATCGTATCACTGCGGGGTAACCTGGGAACAGGGGGAATGGAAAACAACCTCATCAAGGTTTTTGCTCGAAAGACCGACTGGATTCGCCCCGTCCCAATAAACGCGCAAGCGTGGCTGCTTTTTAGATTATTGGGCAATGGGACAGCAGAATGAGTTTGTTTTCTATAACCGCGAAGCCGGCAAACCGTTTGTCGATCTGAAGGCAGGTTTCGCTTTGGCGTGCCGAAAGGCCGGAATTAAAAACGCAGCAATCGAAACCCACAGTGTCACAAATTGGCCGCTAATTCACGGAGACCGCCAGAACTAAAAACGGAGGAGTGGGTCGCGGTTGAAACCGGCGATTTTGAAAACCAGCCTTTTTGGGCTTCGCCGAACTGAAAAAGGCTGTTGATCGAGCCTTAATACAGCCTAAAATTCACCTCGAACATGACTGGAGTTGGAACCGGCTGGCCATCCTTTGTGGCTGGAGTGCACCGCCACAGTGCCATAATCCTTCGCGCCTGGTCATTTAAATTGAATGGCAATCCGTGGAGCATTCACTCGAACTCCACCGTTCCCTGACGGGTCACAATTGCTTCCAGCGTGATTACCCCCGAAAGCTTGGCTTCGCGCGCCTCATCGGTGTAAGAGGGATTGGGCATGTGGGTGCAGCGCGGCGAACTGACGCCTCCTTTGTTCGCCGGTAGCACGGCCTCGCCGCTAGCGCTCTTGCTAACCTTGTCCCGCGGAGCAAAGGGTTCGAACATTTGCAGATCTGCCTGATCAAAGGTCAGGTTAGGAAGCTTAGTGTCGAACGATTCCGATTTCTTTTTGTTTGGCAGCGCATCAAGGATCTCGAATCTAGCCTCCGAGCCGCCCGGTTTAAGATCGAACTCACCTAGGAGAACAGTCGTAGCGTCCAGTTCTCTGCCCATCCATCTCGCAGCCTTATCCTCCTTCAGGAGTTTTGGCCGAATCCGGTTGATGTTCACAAACTGCCGGAGGGAAGTGCGGTTCATTACCTTGCCTGGGGGAAACTCCTTGGCTAGAAGTGCAACGAACTCGTCCGAGAGTTTGATACCTGCGCGTGAAGTTCCGTCAGACGAAGTATAGAAATCAGTCACTCGCAAAGAACATGGAGCTGAATCGCAGCCGGCCTTTTTGGCTTTCTGCGCGATCTTGGCCGCGATCTCCTGCATCGCCGCTTGCGAACTCGATGGAACAATCGAGACCTGATTGGGCTCCTGAGAAAACGCGGAAAATGCGCTACACGACGTAACAAGCAATACTGCTAATAGATGCAACGAAGAGGGCGGCTTCATAGCCGCGCAGGGTAACATGCCTCGTGTTTTAGATAGAGTTAGTTGAAAATCAGATTAGAAGCCGGTTTTGGCTTGTTCTTCGGTCTCATACGTGGGGATGGCTTCGACCAACCGTGTGACCGTAAGCGCGTCGCGCACGCGGCCCTGACCAGTAACCAGATGCAACGCCCCGCCTTGCCGGGCCAGCGAAATGGAGAGTTTCACCAGCACGGAAATGCCGGAACTGTCGATCTGCGGAATGTCGTTCAGGTTGACGATGATCTTGCGCGCGCCCTGTTGCATCAGTTTCTGCACGAAATCGCTCAGCACTTCGCTGGGTTCGCCAATGGTCAGACGGCCGTGTACATCAATAAAGTGAATTCCAGCGGCTTCGCGCGCGGAAACCTCCAGAGGTGGGTGCAGGGTCATTGAAAGATTCCTTTTCCTAGCGTTCGAACAAAGCTGGGTCGCCGCAGGGCAGATGGTTTTGAGGCGGCCTTTGCATTATACGATGTTGGATATGGAGAACAAGTTGGCAATAGCTTCTCGCCGGCACTGCTGGGATGTCTCTCCAGAACAGGCCGCGCAAATCCAAGCGAAATTACAACGGTACTGGATCGGCGAGGATCGCTTCGCAAAGATCAATACCGTCGCGGGGTTAGACGCTGCATTTGTATTAACCGGATCGCAAGCCCTACCAAAGCACACGAATCGCTGGAACGCATCAAGAGTCGCCAATCGCGCGATCGGCTGCGTGGTGATGTATCGCTATCCCGAAATGGTGGAGATCGAGCGCGCCTACGCCCTCGACACGTTGCGATTCCCCTACGTGCCAGGCCTGCTCAGCTTCCGCGAGATCCCCGTTCTGCTGGTCGCGTTGGCGAAATTAAAAAACATGCCCGAGCTGCTCTTTTGCGACGGCCAGGGCTATGCCCACCCACGGCGAATGGGCCTGGCCACGCACCTGGGAATCGTACTAGGGCGCCCGACGATCGGATGTGCCAAGAGCCGGCTGATGGGCACCCACGATGAACCAGGCAAACGTCAGGGGAGCTGGAGCGCCTTACTCGACCTTAAGTCCGCTAATAAGGAGCGCGTCGGCGCCGTGCTGCGAACCCGGATCGGCGCCAGTCCCATCTATGTCTCTCAAGGACACAGGGTTAGCCTGACCACCGCCATCCGCCTGACGTTGAGTGTGACCGACGGCTTGCGTATCCCGCGGCCCACGCGCGATGCCGACCGCTTCGCAGCCGAGGTCAAACGCCGCTTTCTGCTCGGTCAGCTATCCGAAAAATGAATCCGAACTAGCAAAACTTCAAGCAGATTTGGCTCGCCGTGGCGCGTATAATCCCGCCTACACCGTGACTGGACCCCAAGATATTTTACAAGTGAGCCAACCGAACTTGGCCTCAGACCTATGGAAGTGGAGAACTCGATGAAGAGCATGGGCGTTGTTTGTTGCCTGTTACTGATGATCTTGTTTACGACCATTCTCCTCCCCGCGCAGCAAACCTCCTCGCCCGTTCCCGCCGCCACGACTTCCTCCGCTGCTCCCCCTGTCGACGTGCCGCGCGTGGTGAACGAAAAACTCGCTCAACTCGACCAGAAAGTAGCGGCCGCGCAGTCTTCCGCAGATAACGCCTGGATGTTGGTCTGCGCCGCGCTGGTTTTGATGATGACCGGTCCGGGCCTGGCGCTCTTCTATGGCGGCCTGGTGCGGCATAAAAACGTGCTGGCCATCATGATGCAAAGCTTTGCGCTGATGTCTTTGATCACGGTGCTCTGGGCGCTCGTTGGATACAGCCTGTGCTTTGGGGGCAGCGGTTCCTTTATCGGAAATTTTGAGCACGCCTTCCTCCGTGGCGTTGGGGTCGTGCCCAATGCGGATTACGCAGCCACGATTCCGCAAATGACTTTCATGATTTACCAGTTGATGTTTGCGGTCATCACCCCGGCGCTGATCACCGGCGCGACCGCGGAGCGCATGAAATTTTCTGGCACCATGTTGTTCATGACTTTGTGGTTCCTGCTGGTCTACGCCCCGATGGCGCACATGGTTTGGGGCAAGGGCGGCTTGCTGAACGCCGCGCTGGGCGGGCGCTTTCCTACGCTGGATTTTGCCGGTGGCACGGTCGTGCATATCACTTCTGGCGTTTCGGCGCTGGTCTGCGCGCTTTATATGGGAAAACGAATCGGCTATCCAAAACAGCCGATGCCGCCGCACAACTTGGTGCTGAGCTTTATTGGTGCATGCCTGTTGTGGGTAGGATGGTTTGGATTCAACGCGGGAAGCGCGCTTGCCTCCGGCGGCTTGGCGACTAGCGCTTTCGTTGCCACACACTTCGGTGCGGCCGCAGCTGCACTAAGCTGGAGCTTGGCAGAATGGCTGAAGAACGGCCGAGCCAGCGCGTTGGGCGCGATCTCCGGCGCGGTGGCGGGACTCGTAGCCATTACGCCTGCAGCCGGTTTCGTCGGACCCATGCCTGCACTAGTGATCGGCTTCATCGCCGGCATCTTCTGCTACCTGATGGTCACAAAATTCAAAGCCATGTTTGGCTACGATGATTCGCTGGACGCATTCGGAGTGCACGGCGCGGGAGGAACGATTGGAGCGTTGATGACCGGCTTATTCGCGCAAGCTATTTACAATCCCATCTTCGGTGACGGCAAACCGGTCGGCGCGCTGGACGGCCGTTGGGTGCAAGTGGGCTATCAATTCGTTGGCGTACTATTCGCCTGGGTCTTCGCGTTGGTTGGCACCATCGTCATCCTGAAGATTGTCGATGCGGTCACCGGCGTGCGCGTCAAGGAAGAACACGAAGTGGAAGGGCTGGATATTTCGCAACACGGTGAAGAAGCTTATAACATGGAATCGTAGGGGCGGAAGCAGGTTCACCACTCCATGCGGGAGCAGAAATTCGTATGATGAAAATAGAAGCGATCATCCAGCCGTCGCGGTTCGAATCGGTGAAGGATGCTTTACTAGAAATCGGCATCGAAGGCATGACCGTGACGGAAGTGCGCGGTCACGGCCGGCAGAAGGGCCACACGGAAGTCTATCGCGGCCGCGAGTACACCGTGGATCTGTTGCCGAAGATCAAGCTGGAAGTCGTGCTGCCCGATGCCCTGGTCGAACGCGCGGTGGAAACCATCCTGAAAACCGCCAAGACAGGTAAAATCGGAGACGGTAAAATCTTTTTATCCAGGATCGAAGATACGATCCGGATTCGCAACGAGGAACGCGGCGAAAGCGCGCTGTAAGCCTCATGTCCTCTCCGCGATCCAGTCTCGTACCTTCACGTCGTCTGAGCACGAAGATGGAAGAATCCGTCACCCCGCTCTCTGTGTTAGGGCCGCAAGTTGAAGCCCAGCGAGAGCGCATTCTGAAGCTGTTCAACAGCGGCGCCACCGCTCAGGATACTTTGCGTCAATTGTGTGAACTTGCCGACGATTGCATTCAAAAAGTTTTTGCTGAACTTCTCCGGGTGCGCGGCACGACCGGACAGGGCTTGTGCTTGCTGGCTCTGGGCGGCTACGGCCGCGAGATGCTCTTCCCGTACTCGGATTTGGATCTGTTGTTCCTCTTCGGAAACGACAAGTCCGAACAGGAGTTTCGTCCTCTCATCGCTGAATTCTCCCGCACTCTCTGGGACCTGGGCTTTCGCGTCAGTTCTGCCGGCCGCACTTTGGATGAATGCCGCCGCATCGAAGGCGACAATGCCGAATTTCACCTGGCTATGCTCGATCGCCGCTTTCTAGCTGGCGACAACTCTATCTTTGCGAAACTAGACTCCAAGATTCTTATCGGCTCTGAAAAGCAGACCAAATCCTTTTTATTGGCCGAACTGCAGCGCCTGACACGCGAACGGCTTTTCCGCTACGGTAACACGATCTTTCATCTGGAACCGAACGTCAAAGAAGCTCCGGGCGGACTTCGCGATTATCACGCGCTTCTGTGGATGAGGCAGTTGGCCGGAGAGCGCCGCGATCCGCGCATCAGCCCTGTTAGCGAAGATGAACTCACTCGCATTGCCGTGGAGTTCCTCAGTTCAATCCGCTGCTTTCTTCATTACAGCAACGCCCGTAACGACAATACGCTCACGTACGAATTGCAGGCTGGCGCAGCGGAACGGTCTTTGGGCATCGACGACAATCTCCGGCGCAATGCTGCGGAATGGATGCGGCTGTACTTCCGGCATGCACGCACGCTGAACCGGCAACTCTTGCGCTTCGTGGAGCAGCGCGCTCCCGTCACACTTTCTCTGCGACAACGCCTGATGAATGCCACGCTCGGCACAAAACCAGACGCGCCGAACGGCAGGCCGTTCGTGGTGCGCGATGGACTTCTGGAAATCACCAGCGAACAGGCCTTCGCGGACCGCAATATCACCTGCTCTCTACTCACCGAGGCATCTCGTACGGGTCTTCCCCTTAGTCGCGAATCCGAACGTGCCATCGCCTACGTGATGATGCATCCGGAACTGACGCACCGGAACACGCGGATCGCCTGGTCCGACACTAAGCGAAATTCTGGGCGGAGATTTCCCAGGTGTGGCTTTGCGTCCCATGCATCGCCTTGGTTTGCTGATCGAAATGCTTCCGGAATTCCGGAACATCGATTCTCTCGTGGTACGCGACTTTTATCATCGCTACACGGTTGACGAACATTCGTTGCGCACTATCGAACATTTGCAGGATCTCGCCGAGCCCAACGATCCACTCGGTACTCACTTCATGCCGCTGTGGCGCGCCGTCGATCGCCGCGATCTTTTGATTCTCGCGTCTGCTGCTTCACGATGTGGGCAAAGGCATGCCTGTCGAGAACCACGTTACCGGAAGTCTGCAGGCCCTGGAAACCGCCGCTGACCGATTGCGCCTCACGCCGGAGGAGAAAGCGGAGGTCAGTTTTCTGATCGAACATCATCTCGACATGTCGGCCACCGTGCAGCGCCGCGATATCTTCGATCCCTCGACAGTTTCTTCGTTTGCCGAAATCGTTGGCAATCAGGAACGGCTGCAGCGACTTTCGCTGCTGACTTACGCGGATATACACGCCGTGAATCCTGAAGCACTTACTCCGTGGAAAGCAGAAATGCTGTGGCAACTTTTCGTAGCCACTTCGAACCATTTCAGCCGCACCGTCGATCGCGATCGTCTTGCACGCTTCCGATGAAGCGCTGCTGCTGGATCAAGTTCGCCAACAGGCGGCCTGGGAATCGAAGCCGGAAATCGAACGGTTCCTCGAAGGATTCCCGCGCCGCTACCTTGCTGTGCATTCGCCCGCCGAGATCGCATCCCACTTTGCGCTCTACCAGAAGTTGGGAGCAGAGCCGGTGCAGACCGAACTGAAGCCAACGCATCACGCCTTCACCCTCACGTTGCTCTCTGCGGACCGGCCCGCTCTCTTCGCCGCCATCGCCGGCGTGTTGGCCGCGTGGGGTATGAACATTGTAAAAGCGGATGCGTTTGCCAATGCTGCGGGCGTGGTGCTCGACACATTCCATTTTGTCGATCTACATCGCACGCTCGAACTGAACCCCAGCGAAATTCCGCGCTTTCGCCAAAGCATCGCGGATGTTGTAAACAACCGACAGTCGCTGGAACCGCTGCTGAAGGGCCGATTGGCGTCTTCCCTGACGCGGCCGCCCAAGGTCGCCATCCAAACTTCGTTGAATTTTGATGAAGCGTCCTCCGACCAATGCACCTTATTGGAGATCGTTACGCAGGATCGTGCCGGACTGCTGTACGAAGTCGGCTCCGCACTGGCGCGACTGGCCTGCAATATTGAAGTGGCGCTGATTGATACGGAAGGGCAGAAAGCCATCGACGTCTTCTATCTGACGTCGCAAGGCGGCAAAATTTCGCCGCAAAAACAGGAACTGCTCCGCGAAGTTCTGCAAGCCACCTTGGCCTGATCAGCCGTGCCTCTAAAAACCTCAGTCCATGAGTTCGCGGACTTTAGCCACCAGCATTGCCGCATCGTAGACCGGCTTTTCCAAATAGCCATCCGCACCGGAGGCCTGCAACAGTCGTTCGCGGTCGCCGCTCATCGCATGAGCTGTGGCCAAGAGCACGGGCAGGCGCCGCCGCGATTTCTCTTTAAGAATCCGGCACAGTTCTACCCCATTTACCAATTGGCCTTCCCACTCTGCATTGCTGAGCGAAACATCCAGCAGTATCAAATCTACTTTGCCTGCTTCTACTTCCGCGAGGATTGCCGGAACATCTTCCGTAACGGTGCAGGAATATCCCCCGGCCCGTTCCAACGCCATGCGAAAAAATTTCGCAACAAGCGAGTTATCTTCCACGATGATGATTTGTTTCTGTTTCTCGCCGGTGCCCTCAGCGCTCACCCTCGCACCTCGGCCAGCGGCAGCGTAAACCACGCGAGCGACCCTTTCCCATCAGTTCCACTCTCCAGGCCGATCTTCCCGTTCATCATTTCCACCAACCGCTTGGCAATCGCCAGTCCTAGTCCGGCGCCGCTGATTCCTCGCAACGCTTGCAGGTCGTGGCGTACAAATTTTTCAAACATGGCCTCGCGCTTGTCTTCCGGAATTCCCATCCCGGTATCTTCGATCTCGATCCGAAGCTCGCCGGCGGTTTTGTTTTCCAGCGCGCGCACGATCACATGGCCCTTGGACGTGAATTTCACTGAGTTCGACAGAAGATTCAGAAGAACCTGTCGAAATCGAACTTCGTCTCCCACAACCAACGGCAAGTTCCGTTCCAGAGTTTCGTCCACCAAACGAAGATTCTTCGATGCCGCTTGCACCGCCATTAACGGAAGCGTGGAATCCAGGATTGTTCGCGGGTTCATTTCTTCCAGGTTCAGTGCCAGTTTTCCCGCCTCAATACAGGAGATATCCAGCAGATCGTTCACCAACCGCAACAGCAATTGACCGCTGCTGAACACATCGCGAAGGACTTCTTTCTCCTCCGCCGGACTGGTACAGAGTCCATCCAGAACGAGTTTTGTAAAACTCAAAATCGAGTTTAGCGGCGTCCGCAAATCGTGTGAGACCTGCGCCAGGAATTCATCCTTGATGGCGTTCGCTTCCAACAATTGCGCCCCGGCCATCTCCAATTCGTGATTTAAGGCCTGCAGATGATCCATCGTCGCGTGAAAATATGAATCGCACATCAAGTTCAAATCCAGGTCAAGCATCTTGCCGAGCGCCTGCGAGTACGCCAGCCGTTCTTCCCGCGCGGGAATTTCTTCCAGCAGACGGTCCAATAGGAAAGATCGAACCACTCCCATGGCGCTGATCACATACTTCTGATCGAGTCCGATCCGTACGTGGCGGAAACCAATCTGATATCGCTCCTCCGCATAATGTTCGTCGTAGCGCCCGTTGAACAGCCCACGCCCCCACGCCTGCAAGGTCATTTTTAGGCGGTTGACCTGCGCTTCCCCACCCGTAAAAACACGGTTGGCACCCGGATGATGGGGAATCTGCGCATAAAATCGCTCGGCCATTTCGGGTAGGTGCCGCTCCATGCGTGGACCGAGTTGCTTGAGCAATTCGGCGTCATGATCCCGAAAATGAAGGTAACGCTTCATCTCCTCGATGAAACTTTCCTTCATGGACGGGTCCGGGGCCGTTGAAGACATTTGAGGATGGTAACATTCCCCTCCGTATACGCTGCAAGTAGGTGAGCATACGGTCGAAGTCGGACGGGAATTCGCTCTCCGCAAAGAGCAGGTAGCGTGAAAACTCGCGCCGCTTGCGTCATCTCCCCCAGTTTCCGGCGAGATGGCTGCGTCCGCCACAAATACAACTTAACATTATCAGCACTTGCAGAAAACCCCTTGGCATGTGACGTGCATCACTCGCTCGGAGTCATTCTGTCTGTGAGCGACGTCATTAGCGCACTTGTCCAGCAAACCAACTGTCCAGGGCGATCAGGTTCGTCCTGGACTCGAATTTCAGCGCATTCTGGTCCCGACTGATTTTTCGGCCGGTGCCAGGAGGGCGTTGGAATGCGCCCGCGCCATCGCCGGCAAATTTCAATCCAGAATATTTCTAATTCACGTGATTCCCATAGACGTGTTCGAATTAGCGTCACCAGAAACGTCTCGCGAAGCACTGGCGAAAGCGAGGGAGTTTGCCCAGCAACAACTCCAACGGTTGATGCACGATGACCGGAGCGCAAGGGATCATTCACGAGGGCATCATTGCCGAAGGGTCTGAGTGGCCCATGATTTCGGAAGCGGTCAAGTCCAAACGAATTGATCTCCTGGCTGTAGGCACGCACGGAAGGACCAGCAGCAAGAAATTAGTGCTTGGCGCGGTGGCGGAGGAAATCTATCGGATGGCGGACTGCCCGATACTTACCGTGCCGCCGCAAGTTGAAATTCCTGCCGGCCAGGAGTTTGAGCTCAAGCGGCTATTGTTTGCCGCAAATTTCAAACCGCACAATGAGAGAGCGGCGAGTATTGCCCACTTGTTCGAGTGCCGTCAAAAAATGAAACTGACTGTCCTGCACGTCGTCGCAGATTCCGGCGAAACCGCTTTGCCCGGCCAGAAACTGGTTGAAGAGTTCATCGTGAATCGGATGCACAAAGCTCTGCCAAAGGGCTGCATCGCGAAGTGTCGTCCGGAATTTGAAGTGCGATTTGGGAAACCGGTGGAAGAGATTCTTGCCTCTGCGAAAGAACACCATGCGGATATGATTTTGCTCGGATTGCGCGCTACAAAACGAAACCCCGGCCACCTGCCGTCGGCCATCGCCTACGGCATCGTTTGCCAGTCCACGTGTCCGGTACTCACTCTCCACCAATAGCTCGTCTTGCATTCAGTCGACGTACTTGTCTCCGAAACGGTCACTCGCAGGATTGGTGCGCCGGATACGACCAGTGATTACCGCGAAGGCTGTCCCGACATGGATTCAATCGTTGTATTGGGGAAATAGTGCAGAATGATCCTGCGGAAATCCGCGCCTTCCGTGGCCATGGCGCGCGCTCCTCGTTGGCAGAGCCCAACTCCGTGGCCCTCACCCACCCCATGAAGGGTCACTTCGCCATCCACAGTCCGCGCGGTGAAATTGTTGCTGGGAACCGCGCTCCAGCCAAGTCGCCGGTCAACCACAAGTCTTCCGGCTTCTCCCTGCGCAAATAGAATGGCCGCGTCCTGGGGCGAGACCTCGCGCGTCCACCGCACTGGATTTTTGTAACAAGCATCGCAACTCCGACTCCGCCGAACCAGACAGAAGTCCCACGGAGATCGCCACCAGCGGTGAAGATGGCAAATCCCTACCAGCCAGGAATTGCCGCTGCGGCGTTCCCTCTAAATCGTATACGGACAGCCCGGTGGAGCCTGCGATGTACAGGTGATCCTGAAAGCGCGCCGCCTGTAGAAAAACTTCGGGCGAGCGCACGACTTCAAAATTCACGTTCTGGGGAGGTAAATACGGTCGTACCGCCAGCCGAATTTCTTTGGCCGCACGCACTTCTTGTTTGGAATCGTGTAATGCCCGCGAAGCCCGCCAGGAAACGAACCCGCCCGCCAGAATAAGCGCCGCCAACCCTCCGCCAACAGACGCCCAGACAGACAACTTCCAATCCCGGCCCATGCTTCCTCTTCAAGAACCGCTTACGATAACTCGAACGTAGCAGAACACCCATGAACACATAGCAATAGAAGGTCCACTCGCGGGTGGCTGGATGTCCACGAGATTAGTTGGTTTTTGCGTGCACGCATTCCATTGTCCTGGCAGTGGCGTGTCACTCCACGGACATTGTGTGTGCCTACACACGTCCTGCAGGACGTGTTAAACCGGTGCACGCCATTTCCACTGAAGCCCTACTTCTGTTCAACGATGGCGGCGTCCCATGCCTTCAAGGTAAGCGTCTGCCCTACGCCCACTGTGGCCTGCGTCAGCAAGTCTGTTCCTGCCCCATAGGGATACGTGATCGTCTGCGGCTCGCTGGAATAGTTCAGGTAGAAGTGCAGCATCTTTCCATTCCGATTCGTGCCGTGCTTCACGCGCACCGATGCTGGCAAGGACTGATCCGAATTCACCAGCCCGGCTTCTTTCAAGACTCCCATCAGCACCGCCTGCTGCAACTTGTCGCTCAGCACGGTGCCTTCGTAGGTCAGCGTCCCTTTCCCAAAGTCATTCCTCGTGATCGCCGGGTACTTCCCAAAAAACGGGTGGTCGTAATAAGTCAGCGCCTTCGCCGAATCCACTGTGATCATCTCCGCCCAATCGCTAACCTTATTGTCTTCGCCTACGCCGAACGGGTCGTCTTTCAATTCCAAAGGTTTTGCCAAGTTCGAGAACTCCTGGTAGTGGAATCCCGCAGCTTCTTTCAGGGGCCCAGGCATGGCCGTCCAGCGCACCGTGGAGAATTCGTTGCAGAATCCACTCTTGATGGCCACGACCAGTCTGCCGCCACCCTTCACGTAATCGCTCAGCCGCGTCAGCACCGCGTCGCTCGCTACGTAAAGCGGCGGCACAAGGATCACCTTATAATCCGCAAGGTTCGTACTCTCCGGAAACACAAAATCTACGCCAACGTTCAAGCGATATAGTGCTCTGTACATTTGCATTAAGATCGTCCGGTAGTTCATCTTGTCGCTGAATTTCATGAACTCGATTCCGTAGTGCGAATCGTCGCTGTACAGGATGGCCACCTGATTTTTTCTTTGCAGGTTGGCAATCTCAGGCCCAAGGCGCTGCAGTTCGTGCGCCGTCTTGCTGACTTCCTCGTACGGCCTGCCGGGTTGCAGGTCGTGCCCCAGCACACCCTTCCAATACGTTTCCTGGCCATAGTGCAGCGAATGCCAATGCCAATACTCAACCATATTCGCGCCGGCCGAAACGTGCGTGTACACGTCTAGGCGCATCTGCCCGTCATATGCTGGGAATTGATTTTTGGAATCCCAGCCAATCGTGTCGCCGTTCGTTTCCGTGATCAGATAGTTGGTATGCTTCAGCGAACGGGTGTAATCCCCCACCAGGGAAGACCACTCCCCATCGAAATTGTCTTGCGTGCCGTGATACGGATTCGACGCGGCGATGTCCAGCCCGCGCGAAACCTCCACTTCATTCACTTCGGGCCGTGGTGGCGACGCAAAATCATGGGTCACGAACTGGTCCGGCCGCTTGTATTCGTTGACGATCTTCGCCTGCCACGTCAGAAAGTCCGTGGTCTCCCACTGCTGGTAGCGCTCCCACTCCAACTTCCATCCCGGATTGATGATCCCCTCGCGCGGAGGCAGTTCGTTCCAGTCATACAACCGCTGGCCCCAGTAATTCAGCCCCCAGGCCTTATCCATCTCCTCCACAGTCTTGAATTTCTTCTTGAGATACTCCGCAAATCCCGCCTGCACATCCGCATTTGCCGCTCCCGCCGCTGAAGTCTCGTTGTCCACCTGCCAGCCGATCACTGCGGGATCGTCTTTGTAGTGCTCCATCAACTTGCGAATGATTCGCTCGCAGTAAAACCGGTACTGCGCGTTCATCAAATCCGTGTTCTGCCGTATTCCGTAATAAAGGTACTGCCCATTCAACCGCGTCACCACCATCTCGGGATGCTTCTTGTACATCCACGCCGGGATCGAATACGTCGGCGTCCCCAAGATCACCCGTATCCCTGCCGCGCGCAGTTTCTCAATGACCTTATCCATCCACGCGTATTCGAACTTGCCATCTTCCGGTTCCCATAATCCCCACGTCGACTCTCCCACGCGCACCACACTGATTCCCGCCTTCTTCATCAGCGCGATATCTTCATCGGCCCGTTCATACGGCATGTACTCGGGATAGTAAGCCGCTCCGTACAACACCGTATCCATACGGTCTGGCCGGAACGCTTCCTTACCCGCCGATTTCGTTTGCGCAACTCCCGTGCTCGCCATCCCCAGCGCCAAAATCACCGCCACGCACAACAACGTCTCTCGCATCCCTCTGGACACTCTCATTTATTCGTCTCCCATTGGTAAGTCATTCTTCGCTGGTCGCTTCTCTGATTTCTCGACTGGCGCACGCACTTCTCTGGAGCGATGAACTACCGGAAGTATACATTCGCCAGAATCGTATAGCAGGAGATATACGCAAAAAAAAGCGCACAACAGACGTTAGCCTGTTGCGCGCCATGATTTGCAGAAAGACTTGCCCCAAACTCGGGCTCGTTAGTCCGTAACTTTTTTCCAGGTGCTGTCGGGATTGAATTCGGTAATGGCCTTTGCCAGGGTTACGGTGTCTGTTCCCAGATCTTTCTGGTACACGGTGCCATCCTGATTAATGATAAAGGTCATTACACCGCTGCTTTTGTACTGAACCGGATACGCGACGACCGCCACCCCGCCGGTTTGTTTGCCGTCGACCACATAGTTTTTCGCGCCACCTCTGGCTGCGGGGCCCTGCGTCTTCAAGCCGTGGAAGTAGTACCCGTGATACGGGTCGCCCTTTTGATAGCCTTCATCTCCTGCTTGCGCCAGCAACGGTCCTGCTGGACTTTCCGGCTCACCCTCTTTGGTTTCCCAGTACAAGCCATTCTGCTTGCCCGGATCGCTGCGCAGTTTTTGCGCGTAAATACCGGCAGGCAATCCATCGTGCCCGACGGCCGCATAATCTGCCTCTGCTGCAATGATGCCGCGGCATGTCGCGATCGCCCCCAATTCGTTCTCACCAATGCGGCGATAGACCAGCTCCTCTTTTCCCTCAGGCGTGTCGAAGTGCCATTTACCGTCCTTCTTCACGATGGGGATGGGCATTTCCCAATTCTTTGACCCCACCTGCAGCACTCGCGTGTCGGCATCCTCTACAATGATCGTGTGCTTTGACTTGTAGGCTTTCAAAAAACCGTCGCGGATGTTCTTGTCCTGGACGGCATCTCCCGATTCGATGAGATCTTTGCTGTCGTCGCCAAAGATCGCAAGTAGCTCATCCTCTTTCCCAGACTCCATCGCTGCAACCAGCGACTGTACCGCTTGGGCGGGTGTGTCAAAGGTCTTCTGTTCGACGGCTTTGGTAACCGCCGCACAACTCAGTAGCAACATCGCGAAAGTAACAACGAGCTTTGTTTTTTTCATGGTCGGTTACCTCTTCCTCGGCGCTGCTTGTGTGCTTGCGGCAGGCTTTGCCGCGCTATGCTGTGGCGCACCCATACTCGATCGCCCACGATTGCTTGCGGCGGCACTCGAGCCACCACCTGACGCACCACCAAATGCTCCACCGCTCGGTTTCGCTTGTGGTTGGGGCCGGCTTGCCGGTTGCGTCGTGGGACGACTCGCCTGCGCGTTACCGGTTGAAGGTCGCCCCGACGGCGTAGTGTTCCCAGTGTTTGGCCTTCCACCCGGCGACGCCTGTCCATACCCTCGATCGACGGGCTTATTTCCAAAGTTTGCGTTGCCACCGCCCGGACTTGTTCCGCCCGGCCTTCCATTCATGCCGGTATTCGCTCCGCCACCCGGTCGCGCCTGCGCGTTGCCAGTGGTTGGTCGGCTTCCAGCGTTCGCACCACCGGCTTTGTTCCCCTGATACGTGCTCTGTCCCTTCCAGTTGTTTGGATTGTTTCCGGCGTTTCCGGCGGGGCGCTGCTGGGCAGTGTTGCCAACATTGCCTGGGCGTTGCTGTGCCGTGTTCCCTACGTTGCCAGGCCGCTGTTGCGCGTTCATATTGTTACCGGCATTTGCTGGCCGTTGCTGCGGCGCCTTGTAGTTCGGATTCTGTTTGTTGTAGTTCACGCCCTTATTCGCGCCCGGGCTATTTCCCATGCTGTTCTGATACACACCGTTTGGCTTGTTGTTGTAGTGCACCGGCATTGGCTTGTAGTTGTTATTCAAATTATTGTTGTTGTTGAACCGGTTGTAGTAATTGTTGCTGTTGTTGACGTAAATGTTGGTGTTTCCGTAGTGCACCGGCCGGTTGTATCCATACGACGGACCCCATCCGCCATAATAGTGAGGATAGTACGGAGGCGGATAATAAGGATGCCCGCCGTAATACACGCCGCCATAGCCCCAGCGTGGATAGTAATAATTGTTGTTGTTAATGGCAGCGCCGACCGCCATTCCCGCCCCAAAAGAAAGCAGTCCGATCAGAACGGCTGTTCCGGTACTCACACCCGACTTCTCTTGCTGCACGACCACCGTGCTGCTCGAACTAGTGGCAGGAGCAACTGACCCCGCAGGCCCGCTTGTTGTAGTCGTTGTGGTTGTTGTTCCATTGGGAGAAGTGGTTGTCGTGGTCTGACTGAACACCTGCTGCGGGTCATACTGTGGAACATACACTACCTTTGGATCCGTCGGCGCCAGTTGCACCACTTGCTGGCCGTTCTGCTTTGTCACATCCACCTTCATCTGCGGCCCGCTCTTCAACGCTCCATTGTCCACTGCCGTGGCCCGCAGCCTCTGCACCGAATCCAGCACCGTCTTCGGGTCCGCCTGGTACGCCGCTCCAAGTTGCTTGGTCCAGTCAAACTGCGTACACATCAGGTCGATCACCGTCGGATAATGCAGCAGTGCCTGCATCACTGGCGTGAAACCAGCCTGCTTTGAGGCTTCGTCCAGCGCCGCTTCTTTCAGCGAATTGTTCTGATCGAGCGCCAACCAGTTGCCGCCATCCATCACCTGCTGCGGATCCACCGACGCCTGCAGCATCACCGCCAGGACTGGATCCGGATAAAGCGCAATGGGCGCCAGTAATTCGTCGAGCCCTGCGGGCGTCAGATTCACATCGGGCAAACTGATCGGTTGCGACTGGTCGGCGGGTTGTTGCTGGCTGGCCTGTTGGTTGCCAGCAGGTGCAGCGGCCCCGCCAGGCTGTGCCTGCGATGACGGATCCTGCTGCACAATCGCCGCCGGCTGCTTATCCTTTGAACTGCAGCCTTCCAGCCCAACGGGGCCAATAATCAGAGAAAATGTCGTCATCCATGCGAAACAAGTTTGAACGCATTTCATAGAACCTCACAACCCGCGTTATTAGGTCGCCACGTATCGGGACGACGAATTCGAATTGATTAATCCATTCTTGGGCGGAAGACTTTCGTGCGGCGGAACTTCGTATTGGAGCGACTGCAGCTTTTTAACAGGAATTTGCCTCAAGCAATGGCCGAATCGTACCACACCTCCGTGCTTCGGAGTCACTCCTGAATTCTCGCATTGGGATCAGTCGTCCGCTGACCCGGTCAAAACCCGCACGTTGACCGGCTGCACCATTCGCCTTCCTTGCTCCTTCACAAGCGCTAGAAACGCTTCCTTGCTCGATATCGCTGCACTCATTATCTCCATAGACGATTTCTTCTCAGTCTTGTTCTCCTGATCCCACGCCGCCATCGCATACCACGTTACATCCCCAGTCTGGGGCGCAAACCTAACAAGATAATTCACCTTGTCATCCGCAAACTCCACCCCCGGATTCGCCGACACAATTGCCAGTCCCAGGTTCTGCCCGCGGACCATTGCCGTCGCCGTCGCTCCCGGTGCTACAACCTCTTCGCCCCACGTCGCCAGCCACGCAGCACCTCCTTTTTCCGCTGGGACAGATTTCTCCAGCGGAATTTCTGCCTTCACCGGCAGGCCCGTCACAAAAGTGGCGGAGGCCTGCGGTTCAACACTGATCGTGTGATAAAAACCATGTTCGCCAGCCCACATGATAATCCGCGAGCGAACTGTGACCGTTTTATCTCCCAGATTCCATCCGCCGTAGCCAACTTCCAGAATTGCCCGCACCGGCCCCATGCTGACGATCCGCCACGTGCGCTCTTTCACGTCGGCAGCCTTCACCACTTTTCCGTCCACCCACGCTGCCACTGCGCCGATCCCGATGGCATCTCCAACTCGAAAAATGTCTCGTCCTTCGGGAGACTCTTCGTGATACGGATATTCCGGTGTTGCGTAGAGCTTCAACTGCAGCGACTGCCGCCGCTTCCCATAAATATCAATGGCGTTTCTCGGATCAAAATAAATGCGGAACGCAATGTTCTCCGATTCCCAACCGGGCCCTTCATACTTCGCGCTAAATAGAGCGTACGTCCGCTCCGGATAATCCTTCCGGATACGAAGGATCTCGCTCGGGTCGCCAAATTGAATAGTCACGCTGCGTGTCTCGTGTGGCGCAAGGTCGATCTGAAACGCCAACTCATCCGCTTTGCCATCCCCATCCAGATCGTCCACTTGCGATGGCAGTTCCGTCAATTCTTTTGAACTGTCGGAAGCCGCGCATGTGACGCGTACTGCTCCTGCCGTAAAATCTGGCGCAACTTTGCGCAATTCCGGAATCGATACGATCACATCCCCCGCACGTCGTAGTGTGGACGTCGGGTTTTCCACCGCAATCTGGATCGATTTTATTTTCCCCGCAGACCAGCAGTTCGTCGCAGTCAGCAGAAACAATGCGAAGAAGCCCAATTTCTTCACCACCATCACCTCGTCACCTCGACAGCCATCCACCATCCACCGTCAGAATATGTCCATGAACGTAATCGCTGGCGCGCGAACACAGAAATACCGCCGCTCCTGCCAGATCGTCCGGTTCGCCCCACCGACCCGCCGGAATTCGTTCCAGTATCTGCCGATTTCGAATAGCGTCTTCTCGCAATGCTGTCGTGTTGTCCGTAACCATGTAACCCGGCGCAATGGCATTCACATTAATTCCTTTCGCCGCCCACTCATTCGCCAGAGCCCTCGTTAATTGCGCGATTCCGCCTTTCGCCGCCGCATATGCTGGCACCAGCACTCCTCCTTGAAACGACAGGACCGACGCGATGCTCACAATCTTCCCACCCTGCTGCCTCTTCACCATTTCTCGCGCCGCCAGCTGCGATAATCGAAATGCCGATGTCAGGTTTACGGCGATCACTTCATCCCAACTTTCCCCGCTGTATTCCAGCGCGGGGCTTCGCCGAATCACGCCGGCGTTGTTCACCAGGATGTCGAGCGATCCCAGTTGTTCAACCGTCTTCCTCACCAGCATTTCGCATACGCCAGCATCCGCCACGTCACCTGTCAAATAAATTGAGTTTCTTCCGTACGAACGGATCTTCGCGCTAATTTGGCTTATGTCTTCCCCCCTCCCATGACACGCAACGTTGGCTCCCGCCTGCCCAAGGGCGATGGCAATCTCTGCTCCCAACCCTCTTCGAGAACCTGTCACCAGTGCATTCTTCCCATTCAACTGAAACATATCCAAAATCATTCCGCCGCTCCGTGCTTCAAGTGCTGTTCTTCGCTAACTTTTCTTACCCTGCTCAAGCCCTGAACTTCCTTGATTAAAATCCGGCTGCACATTTACCACCCCAAACTGCCGGTCTTCCACTTCACGATGAGCCGCCATCGCCCACAGAAATCCCACGGGATGCCCGGGAACAGAAACATTCGGATGGTAGCCGCTCGGCATCAACACCGCGTCTCCCTCGCGCACGATCGCCGCCAGCTCCGGATACTCCGTGTTGTTGTAAACCAGTTGAATTGCATACGCCGGGTGTGGCATATCCACATAAACGTAAAGTTCCTCGAGCATTTTTGCGTGTTCATGTGGCGGCCAACTCGTCCAATTTCCTGGCGCCGAATGTGTCAGTCCTGCGATCAACCTCCCCGCTTCGATATTCTTCGCCAGCAGCATATTCAGATTTCGCGTTGACGATGGCCCGCCGGTCTGAAATTTCAGCCCCGGGTCCTTCGCAAGCTCCGCGTACCTTACGACCTGCAAAGGATATTTCTTCGAGACATCTGCGGAAAATTCCGCGATGTCCACCGCCGTTCCCGTTCGCACTTCCACGACACAATCCCGCGGAATATATATGGCGTCGTATTTAGCTAGCAGAATCGACTTTCCGTCGACCGACACTTCCGCCTCTCCACTCATGCAGATGAATCCCGTTTCACGGTCGCCCGTCTCGAACTTCGCCATTCGCTCGCCCGCATTCAAAATGATTCGCCCATAGGCAAGATGTTTCATCGCGCTGTTGCTCGGCGACACGGAAATATACCGCCCCACATAGGCATTCGTCTTTCGAAATACCAGGTTTTCTGCAGTCGCTGCCTGCGCACCCATCGTCTCACCTCATCTTTCCTGCTTACTGCTGGGCGGCCGCGCCCACCGTGGAATTTTTGTTCTGCGCCAGCCGGTCAACTTCCGACCCTGCCAACAAAAATGCTCCGACTCCATAAACGTAACTCGATGTCGGCTTGAATTTTCCCGGCGCATCAGACACCGCTTGGATGCACCCGAATCTTCCATCTGCGTAAATATGCTGCAGCAGTCCCTTCCACGCTTTCGCCACCACCGGCTCGTATAGCGAACGCTCCAGTATTCCTCGATTAATTCCCCATGCTAGCGCGTAGGTAAAAAACGCCGACCCCGAATTTTCGGGCAGCGGATAGCTATCCGGATCCAGCAGACCGGTCCGCCACAATCCGTCGCTTCCCTGAATCTTCGAGATTGCTTCGGACATCTCCCGGAACTGCTCCACAAATAGATGCCGGTCCGGATAGTTCTCCGGCATGTGTTCCAGCACGCCGGCTAACCCCGCCATTACCCAGCCATTACCACGCGACCAGAACAGCTTTCTTCCGTTCGCTTGCTTGCGGTTCAGAAAACTTGCATCGCGAAAATAAAGATGTTCCTGATGATCGTACAAACGCCCCGACGTTGCCCACCACTCGCGATTCATATAATCCAGATACGCGATATTCCCCGTCGCCTTGTACATACCCGCCCACGCCGGTGGCGCCATGAACAGCGCATCGCACCACCACCACGGAAACTGGATCTGAGGCGGTTTCTCCGGACCGCGCATCAATTCATCAAACTTTTTGCGCGTTGGCTCGATCATTTCCAGATCTCGATGTTTCAGATAGAGAGCAATGTAGGTTCGGCCCACCGCATCGTCGTCCGCATTCTTCGATTCCGTTGCCAATTCCCAATTGAACTGCCTTCCCATCGCCAGCATTGCGTCGGAATATTTCGGATTCCCGGTGCTCGCGGATGCAGCCATAAACCCCGTATACAACGCCGCGAAGGTCCAGTCGCGATCGAAGTCCTTCTTCGCCCGTTCTAATTGCCAATCCGCAACCTTAATCATTGCCTTTTCGATTGCCGCGCGCTCCAGCGCGGGAGACAAATCTGTGGCCAGCGGCGGCGCCGAATCCGGCGCATCGCCCACTGCAGGCAGGAACTGCGAAGGGACATTCGTCTGTGCGTAGCACGGCAATTCAGCCAAAAACAGCACTCCGGCCTGCGCTAATACCAAAATTCGAAGCACTTGAATCGTTCTTTTCCCACGAAGACTAGGGAAATCTCCTGCGTTTAGGGCCATCATCAGTTGACTTTCCTCTTGCAGCCGATACATTTTGCCGCAGCCTGCAAATTCTGCGAATTGCCAAGGTAGGCTTGCCTCAAATCAAACTGAACGTCAAAGATCATCCTGCCCCGCTGATTTTGCCCGTCGTTCGCCACTAAGCCGGCGGGTGTTCCAGAATCGTCTCCGCCTTCTGATCCCAATACAATTTCTTCCCAGACCAGTACGATTTCGCCGCCATGATACACGCCACGGAATGTGAATAACCATTCTGCACCGTGGCATTCGGTTGCTTGCGGCTGCGCAGGCACTCAAACCAATTCGTCATGTGCGAAAGATCCTCGTCCGCAATTCCGGTTGGCGGCAATTTTGTATCGCCGGGCAACAGCACATCCGTCCGCTTTCGCTGCTGGTCGATCATTTCGTCCTGCTCGTGATTGCCTTTTTCTTCCACGATCGTCCAGCGCGGGCTCCCTTCTCCGCCGGTATTGAATAGCGTCGCCTTCTTCCCCATGATCCGCGTGTATCCCGGAGCATCATTCCCAAAACTCGTCGCGTAACTCACCAGAAAACCCTTTGGATACGTCAGCAGCGCCTGGAAGGTGTCGGGATTTTCCCGGCCGTCGTGCCACGCAAAGATTCCACCATTCGCCGTCACCGACACCGGATAGGTCTCTTCCATGAAGAAATGGCATAGGTCGATGCCATGGCTCATCCACTGATCCGGTATTCCGCTCGAAAAATCCGTGTACAGCCGGAATTCAAAATATAGTTGTGGGTCGAACGGCCGATACGGTTTATTCATCAGCCATGCGCGCCAGTCTGTATCCTGTTCGCGTATCTGTTTCACTTGCGGACGACCGCGCCACCGCGGACCATGATAGTTCCAGGCAATCTCATACTTGGTCACGTCGCCAAGCGCGCCCCCACGAATCATTTCATGTACGCGGATCTGGTATGGCTCGCTGCGATGCTGTGTCCCTACCTGCACTACCAGATTCTTTCGTGCCAACACCGCGTCGCGTGCTGCTTGCGCTTCCCCCAGTACATTCCCCATGGGCTTTTCAACGTACGCATCTTTCCCCGCTTCCGCCACCATCTTCAATTGCAGAGAATGTGCATGCTCCGGTGTGGAAATGATGACCCCATCCATCTTTCCGGCCGCCAACATCTCTTCCAGGTGTTGGTACGCAACCGGGGCTCTTCCATAGATTTTTTTATTCTCCGCAACGGCGTTCTCGCGGTTCACAGACCACAGATCGCACACCGCCACCATCTCCACATTCATCTTGTCCTTCAACTCTCCGATCATGCCCTGCAGTTCGCTTCCACGCATGCCAATCCCTACATGTCCCAAGGCGATTCGGTCGTTAGCCCCCACAATTCGCGAGTAAGACAACGCTGTTGTGTTGATTGCCGCACTTCCTGCCGCGACCAACGCCGTCTTTTGCAGAAATTCCCGCCGGTTCAACTTCGCATCCGAATTGTCCATCGCAGTTATCTCCTGACTGTAATAATCTCGACCTCTAGAAACCGCTCCAAAACAATTTCCGGGGGATTGGAGCTTCAACTCCGACCTTAGGTTCACAAAGGGCCAGACCAGAGTCCACGAGGAAACTCTAGTGAACTGGTGCACGAAATCGGTCCTATTTTACTTTCTGTATCTGGATTCCACTCAATCGTTTTTTTTTGCGCTCATCTCCACTTCTGTGCATCCTTGCTCGGTCGCCACCCTAAATTCGCCGAACCAATCCTTGATCTGTCGCACTCGTATTCCGCACCAGCAACAACACCAGCACCATCCCGACAAACGGCAGGATTCCGGCGGTCAGAATAATCCGATCGAACGAATGAGCAGCCGCCACGTGCGGAAGATCTGAGAAATATCCGATCAATTTGAACGCAATGATCGTGCCGATACCCGCTCCCGTCCCACTCAATCCGCTGACCGTAGCCACCGACTGGCTTACAAACAAATCCGATGGCAACACATTCGCAATCGTCGAAAATGCGGCATAGGAAAACGTGGAAAGCGCAAACAATAGGGTAATCGCATACAGATTCGCTGTAAGAATTGTGGGAATCAGTAATAAAACTCCAATCCCCCCGAAGACCACCAGCGTTTTTCGCGCTGCTCCCAACGACCATCCCCGCCTTATTAAATAGCCAGACGCTCCGCCACCAAAGAAATTGCCAAGATCCGCTGCAATGAATGGAATCCACACTGCGATCAATCCGCTCTTGAGCGGAATTCCTTTCGCCACCAGATAAATCGGAAACCAGTCCACCACGAAAAACCACACCGGATCCGTGAACGTTTTGGAAATAATCGTTCCCCACGTCTGCGGCAATTTCAGCAAATCGCGCAGGCTTCGCCGCGGATCGTGCTCCATTGCCTCGGCGTCGCGGCGATCCGCCAGTATCATCTTTAATTCTTTCTCGCTGATTCGCGGATGCTGTTCCGGCGGGTAATACATTTTTCGCCATACCATCAGCCACACAAATCCCAACAAACCGGGCACTACGAACGCCAGCCGCCAGCCCCATCGAAAATAAATCCCCAACACTAGAAATGGTGCCAGCGCTCCTCCAATCGAAGACCCGCTGTCATACAGCGCCGTTGCCAATCCCCGCTCCCGCCTCGGAAACCATTCGGAAACCGCTTTTGTTGCTCCTGGCCAATTCGCCGATTCACTCGCCCCCAGCAGAAAACGAAACGTCGCAAAGCTATAAAGCCCCCGTGCCGTCGACGTGCACACCGCCACCACCGAATACAGGAATACCGTGAGGCTCAATCCGCGCCGCGTGCCTACTCGGTCCACCAACCGCCCGCATACCGTCTGCCCGATCGAATATGCAATCCGAAACCCGATCAACAGGTTCGCGTAATCCGTATTCGTCCAGTGAAAATCTTGTTTCAGGAAGGGAGCAAGCAGCGACAGAGTCTGCCGGTCAACATAATTAATGATGGTCGACGCAAACAGCAGCCCGCCGATCCACCATCGCAGGTTCGCAACGGCGCGCGCATTGAATGAACCCACTTGCGCATTGGACGTCATCGCTTTCCAGGCTGCGCAACAACATCATCAGAATTTCGATTAGTCGTTTTTTGCTTCAAAAACACCTACTTAGCCGTCCTTGTTTTCGCGCTTAATAATGCTGCCGACTCTTTGTCCAGAAACACCGTTGTATTCGCATGTGTTCGCAAAATCGACGCCGGGTTCAGCGGACCAATCGTTCCCTCGCAGCACAATTTCACCGCGTGCGCTTTCCTTGCTCCCGGAACTGTCACGATGATTTCTTCAGCGCGCAGAATCTGCCGCACCGACATGGAGATTGCTCGCTCCGGAACTTCCGAACGGTCCGCAAACCAACCTTCGTTTACCTGTTGCTGGCGGCATGTCCTGTTAAGCTCAACGATTAAATACGGTTCTTCTGTCTCGAAATCCGCAGGTGGATCGTTAAATGCCAGATGGCCGTTTTCGCCAATCCCCGCAAATAAAATGTCTACCTGCTCTGAATTCAGTTCTTTCCCCACACGCGTCGCTACTTCCACCGGGTCTCCCTGCGGATTCAAAAAGTGATAACGCGTTATGCCCGTCTTGTTAATCAACCGTTCCAATAAATATCTTCTAAAGCTCGCTGGATGTTCAGCAGGCAATTCCACATACTCGTCCAGGTGAAACATCTCCACCCGCGTCCAATCGATATCCGGCATGCCCGTCAACGCTTCCAGAAATTCAAATTGCGAAGCGCCGGTTGCCGCGACTATCCGTGCCCGGCCACGCGTTCGGATCGCCCTTCGAATAGTTGAGGCGGCGTGCTCCGCCGCGGCTCGTCCCAGCGTGTTTTTATCTTCTAGCACCTTGATAAGCAATTTGGCTACCCTTCCCCACCACGATCCTTCCACTTCGTTTCTGCCGAAGATTCATTTAGCGCTTCGGCACGCTCAACAGTTTGTTCTCACTTCACACCTCATCATGCAGGGAAGAAAGTGACACTTTCTGATGTCCCTGCTCATCAAAGTTTTCCGCTTTTAACCACGTTTCCAAGGCCTTCTTCCGCGCCGGCCATTCCGTATCCACGATCGAAAACCACGCCGTATCGCGATTCAATCCCTTGATGATCATGTGTTGCCGGAATATTCCTTCAAACCGGAAGCCCAGTCGCAAAGCCGCGCGGCGTGATGGCATATTCTTCGAATCGCACTTCCACTCGTAACGCCGGTATCCAAGTTCCTCGAACGCATAACGCATCATTAGGTACATCGCTTCTGTCGCTCCAGCCGTTCTCTGCAATTTCGGCGTGTACACAATATTTCCGACTTCGATCACCCGATGAGTCAGCTCAATTCGCAAGTGCGATGCGTAACCCACGGCCCGCTTTATATCTCGATCCACGATCGCGTAGAAAATCGGATCTTCCGAAGTAGCCATCCAGTTCAGGTGGCTCCCAAACGCGACTCGGTCCAAAAATGGGCCATGCGCCATGTATGTCCATAACCCGTCGTGCGCGCGAGTTCCTTCCCACAACGCATCTCCGTGCGCGCCCGGGTCGATCGGTGTCAGCAATACAACGCGTCCGTTGAGTTCCACTCTTCCTGGACGCTTTGACCTCACCGTGGGAACCACGAGTCCCGCGTGATTCTCCGCAACGCTTTGCGATTTTGCTCGTTCGCTCATTCTGTCGTAGCGTTAAAGCGTAACGCGCCCCTTTGTCTTGCATGCCTTGTAGATCGCTTCCACCAGTGCCACACTCCGTCTTCCTTCCCTACCGCTGCAGCGGGGATTCCGATTCGCTCTGATTGCTTCGATGAAATCTTCCAACACCGCTTGATGTCCGCGAAAATCGCTGACGACAGGCGAAGATTCGCTGGCATTCTTGTCATTCCCTCCCGCCACAAAATCACGGTGAGAACTTCGCAGGTCCACGCCCACCAGTCGATCATGCTCAATGATCATCGTGCCTTTCGAGCCCGTCAGTTCCAGCCTCCGTGGATAACCCGGATAGACTGAAGTCGCGGCTTGCAGCGCGCCGCTCGCACCGTTCGCAAACTCCAGTAGCGCTACTAGCGTGTCTTCCGATTCAATCTCATGTACAGAAGTCTTGCTCTGCGCCTGAACGCTCGTCACATCGCCAAACATCCACAACAACAGATCGGCTGTATGAATCGCTTGATTGATTAACGCCCCGCCACCGTCCAATCGCAGCGTCCCTCGCCACTTTGAATCCGCGTAATAGCTTGCCGGACGAAACCATTTCACTCGCGCGTCCGCCAGCACCGGCCGCCCCAACACTCCGTCGTCAATCGCCTCTTTTACCTTGACGATATCGGCTTTGAATCGATCCTGAAAAAATACTCCCAGACACACGCCCGCGTTTTCGGCCGCGGCGATCAGCGCATCCGTACGCTCCGTGCTGATATCGATGGGCTTTTCCGTCAGCACGTGCAGTCCGCTTGCCGCCGCCGCGATTCCCTGCTCCGCGTGTAGTCCTGATGGACTCCCAATCGCCACCATATCCATTGGGCGATGTTCTAGGAATTCTTCAACATTGGAATAAGCCGCGCCTCCATACTCGCCACAGAGCCGGCGCACTTTTTGCTCGTTCGTGCCGTATATCGCGGCAATCTCAACTCCGGGGATCGCTCGCGCCGCACGAGCATGAGTCTCAGAGATATTTCCGCCGCCGATCAGGCCCAACCGGATGTTCATATTGCAACTCAACCCAGATTCAGGATTTTATGGTTCCGCCCATCTACCATTCAGCACCACTGCTCCACCGTCAGCAACGACGCCGAGTGTACATCAAGTTATAGTTTGGTGTTCGCGAACGGGTGCAGGATCCAGGCTGCGCCAAGACTAAAATAGCGAATTATTTTCCGTTGGAAAAATTTGGTGGACGTGACAGGGATCGAACCTGCGACCTCATGCTTGCAAAGCACGCGCTCTCCCAGCTGAGCTACACGCCCACCGTAGGACTCATCTTAAGCCATTGTACTATCAATGGATTGCACCGATCAAATTGGGTCAAAGAGGGTCCGTCAGCAAGCTATGGACCCTAATTTATTGACCTCGTCCTATCGATGCATCATGCCGAAGTGCGTGTACCGGGATCGTCATTTTCAATGAAGTGTGACCGTTTCGCGAGCAACTTTGAAATCAACGGAGTAGTTCTTGAGAACCAAATGGAGTACGCGGGCCGCACCGAACTCCGCCAAGGAAATTGCTTGTGAGCGGCCTTTGTCAATTCCGTAGTTCCAAACCCAAGGGAGGAGTTGGGATGCCGCGACGAGGATCGTGCGGGCATCGTCGGCAGTCTTCGTTTCTTCAGCAATATTGCGTAGCCTTGCGAACTCGTTAACGAAAGCGATTGCCGGATTCGAAGCGGATCTTGTGAGAACGTTGAGCCAAAGCTTCCTCAAAGGCCGAACTTCAGGGCATTGCGGGTACTCTCCGTGCCGTTCAAGCTCTCGGCGGTTGCCTAATGGTTGTGGGTGACGTTGTTGTCAGAAATGGTCCCAACTTTGGACCCAAGACAACCTACCGGCATATTTTTGTTTGGCTTAGAAGATCACAGTTGAGAGGCGAGCTCAGGCGTCGAGATCTCCTGCACAGCCTCCTTCTGCACGTGAAGGTTAGCTCGTTTTTCTGTACAATCTTTTTCTCCTCCGCCAAGGCATGACCGGAGTGCCAGGGTCCATGAAGCTGCCACTTGCTCGCCCCATCAGGTCACTTGCGCTCACGCTGTTTTTTGGTCTCATTGGTGCTGCCTTTAGCAACGCAGACAATGGTCGGGGATTTTCGCACGAGGATGTGAAGTTGAATCAACGCGGCCTCGACCATCTTCACAAGAAGGAATACGAGCAGGCCATCGCCAGCTTCCGCGAGGCGTTGAAAATTCAGCCGGAGTATCCCGACGTCCTGGACAATCTGGGCAAGGCGCTGGAAGCCACCGGTAAAGATGCGGAGGCAATCGCGAATTTCGACAGAGCCATCAAGATCGCTCCGGAAAAAGCCGCGGTCTATGCCGATAAGGGACTAGCGCTTTTTCACGAAGCGAAATACGAAGAGGCGGCCGCATCTTTTCGTCAGGCTATCGAGCACCACAGGGATTTTTCCGAGGCGCAAAATGGTCTGGGAGCTTCGCTACTGCATCTAGCCTGCATTATTCGTGAAGAGTGGTTCAGTCGCTCTTTTGTTTGAGCGCGTGACAACCTGCGAGTAATGGCAGAGGTAAGTAGAGCGGGAAAACTGATTCTAAAGTTGTTAGTGGAGTTGAAGTTTGGTTTTGAAGCGAAACGAGACACCCTCACCGACGGGTTGACGTTTAAAAAGCTTATATCGTGGAGACTCTGGATTATCCGCTTTGCGCGCCCAAGCTCAAAGCGAGACGATAAAAGCTATCGCGGTAGGGAAACGCTTGAGGCAAGTGCACCACGATGCGCCGCACCGTGGCAACGATTTGGGCTCCGAGTTTTAGAAAGTGTTCCCGCAAGGTAGCGACTTGCGCCCGGGCGTGGTGGGTCCGTGCCAGGCGAAGGCGCATCTCTTGCATCAGCACATAAGCCGCCGCCGTCAGTAGCACCCGGAAGGTGTTTGCCAAGAAGTTCGAGCAACTGGTCCGGCCGATCTGCATGCCGTCGTGCAATTTTCGCGGTAGGGACGCGCATTACTGCGCGCCCCCCGCACAGATCCGTGCGAGCCCGATTTAGGCACACGGCTCCCACCTCGGGTGTTTAACGTCGAAGCGCCGCTCGGGCCAAGGATGCAGTATGCGCGGTCGTGGCAGCCAGGTATCCAAGAGTCTCGGCATCTGCTTCCAGGTTCGCCGTGCGCGCTGGCTTCGCTGCATCAACACACGCTTCCAGAGCTGCGCAATACGGACCCGGAAAACCACCAGTGCCGGATAGTTCGTCGGCACGGCATGGTATGCATAGAAACCTCGAACCACCTGACCCAGCCATCTTCCCTGCTCTGGAATGGGCCGGTGTCGCCTGCGCTGCAGGTCTTTCTTCACTCTCAGGATCGTGGCCTGCATGCGATCGCGGCGGGTTCTTCGCAGAAGCTGGAAGCCACCCGTGCGTTTCTGCCCGCAGATCATCGTAAAGCCTAGAAAGTTGAAGGTCTCCGGTTTGCCCTGACCACGCTCCTTTCGATTGAGTGCTGCATAGCGCCCGAACCGAATGAGTCGCGTCTTTTCCGGATGCAACGACAGCGAGAATGCCTCCGACCGCTTCCGCATCTCCACCAGAAACCGCTTGGCATCAGACTCGTATTCGAAGCCGAGGACAGTATCATCAGCAAAGCGCACGATGATCATACCCCCGCGGGCGTGGCGCTTCCGCCATTGCTGCGCCCAGAGATCAAACACATAGTGCAAGTAGACATTCGCCAACAGGGGCGATGCTGTTGCTCCTTGAGGCGTGCCCGCCTCGCTTTCCGTGACGATCCCTTCTTCAAATACTCCCGCCTTAAGCCATTTGCGGATCAGACGAAGAATGCGCTCGTCGCCAATCCGATGCTTCAAGAAACGGAGGAGCCACGAATGACTCACCGTGTCGAAAAAGCTTCGGTAATCGGCATCGAGGATCCAGTTCACCTTCTGTCGCTGGATGCCGACCACCAGCGCATCTAAGGCATCGTGTTGACTGCGCTTCGGCCGAAACCCATACGAGAACCCGAGGAAATCTTCCTCGTAGATCGCATTGAGTACCGCTACCACCGCCCGCTGAAGGATTTTATCCTCCAGCGCGGCGATACCTAACGGCCTCTGTCGCCCATCCGGCTTGGGTATGTATTTCCGCCGACTGGGCAATGCTCGGTACGCGCCCCGATGAACCCGGTCGTGCAGTCCTCGAAGGTTGCTCTCCAAGACTGCCTCGTAGTCCTTCCACGTCACACCGTCCACTCCAGGAGCCGCGTTGCGCTTCAATGCGTAAAACGACAGTCGGAGCAAATCGATACTGATGTGGTGGAGCAGCGCAGTGAACCGTTCCTTCTTCCTTGCCCTTGCTGCCTTACGTACGCGCTCCAGCGCCTGTGACACGCGATCCCGGCACTGCGTCCGGTACGTGTTTTGCTGGCTCACGTTCCCCTCGGCCCCCGCCCTTGGCTCCACCGGCTCCGCCGCCGTTTGAATACCGGCTTTGTTCGTCGGCTTCCCAGCTACTTCGGCGAGGTCAGACTTCTTGGGCCCGTTCGTCATCGGCTTCGGCTCCTCGCCTTCCCGATGCGGGCCGGGGATGCTTCCCGACCGAACCCAAGATCTCCCGGTTCCCATACGAAGAGCGTGCGCACATGCCAGGGTCTCAGACCACGCCGAACCGAGCGGAGGCTCGCGATGTCGCTTCCGCTCGTGTTGCCTTCCACGTCAAAGACCGTGTCAGCGTTCGGAACATGAACCATTTTCGCGGCTCGATGGCTGGCCTATGCGTACCCCGGACAACGCTTCGCCGTCGGCCTCACGGTCGACTGTGCATGCCTCGGGGCCACTGAGGTTCGCTACTCCTTTCAGTGCAGTGGACTTGCACCACCTACTCCTCGCCGGTTTTGCCGGCGCACCCTTGATCCGGTTTTCGAGGTCCCCTCGTTGACAATAGACCTCCTCGTAGAGCCACTGTGGACTCTGCTTCATGTTGGTCACCACGAAGCGCGGATTGTCCTTGGGTTTCTTGCCCTTCGCCCGCACCACCTCCGCTTTATAAATGACGCGACGTTTCCACGGCCAGGTCTTGCGCGTCTGGTACTGACATTCAGCGTACACATGCTCGGTCTGCCCGGAGATCTTCGAATCACGACGGACGCATTTCATGGCCGACTCGGCTTTACGCTTCAACACCGCATTACTTGCGAAATTGACGAGGTATTCCACTTTCGGCTCGCAGTCCAAAAAATCCAGAACTTCCGGCGCTGCGAAACCTCCATCCAAGCGCACCCGGATCTTGGCCTTCGGAAAAGCTTCCGTCAGCCGCTCGATCAAACGGCGCAGCAGCCCCACTGCTCCCGCCGAGCCCGGCGCGTTCCCCGGACGCAACACCGCGGTGACCAGATACTGCTCCACCTCGTGGTTGAAGGTCAGAAAACCTACCATCGGTAGGTAGCAGTAGGTGTCGTAATGCCAATTGAAAAACGTCAATTGCTGCGCACCATGCGTAGGATCGTCGGTCGGATCCAGATCCAAGGTGATCAGCCGAGCCCGACCGCGCAGCCGCTTGCGATGGCGTTCGATTACCGTGTCCGCTAGGGCTTCGGCCATGCGAAACAATTCTTTACGATCCGCGCTATTTTCAAACCGCGAAAGGGTCGGCTGCGAAGCCAAATCTTCCCCTTCCACGGGATCACGACCGACCAGGAGTTTGTGCACCGGGTCGCACGCCAGTCGGGCGGCATCGTTGGCATCTTCGTAGCCACAGGCGATGGCCATAACCCGCTGCGTGAGCAGCTCATCGATTTCGTGACGGACCTTAGCCTCTTGGCGGTCGTCTTTCAGACAAGCTGCCAGCGCCGTTATTAAACTCAACTCTCGGTCGGCGGCTTTGAGCAACACTGCTCCCCCATCGGAGCTGCCTTGCGATTGATCGAACTTGGCAATTACAGGTCGCTCAAAAATTCCTGGGAAGAGAACACACTGTGTCGTGGTATGCTCGGGCACGAAAGCCTCCGGATTGGTCGCAAAACCGCCTTAGACAACGGCTTTGTACCATGAAAGAGGCTTTTCGTGTTTCAAAACGCGAATTATTCAGGCTAGGACGGTCGCACTATGCGAGTTCTCTTTGCCTGTTTGCTTATCGTATCTTTCGGCTTGCCCGTAGCACAGACTTCACAGACGCTGCGCGATCGTTATGGGGAGCCAGACATCGAGCGGTTTCGACGCCACTCACACTAACCATGGCTGACCTAAAAAAGATGCGCCGAACTACCCTTGACGTCGAAAACCCGCATGACAAAAAGTCCGAGGTTTACGAAGGCGTTTTACTGGAAGAGTTGCTCCACAGGGCAGGCACACCTCACGGAGAACAGATTCGCGGACCAGTCATGACCACCTATGTAGTCGCGGAAGCCACCGATGGCTACCGCGCGCTGTTCGCTCTTGCTGAATTAGACGCTGACTTCATGAACTCAGAGGTACTTGTGGCAGACACCTTGGACGGTGCCCCCATCGACGCGAAGCGTGGTCCGTTCAGGGTTGTCGCACCCCATGATAAACGGCAAGCACGGTGGGTAAGGATGCTAAAGTCGATTACGGTGTCATCTCCGAAAGACGTGAATTGAATGAAACAAGAGCGAGCTGCTACCAAACCACCGAAAAAGCGGAGAAGCCCCCGCCTTCCCACTAAGAAAGAGAAACACCCTAAGAAATCAATCAAACAACCAGAATCCACGCTTGCTTGGATTTCTTGGCGATGTAAACGAACCGCTAACCGGACCATTACCCACTTGATTACCGCAGCGTTAATCAAACCAGGTTAGTTAACAAACGAAGTAGACTCTACTTCATGATCCAGAGCGTTTCTAGTAGAGTTATCTCGATTTCTTTGCTTGCCGCTTGCGCATCACTCCCTGTTACGCCTCAGCAACTCCCCGCCTCCCCAGAGTCATCAAGAATTCGCGTGCAATCTTCTCTGGTGCTGGTTGATGTCTTCAGCCAGGGCCCCAAAAATGGACTGCCCGTCCGCGATTTCAGGAAAGAAGACTTTCGTGTCTTTGATGACCGGCAGGAAGTCCCGATCAGCACATTTGCCGCCGGAGCGCACAACGATACGAGACCAGTCACTCTCTGGCTTGTGGTGATCTGCAACGAGGGTGGAAAAAGCGAATTTGAGGCCTCGGGCGGATTCATGGGAAAGGAATCGCTTTTTCGGCCCGCACTGGATCACCTAGAAAAACAGGACACCGTGGCAGTTGCGCATTGGTGCGACAACGGTGAGACGCAGCTCGATTTGCTACCCACCGAAGACCGCGACAGTGCCATCCGCGGGTTGGTTGAAATTCTGAAACCCATCCCTTTCCACACCGGAGGGGACAGCGACGAAGTTGGCGAAGTAACCTTTCGAAAGATGATTCGCCTCATCATCCAGGACGCCCATCGGAGAAACCCCCAGCCGCTGCCGGTGATTGTGTTTCTGCACGGTGATTACACCGGTCAACCGCGCGGTGAGCTGGACGATTTGGTAGATGATTTTCTGGAAACCTCAGGTATCGCTTTCGGGATAAAGGACAAGCGATCTCCGGGGCTGCACAGTTTTCCTGGCGAACAGGCTGAAATCCTGGGCTACATGGCGAAGCACACTGGAGGCCAGTATTTTTCTGTGCCTCCGGAGGGGTACGCCGCCGCACTGGAGGCGATTCTGATGCAATTGCACTTTCGCTACGAGCTCGGATTTGTCCCCTCCACGATCGATGGCAAGCGTCACCAGCTGAGAGTGGAGCTCACAGACGAAGCGAAAAAGGCACATAAAGGGATTCGCTTACGGTTTCGGCCAGAGTATATTCCGGTTCGCGAAGAGCCCGAGTGGGCGCGCTGATGTACGGATCTTTCCAAGTCCTGTTAAGTCGTGCCTCGCCTCGCGTGATTAGCTTCGCATCTTAGGTACCCACACAAGGCTGGAATATTCCATGCGAACTCCCGAACCCCCAGGCACTCAGAAAACAATTCAGTACCTTTCGGAGGGCCCCTGATTAGAAAGGCGAACCCGCAGGCAAAGAAGGCGGGTGTAGCAAGCACCGCAGCTAGGGCCCAATTCCCTTCCTCCTTATGTCTCTTGTAACTGCGTTACAAGACACCCCCTACCCTGGGGCCATCGGGTCCTAGCTGAGGTAGAATGCGGCCATGAAGATCGAGAGTTTGCGAAAGTGCCGGGGACGGCCGACGATATACGAACTGCCGGGGCCACTACGGTTTCGCGCCCAGCAGTGGCTCAGCCGCTTAATAACGCAGGCTAGGAGCGGCGGTCGTCGCCTCACGCCCTGGTATCTGGCGATCCTCTGTGGCCAGTCACGATCGGCATGCTGGCCCATGCCGTGCGATGGGGCGCTCTGAAGGCAGGTGCCGGAGTAGCGACTGGCGCCTTGGTCGCCTGTCTGTTGGTCGGCGGGATCGTTGCTCCAGTCGCGCGTCGCTGGCGGATGCCATTCGCCGCCATTGGCTTTGCCTCGGTAGTATCGATGACGCCTGGTGTCTTCCTGTTTAGAACGGCACGCGGACTTGTGCAACTCGCTAACTACTCGAATGCAGACTTCGACCTCCTCCGTGCAACCATCGCCGAGGCCATGACGGCGATTGCAATTATTCTCGCCATGAGCTTCGGCGTCGTTGTACCGAAGATGATCATTGATCGCTTCGGTGGCGGCTCGACACCTACCCGAGTCGTGATCTGCTAGTGTAGTGTCCAAGAATTAGCTAGACAGCCTCCTCGCCCCTTTTTCTTGTTCGCGGTTTCGTACATCCGGGCTGGATCTGCTCTAGGGTTTGGCGGCAGCGAGAGAGTTTAGCTTGAATGGATTCAACCGTGGCCGTCCAGACGAAGGGTTTCGGATCCTCGTTCCAAACATTCAGAAAATCCCGAATGGCGCTTTGTAAATCGTCGACACTGAAGAACGAACCTCGCCGCACACGTTTGGAAGTCAGCTCTGCGAACCAGCGTTCGATCAGATTCAGCCAACTGGAACTGGTTGGCACAAAGTGAGAGACGAAGCGAGGGCGTCGTTTGAGCCAGGCCACCGTCCTTGGATGCTTATGCGTACCGTAGTTATCCATCACTAAGTGCAACGGAACGTCTCCTGGAAACTCCTCCTCGAGTCGGCGGAGAAACTTGAGAAACTCCTGGTGTCGATGCCGCTCATAACACTGACCAATGACCCGACCCTGTAAAACTTCCAGAGCCGCGAACAGTGTGGTCGTGCCATGGCGCTTATAGTCATGAGTCATCGTGCCGCAACGACCCTTCTTCATCGGTAACCCAGGCTGCGTGCGGTCCAGAGCCTGAATTTGGCTCTTCTCGTCCACGCACAACACCAGTGCCTTTTCTGGCGGATTCAGATACAGCCCCACCACATCGGTCAACTTCTCCAGAAACCGGGGATCGCGCGACAGTTTGAAAGTTTTGACTCGGTGCGGTTTCAGATTATGGCTGCGCCAGATGTTGCTGACCGTGGACTTGCTCAACCCTTGGTTTTTCGCCATCAATCGACAGCTCCATTGGGTCAGCCCTTTGGGCTTGCTCTGTAAGGTCGCCTTCACGACTGCTTGAATCTTCTCCGGCCCATACATCGGCTTGCGGCCCCGGCCCGGTGCCACCTCCCACAAACTCTCCTTGCCTTCTCGCAGAAAACGTTGCCGCCACAAAATCACGGTATGGCGGTTCACCTGTAACTCACGGGCAATGGCACTGTCAGAACGCCCTTCCGCTGCGGCCAGCACGATGCGGCCCCTCAGTGCCACTTGCTGTGGTGTTCCATGGGCTGTCAACCATCCATGAATCTCTTCCTGATCACCGATACTGAGACTCACGACAGGAGCGGATTGAGGCATGAATCCACGATACAGCAACCCATTCTATTTGTCTAGTCATTTGTTGGACACTACACTAGTGAGCATGAACCCTACTCCATCCCGCGCTGCCTGCAGGACTCGCGCCAGCAGCCCAGGTGTTGCAGGAAATCGGCCACATCCGAAGAAGCCCGCCCACGCAAATGGCATGTTTTGAAAGGAGTGCCGATAATGAGCAATAGCCGTTCCTGCTGGAGGGAGCCTTTCTGTTTGCTGCGTCGTTCTGCGGCATCGGATACCGAGGCAATTTACTGGATGATTCCTTTCAACCGTTTGCTCTGACGCCCTGACCGCGCTCGCGATGGGCACACGGAATGCCGCTGTCCGGAAGCTCGCAATCCCGTATCTGACGACAACGGTCCTGACGCCGACGCTGTGCTAACCGGGAAGCCAGTCCCTCGCGTTAACCCTTCATGCGTGGACCAGCTCGCGCTGTTTAAGCGTGGGAAGTGCCTTGATGGATTTTCCTACTTTCTCCTGAGCGCGCCGCAGGTCGTAGAGGCTCTGCAGATTCAACCAAAACTGAGCGCTCGTGCCAAAGAAATGAGCCAGGCGCAGGGCGGTGTCGCCCGTGATGGCGCGCGTTCCGTTCAAGATTTGCGTGATGCGATTGGTCGGCACGTTGATCTTTCGCGCTAGTTCAGCCGCGCTCATATCGAGTGCTTCCAGCTCTTCAGCGAGGTGTTCACCCGGATGGATAGCGGCCAATGCCATAGCGATGCTCCTAGTGATAGTCAACAATCTCCGCGTCTGAGGGCCCCGGCGATCGGTCGGCCCACTCGAAGCAAATCCGCCATTGATCGTTAATGCGGATGCTGTACTGGCCCTTGCGGTCGCCGACCAGCGCCTCAAAACGGTTCCCAGGCAATGCGGCAAGGTCCCTAAGCGACGTAGCCGCATCCATACGGTCAAGCTTCAGGCGCGCGGATCGTTCAACTCCAGAGAATGGCTTGACCCGTTTCCCGGAAGCGAATTCTCTGGTCCGCTTGTCCCGATAGCTGACGATCACTGCTCAAAAATATCAGCAAGTACGCGTTACGTCAAACGTAAAGTACGAAAAAACGGGTAAACTTTGATCGCTTCTGGGGCAATCCTCGCGTGTAAAGCTTTTCCATTAACAATTGAGGGAGATAGGAAAAGATCACACGGTGTTGTGATTAATCGCTGAGTGCATATCGATTCACGTGGCGTTGCTCGTTAATAGATAAAATTTGTGAAGTACTTTGTCAGGTAGGCAGTGCCCAACGGACGTGCCCTCGGGTACAATCGTCACTCGCCTGGCCCGAATCTGAAATCGCTGGCAAATGACGACGTGTCCGACTTCATGAAAAGCAGTTGCTTCATTTGAAGCGTCTGACGGTCTCTTCGTGTTCATCAAATTGACCTCAATACATCCTTAAGTCCTGGACCGATCACGGCCAACAGCGGTATTAATATAAGTAATATTACGAACGGTCAGTTTTAACAGATATAGTGCCCGGCTAGTTTCATGCTCTTCGAGAGAACTCCTCCGAGGAACCTGAGGCATCCGGTTGGTGCGTTGAACTGGAGTTGCTAAATCTAATGAGCTGGCTTAGCAGCATTATGATATCGGCGGCAAGAACTGGATGTGAAGTCCAGTTCCCTGCTGTGATTTTTGTAGCTAACTCCCTCCAACTGGCGAGAGGTTATCTTTGCGATTTCCACTTGAGACTGCACACGGGGATGCAAACACGCTGTATAAAGGAAAAAGCTCCCAAGAGCTGGACGCTCCTCGGGGATTCTTTTCTTGCGTGGAAACTCGAGTAAGCTGTGTAGTAACTAACTGGGATAATACCGAGATATAAAAACTCCGGATAGATTATCATTATCGTATCGATGGAGCCCGGACGATTTGCAATGGGCCTCATCCGACCGCCTTCGCCCAGGCACAGCCGCTGACTGGCACTCTCCGCCCCTGAAAGAGCTGACTTGCGAACCAACCGACCAGAAGGTCCTCCCATTCCCGAACGCGCGGAAGAAGAGGACTTGCTGCATCTGCAGGTGGCTGCACTAGAAGCCGCCGCCAATTCCATCATCATAAGCAGACGCGACGGCACGATTATTTGGGTGAACGAAGCATTCGAGCAGCTTTCCGGTTATACGAGAGGCGAGGCTCTTGGCCAAAATACGTGCTTGCTGAAATCCGGGCAACATCCGAGTTCATTTTACAAAGAGATGTGGGAGACAGTTCTCTCCGGGAAAAGATGGCGAGGTGAATTAGTCAACCGACGAAAGGATGGAAGTCTGTACCAGGAGGAGATGACCATCACTCCGGTAAAAAACAGGAGCGGCGATATCACGCATTTTATAGCGATCAAACTGGATATTACGGAACGCAAACTAACGGAAGAGCAGATACGTCACCTCACCTTGACTGACCCTCTTACGGGACTTGCCAACTACAGGCAACTTCTCGACACACTGGACGCAGAAATAAAGAGGTATAGCCGCTCCGCTCAACCGTTCGCAGTGCTGTTGCTCGATTTGGACGGGCTGAAAAAGATTAATGACACCTATGGTCATCTGGCGGGAAGCCATGCGCTCCGCCGGGTGGCGAACATTCTCCGGATTCATAGCAGGGAGATTGATACTCCTGCAAGGTTCGGTGGTGACGAATTCGTAGTTGTTCTGCCTGGAACGGATTGCGAAGCGGCTCGACGAGTGGCGGAACGCATCTCCAAGGAAGTGGGAAACGACGGTGAACTGCCGCCTATCTCGGTGAGCACCGGGGCCGCGATATTTCCGCAAGATGGGAAAACGATCGATGAACTGTTGGCCGCGGCTGACCGTGTTCTCTATCTTGAGAAACGCTCTTCCAAATAACTAACTCTCGATTGGGCTTTTCGGACAAGGCGTTTGATCGTACTGCATAGAAGGCAAACGTCGAACAGGTAGCGGTCTGCAGGCTTCTTTTCTTAGGTAGCAACATGGGTAGCAAATCCATACGGAATGGTGACTAAAGTGATTAAAACCAGCTATGGTCGCCGCTATAGTCAACAGTTTAAAGCGAAATCTCCGCTGTCACGGCAGAGGTTGCGAGTTCGAGTCTCGTCGTCCCCGCCATTCTTCTGAATCAAGCTCAGAATGGCTTCGTGAAGTAACCGCGGGTTCCCCACTCCCTCATAAGTAGCTAAATTAACAGTCCAGTCACTTCCCTGCTGTCTGGGCATAACTGTCGGCGTTCTACCAGGACAGCTTTAGCCCAAGTTGAACTTGCCGCGAACTGGTGGTGGTGGACGTGATCACGCCGGCCGTAGGCGAGGGATCTCCCGTGGCCGAAGCGTAGACCACCGGGTTAGGCGTGTTGAGATTGGTGTGATTGAACAGGTTGAAGAGTTCCGCTCGGAATTGCAGGCCAACTCGCTCCGACAACGCGAACTTTTTGGCCAGCGAAAAATCAGTCTGCGTCAATCGCGGACCTCGAAGAATATTGCGTCCCACATTCCCGTACGTTCCGGGTAGTGGCTGAATGAAAGCGCGTGGATCGAAGTACTGTTCAGGTCCGCCAGCGATCACGTTGCCCGAGAAATTGGGATTCCAACTTGGCCGAACGGGATTGCGCGTGTCGCCGTCATTGGACGGGTTGTAGGAAAGTTGTGGAGTGAACGGCAATCCGGATTGCAGCGTAACGATCGCGCTGGCCTGCCAGGATTCCACCAACTTGTCGAGCCACGGCTTTCCGAAAGATGCGCGGCCGCGGCCGAAAGGCAGATCGTAGATTGCCTGAAGGACCGCTGAATGCCGCGTGTCGAATGAAGCGCGGCCGTAATCAAACTTCGGCTGAAGCGGATTGGCGACGAACGCGGGAGAGTTGGTAGCAATGCTGGTGTTCATGTTGTCGCCGTCATCCAGCGTTTTGGAAAAAGTGTAGACGGCGCGGAATTGCAGTCCGCCTGACCAGTGATGTTCAAGATCAAATTCCAGACCGTTGTAGGAACTGATGCCCTGCGAAAACCAGTGCGTCGTATTCCACACAGCATTGTTCTGCAGAGCCGCACCAGCAGGATAGTAATAAGCCCCATCTGGATATCCCGTGGGGCACGGCGAAGCGGGACAAATTGTTGGAGGTGGCAGGTTAGCGTCGAGAGAAAGCAATTCATGGTATCCGTGTGAACCGCTGTAGCCGACGCTGACGGAAGTATTGGGAGAGAGTTGCTGCTCAATTTTCAAACTCCACGACAGGACCGTGGGAGTTTTCAAATCCGGCTGCACACCGCTGGGAATCACTTTTGCTCCAGAGTAAGTAGCGTCTGGAGCGATGCTGGCGAACGAAACATTCTTCGCGGCAAACACTGGATTGTACGGGCCGTTTTGATCCAGTCGGTAACTCAAATTGTCAAGAAGCGCGTAGTACAAACCAAAACCAGAGTGGATGACGGTTTTGTGTGAGGCGAAGGGAGACCACGCCACCGCTACTCGGGGAGCGGGCAGAAATTTGGCATTGTTGACGGCAAACGCCGAAGAGCCAACAGCGGGATTCGTGAGAATCACTCCAGTCGAGTCGAAGGCATAGTTCGAGGCGCGTCCGTGCGCTTCGTTCCAACCGTTCGTGTATTCGGATCTAAATCCGATTCGCAGTTCCAGGGAAGAATTGATCCTAATGGCATCCTGAAGAAAGAAAGCGGCTTCGGTGGAGCGCCAGTTCAACGGCGTGTAACCCGGCGCGTAGGTGTAGGTGCTGACCTTTCCTTGGAGAAAGGTCTGCAAATTTGTGAACGAGATTTGCCCGTATTGGTCTTGCACCAAAGTGTCGTTAGCCTGCAGGCGCTGTACCCAGCCGCCCACGTTGAATGTGTGGCGACCGTGAGTGTAGGACACTTGGTCAGACACAGTGTAGAGATTGCGGACAGCAGTGAGATTGCTTCCGGCATTGGTGCCACCGTTGGTGATCTGCGAAGCGCCATTGAGCGTTGTGCCACCACCAACAACGACGGCGCCGACAGGTTGACCATCGTGGATCCAGCCTGGGAGATTCACTGTTGTGCCGCTGATGAAATAAAACGCACCGCGCGAAAAACCAAACGTGAGTTTGTTAAGCAGGTTGAGAAGAGAAAATATGACTTTCACTTAGGCTGGCGACCTGTTCGCGCAACGAGATATCGATTCTGGTGATGGGATTCGTGGTGGGCGAATTGGCTTCACTATCGTCGAGAGTGTAGACGCCGGAGAGAGAATCAGCGTTGGAGAAGAGCTGATCGAAACGCGCCGTGCCAAAATCTTCGCGGATATCCTGCGCGGGATTATTGAAGGCTTTTGCAATTCCGCTAGGAGCTCCCGAGGCGGTGAGGATTTCGGGACCGTTGGCTACGGGCCACAGCGCGAGCAGGGGTTGAACGCTGGCGACAGCGCTGGCGCGGGAGACGTCATCCGGTACCAGCGAAACATCGCTCAGACCAAGCGATTGGCGGAATCCTTCATAGTTGCCGAAGAGAAACGTTTTGTCTTTGCGGATGGGACCGCCGAGAGAGCCACCGAAAACGTTGCGTTGAAACGGGGGAATGCTGGATCGATCAAAGAAATTGCGCGCATCGAGAGCGCTGTTGCGCACAAACTCATAAGCAGAACCGTGAAACTGATTGGTGCCGCTGGCGGTAACTACGCTTACCTGCGCGCCGGGACGCTTGCCGTATTCCGCGCCATAAGTGTCTTTTACGACGGCGAACTCTCTGACCGCATCAACACCGAGAAGTTGCCCGCTAACTCCACCTGGTGTGTTGTTGATTTCCGAGGCACCCGTGTACTCGATTCCATTCAAAAGAAAAAGATTCTCCTGGGGACGGTGGCCCGACGCGGAAAACATATTTCCAAGGACGGAGTTGGAAGTGCCGACTCCTCCGGCGCGCTGTGAGGTGTAGTTCACGATTCCTGGATTCAACGTGAGCAACTGGTCGTAGCTGCGTCCGTTTAACGGAAGGTCCTTAACCTGGCGCTCGCCGACAAGACCCGAAGTGTCCTCGGTGGAAACAACGACTACGGCCATTTGAGAGCTAACTTCGACAGTTTGGCGCACATCGGCAACTGGCAAAACCAGAGGAACTTCCTGATGTTGACCGACGACGAGCGTGAGACCCGTCCTCCGCTCGGTGTGGAAGCCGAACTTTTCCACCACGACTTCGTATGGGCCGACGGGCAAGGAAGCGGCGTTAAATCGTCCAGTCGGATCAGTTTCGAGTTCGCGTTGCGCACCAGTCTCGAGATTTTTGATCTTTACAGAGGCTCCTGGAATCTCCGCGCCGGTGGAGTCGTTTACAGTGCCTCCAAGAGAGGCGTCGCCCTGCGCACGGCCTGACGAAGCTGCGAATAGGCAAACAAATACAAGCAACAAGAATGGAAATAAACCCATTCGTCGGATATTTTGGACTCTTATTCCAAATGAAACCATTGAGCGACTCCTTGAGCGGCGAAGTTTTTCTACATCCAGCCATCGGGCTGGGGATTGAAGTGATGCTTCGAGAAAAACGGATGGCGTGATCGAACGGACTGAAGGGTCAACAACAACAGGAAGAGAGGAGAACCAAAAGACGCATGGAAGTCATACGGGGAGTTGATAAGAATTGCTGTGCGACGAATCGGTCTAGAGGTGCGGTGCTCACCGTTGCACCAGAATTGGTTTTGCGATTTGGACCTTTGCAGCGTTGGTTACGCCCCGTGTAGAAAGCGCATGCACACCGGACCAGACCAATTGGAGGCCAGCACAAATCGCAATGATGGCGACAACGGCTCTCAGTTTACGAGCAGGAACCATTCGAGCTAGAAAGCAGCCGGCAATTACACCTGGAATTCCACCGACCAGGAGTTGAAGCAAAATGACCGTGCTTATGGAGCCAAACGTCCAGTGGACTACGCCGCCGATGACGGCCAGGACAAGACCGAACAGTAGATCCGTGCCAACTACTTGCGTCGGCGTCATTTCCGAATAATTCAACAGAAGGACAGTGCCAAGCGCTCCGGCACCTGCGGAAGAGAAACCAGATTCGACGCCGATGGGAAAAGCTAACCAGGGCAGCCAGCGGGAGTTTTTCAAAGCGAAGCCCTGGTTTTGGACGCGAGGAACAAACGTGACGCTGGAAGAGAGGGCCAACAAAATTCCAAGCAGGATGATGACAAATGGGCTGCTTTCATTTTTGGCAAGCACATGAAGGAAATACATACCGAGTACGAGACCTGGAACCGCCCCCTGCACCAGGAGACGGAAGTAGCGCGTGTGTACTTGCTTCGCGGCAAGGTAGAAAGGCGCGGCAATCAAGCGGAGAATGCCGGCGAAAACAAAAGCGGTGCCTACAGCTTCTCCTGCGGGGAGGCCGACAATCAGCAGGAGGGCCGGCACGGTGAAGCTCCCACCACCGATTCCAGTGAGCCCCACAGCGAAAGCGATCACGAAACCGAGGAGAAGGTGCGTCATTGCGAACGCTCCGAAACAGTATGAATGCCACATTCCAGTTTTTGCCCGCCCCAGCGGCCAGAACGAGAATTACCAGGATCCTCGGGAATGGCAGTGCATGGCTCGCAACCGATGCTGAGATAGCCCTGGTCGTATTGCGGCAGATATGCCAAACGATTTGCGCCGGTGTATTCCCAGACTTGCGCCCAAGTCCAATCGGCAAGTGGGCTGATTTTCAGCAATGATTTGCCGACCGGCAACCGATGTTGCTCAATCTTCTTCAGATTTTTGCGGGTTGGAGACTGCTCTCGGCGAAGGCCGGTGAACCAGATTTCAAAGGCTTCCAGGGCTTGGAGCAGCGGTTCCACTTTGCGCAATTGGCAGCACTTTGTGGGTTCTGCGCGATACAGAATGCCAAATTCGGACTCCTGCTGCGCGACCGTGTTTTTCGGAGTGACGTTGACCAGATTCAATTTCCAATCGTGCGCGAGTTTATCTCGGAATTCGTATGTCTCGGCAAAGTGGTAGCCGGTCTCGAGGAATAGAACGGGAATGTTGGGCCGCCGTTTTCGCAGCAGGTCGAGGACAATGACGTCTTCCGCTTGAAAGCTGCACGTGAAGCAAGCGAGTGTACTCGGATTATTAATCAGGATGTTTTCGACTATTTCCGGTGCGCTTAGGGAATCGGCGTCGGCAAAGTTTCTCGTCAGGTGCATATCAATTGACCTTTCCTTCGACCGATTCTGAATGGTTGATGCGCAACGTTTCAGCGACAGCCAGCGCCGACTCCAGCGATTTGCCAGCGTCTTTTTCTGGCTCATTAGCAGTGATCGTGAACAGGGATTTACCGGCAATCGCACCGAGTACGGCGTGTTGTTCGTCGGAGATCGCTTCACTTGAAAGGACTATCACTGCGCCGGAACGCCAGAGCGAAGAGAGCAGCAGAGGAAGCGCCGGGGCAGAAACGTCGCCGGTTCTGATGATGAGTGTCTCAAAACCGCGCTGGAAAAGCGCGCGTTCCAGACTTTCAGCGGATGCTCGGCTGCCAACGAGAGAGAAGATGGCAGGTCGATGGCCATGGCGTTGGTGACGCTCTGCAGACGTTACAGGGCGCAAGAAATGTTCGTCGCTGGAATGCTCTCTTTTGTGAGGAACCTCCCCATGGGAGAGATTTTCACGAATCATGGCGGCGCCGACAGTAGCATTTGAAAGGGGATCAATCAGGATAAAACTACCGGTGGTTCGGTTGCGGGCGTAAGGGTCAAAAAATAGTGGTGCGCTGGTTTCAAACTCCACCGAGGCAATTCCGTTCATTTCCAATTCTTCGGCGGAATGTTCGGTCAGAGTATTCACGTCGATACGAAAACGAATGCGCGTAGCCTTTGCTCGCAGTTGTTGCCCGGCATGTTTGAGCAGGTAGGAATGATTGAGTTGGAGACTATTCGAATTGAGCCACACAACCATGGCGGAAAAGCGGTTGGAAACATGAGGAGGATCGAGCGGCGAAACCAACATGTCTCCACGGCTAAGATCGATTTCATGATCCAGTTTCAACGTTACCGATTGTGAAGGTATTGCCTCGTCCAGATCGCCATCAAAGCTCACGATGGATTGCACCGTGGTCTGTTGACCGGACGGGAGAGCGAGGACGGGATCGCCGGGATGAATGGTGCCGCTGGCAAGGCGGCCGGAAAAACCACGGAATGTTCGATCCGGACGATTGACGAGCTGGATGGGTAGACGCAAGGCGTCGCTGCGATCGTCTAAACGAATGGGCGCAGTTTCCAGGTGACGAAGAAGAGTCGGGCCGGCATACCAGAGGGTTTTGTCACTGCGGGAAACGATGTTGTCGCCTTCCAGTGCGCTGATGGGAATGCACTGTACGAAGGGGATTCCAAGATGGCGTGCGAGAGCAGCGAATTCACTCTCCAACTTCAAAAACGCCTCAACCTGGTAGTCGACAAGATCCATCTTGTTGACGGCGGCGAGTACTTGAGGAATTCCTAGCAGCGATGCGATGTAGGCGTGACGATGCGTCTGAGGAAGGAGACCCTTGCTGGCATCGATCAGAATGATGGCAAGATCGGCGGTAGACGCCCCGGTGGCCATGTTGCGGGTGTACTGTTCGTGACCGGGAGTATCGGCAATGATGAATTTTCTGTGCGCAGTACTGAAGTAGCGGTACGCGACGTCAATGGTGATTCCCTGCTCGCGTTCGGCTCGCAATCCGTCCGTGAGCAATGAAAAATCAATCGGGCCCGTCGAGCGGTTGAGGCGACTCTTTTTGATGGAGGCAAGCTGATCTTCATAAACGGCCTTGGAGTCGTGCAGCAGGCGGCCGATCAAAGTAGATTTGCCGTCGTCCACGCTGCCCGCCGTGGTGAAACGAAGAAGTTCCTTGTCGAGATTGTGCGACAGGAAGGCATCCAGGCTTTCAAAGCGTTCGGTGTGCTCGGCGGTTAGCATCAGAAATACCCCTCCCGCTTCTTGATTTCCATGGAACCTTCTTCGTCGTGGTCGATAGCGCGGTTCTCACGTTCGGACCTACGGAAAGAAATCATCTCCGCGATAATTTTGGGGACAGTATCAGCGTCGGAGCGAATCGCGCCGGTGCACGGGACGCAGCCGAGAGACCTCATGCGGCAATTGAGACGCTTGGTCTGTTCGCCAGGAAGAAGGTGGTCACCGGGGTAGACCAGGACGATTGAGCCGTTGCGTTCGACGACTTCGCGTTCGGCCGCGTAATAAAGAGGCACGATGGGAATGTTCTCGACGTGAATATAGAGCCAGATGTCGAGTTCCGTCCAATTGGACAAGGGAAAAACGCGAATGCTTTCACCTTTGTCGATCCGCGAATTAAAGTTGTTCCAAAGTTCAGGACGCTGATTTTTCGGATCCCACTGGCCTTGGGAATCACGGAAGGAATAGATGCGCTCTTTGGCGCGCGACTTTTCTTCATCGCGGCGAGCACCGCCGAATGCGGCGTCGAAACCGCCTTCCTGCAGGGCATCGAGTAGTGATTTTGTTTTGAGCAGGCCGCAACACTTCTGCGTGCCAAGTCCAAACGGGTTAGTTCCCTTTTCAATGGCGTCGCGATTCTGATGGACGATCAGTTCCGCTCCAATCTCGCTCGCGTAGCGGTCGCGAAATTCGATCATCTCTGGGAACTTATAACTTGTGTCGATGTGCAGGAGAGGGAATGGAATCTTTCCCGGATAGAAAGCTTTTTGGGCAAGGCGCAACATCACCGAGGAATCCTTGCCAATGGAATAGAGCATGGCGGGACGGGCAAATTCCGCGACAGCTTCGCGAAGGATGTAGATGCTTTCCGCTTCAAGCGCCTGAAGATGGCTGAGCCTCTTTTGTGAGGCGACAGGAGCCAGATCAATCGCCGGGTTCAGCGGCGGAAGGCTTGCTGCGGGTTCGGTTGTCAACTGTGTCATCTATGTCCCCCCAAGGCATTCGGGAGATGCCCTAAAAACAAAAAACCCACCATCCAGAATTCTCTGGAGGTGGGAATCGAATCGACTCAACTAGAACTAAATTTCTAGACTAAGAGCCTCCCAGCGCCAGAGCGCACCAGTGCGCAACAAAGACAACACGTACAACACTTGTCTGTGTGCTGGCCCGAGTGGGAGGTAGATTGCATGTCCATTAGAGTAGGGGAGATTAGGATTGGTCACAAGCAGGATGTCGAACCAATTTTTGGATTCTTTGCAGCGGGATTTTGGATGGGACTAAATTGAGGACCATCCGGCCGGTAGGTGCGGGGAATGCTGGATTGGGCTGCCGAAGCCATTTACACTTACGGCGTAGATGATTGCGAGAGGAAGATTTTAGGGAGCCGCGTTGACATCTCGAGGTGAAGAAATTATCAGGCTGCTGCCGATGTTCTTAAAAGTGAGTGGCAAAAAGTGCCTGGTGGTGGGCGCAGGCGCCGAGGGGGAATCCAAGATAGAGCATTTGCTGCACGCGGGTGCGAAGATCAGGGTGGTGGCGCCAGAGGCGACAAAGACGGTACATGCCTGGGCCGACAGCAAGAAGATCAGACTCGAACCAACGGAAATTCAATAAGAATGATCTAAAGGGCGTCTACCTCGTGGTGGCCGCGACTTCGTCGCCAAAAACACATCGAGAGATTCATCGCGAGGCGAAGCGGCGAGGAATCTTGTGCAATGTCGCAGACGTGCCGCAACTGTGCGATTTCTATTTTCCGGCGGTGGTGCGGCGCGGGTCTCTGGTGATCGCCGTCTCCACCAGCGGACAGAGTCCGGCGCTTGCACAACGGATCAGAAGGCGATTGGAAACGCAGTTTGGCAAAGAGTATGAACGATGGATCATGGATTTGGGCAAAGCCCGGAAAAGGCTGTTGAAGCGCGAGATGGTTTTGAAGGAGCGCAAACGTTTATTGCACGAGATGGCGTCTCAAAAGGCGTTCGAGAAATACGTGCGCGAGCATCCGGCCTCCCCCACACTACCTAAATCAAAAATCACAAAATAGAAACCAAAACTTCGATAGCTTCCATTGGATATTCGACGGAATCGAGTGCGGCTGCGAGTGCTAGTATCAGCACTCAAGCACAACGCCGGCGAGCCACTGTCTGCGAAAGGTCACAGGGACCGGCGATGCCCGCCGATGTCCAGTCTCCTCAGGGGGAGATATGCGAAAGCCGTTCGTTATTACTGGAAAAGTGTATCTGGTGGGCGCCGGGCCCGGCGATCCCGAGTTACTAACGCTCAGAGCGGCCCGATTACTGCGAACCGCAGATGTTATCTTGCACGACGATCTGGTGGCGCTGGAGATTTTGGACATGTGCTCGGTCCGGGCGCAAGTGCAGAGCGTGGGCAAGCGGTGCGGCTTGAAGAAGATTTCGCAGGAAGCAATCCATGAGCAGATGATTGCCCACGCGCGCCAAGGACAAATGGTGGTGCGCTTGAAGGGCGGAGATCCGCTGGTGTTCGGGCGGGCGGGTGAAGAAATCGCCGCGCTGCGAGATGCGAAGATCGATTACGAGGTGGTCCCGGGAATCACGGCGGCATTCGGCGCGGCGGCAAGGGCGGGCATTTCTTTGACGGACCGGTTTCAGGCGTCGCGAATTGTTTTCCTGAGCAATCATCAGTGCGCAGGAAAACCCTTGTTCGATTGGAAGAATGCAGTTAACGATGAGACGACGGCTCTGATCTATATGCCCGGTAGCGATTATGCAGGGTTGGCGTCACGGTTGCGCGCGGACGGACTGACCGGAGAAACACCCTGCCTCCTGGTGTCGAACGCAACTACGGAGAGGCAAAAAGTGCATGCCACCACGATTGAAAAATTGGCAGAGGCACCGCGCTACCCGGCTCCGGCGCTGTTGATTGTTGGCGCAGTGGTCGCGCAATATTCCAAGGAAGTGCAGCACATGCCGGTTTCGTGGATTTTTCCGGTACTGCCAGAGTTGAAGATAGAATTTCCAATGGAGGATGCTCAGGGACAAGCGCTGAAGCCGCCGGCAGAGATTATTTACTCCGCGGAATGACGTGCATGACGAGGATCATGTAAATCACACACCGCGGCGCTGCTGCGTGCGCTCGGATTCTGCGTTGAGAATTGCTTCCGCTACTTCCTTCATAGACTTGCGTTGCTGACGGCTTTGCCTGCGCAGAGTAAGATAGGCGTCTTCTTCGCTTAAACTAGATTCTCTTTGCAGTATGCCTTTGGCGCGTTCGACGACTTTGCGGGTTTCCAACTCTTCCGAGAGTTGCGAACTTTTTTCCTCGAGACGGGCCATTTCGATTTCAGCGCCGACGAGAAAGCCAATCGTAGAAATCAGGCGAATTTCCAGTTTGCTGTAGGAATGCGATTCGCGAGTCTGCAGATTGATTACGCCCACCAGCCTGCCTCGACAGAGGACCGGCACGGATAAGAATGATTCGTAGCGGTCTTCGGGCAGTTCGTTGAAGAACTGAAAGCGCGGATCGTGAAAGGCATTGCGCGCAATGGCCACGGGTTGGCGGTGCTGCGCGACCCAACCGGTGATCCCCTCTCCGAGGCCCATCGTTAAGCGGCCCACTTCGCCCGGATGCGGATTTTTTGAGGCGCGCAAAACAAGTTCGTCGTCTTCGAGAACAAAAATGAGGCAGGAGTCGCATTTCACGACGGCAGAAACAAATTCGATGACGCGGTCAAGCACTTCGCCAAGCGGATTGGCAGTAGCCATGCGGCTGCCGAGTTCGTGCAAGAAATTCAGGGCGGGATCCTTGTGTTTTTCTTGGAGGATTGCCTGGCAACGTTCCGCGGCTTCCTTAACGAGGAACCCCATGCGCGGATGAGTGGGTTCTAGATCGGCTTGCAGACCCAGAGATCGCAAGCGCTCGGAAGTGGATGGGCCGATGGAGGCGATCATGACGCGCTCGAGGGCGTGGAGCACGGCGTCTTCGATCTTTCGCTCTGTGGCAATTTGCATGAAGTGAGTAATTTGAATTGCAGATGTGAGTAGCAGGACGTCCACTTCGCCATTCGCAACGGCTTTCACGGCCTCTTGCAAAGGACCGAGGTCTTCGGGCAGAGACCATTGATAGACGGGAATGGTCGTGACGCACGCGCCGCGCTCGCGCAGGCCGGCCAGAAGTTCTGGCGAGGGGACGCCATATTCCTGAACGGCGACTTGTAAACCTTTTATGGACTGCGAAGCGCTGGAATCATCGATCACGCGAAGGAGCTCACGCCAGGTATTGGGCTCGGAGGCGATGAGATCCGGTTTCACGCCAAGTTGGCGCAAGGCAGAGACGGGCTTCGCGCCGCGTGCAACGACTTGCACACGCCGCAGCGCGGCAACAACTTGCTCGCGAGGATAGGCTTGCTCGACGGCGGTAAACAGGGCTTGCGTACCAACGCCGGTGAGAAAAATTACCATGTCGAATCTTCCGTCGATCAGGCGGGCGGCAAATTCCAGCGCCTCCGGCGATTCCAGAGGAACCTCGCGCATCGCGGGCACGACTAGGGGCCTGCCTCCGTATGAAGCGATGAGTTTGGAGATTTCCTTGGCGTGGCGGCTTTCCAGAGCCAGCACACGCAAGTCATCAAAACCCGTACTGGGCATGAGTTCCTTCTCAGAAGTGGAAATTCGTTTCGACATATCCAAACTGTGCGTTGGTGCCGCCAGGATAAATACCGGCGATCACGCTCTTGCCCCAGGCGTGGGCGTAATACGTAGTAAGTGTGAACCCATAGCGGAGCGGAACGTCGACGCTAATGTCCCAAACATTCGCCATGCTGCGATTGCCGCCACTGGCTCGACCGGTGTAGCCGAAAGTCTTCGGCTGAAACGCGCCTCCACCGGAATACCAGAGATCCTGTGTAGCCGCCAACCGCAGGGCATGCAATTCACTGCGGATGACCAAAGCATGCGGCAAACGAAACATAGAGGTTCCGTAAAGATCCTCGTTGTTCATCATATTGTAGAACGGAAATCGCGCATAGGGACGCGGTGTGGGAAGAACCTGGAAAAAAGTATCGTGGCGGCCATCGGTGGGATTGGAATCGCCGCTGCCGATGGAATAGCCAGCGCGAAACCAGGGATTCAGGACGTGGACCACAGGCTGCCACCCGAATTCACCGACGAAGGCACCAGCACGTTGGGACTGCACACCCCAGCTGCCGTTTTGCATGGCTCCCCAAAGCAGGAAATCGAATTGTCCGTGATCTCGAGTCCGGAACAGGTGGACGTAATCCGCCCCATAGGTGCCGATTAGGATGTTGGATTTGTCGGCAGCGCGAAGAGCCGAGGGACGATTATCCGTTTTCAGGACGGTGTTGCGGTTGTCGATGTAACCAAGACTGAAGATCCTGAATTCTCCCACAGAGTTTGTTGTCACTACTGGTGCAGTGAAGGCCCCGTAGAAAAGATTTATGTCGAGTTCACCCATGGCGTCAATCTGATAGACGCCACGAGTGGGACGCGCGCCAAGAAGAGTGAAATTGTTGTTGCCGGCGCTGAGAGAGAGTTGCGCGCCGTCAAAGCTGCGGCCGACGGCGGAGAATCCAAAATCACCGATCAGGCGTTGGGTGATCCGGGTGTTGACAAGAGTGGCGAGAGATTTGTCGCTGGGAGTCAGCTCGGCGCCATCGAGAAACGTGAAGCGGCCGAGGCGCAGCTTTCCATTTGTCGGAAGACGGAAAGCGACAAAGGCCTGACGGACAAAGCCGTTGGCGTTGTTTTGGTCGTTGCCATTGGCAGCATAGTACGTGCCGCCTAGACCGAGTTGTCCCTGAGGGGCAGGACGGATCGCTCCGGTGGGCAGCTCAACGATCGCGTCCTGTGCCCCCTCAAGAAACCATTCAAACTTTTCCAGCTTTTGGCCAATGCCGATGCGCAGCAAGGAATGTTCAAAAGCGTAGGAGTTTTGGCCTGTGGTGGGTTGGAACCAATCCCACGCTTCGGTGCGGAAGCGCCAATTCACAGAAATGTTTAGCGGTCCCAATTTGCGTGGCTGGTCGGCGGCGGGCGCCGGCTTTGAACCGGGCGGTGGAGTTTTGGACTCTGAACCTGAATCTCCGAGAGAAAAACTGTTGCTGGAAGTGATGGTTTCTGATGAAAGATTTGGCTGAGCAATTTCCGCGAAGTGCTGTTCGCTCGCGCTGGCGGCGAGCAGGGGTCGAGGTTCCTGCGCAAAGGCAGGAGTTGCGGCAAAAAGTATGACGGATGCGAAACTCATGTGAAGGAAGTTGCGATTCATTTATGGGATTCCTCCGTTCGCGAGACAATTGCGCTGCGCGCTGTGACGACGATCATTCGGCAATCCCCTCTGCGGGATTGCGGAACAGTTTTCGATAGGAAAAGACTCCGGCCCGTTGCGCGCTGGCCTCGTGCCAATTCGTGTGCCACTGCGTGCCGATCTGGAGCAGCGTGAAGGCCGCCAGCAAAAATGCGGCGGCGATCAAGTACAGCCCCCAGGCGTATTGACCGGTGCGGTCTTTGATGGCGCCGAGGAGCGAAGGCAGAAGAAATCCGCCAAAGCCACCTGCTGCACCAACTAAGCCTGTCAGGATGCCGATGCGATCCGGAAAGCGCTGAGGCACCAACTGGAAGACGGCGCCGTTGCCCATGCCCAGCATGCCCATACTGATAAATAGAAATGCGACTTCCAGCATCAATGGTGGCAGCGAGCCAACGGCAAATAGGCAAATTGAAAGGCAGGTGAGCAGCACCAGGAGCAGACGGTAGCCCCCGAACTTATCGGAAAGCCAACCTCCCACCGGGCGCAGGAAACTGCCCGCCAGAACGACGACAGTGGTGAAATCGCCGGCGCGGACTTTAGCGAGGCCGTATTGATCGTGAAAGAAAACCGTGAGAAAGCTGGCGAGACCGACGAATCCGCCAAAAGTGAAACAGTAGAAGAAACAAAACCACGCAGTATCGGATTCGCGGAGGACAGAACAGTAGTCTCGCCAGGCGAGAGGCTTGCCATGCTTCGGGCTATCTTGGGCCAGCAAAGCAAAAAGAAGGATGACGAGCAGGACAGGAAGCATTGCCAAAGCGAAGGTATTGGCGTAGCCGAACTTCTGAGCAAGGCGTGGAGCGAAAAGCGTGGCCACTAAGGTGCCGGAATTGCCCGCGCCGGCTATTCCCATCACGAGGCCTTGATATTTCGGTGGATACCAGCGGCCAGCGAGCGGGAGAGCGACAGCAAAACTTGCGCCACCAATTCCAAGAAGAAGACCGAGAAAATAGAATTGCCCGGGCGTGTGCGCAAAGCGCCAGGCAAGAATCAACGGGAGCAGAGTGAACGACAAGCCGAGGAGTCCAGTTCGACGGCCGCCGAGACGGTCGCCGAGCACGCCTAGTATGGGGCGAAAGAGCGAACCGCCGAGCAGAGGAATGGCGGTGAGCAGTCCTTTCTGGGTGGCAGTGAGATGGAGTTGCTCGCCGAGAAAAGGCGCGAGCGGGCCCAGCAATACCCAAACCATAAAGCTGACATCGAAATAGAGGAATGCAGCGATAAGTGTCGGAAAATGGCCAGACTTCATGAAGTTTTTTGTATTCAACTTACACCTCGTTCCTGGAAGGCTGGTTGGTGAACGACTTGTTGGCGATCGAACCAAAACAATCGGATGGCGCGCCGCAAAGTTTCGAATCAGAGAGCGTGAGTTCGACGGAGATCACACCATCTTGAACGCGGGTTCGAAAAGTCTTTACACACTGCAATTGATCCGGTTGGTTCGTGACAGTACCGGTGGTGAGATCCGCTTTCCAGGCGTGAAGCGGGCAGACCACGGTCGTGCCAGAAACGATGCCGTCGGCGAGCGGCCCACCACGGTGTGGACAACGATTTTCTACGGCGAGGAAACGATCCCCTAAATTGAAAATCGCAAAAACGTGGCCGCCGACTTGCGTGGCTCTTCCCTCCCGCAATGGAATGTTCTCAACACCGGTGATTTGCACCCATCGTTTTGTTTCACTCATGAGCTGATCTTCTCCAATGGTTCGATCTGTACGAATTGTGTCGGGTGGCGCGGTTCATCGCCTTCGAGCCATGCGTCGCGGGCCAGGCGTTTGGATTTGCGAAGTCGTTCACGCAAACCTTGTTGGACAGCGAGGCGGGCGTACACGGTTTCACGGCGTACCTTCTCGATGCTGACGCGCTCCACGAAGTCGTAAGTGCGCTCGAGATAGTTAGCGTTTTCCCGGTAATACTGAAAAAAGAGTGTGGCTGCTTGTAAGGCTTCTTCCATGGACTCAACGGTGATCAGCAAATCGGCTTTACGAACCTTTTTACCGGCGGCGCCACCTACGACGACTTGCCAGGTGCCGTCTTGGCCAATGAGGCCGATGTCCTTGATGGTTGCTTCTGCGCAATTCCGCGGGCAACCCACCGCGCCCATTTTCACTTTGTGAGGAGTGTAGAGATGTTCTAGTCGACGTTCGAGTTCGATGCCCGCGCGCGTGGAATCCTGCACGCCAAAGCGGCAGAAGTCCGTGCCCACGCAGGTTTTCACCATGCGAACGCCCTTGGTGTAAGCCTGGCCGGATGGCATGCCCAAGTCGGCCCACATTTTCGGGAGATCGGATTTTTTCACACCGAGCAAATCAATGCGCTGGCTACCGGTGATTTTCACCATCGGGACGCTATATTTTTCGGCGACGTCGGCAATGCGGCGAAGTTCCTTGGCAGAGGTGACCCCGCCGCGCATTCGAGGGACCACGGAGAACGTGCCGTCTTTCTGGATGTTAGCGTGGACGCGGTCGTTGATAAATCGCGCGGAACGATCTTCGTCGTGATCCCCGCACCAGAGCATGTCCATCATGTAGCTGAGGGCCGGCTTGCAAACCTCGCAACCGTGACCGTTGCCATAAATGTCTAACACTTCCTGAACGGAGCGCAAACGCTGGCTACGCAAAATGTCTCGTAGCTTCTCTTCCCCAAAGGGGACGCACTTGCACAACACCTTTTCTGTCTCTTCCTGAAATTCCGGAACTACAGCCTTTAACAATTGTTGGCAGTGCTCCGTGCAACTACCGCAACCGGTGGAGGCGCGTGTGCATTCCTTTAGTTGGGCAAGAGTATTGACGCCCTTCTGGTGGATGGCTTCGATTATGGAACCTTTGGTCACGCCCATGCATCCGCAGACAACTTTGGTATCGGGCATGTCGGCAATATCGAAACCGGCGTCTTCGGGGGGCGCGGGAAACAGCAGTTGGCGACGCTGTGGGCTTAAATCTTCCTGAGTGCGCAGCCACTCCATGTAACGGTGGCTGTCACCCGTGTCGCCGACCAAGATTGCGCCGGCGAGTTTGCCATCGCGCAGCGTGAGTTTTTTGTAGATGCCAAGAGCGGCGTCTTCATAGCGCACCACATCCGTGCCGGGTGCTGTTTCTGAAAAGTCGCCAGCGGAAAAAACATCGATGCCCATGATTTTGAGCTTAGCGGCGGTGATGGAACCTTCGTAGCGCGGGCCTTTGTTTCCGGTGATGGTCGCAGCGAGCACTTTGCCCTGTTCTAGAAGCGGGGCGACCAAGCCGTAGCAGATTCCCTTGTGCTCGACGCACTCACCGACGGCAAAAATATCCGGGTGAGAGGTTTCCATGAAATCGTTCACGACGATGGCGCGATTAACCTGCAGGCCGGCTTTGCGGCCCACCTCCACGTTCGGGCGAATCCCCGCGGCAATCACCACGATTTCGGCTTCGATGCTGCCGCCATCCTTGAACGTGATCCCTTCAACTTTCCCGTTGCCCAGGATTGCGGTAGTGCTCTTTTCCAATAGAACATTTACCCCTAAACATTCCATTTTTGATTTCAGATATCCGCCACCCGTGGAATCAAGCTGCCGTTCCATCAGCCGATCCATCAGGTGAACGACGGTCACCTCGCATCCTTGAACTTGAAGTCCGCGAGCCGCTTCCAGGCCGAGCAAACCCCCGCCAATGACGATGGCCTTGACTCCCTTTCCGGCGCGGTCGAGTAGCGCACGTGTGTCGTCAAGATTGCGGAAGACGTAGACGCCTTCTTTCTTGACTCCCTCCATGGGAGGAATTAGCGGATTGCTGCCCGTGGCGAGCAGGAGCTTGTCGAAGGGTGTGACGGAACCATCGTCGCCCGTGATTGTTTTTGCGTCTACGTCAATGTCCGTGACGCGAACGCCCAGCCGCAGATCGATTTCGTTTTGCTGGTACCAGTCGAGCGAATTCAACGCAATGTCGTCGGCTTCTTTTTCACCGGCAAGTACGGAGGAGAGCAAGATGCGGTTGTAGTTGACATGTGTTTCGTCGCCGAAGATGGTGATGTCGAATTTTTCATTGTGCTTCAGAATCTGCTCGACGCAGCCGACACCGGCCATGCCGTTGCCCACGACTACCAGTTTCTTGATCACGATTTCTCCTTCGTGGAGAGGTTTTTCCACTTGAACAATGAGCGGCTCTTTGTCGAGCCGACGTTTGGCGGAGTTTTCTCGATGCGAACGGCACATTGCTTGTAGTTGGGCTCACGTGAAATTGGGTCGAAGGCGCTCTGCGTTACACCATTCACGTTGGTTTCGGCAAAGTGGAAGGGCATAAACACCTGACCGGGCGCGACCATTTCCGTGACGCGAAGTTCCACGCCACTGGTCCGGCCTCGTTTTGATACGATGTCCACGCGGACGTGTGCCTGGAGTCTTAACGATTCGGCATCGCGAGGATTCATCTCCAGCCAGGCGTTGGGAGCGAGGTGCTCGAGAATTGCGACCTGCGAAGTCTTGGTGCGCGTGTGCCAGTGTTCAACCGTACGCCCCGTGTTAAGGACGAAGGGATAGTCGTCGGTCGGCTGTTCTGGAAAAGGTTCCCACTCGATCGGCAGCAACCGGGCCTTGCCGTCTTCCGTTTGGAAATTGCCATCCGCGTAAAGCCGCGTCGTCGTTATTTCCGTTGTGCCTGCAGGAAAGGGCCACTGCAAGCCGCCTTCGTTTTCGATGCGCGTGTAGTCCATGCCGGAGTAATCACAGAGACGCCCAGCGGAAACGTGCTTCCACTCTTCAAAGGCGTCTTTTGGTTTGTGCCAGCCGGGGAAGAGTTCCTGTCGGCAGCCGAGCTTTTCGGCCACCGCGAGAAAAATGTCGAAATCGGAGCGCGCTTCCCCCGGTGGCGGAACGGCCGCGTTCACTTTGCTGACACGGCGCTCGGAATTCGTGTAGGTTCCTTCCTTTTCGCCCCAGATGGCAGCGGGCAAAACCAGATCGGCAAGCTCGGAGGTCGGCGTAGGATGAAATCCATCCTGCACTACAAAAAAGTCCAAGCCTTCCAGGCTCTGTTGCAGAACGCCGAGATTCGGAAACGAGACGATCGGGTTGGTGGCGATCACCCACAAGGCACGAATCTTTTTTGCGAGTGCTGCCTCCACAATGTCCGGGTAAGCCATGCCACGCGATTTCGGAATGCGTTTGGGCGAAATATTCCAAATCGCCGCCAGCGCCTCGCGATCTGTGGAACTCTCGAATTTCCGGTAGCCCGGCATGCTGGAAGCGAATCCGGCTTCGCGTGTGCCCATGGCGTTGCATTGGCCCGTGATGGAAAAAGGAGAAGCGCCGGGTCGGCCGACATTGCCCGTTACGAGGGCAAGATTGTTTATCGCATTGACCGTCTCTGTGCCTTGAGAACTGTGATTCACGCCCATGGTCCAGCCAATGAAGGGGGCTTCGGCGCGCCCGTAAAGCAAAGCAGTCCTCAGCAGCAGGTCGGGAGAAAGTCCGGTGATTCGCGAAACGTATTCCGCCGTGTACTTACTGACTGATTGTTGAAGGGCCTCGAATCCAGTGGTGTGGCGTGAAATGTAATCGTTATCGACAAGATCATTTTCGATGAGCAGGTGGATCAAACCATTCAAGAGAGCGATGTCGGATCTCGGTTTGAGCGGCAGGAAAATGTCGGCCATCATGGCGGTCTTGGTGACACGCGGATCGGCAACGATGAGAATTTTGTTTTTGTTTTCTTCCAGGCGTTGGCAAAGGATGGGATGATTGTCCGCAACATTTGCCCCGAGCAACAAAATCACATCGGCTTTCTCCAAGTCTTCGTAGGCGCCGGGAGGTCCATCGCTGCCGAAGGAACGCTTGTACCCGGCGACCGCGCTGGCCATACAGAGCGTGGTATTGCCATCCAAATGTTTTGTGCCGAACCCAAGGTGGACCAGTTTCCCGAGTGCATAGAATTCCTCGGTCACCAATTGTCCGGTGCTGAGAACTCCCAGCGCCTCTGGACCATATTTCGCCTGAACACCGCGAAATTTCTGAACCAGGGTGTCAATCGCTTTATCCCATGTCACGCGGACGTACTTTTCGTTTTTTCTCAACAGCGGATACTTCGCGCGTGTTTCTGAAGCAATGGTGTGGTGCTCGGAAAGCCCCTTGGGACAGAGGAGTCCGCGGTTTACAGGGTGTGCCGGATTGCCGCGTACACTGACCGCTTTGTTATCCTTCACTCCCACAAACATTCCACATCCGACGGAGCAGTAGCCGCACGTTGTGGCCACCCAACGATCAGGAATCTTTTGCGTGGATGTGAATCCCATCACGGGATCGGAAGAGTACGAATATTTGTCCGCAAGATTGTCGAGGCCCAAATCCCCTTTGAGCATCATGCGGCCACCTTTCCGGCAGTGAGGTAAGAGGAGGCCATGTTCTTGGGGACGACGCTGATGAAGAACAGGTAGCGACCCGTAATCTCGCCGCAAAACACGATAGTTAACGCCGCCGCCATGGCCAGAGCGCTGGAAGAAGATTGAAGCGGGAGAATAATGCCACCCAAAATCAGGAGAGTGCTTCGCACGATCAGCAGTGAACGTAGTTGCACGGAGAGAAGGCGCGCAGAGGCTTTCAGCTCAAAGGTGTCGGAGCTGACCATCCACAGGAATTTCGTGGCAAGGTTCAACAGTTGTGCGCTAGCCGCTCCGACAATCAGTAAGGTGAGCCAACGGTGCGTCCCGAGGCGCAAGTTCGCTGTCAGCATCGGGCCGAGCAACGCGCCTGTAAGAAAAAACTCGGCAACGGTGTGCTTGCTGTTCCAGGCAGGTCGGGGTGGCACAAGATAGATGCACGCACTTGCGGTCACACCTGCGACGCCCGCGAGCAACGTCAACGCTCCAACCAATTTGCTGCCTGGAAGATTCAGCCAAAGAAGCGCAGCGTATACAAACGCAATTTGAGAGAAACATCCAAAGAGCAGAACTTCCCTGCTGAGCCAGGAACGCTTCCACATCTTCAGGGCGCGATACGCGAAGATCGGACGACCGAGATGCATCGTCGATGCACCCAGCGCGAGGAAGCCTACGGCCAGCGAAACAACGGCGGCAATGCTCAGGCGCGCTTGTTGGCCATATATTTGTAGCAGCCAGATGGTGGCAAATGCGCCGACAGACAATTGCGTCAACACGGTCATCACCACCAGGGGCCAGTGTGGATGTTCGGGCCTGACGCGGTTCATGTCGACCTTTCGCGTGTCAGGCGGAAGATTCTTCGGAAGAGTGATGCGCGTAGTCGAAATGCCATCTTCAGCGGAGGGTAGGCCCGGGGCGTTGGCGCTGGCCGCGTAATCGCGACGCCAGTCCGCGATATTGACAATTTCGATTTGGATGGCTGCTTCAGGACAGGCGCCGACACAGGCTGGCTCGCGCTCTTCAGCCAGGCGGTTGTGGCACATGTCGCATTTGCCGACGACGCCGCGTTCAGGATTGTATTGAGGAACTCCGTAAGAACAATTCCAGGTGCAGTACTGGCAGCCGATGCAGGTATCCGCGTTGTGAATTACGACCCCGGTTTTAGAGTCCTTCGAGTAGGCATCTACGGGGCATCCCGCCAAACAAGTTGGCTCCAAACAGTGATTGCAACCCATGGATAAATGAAGTCGCCGCGTGTCTGGGTACCAACCGCCTTCAATCTCGCCAACCCGTCGCCAATTGATCTCCGCGGGATTGCCGTTCTGTTCGTTGCAGGCCACTACACAACACTTGCAGCCGATGCATTTGGTCATGTCAAAGTGAAAACGATATTGTTCTCCCGGTTGCAGGGCGCGTTGCGGAATCCTGAGCGCTTCTATGTGCGTGGCAGTGGAACAGCGGGGTGCAGCGTCGGGATGCCTGCCATTTTTCGGGGTAAGCAGAAAAGTGGCGTTCTGTTCTCTTACGCGTTCCAGGAGCGGTAGCACCATAAGTTAGAGCAGAGTCCTTTTTGTCGTGCGCTTCCGCGAAACTTAAGAAAAGGGCCTAACTAGCCGCTTTCGGCAATGTCGGGCGGAATACCCGTTGAATCGAGCCCGACTGGGCCGCTGTTAAAACGCGATTTTAATTGGCGGACACTACGTGGTATCCGGACGAGCCGAACAGATCACCGACTAATGAAGAACGTGTTCTTTCGACGTGGAAAGAACGGATGGACTGGTAAACTCAACAAGACTTCAGGCGCTCACACGCCCAAGAACTGCCAAGTGCCACTAATGCTGTGCCGAGAGATTGCGGTATTGAAGTGGGGAAGGCAAACGCAAAATTCAAATTCGAATTATCAGCAGTTCGGAGCGTCCTCAGAGAATGGCGGCAGGAAACAGCAGCGTGACGAAAACTATTTGCGACTCCACCACACGATGGTGACGCCGATGCAGACAACGGCGATGCCCAGCCAGCGATGGCGGCTGATGCGTTCACCAAGGAAGATCTTGGCGCCGAAGGCTCCAGCAGCGTAACTCAGTGCGCTGACCGGCACGACGAAACTGACTTCCTGGAACGAAAGAATCGCAAGAAGAGAGAAGAACGCCAGGCTCATAAGTGACACGCCAAGCCACATCCAGGGCAAACGCAAGGCCTTGAGAATAACAGTGAGAATCGATCTGGGCCGGAAATCGTGAACCTCTCCAATACTTTTCATGGCACGGCTGACGCACAATTCTCCGCCCGTGCCGGCACCTACGATAAAAAAGAAAAGGATAGCTTCACGCACGATCGACTCGCTCGAGTGGTATTGGGCGCGGTCCGGCCCACGACAAATACGCCGAGGCAGATGATGGAGACGCCGAGCCAGCGAAGCGGAGAAATCATCTCTCCGAGAATGAAGTAACTGAGCACGGAGATGGAGAAATAGGAAAGAGAGGCGGCTGGCTGGACATAACTGTAGTCCGCCCAGGTAAGCAGAAGCAGGTAGGCGACAAAGAAGGTGAGCAAAGAAGCGATGCCTAAGCCAGATATAGCCGGTGGTAAAGATGCGGATGAACACGTGTTGCAGATCGCCGAGTTTCCAGGTTGTCGCGGAGCCGACCGATTGCATGCCCTTGCCGAGGAGCACGTTGCCGAGAGGCGCAAAGAAGACGATGGCAAAGAGCAGCAGATAAGTTTTCACGCGTAGACTCGGTCGAGTTCTCATGCGATTGTCGACACCCTCATGAAGGAAGCAAATAATTCAGTAGCCCTGTTCTGGAAATTTGCGTGCACACTCAAATATCTATGCTACTTGAACCAGAGGCAAGCTCCAAGCTAGACTAACGAAAAGCAGTAGTTCGGCCAGCAAAAAGTAGCGCATTATTCCCGCTCTATCGCGTTCTTCGACTCTGAATCTGCCCCAGGTCCCAACGACGAATAGACGGTCGCGCCACGAGATTCCCGTGGACAAGGGGCACCTACATTTGACAATCGCTGTCTACGTACTTTTGGGAATCGCGGCAATCCCATTCATCTATCTTTCACTGGCGATTTATAGCACCCTGCAGTTTTTCGGGAGCGCCACTTCTTCAAGCTCACAAGATCTCGACTTCACCCCTCCGGTCAGTTGCCTGAAGCCGATCCGCGGACTGGACCCGGAAGCTTATGAAAATTACGCAAGTTTCTGCCGGCAAGACTATTCCGAGTATGAAATCGTTTTCTGCGTGGATGAAGACGATCCCGCACTACCCGTCCTGAACAAGCTGATCCAGAATTTCCCGGAACGTTCCATCCGGCTACTGTTTGGATCGGATCCGAAGGCCATTAACGACAAAGTCGCGCGGCTCGACCGTTTAACAAAGGCCGCGCGCTACGATTTGTTCGTGATTACCGATGGTGACGTCCGGGTGCGGCCGGACTATCTTCGCAACGTGGTGGCACCGTTTCGCAATCCAAAAGTAGCGTCGGCGACTTGTATGTATGCGTCGACCCGTGAGAAGTCGTTTATTGAAGCACTCCAGTCCATCGGAATGCTCTCTGACTTTTTTCTGGGAATCGTAGTGGCCTGGCAGGTGGATGGGGCAAAGTTTGCGCTGGCGCAATCGATCATCACCACGCGTAAGAACATAGAAGGTTTCGGCGGATATCTGACCATAGTGGATCGACCTGCGGACGATTTGTGGATCGGGCGTTTGGCCGCGGAACAGGGATACGAATCCGTGTTGCTGCCGTATGTAGTGCAGACGGTTCCTGACTTTCACTCTTTCCGCCAATTGTTCATCAAGCGCACCCGCTGGATGACGGTGATGCGTCACATGAGGCCGTGGGGACATATCGGATTGATCTTCACATGGTCGTTGCCATGGTCGCTGCTGGCATTTGGCGTTCATCCAACCGCAGTAGTAGCCGCCCTCTACTTCGGCACCTATGCAGTATTGCGCACGATCTCTACGTTGCTTGTCGCGCGCTGGGGAATGAAACAGAAAACTGTTTGGAGCAAGCTGTTGCTGATCCCCCTTTGGGATATGCTGGCATTTGCAATATGGCTGACGAGTTTTTGGCAGAGAACCATCCGGTGGCGCGGCGAAGACTACCTGCTGAAAAACGGCACCCTGGTTCTGGCTACCACACGGGAAAAACAAGAAGTCGCTGGTTAGTGCATAAGTGGCAGTGTTGTAGCCAGATTATCTGAGTTGATCAGAAGTCTCGAAGAAGCTGAAGACCGGCACCGGAAGCGCTCGCCGCTGATCCAAGGGCGATCAGAAAGCGGAACATGAAAAAATATCTAGTGACCGGCGGTTGCGGCTTCATCGGTACCAATCTCATTTCACGGCTAGCGAATCAGGCTGCATCGATTCGCGTGTTGGATGACCTCAGCTTGGGCAAGTACGAAGACATTCAACAATACGGCGTCGAACTGCAAATAGGTGATATCCGAGACCGTGCCGCAGTCGAGAAAGCCTGTGCTGGAGTCGACGTGGTCGTACACCTTGCTGCACACACACGTGTTATCGACTCGATAGAGAGTCCAGGATTGAATTTCGAGATCAATGCACAGGGAACCCTTAATGTTTTGCTGGGCTGCCGAAACGCTGGTGTGAACAAATTCATCTTCGCATCGACCGGCGGAGCAATCCTAGGAGAACAGGAACCACCGGTGCACGAGGGCATGGTTCCCCGCCCTGTTTCACCATACGGAGCTGGAAAGTTAGCGGGTGAAGCATATTGTTCTGCATTCCATGGATCGTATGGATTGAGCACGGTGGCGTTGCGGTTTTCCAATGTGTACGGCCCGTTCTCTTACCACAAGGGGAGTGTGGTGGCGCAATTCTTTCGGAACATCATGCGTGGCGAGCCGCTGGTAGTTTATGGAGCAGGCCAACAGACACGAGACTTCTTGTACGTTGCCGATCTTGCGGATGCAATCCTGCTAGCAGACAGAAAGGATGCGCCCGGCGAGGTCTTCCAGATTGCCTCTGGCAGAGAAACTTCCGTACTCAGTCTGATTGAGGAAATGAAACGGGTTTTGCCTGGAATCACAATGGACGTTCGCTTCGAGCCGGCGCGCGCGGGAGAGATCTCTCGAAATTACGCGAGCATCGAAAAGGCCCGACGACTGCTGGGGTTCGATCCAGAGACGAAACTAGGCGACGGATTAAGGAATACATGGCAATGGTTCGAATCGAAAAGTACAAATCTCGCGGCGGGATAGATTTCCCGCCCTTCAGGAACCAGCCTGCTTGGCGGCAATGTGCACGGCAGACGCACGATGCTTCAGGTCGTTCTTCGTATTTCGCCAATTGACCGTTGGCATCATCAAAGAGAGATCGACGCGCTCGCGATATTGAATGGCAATATTCACGAGAGAGTCTAGCAGCGAATCGGAAAGAAGATGGGGCTGCAATCCAAGATCAATCAGTTTTGAGTGCTTGGCGTTGTAGTAGTGTTGCTCGGCTTCGACGCGCGGGTCGGGAATATGATCGATTTCGACGTTCAAACCTAGTTGTTTACCCGCCGCTTTCACCTTTCCCGCGAGATCCAAAACTGAGAACTGTTCGGTGAATTGGTTATAGACGCGACACTCGCCGTGAGCGGCCGGATTCAGGCAAGCCAACTCTATACAGCGAACGGTATCGCGAATGTCCAGGAATCCGCGGGTCTGCCCACCCTTCCCGTAGACCGTCAGAGGTACTCCGATAGCTGCCTGAACACAAAAGCGGTTGAGCACAGTGCCAAATACGTCGTCGTAGTCAAAGCGATTTATCAAAGACTCGTCGAGTGAGGTTTCGTCTGTGGTGGTGCCGTAAACGACGCCTTGATTCAGATCCGTGGCGCGAAGTCCCCAAATCTTGCAGGTGAACATCATGTTGTGGCTGTCGTGGACTTTAGAGAGGTGATAAAACGAGCCGGGCTGTTTGGGATACGGAAGGATATCCTTGCGCCCATTGTGATCGATGCTGATATAACCCTCTTCAATATCGATGTTGGGTGTGCCGTATTCGCCCATGGTACCGAGTTTGACGAGATGGCAATCCGGCAGAGCTTCGCGCATGGCGAACAAGACGTTGAGAGTGCCAACGACGTTGTTCATCTGAGTGAAGACCGCATGTTTGCGGTCGATCATGGAATAAGGGGCAGAACGCTGTTCGGCAAAATGAATAATGGCTTCGGGCTCAAAACTCCTTAGCGTGGAAAAAAGAAAGTCGTAATCGGTGACGTCGCCAATGAAAAGGTCGATGACTTTGCCGGTGAGGTGATTCCAGGAACGCAGACGATCACTAAGAGGCTGAATCGGCGTCAGAGTTTGGGCGCCAAGTTCGTGATCCCACTGGCGGCGGATAAAGTTATCAACGATCGCAACGGAATGCCCTTTCGCGGACAGATAAAGCGCCGTTGCCCAGCCACAATAACCGTCGCCACCCAGAACAATGATTTTCATATCTTCCTTTCGATTCAAAACCGAGCGGATCGGTCGCGTAGAAATTAAGTCGAACTGACCATGAATTCAATCCCTGAGCCAAATAAGTTCCCGCGAGCCAACAGAAACCAAAAAGAGAAACATTCGTTACAAGATGCAATCGACCGCGACAAGAACTTCGGATCAATCGGCCGATCGTGCCCCCATATAGCCGGATTCGATTTCCGTTAAATCCTCTGCAAAGGGGTGAACAACCCGAGCTACCCCAAAGATGTATACCAACAAGCCCAGCAATCCTACAAGGAAATTCCAGAGGCGAACGCACAGTAAGGTTTCGGCTCCCCCATCCATGCCTGCCAAGTCAAACAGAGCATTGAATGCCGTTTCACCAACGCCAATTCCACCAGGAGTAAGAGGCAGGCTGTTGACGAGGTGGCCCATGGGGGCTACCAATACCAGCCGTGATGAAAAGGAAGTGGGCGCGACTGCGTAGAGACCCAACCCCGTGACGACAATTAGCGCCAGGTTGGCGAGGAGCGACAGAAGCAGCGCATAGAATAACGTGGCTCGGGCCTTGCCGTGTGCCACCAGACCATCGATAACGCGTAAAGCGAGGCTTTTGATCCCAGGCCACCGGCCAAGCAACGAAGCGAGCCATGTACGTACGGGCGTAAAAAACATGAGTAGTGCCGAGCCAAAAAGCATGGCAGCCCCGAGAAGTCCATCAAGATACAAAATTCGCTTCAACACGGGAACAGATCGCAGCAAGCCCGGGAAAAAAGGTGCAAACAAAAGCGGAAGCAGGATCAGCGAAAAGAGTCCGACCAGTCGATCTAAAACCAGAACGGTCGCTACCTCCGCGCGCCGACCGCGATTCTCCTTGGTGGCGTAAACGAGTTTGGCGATATCTCCCCCGGCGGCGCCGGGAAGGAAGGTAGAGAAAAAGAAACCGATGAGATTGAGCTGAACGGAATTGGAGAGAGAAAGGGTGAGTCGCGCGCTTCGGAACAAGAGGGACGCACGAATAGACATGAACAAAATGTCGAGAAAAAGAACCCCTACGGCCGCGAAAGTAAGCGTCCAGGCGTGCCCAAGTCGGCCCAGGGAAGAAAGATCAATCTGGCCGGATTTAGCCAGGTAGAAAATAATTCCAACGCCGAAGGCAAGCCGCAAAAGTAAAACGAGTGCTTTTCGCAAAAGTGACGGGCGAGAAGTTGTGGTGGAGCTCGGAATGGTATCAGTCGCGGTCATCGGCTCCTGGCAGAAAGAAGAAGCAGTGGCAAGCGCTCGATCGTCTAAGGGACTTCAGCAGAGACAAGCTGTGATCAAACGAGCTTGGGATGGCGAAGTGGCATTCAATTCCGCTAACGGAAATGGCGCGAACCTGCCCGATACTCATGGATCTTTCGATGTTACTTCATGCCTTTCGAGATGCCAGTTCCGGAAGCTAAGACCTGAATGTACAGGGCATTGGCAATAGTATCGCGCAGAATTTCCTGCGAAGCGAGGGCCAAGTGAATTATATGGTCGGAGAACCAGGCGCGGCGCTGCGCGAGCCAACATTTGTGAGAAGAAGATGGCCTCCACTGCTGAGGATGGTTTCAAAATGCTCTTTGCCGATAAGATTTTTTAGGCGATCGGCCTCGACCTGGTAAGCGACGAGATAGTATTTTCCGCCGCTCGTCCATAACGCGGCAAATTCGTCATCGTTCAAGAACACGTTGGGAGCACCGGGAGCAGCCGCTCCATATTCAAGATTCAAGCGCTTGCCGTTTAACAGCAAGGGATCGATTCCGGCATAAAAAGGAACTGAGGAGAAGGGATAGAAGTGACGTTCGACAATGAGTCTGCCGGGCGGCTGAGCAAGCAGGGCTGTGGCAATTGAACGAGAAGAGAGAAACGGGTCGAAGACAATAAGAGCGAGCCGAGCAGCGTGAAAAAATAAGACCATCATCAGGGCCGTCGATAAAAAGGCATGGAGGCCGGACCAACGGAAATTGGCAATAGCACCAATGAGGAAAGCCAGTGCCGCAACATACAAGGGGAAGCGGAGATAGGCAAATGACTCGACGGTGAGGTCGAGCATGTGGCCAAGAGACAGACTGTAGGCGGAAGGATGACGAGAGAGCGCGGAGGAAATGTCGCCTGGAGCGGGTACGTTTCGCACCATGAAGGCAATGGCGATGCAAGCGAAAGCGGCGAGTGCGCTGATCGCAGCAAGAACGCGGGTGCCCCGCTGAACCCACTTCCCTTCCGCAGCCATGGCAGAGCCAAGAAGCAAAGCCATCGCAGGGTAGCATGGCATCGAATAGTATTCCTGCGTCGTTGAGAAAGTGAAGAAGACAAGGATGAATCCGATCCAGCACAGGGCCAGAAGTCTGGTTCGACCTGCGCGATCAACTGGGTTAAAGGAAAGCTTGGCAACCGCAGGGAAATAAACACTCCAGGGGAAAAGCCAGATCAAGTGGAACAGCCAGAAATACAGGCGAGGAACGGTATTGTAATCGCGCGGATAGCGGAGATTGAGAAAGCGCAGGAGCTGTTCGTTTATAAAATAGAACCAGAGAAACCCGTGATATTGGCCGGGGCCGCTCCTGAGTGTCCACGCAAAAAAGGGAGGGTTACGGAGAGCGGCTAGTAAGTGCCAGGGAACCGCGATGAACAAAATGATGAGAGTGCCGCTTATGGGGCGCAGACGTTGCCATGTTCTGCGCACAAATAGCTGTTTGGAAAAGAAAAGATAAAGCACAGCCGCAGCGATGGGGAATACCAAGGCGATAAGACTTTTGAGCAGAAGTCCGGTGCCGAGGCTGGCGGCTAAAACGGCGGCCCAGGAGCGGGGATGCTTCTCTTCTTCATCCAAGGCGCGGAGGAATGCCCACATTGACAGCGCGATGGTGAAGGTGAGCAGCACATCGGGAATCTGGATGCGCGTGAAGAGAAACAGTCCTACACAGGTGGACATGCACAAGCCCGCAAAGAGGCCGGCGCGTTTGCCGAACGCCCACATGGCGAAATAAGCGCACAGCAGGGCGAGACCAATAGAAGCCAATGCTACGGGAAGACGAGCGGCCCAATCGGAAATGCCAAAAATTCTGTAACACATCGCTATCAACCAATAAATCAAGGGAGATTTTTCAAGATATAGGACTCCATCGAGACGGGCAGTGACCCAATCTCCACTGGTCAACATATTTTTTGCGATTTGCGCTTGAACTGCGTCCACATCATCCATCAGCGATGGCGGAGAGAGAACGCATCCTAAATAGATAGCCGCGGAGAAAAGCAAAACGAGCAACAGCAGCAACCGGCGTCCCCGGAAGAGAGGATTGCGGTCCTCTTCACCGGCTAGATCTTGACTTGCCATTTTTTCATCCACAAGAAGAGTATAAGCAGTCCCCAGAGGTGATACCCAATGTTGACCTGTCTCCGGAGATGACGTTGCTTTAGCAGTTCGATGCCATCTTTGCGGAAGAGTTGCCCGTACTCCCGCAAGCCGAATCGGAAGGTTTCTTCTAGTAACTCAAGAAGTGGCCCGCGCAACCATTCGTGGGCAGGAATATCAAAGCCAATTTTCGGGCGGTTCACGATGGCAGAAGGCAGCTTACCTTTCATCAATTCTTTCAAAACAATTTTCTGGCGAGAACCGCGGATCTTCAGACTGGCGGGAAGGGTCGCGGCGAATTCGACTATGCGATGATCGAGAAACGGAGGCCGCACTTCTACGGAATGGGCCATGCTCATGCGATCGCTTTTTACCAGGATATCGTCGGCCAAATAGTATTTCTGGTCGAGCCAGAGAAAAGGGGCAAGATCATCGGTTGTAGCCGGAAGATCAGCCATTTGGCCCAGGACTTTATCGAGGGCGTGCGGCAACGGTTCGGAGACAATGGCCGCATATTCAGGCTCGGCAAACGTGCCGTTCCAATAGACGTGCGAACGAGCGGCGCACATCAGAGAGCCTTCGAAAAGCCGCTTTACTTTGTACTCGAACGCGATCTTGTCGTCGGACACGGGCCAATGGCGCAAGAGTGATAGACCCATGGAAACGGCGGCACTCGGCACGTGGCGGAGATGGCGAGCAATACGATCCGCTCGATAGGTCAGATATCCGCCGAACAGTTCATCAGCACCCTCGCCGCTGAGGGCTACGGTGGTTTTCTTCTTGCAGAGTTTCGATAGGAACCAGACAGGAAGCGAGCCGGCATCGGCGCTAGGCTCATCCGAATAGTAAGCAAACTCTTCGATTGCGCTTGTCAAGTCGACACTGGGACTCAAATCGAGTTCATCATGGTCAGTGCCGTATTCCTGCACAGCACTACGGATGTAATTTGATTCATCGAAACTGCGCCCATTGAATGAAATGGAAAACGTCTTCAAGCGAGAAGAACTGGCCTTGGCAGCATAGTGAAGGATGGAAGTTGAATCGATTCCGCCGCTGAGCCAAACGCCAAGCGGAACATCGGAAAGCAGATGCTCGCGGATGGATTGTTCGAGGAGCGAGTCCAATTGCGATTTGGCATCTTCCAGCGAGATGTCGCGAATTTGCCCGTAAGGAAGCTTCCAGTAAGCGTCGGTGGTGAACTGGCCATTCCGCCATTCCATCCAGGTGCCTGGTGGAACTTTCAGGATTCCATCAATCAATGTCCATGGTGCCGGAATGTAGTTGAGAGCAAGGTAGCAATCGAGAGCATCACGGCTCAGAGTGCGATCGATTTCAGGATGGATGAGGATGGCCTTTAGTTCAGAGCCGAAGTAAACGTCTTCGTCCTTTTGCACAAAATAAAGAGGTTTGATGCCCATGCGGTCACGGACGAGGACCATGCGTTTCTGCGGAAGATTCCAGACGGCGAAAGCGAACATGCCGGTCAAGCGCGCAAAGCAGCCCGTGTCCCACTGTAGAAAGGCTTTCAGAACGGTTTCGGTGTCAGAGTGAGAGACAAACTTGTGGCCGAGTTTCTCAAGCTCTGCCCTTAATTCAAGATGATTATAGATTTCGCCATTGAAGACGATTCCCCACTCACCGTCATTTTCCAGGATGGGCTGATTACCGGATTCGAGATCGATGATCTTGAGGCGGGTGGCCCCGAAGGAAAAAAGATCCGAGCAGAAAACACCTTGCTGGTCGGGGCCACGGTGAATCAGAGTCTGTACCATGTCGCGAACACGTTGCGGACACGGCCGAGAGTTTTTATGCGTAAAGCCAGCTATACCACACAAGAGGAGGTACCCTTTGGGCAACAAAGATTGCCAGAGCTTCTAATTTGCGGATGGAGATGGAACACGGCATCCAGCCGCGGTACACGTATTCATCCATAAACTATGGGAGCGACGCGACGCTGAACAGATGAATTATGAAATAGCATAAACGAATTGATGCGATCTGTCGAAATCGGGCTGCCTGGCCGTACTGAGGATCAGTGAGGCAAAATGGAATAAACTGCGATGAAAGCTAATCCGGAATAATCGGTCAGGGAAACTTACCAGGTCCCGATACGAACCACCGCTTGCGTCGAGATTTTCAATCCCTGCTGCGGATGAATCTGCGCAACATCGTTCATCCAGGAATGGGTGTATTCGAGATTTACAACGCGCCAAGCGAACGGCCGTGTTACTACAACATCCAAGCCCCCGCCAACGGCAATGCTGGGACCGTTCTGCGCTGTTTCGATCGAGTAATCGCTGCGTTTGGGATAGTGCGGAAGGGTTCCGCTGCCGTCGTTCCATTCCTTCAACAACTGTTCGCGCAAATCCCGGTTCATCACTTCCATGGTAACTTTCCGGCCGCCGAACATGAATTGCGCGTACGGAGAAAGCCGGTGAGCGGCCAGGGGTGTCCAGCGGAAGCCACCGCCGTAGAACAACGAATCGGCGCTGACGTTAGATTGATGCATATTGGTGATAAGGCAACCACTGACTTCCGTGATTACCTGAAGTTTAGGATTTACACGAGCGGCGCCAGAACCGCCGCCACCAATGCAAGAACCGCCGCCAAGGAAAGTTTCATAGTACGGAAAGGCAGTTAGTTCGATGTCCGCTTCTTTAGGGTACTTGCGAGTGAATTCAACCCCCGGCTCCATCCAGGCGTTTTTGACGAAAATGAACGGCTTCTCGCCGCTACCGTTTTTGTAGTCCTCCAATAATTGCTTGCGAATTTCGTAATTCGTGCCGAAGAGATTGAGCCGTGTATCGCGAACCCAGGGCGCCCGGAAAGCCATCATGTTGGCGAAAGTGCGACCAGGATTGAGAAAGCTGCGCGTGAGGATAATTAGAGCTCGGTTGTTGGTGCGATTTTCAAGACCAATGATCAAGTAGCGATCGGCGGCATCTTCAGCCAGCATGGTGCAGAAGCCCAGAGTGGGTGTGTCGACCAAAGTGATAAAACCGGGCGATGCATGCAACATGACATTGGCAATGGAGGCTTCGCTAGCGGGGCCAATTTTCCACTGGGTGTGCCAGACCGCACCGAAAGCCATTGAACGTAACATGCTGATCCAATATTCGCGACCGTCGCCCCACTGGACGAGGTGATACTTCGGATCATTCTGGCGCTGGATGTAGCCAAAGACGGAGCCTTCGATGGGATGCCCGACATAAGGAGCCATGAAGGTGTCGCTGTCGCTCCAACCGCGAAGGGCCGCCAGCGATTGTTCGTAGTGTGTGAACCAGTGTCCATTTAGCGCGTCGCGAGTGCCGGCCTGAAAAGTGAGGTCAAACGTGTGCATTATTCCGGTGTAGAGAAGGGACTCACCGATCGCCGGTGCCCAACGGAAGTGCGTGGCGGTACTGGTGCGCGACTTCTTGTCCGCTGGATTAATGCTGCTATTGGGGGCGCTGGGCCGCTTGGGAGGTTGTTCGGTGGGAGTTGAGGACGACGAAGAATTCAGCGTCGACCGGGAGAATACTTCGGGCTTTGCATTGGAAAGCGGGGCAAACCAGGCCTGATCAAAAGATTGCAGCATCTCGGACTGCGCATACAGCACATCTCGCGGACCAGTGGCAAAATCCACCGGGACCTGCGCGAACAGAACGGTACCCTGCAAGCAGAGGAATGCCAATGGCGCTGAAAACAGAAATTTATACCTTAAATTCAATGCCCTAAAAGCTCCTTCCAAGGAGTTTCACGTGAACAATTTAAGTTGCGGGGCGAGCGCGTTGTACAGCGACTAAAACCTGGGGTCTTCGAGCGAGCCACAAGTATACCCATTCCGGTTCATGGTGGAAATGGTAAATTGCCCGTGAGACTCACATCGGACTTTTTCCAACTTGATGACAGTTCTGCCGATTGACAGATGCTTTTCGGTGTGGCTGGAACGGTGATAGAGTCCGCGATTCAGACTAATTCGGAGGGAAACATGGGTACGATGCATCGCCTTGGCCGCGGGGTAATTCTTTGCGTTGCGTGGAGCGCAGCGTTCTTGTCGATTCTGGGTGCCGGTCGATGGACAAGAACGTATTCTGCCAACGCCAATCAAGAGTCTGCGCCAGCAGTAAAAGACGATTCCCTCCTGGAGGGATTCCGGCATGTGGAGGCCGCGTCGGTTTCCGATGCACTCGAACAAATCTCGGGACGCAAGATGTATATGACGCACCGGATGCGGCCGCTATTCCCCACCCGATTTGCGGGATATGCCCTGACTGTGTCGTTGAAGAAGGAAAGCAACCACGACCCCAGCGCACTGAACGGCATGGTGGATGCGATCGATCACGGAGCCGCGAATTCTGTCTATGTCATGGTAGTTGAAGACGGGGCGGACATAGCCGGCATGGGTGGATTAATGGGCACGGCAATGGCGTCACGCAATTTTTCTGGCGCCGTAATCGATGGCGGCGTGCGAGATACCGCATATCTGCAGAAAATTAACTTCCCTGTTTATGCGCTGGGCGTCGTGCCTTCCACTTCGGTGAGCCATTACCGTTTTGCAGGCGCAAATATTCCGGTGGTCTGCGACGGAGTCTTTGTGAATCCCGGTGATATCGTGGTTGCGGATAACGATGGCGTGGTGGTGGTGCCGCGGGCAGTCGCGTCGCAAGTGCTGACACTGGCGCAAGAGATGGACTTCAAAGAGCACTCGATGTACCCATGGATCGAAAAACTCAAATCGCTGGGCGAAGCGATAAAACAATTTGGGCGTCTGTGAATTACGTAGCACCAACCATTCATGCCATATGAAGGAGGAGCAGTTATGTTGGGAACGCTGAGCACGCTAATTGGCTTTGTTGCGCGACTGGCCGCGCTGCTGCCCGGGTTGGGATTGGCGCGGGCCGGGGTTGCACCGCCGACGTTTGCAGATCGAAGCTCCGCAACAATCCGGAAACTGGGCAGTGACAGAACTCCTGCAGGCAAGGGGTTCATTACCCCACTGATTATCCACAATGGGCTGATCTACATCACGGGCCAGGGAGCACACTCGGGATGATGGCGCAACCGATGGGCAGTCGGGTACGCTGGTACCTGGTTTTTGGTTTATTCGTACTGAGCGCGGTTGCTTACCTTGACCGAGTGAATATATCGATTGCGGGCAGTTCCATCGCCGCCGAATACCACCTGAACAATCTACAGCTTGGTTCGATCTTCAGTGCCTTTCTGCTCGGCTATGCTCTTTTTCAAACAGCGGGCGGTTGGCTGGCCGATCGCATCGGCCCACGCCGCGTACTGACGGCGGGGGTGTTGTGGTGGGGCGTCTTTACGGCGCTGACTGCTGCGGTGTCTTCAAAGATCGCGTTTGCGGTGGTCTACTTTGCCGCGGCGCGATTTCTGCTAGGGGCGGGCGAGGCGATTATCTATCCCGCGTCGAATCAGTTTGTGTCGAAGTGGATTCCGTCGATGGAACGGGGCATCGCCAACGGACTGATATTCGCTGGCGTAGGCGTCGGCGCGGGCGTCACGCCAACCCTGGTGACCTATGTGATGCTGCATTTTGGTTGGCGATGGTCGTTCTGGATGAGCGCGGTGATTGGGCTCGGTGCCGGAACGGCGTGGTATTTTGCGGCACGTGACACTCCGGAAGAACATCCGAGTGTATCGGCGTTAGAACTTCAACATATTCAAGCGGGGCGAACGGCGAAATCTGGAACTGACGATCGGGTCTCATGGCTGACGATTCTGGCCAGCAAGGAAGTGTGGGCAGTAACAGTCGGCTATTTTTGTTTTGGCTATGTGGCCTGGATCTTTTTCAGCTGGTTCTTTATTTACCTGGCGAACGTGCGCGGTTTGGATCTGAAGGTCAGCGCGTTTTACACCACGCTTCCCTTCCTGGCGATGGCGGCGTGCAGCCCGCTGGGCGGATTCCTCGGCGACAGATTGTCGAAGCTTTACGGAAAGCGTGAGGGCCGGTGCGGCGTTGCCGTGTTCGCGCTACTACTCGCCGCGCTATTTTTGGCGGTCGGATCACAAGTGCAAAGTGCCAGAGTCGCGGCCATGGTTTTGGCGGGCGGCGCGGGTGCGCTGTATCTATCGCAGAGTGCCTTCTGGGTGGTCACCGCGGACATTGCCAGGGGATCCTCGGGCTCCGTTTCAGGATTCATGAACATGGGAAATCAATTGGGCGGAGCGTTGACCGCGACGTTGACGCCATTGATCGCGGCACGCTTGGGATGGACGATGTCTTTTTATGTCGCGGCGGCGCTTTCTGTTGTTGCCGCGGTGGCGTGGCTGTTTGTTGACCCAGAGGCAGTTCTCGCCTCGAAGAACGCAGCTTAACGTTTGGCGCGACTTTCGTTCTCGACCAAGCGCTTCATGGCCACGACGGCGATCTTAAGTACGCCATCAATGGGCGGGGCTTCGCTGATCAACGTGCCGGCATGGGTTGCGCCGACGACGTGCAAGATGGCCCCCGCTCGGCAACCACGCAATGACGCAATGACATAAATAGTCGAAGCTTCCATTTCCGTGCAGAGAACTTTTCCGCGCGCCCAGGCCTGCCAGCGATTTTTGGTTCCTTCGGGGTCGGCGGTATATTCCGGCAGCTCGGAATAAAAGGCGTCCTTACAATGTGTGAGCCCGATGTGGAAGGGTGCTTTAAGGGACTCACAAGATTGCACGAGCGCGTGCACCACATCCCAACTGGCGGCAGCAGGATACTCAATCGAAACATACTGGCGAGTAGTGCCTTCGTCACGGACGGCCGCTGTGCTGATCACGGTGTCGCCGATCGCGACAGAGTCTTGCAGAGAGCCACATGTACCTACGCGGAGAAATGTGCGGGCACCCAGCGCGATTAGTTCCTCGATAGCGATCGCGGTGGACGGGCCCCCGATGCCGCTGCCCACAACGGATACACGCGCCGCGGCAAGCTTCCCTGCGTGAATGACGTAGCCTCTGGCAGTGGAAACTTCGATTGGTTCATCCAATAGTTTCGAGATGGCCGTTACTCGGTTTGGATCGCCGCAGAGAAAAACGTAAGCGCCAATGTCCTCTGGTGTTGCGCGAAGGTGAAGGACTTGATCCATGGAAAATTCCTTTCCGGGCAATCACTTCCCTACTCTTTTCCAAGAAATATGTAACGAAGAAGAAACAGAACGCTGAGAACCCAGATCAAAGGGCTGATTTCGCGATGTTTGCCGGTACCGACTTTGATGAACGTGAAGGAGAGCAGGCCAAGGCTCAGGCCCGTGGCGATGCTGAAGGTCAGCGGCGTGGCTACCAAGGTAATGAACGCAGGAAAGGCAGAACTGAAGTCGTCCCACTTCACACGAGCCAGTGAGCCGCACATCAGGGCGCCTACTAGAATGAGCGCGGGGGCTGTGGCATAGGTGGGAATCGCGGCAACCAAGGGAGCGCAGAACATGGCGACAAGGAACAGAGCGGCGATCAGAATGTTGCCTAGCCCCGTACGCGCACCAGCCGCAACCCCAGCGGCACTTTCAATGTAACTCGTAACCGTAGAGGTACCCGTCAGAGCGCCGAAGATGGTGCCGAAGGCGTCGGAGAGAAGCGCGCGGCTAGCTCGTGGGAGTTTGCCCTCGCGCAGGAACCCACCTTCTTCGCAAACGCCCACCAGAGTTCCCACATTGTCGAAGAGATCGACAAAGAAGAAAACAAATATCAATTCACCGAGGCCAATTTTGGTGGCGGAGCGTAAATCGAGTTTAAGTAATGTGCCGGAAGGATGAGGCAGCGAGAAAAAATGACCCGGCCAGTGAGCGAGGCCCAAAGGAATGCCGGCCAGAGTGATGGCAACGATGCCGAGCAGTATTGCGCTGCCAATCCGACGAGCCATGAGTATGGCGATGAAGATGAGTCCTAGAGCGGCGAGAAGAACCTGAGGATCAGCGATGTGGCCCATGCTGACTAACGTAGCCTTATTGGCCACCACGATTTGCGCGTTACGCAGACCGATGAAGGCGATGAACAGGCCGATGCCGCCCGCGGTTCCAAACTTCAGTGAGTCGGGGATGCCGTTGACGATCTGTTCCCGGAGTTTCGTGAGGGTCAGCAAAAGAAAAAGTACGCCGGACAAGAAGACGACACCAAGCGCGGTTTGCCACGGTACTCCGCGCCCCACCACGACAGAATACGTAAAGTAAGCGTTCAGCGACATGCCCGGAGCGAGCGCAATTGGATAATTGGCCCACAACCCCATAATGAGCGTGGCGATCGCGGAAGAAATGCACGTGGCGAACAGCACGCCATCGACGGGCATTCCTGCATCGGCCAGAATTCTCGGATTGACCACGACAACGTACGACATGGTCATGAACGTGGTGAGCCCGGCAAGAAGTTCGCGGCGAACGGTGGTCTGATTTTCTTCCAGGTGAAAGATGCGCTGCAGCAAACTTGGCTCTCCCGCAGTGAAGTTGGGTATCTTAGCAAGTTTTGCGGGAAGCGCAGCGAACGAATCAAGAAGGGTGTGGAAATTGAGAAATGCGTCCATTACAGCAATTTTTTGCGTGAAGCATCAGGAAGCACCCTGATAGAAGATTCGAGAATATCGCAATTGCCAGAACGGACAGGCCTTTCTCGAAAATAAAAGTTTTCGCCAAGCTTAGGCTTGCAGAAAATCGGCAGGGCCTGTACTGTAGCCGCTTTTGAAGCCACATGTAAATCTGCGGCAGCGGAACGGAGTTGGATGGACAAAAGCACACACGGGCAACCTGAGAAAGGCGGCTATGGATTACGTCGCGAAGTGCTATCTCCGCTCGAGACGCTGGCGCAGTCTGTCTCCACAATTGCGCCGACGACCACCCCGGTAGCAACAATTCCGCTGGTATGCGCGCTGGCAGGCAACGGAACGTGGCTGGCGTATGGCTTGGCGACGGTGGCGATACTGCTGGTGGCAATCTGTGTTGGAAGGTTCGCGCGATATTCCTCGTCTCCCGGCTCGCTGTATTCCTACGCGTCGATGATTCTGCCGCCCGTGCTCGGTGCGACGGCGGCGTGGAGTTTGCTTCTGGCATACATCGCTACAGGAGCGAGTGTGATTGGCGGCTTCTATCACTTCGCCAATGTCCTGTTGAAAGACGCGACGGGGCATGGAACATCTGCGGTAGCCCTCGTCATTCTGGTCACGGTGATCTCCATGTGGATTGCCTGGCGCGATGTGAAGATTTCCGCGCGACTGATGTTGTGGATCGAAGCAGTGTCTGTATCGTTCATTCTGGTCGTGATCGTGCTGGTGCTGTGGCGAAACGGCTGGCACCTCGATTTGCAGCAATTCCAATTAAGCGGCATGTCGGGGAGCGGGTTACGACTGGGACTGGTGCTCGCGCTCTTTAGTTTTGTCGGATTTGAGAGCGCGACAACGCTTGGCTCCGAGGCGCGCAATCCCCTGAAAACGATTCCCCGCGCGGTGATCCAGAGTGCCTTGCTGGCCGGGGTGATTTTCACAGTGTGCTCCTACACCGAGGTGCTGGGACTGCGGATCGCGGGACAAGACTTAGGGACGAGCACTGCTCCGATGCGTGTTTTGGCGAGTGTAGGCGGAGTGCAAATGCTGGGGGTACTGATCGATATCGGTGCATTGATCAGTATGTTTGCGGGCACACTGGCGTGCGTGACAGCGGCGGCGCGTGTGTTGCTCCTGATGTCGCACAACGGACTGGCCCACGGATCGTTTCGCGAAACGCATGCGCGCAATGAAACACCTGGGCGGGCAATTGCCATTACCGGGACGGCGGCGGTCTTGCCAGTAACGGTGCTGGCCGCGAGAGGTGCAAGCGGCTTGGACGTCTACGGATGGATGGGATCGCTGGCGACTTACGGATTCATCGTTACCTATGCGCTGGTATGCGTGGCTTTGCCGCAGTATCTCGAGAATCACGGCGCAGAACATAGAGGTGCGCGGATTATTCCATGGGTAGCTTGCCTGGCAATGCTGCTGGCGTTGATCGGCAATCTGTATCCTGTGCCGGAAGGACCCTACGGAAAGCTACCGTATATTTATTTGGCGTATCTGACGCTGGGATTGATCTGGTTTTATGTGCGAGAACGCGGCCGCAAGTCCATGGCAGCGGAAGGTTAGCGGCGAGAGTCTGGTTCGGGTTGCAGCAGTACCAGAAGGACGATTCCAACTACGGTGAACATTCGGAACGCGGCTTCCTGCCCGTTCCAGGATTTGGATTGCCACATCAAGAACCATTCCCCTCCCACACTGAGAAACGCAACCAGCCACATCAACAGGCTAAGACTAAGGCCGGCGATGGCCACATTGCTCGCTCCACGAAAAGTTTCCGCGCTACCGCGGAGCGTTCGGAACAACCGCAAGCCGCCCCAGCCACAGAGAATCATTGTGAGAGCTTCCCAGCAGATAACGGTGACGTAAAAACTAGTGTGCCAGGCGGGATGGTTCAACGCGCGCCACATCCCGCGATTATCGGGAAACGTGTAGTCCATCATCAGGACGTGGCGAATGAATTGGTAATTGGAATCGTAGTCGGTGACATTGTTGAAGACCACAAAGGCGTAGAACAGGGCCACACCGAGTACCAGAGTAATCTTGGCCAGGCGAAGCGTCATGGTTTCTCCTGTGTTGGAGCAGTTCGGAAATAAGAGAGCAAGGCCAGAATGGTGGCGTCGTCATAGTTCGGATTGCCCGGCATTTTTGCCTTCGGATTTTTGCCTTTTGGATTGCGAATGTAAGCCGTAAAATATTCCGGAGAAGCGTTAGCCCAAACCGCCAAAACTTGCCAGGGGCGCCCTGCCTGCTGCCCGCCCTCGCTTCCGAAGTTGTGACAGCGGAAACAGTTTTGTTTCGCAATGCGAAACCCGTCTTGCACTTGTTGGTCTTGCGCGTGCGGACCAAGAGGCACGATTGCATTGAAAACTTCCGACTCACTGCGGAACTCGATGCGAACTACACCCCAAGGAAATTGCGGCTCGTCGGAATGCGAGAGAATGCTAAAACTGGGGACAAATTTCGGCTGGGAAACCAGGTACGGACCCTTGTAGAAGTTATGCCCCTCTGAATTCTTGGGCCATGCGCTGGGTGGCTGGCCGTTCACCTTCAGGACAAGCAGTGGATGATGTGCCGAGATGTACGCGCGAGGATAATTTGCGTGGTAATGATCGCTGCAAAGAGCAATCACCATATCGGATTTTGGGGCCGCACTGAGGTAAGTAGCCAGAAGTTCCAAAGGGACTCCACTCACCTGCGTGGGCCCCTTGAAATTTGCATCATCTTCTACCGTGTAGCTCACTTGCGGAAGGGCCAACAGTCCTTCGCGGGTCAGATAGCTGGTCGTGCCGGGAGGAGAAGCGACCAAATCGCCTCCGATTTCGAGGTCGGAAGCCGAGCTGCGAGTGTTGTGAATGGTGATGACTGGAGTGCCCTCTGGCTTTGGTTTGTACTGCGCGGTGGCGGAGATGACGGCGAAGGAGGCCAGCCTGAATACAAGCATCAATAAAAAAAAGCAACGCCGGAGACGGACCTGCCCGAGGAGCGAACTTTGCATGGCACATCCTAACGCACGTCGCTCACTATGAAGGAGGAAAAATCAGCGGCCACGCATTAGATTTTATTGGGCTATGCTAGAGTGTCGCGTTGTCAGAAGGCGATAGAGGCAGGATGGATCAATGACGGATCGTACCGAAGCAAGGTTAATCGAGCGTGGAATTTCGTTGCCAACGCTACCGTCACCCGGGGGAAATTATGTTCCGGCCAAAACAATCGGGCACGTGGTGTACCTGGCGGGTGTAATTTCCACGAATTCCAACGGGGTGATCACCGGGACGGTGGGCCTGGACCGAAGCATCGAAGATGGCTACACAGCGGCGCGGGCCTGTGCACTAACGCAGTTGGCTGTGCTCCGCAGGCATTTGGGTTCTCTCGACGTAATTAAGAACATCATAAGTGTAAATGGCTACGTAAACGCCGTCGCCGGATTTCCTGATTCACCCAAAGTGATCAACGGGGCCTCCGACCTATTCATCGAATTGTTCGATGAGGTGGGGCGTCATGTGCGCGCGGCCATCGGCGTGTCTGCGTTGCCGCGAAACGCGTTGGTCGAACTGCAAATGACGGTGGAGATCTAGCTTCGCATGACAGAGCACATTCTTTTTGCCGAACCAACGCATTCACGATGGAATCGTAATTTGCCGCCACGGATCCGCATCGCGCCGGGCGACGTCGTGTGCATGGAATGCGCGGATTCAAGTGGTTCGCAAGTTCATCCTGGCATGAGTGTTGAAGAATTTCTGAAGATCGATCGTGGGCACATTCACGCACTCACAGGGCCGATCTTTATCGAGAGCGCGGAACCGGGCGACGTTCTGCAAATCGATGTGCTTGAAGTTGCGCACAAAGATTGGGGTTGGAGCAGCGTAATCAACGGCCTGGGCTTCCTGAAGGAACGTTTTACCCAGCCGTTTCTATTTCACTGGCTATTGGACGGGGGGGTGAGCAAATCTCTGGCTCCGGCGATAGTTCCCCTGCGTCCGTTTTGCGGCGTGATGGGTGTGGCGATGGCCAAGGATGGCGAGTTTCGCACGAGGCCGCCGGGAGCCTTCGGTGGAAACATGGACGTGCGCGAGCTTTCTACGGGCGCCACGTTGTATCTGCCAGTGTTGAACAGCGGCGCTCTTTTTTCCGCAGGCGATGCGCACGCCGCGCAAGGCGATGGCGAAGTCTGCATCAACGGGATCGAATGCCCAGCGGAAGCCACGCTGCGTTTTACCTTACACAAAAACAGGTCGTTGGCGGGGCCCATCGTCGAATCGGCGGTGAACATCGGAAAGGAAAATACGGCCGAATCCTGGATTGTGATCGAGTCCGCCTCGGACGCCATTGTTGCGGGACGCGCGGCAACTTCCCGCATGATCGATCTATTGGCAAGCCATTGGGGATTCAGTGAAGTCCACGCCTATCTGTTATGCAGCGTAGCGATGAATTTGCACCTAAGCCAGGTGGTGAACGAGCCGATGTACACGGTGAGTGCGGCAATTTCCAAATGTGTGCTGCCACCGCGAAAGCTTTTCTAAATGACGCAGATAAACGATCCCGTCGTGGTAGTGGGATTGGTCGCGCTTTATCCTCGGTACGAGAACGCGCTGGTCACCAACGATGCGGAGACGCTGACCAACTTCTTCTGGAACTCGCCCCTGGCGAGACGCTTTGGCATAACGGAAAATCTGGACGGTTTCGAAGAGATCGCCAATTTTCGCCGGAACCGGCCGTCAACCAACCTGGCTCGGACCATACGTCGGCTGGATGTCGTGACGTTTGGCTCAGATCATGGGCAGGTCACGATAGAGTTCGAGCGCACGGTGGACGGTCGCAGGGTAAACGGCCGCCAGAGCCAATCATGGGTCCGCTTCCCCGAAGGCTGGCGGATTGTATCGGCCCAAGTGTCGCTACTTCCTTGATTTTCCACAGGGCACGTTGTTCTAATTCGTCTTCCATTCAGCTAGAATCCTGCGCAATTTGATAAACCCGAAAAATGAATTGAAGAAAGCAAAAAATTGCGCTTCGATTCCAGATGAATTTGGAATAGTTTCCTGAAAACCTGTTGGAAGTGATCAGTGGCCAGGCGTGGGAGCAATTCATCCAAAATAGATCGCTTGGTCATTCCCTTTTTCAGGCAGGGCTCTTCGGATTTCGAGAACGCTGGGAGGCGGCATCGAATGGTCAAAACAGCATGCGGATTTTGTGATTTACGTTTCGCTCCAATCCTCGCATGTTGTTTCTGTTGTCTAGGAATTTTACTCTTTACCCCGCAAGGGCTTGCTCAACAGCTCGGAGGCATCACGGGCACCGTAACCGACGCTTCGGGAGGCGCGGTTGCAGACTCCGAAGTCACTTTGATCTCCGACGCTACAAAACTTACCCGCACACAGAAAACCAGCAATACTGGCAGCTATGATTTTGTGAACCTCGCCATCGGCACTTATTCCATCACCATCAGCCACGATGGATTTCAAACGCTGAAGATACCTTCTGTTCCGGTGCAGGCCGATCGGACCGCGACTGTGAACGCCACGCTGAAGGTCGGGCAGGTGGGCACGACTGTGACGGTGGAAGCGGCACCGCTGATGAATTCCGAAGACACCACGAACGGATACATTTTGGAAAAGGACCAAATTCAGTCGGTGCCGTTGCCGACGGGAAGTTTCACCGGGCTGGCGATCCTGTCTCCTGGCGTGAATGCGGAACTGCCAGGCGGCACCGGGGCTAACAGTGGCCTTGGAAACCAGCCGATCTGGGCGAACGGCCAACGAGATACCAGCAACAGTTTTCTCCTGAATGGCGTGGATGCCAGCAATTTGTTCAATGGCAAGAGCACCAGCCAGGTGGCCTCGGCCCGCGTGGTGAACAACACGGGAGTCAGTGGAGCGGCGAGTACGAGTGCCGCGGTCATCCAGAGCACGGCTTCGCCGTATCTGGCCATCGGGCAAGCACTACCAACACCCGCGCCGGAATCTATCGAAGAACTTCGCGTGAACACGTCCATGTACGACGCGCAGCAGGGGTCCACCAGCGGCGCGCACATCGACATGAGCACCGCTTCGGGCACCAACGTACTGCACGGAAGCGCTTATGTGAATCGCGGCACGAACTGGCTGAACGCCGCGCCGTTCTTCTTCAACGCCGATCCCAATATTCCCAGCAATCAGAAAAACCCGGAATTGCATCGCGTCGATGTCGGCGGCACGTTGGGCGGCGCGATCATCAAAGACAAGCTCTTCGGTTTTATCAGCTACCAGCACATTCACAGCTCGGACCAGGAAATTGGGCTGTCTCGCGTGACAGTTCCTGCCGGGCTGACGGATGACCGAAGTCTAAACGGATTGGCCGCGGTGGTGAACGGCACCAATTGCGAATCTCTCCCCACTACACCATGCAACTTCCCCGCGTCGGCGGTGATTCAACCGACAATCGGAAACGGTGCAGGGCAAATTAGTCCGGTTGCCTACGCTCTGCTGAACTACAAATTGCCGAACGGGCAATACTTGATTCCGTCGGCCGACGGGCAGACTCCCACCGTGAACTTTCCAGAGAACGCGATTGTGCCGGGCACAGCGCTGTTCACCGCGAATCAGGCTGTTGCGGACCTGGACTACAACGCGAGCTCGAAGGATACAGTGGCGCTGAAGTATTACTACCAGCACGATCCGACGATCGCTCCGTATGCGTATTCCAGCGTCGCAGGCTTTGCGCAGCACCTCGATGCAGGCAGCCAGGTTTTCTCGATCACGAATACACAGACGCTCCGCTCGAATCTGAGCATCAGCGAAACTTTCGGATTTATGCGGCAAAAAGTGTACAGCACCGTTTCGCAACCCTTCGGCCCAACCAGCCTGGGAGGGGGAATCAATACCTTCGGTTCAGGAATTTTCCCCGGAATCACCATCGTCGACAACTTCGGCAACGAATCGCCGGCGAACACTGGCTGCCCGAATTCCGATCCGAACTGCAGCTTGCCCACACCGGTAGCAAACGCGGCCTTAACCGTCGGCCAAGGCGGGGCCTCGCAAGGGGCGTTTACCGGAGTTTTCCAGAATCGCTTCATGCCTTCCGCAACCGCAATTTGGACCAAGGGCAAACACACCATCACATTTGGCGGCAGCTATGCCTACACGCAAATGAATACCCGCGACCAGAGAACCAATGCGGGGATTATTGGTGTCTCGGACTTCTCGCAATTCCTGCAAGGACTGGTGACGCCATACACTCCAGACGGATTCGTAACCACAGCGTATCTGCAGGGTGATGCAAACCGCTATATGCGTGCAGGCCAGACCGGACTCTACATTCAGGACAGATACCAGATTCGCGCGAATTTGAGCGTGACTCTGGGACTGCGCTATGACTGGAACGGCGGCTTCACCGAAAAGTACGGCCGCATCTTCAATTTCGATCCATCGCGATATTCCTTCGACGGCGAGAATGTCACCTCCACAGGCTTCGTGATTGCCGGAAACAACAGCAAGTTTCCAACTAAGGGAGTCAGCAACACCACGCTTACGGGACGGCAATGGGGATTTGCACCAAGGCTGGGAATCGCGTGGAGCCCGGAGATGTTTCACAACAAAGTCGTGGTCCGCGCAGGAACCGGGTTTTATTACGACCGCGGCGAGCTGTTTTCCTATCTTTCACCGGGATTCGCTGCTGGCGTGATCACGGGAGGCCCGTTCGGCGTAAACCAGACGCCGCCGTTCGTGAACTCCCAGGTCTGCCAAACGACAACGTCTCCGTACCAGGGCTTCGTTCCCACCTGCGATCCGACTCAAGTGGGTATCGGCAATGGAACCGGCGGCTCGCTGTCAGTTCCTTGGGGAGACACGCTGCAGCCGCCACCAACCGGCAATCCCGCAGATATCATCAAGTACCTGCCTAGCGTCACCGCGATAAAGAATGGCGCGCAGTTATTCGCCTTTGCCGTCTACGACCGGCAAAACAAGCTGCCGTACACCATCAACAACACGTTGGACATTCAATGGCAGCCACGCAACGACCTGATGATCCAGATTGGCTACGTCGGTAACCTCGGACGCCATCTGGTCATCCCGGTTCCCTTCAACCAGGCGCAGATCGCTTCCCCGTCGCATCCGATCAACGGGCAAAACTACACTTACGGCTATACGATTCTGGACAGCGAGACATTCTCACCAATTGCCTTACCCACGGTGAACGGGCAATCGCAAGGTGATTACCTGGCAACCTATGAAGGTGGAAACATCGACTTGCGCGTTCCGTACATCGGCTACTCGTCGGAGTCAGAAAGCTACAAAGCAGCGGGAATCTCCGCCTACAACGCACTGCAAACCCACGTGGAGAAGCGCCTGAGCCACGGACTGCAAGTGGGATTCTCATACACTTACTCTCACGCAACGGATGAACAAAGCGGGCTGGGATTGTTCTACAACGGCAACAATCCTCTGAATCTGCGAGAGGCTTACGGTTCGTCAGACTTCGATCGCACGCACGTTTTCAACTTCAACTTTGTGTACCAGTTGCCGAAATTCACTGGAGATTCTTCCTCCATCAAGGCCCGGTTCACAAATGGGTGGGCTGTGGAAGGACTCGGGGTGTTCCAGAGTGGTCAACCGTTCAGCGTAATCGACTACAGTGGCGCGGTCGGAAGCGCGTTCTACGGCGTATCGGACGGCATCACCAACCCGATCGTGCCATTAACCTCCGACTGTAATCCGCACACGGCGACAACCGGCCACAATGGCGCGACGCCTGGCTTGCCAGCTCTCAATGCGGCATGCTTCACAATTCCCATCTTGCAACCGGGAGATTTGGGGGGTGCTATTCCAACCAACGATCCCTACGAGACCAACTTCACGACGGGCCAACGCAATATTTTCCGCCAGGCCTGGCAGCGGCGCATGGATCTTTCGTTTGTCAAAATGACAAATATCACCGAGCGCGTCAACCTGCGGTTCAGCATGGATATGTTTAACGTAACGAACACACCGAGCTTCGACGTGCCCATCGACAACGTCACACAAAACCAGTATTACGACGGATTCCCCATTCAAGGAACGCCTTCTCTGCCAACCGGTTGCGGAACTCCCGGTTTCACCAATAACTTCTACAATTGTCCATTCGGCTTGGGCAACGTGAACAAGACCATCGGCAGTGCGCGACAGATTCAGTTCTCGCTGAGATTAATGTTCTAAGAAAGACGGTCGGAGGTAAGTAAAGTGGTGAAGGGGCTGGGCGGTCTGCCGGCCCCTTTTTTATTGTGCCGGCAGAATGCGCTCAGTATCAGGTTGCAGAAACCGTTACGGAAAGAGTCTCGACAGGAGCGGCGGCAAACAGGGACTGTAATTCATCGGCAGAGGTAAACACATGGCCCTCAACATGCCGCGCGGGAAAAGTGAACTGCAATTCGGGCTCATCAAACGGATACGGCTCGAGAACGAAGTGACGCGCTTCGGCGTGGCGTACCTTTACTTCCGCGTGATCGCCCTGGTGAACTGGCAACGGGTGCAGCAGATGCGCAGGTTGCGAAAAGTCGACGCAGGTGAGCAGCGAAAGATTGTCGGTGGCTTGCAGAAGTCGAAAGTGATCGAGTATCGCCGCTCTGCTTTTCTCATCCTGAGTGAACCGAGCATCGCCTGAGATTTTCCCGTACAGCGCAGACTGAAAATCCTTCTGCCCCGAAAGGAAACGATCGAGCAACGGCAATTGATCCGGAGCGATTGTGGAGCGATCGGCGTGCTCGGTAAGCAGATTGTAGGTGTGCATGGAGATGAGCAGCGCGGCGTAAGCGTCTTCGGCGGCGATGAAGCCGCACTGCACGGTCTCGAACGGCGAGATAGTCGGCCAGGTCGATTTCTTCGAATGCGGAATATTTCCCTACCAACTCCACCGAAAAGGCGCTGGGTTTCCCTTGGCGAGTTATTTGCGGCGCGGCATCGCGCACTAGTCCAGCCATCATCGTGCCGGGCAATACCCTTCAGCACGTTGGCCCGCGGCTGCGGTGTACGAAAGCGCTCATTGCCCCAGCGTTCGGCAAATGCACCGGCCAGCCGCGCGTGATCGGGGTGCGTGACTAGCCACCAGCCCGTTTTTGTTTCCAGTCGCAACATGCTTTTCCTCCGCGCGAATTGCGTGCGCGTCAGTCCGATTCCGCGGTACGGGCGGATTCGTGCCAGCGGTGCAGAAAATACCATTCCAGAAACATCACCACAAAAACAAAACCGAATCCCAGGACCGTTGTCGCGCCGACCAGCGCGAACAGGTAGTCCGTCTGCAATTGGGACGAGGCATAAAAAATGGAATAGCCGAGGCCACCTTCACCAACGCGGCTGGAACCGGCGTAAAGTTCGCCAGTGATGGCACCGATCACCGCAAGGCCGCTGGCAATGCGAATGCCAACAAAGAGGGAAGGCACAGAGTGCGGCAGACGAAGTTTGAAGAGAATCTGTGGCGGCGAAGCGTTGTGCATCAGGAATAGATGCAACCAGATTTTCGTCGGTGCTGATTAGGCCCTGCGTAACGTTGGCGATGATCGGCGCCAGCGAAATGATGAATGCGATCAGCGTAACCGCCGGCGTGCCAGCGCCAACCCACATCAGTATCAGCGGCGAAATGGCGATGATGGGCACTGTCTGCAGCAGAAGGGTGTAGGGATAGAGCATGCGACGCACCCAGCGAGACTGCGCAAAGACAAGCGCGATGCTGACGCCGACAAGGATGCTACCTGCCAGCCCACCAGCCGCTTCCAGCGCGGTAATCGGAAAATGCATGGAGGATGGAGGAAATACGTGCAACCGCGGCGTGATGAACTGCGAGCGGCGACGGGAGCATGTAGGGCGCGACGTGAAATACCCAGATGATGGCCTGCCAGAGCGCCAGCAGCGCAACGAAAACGGTCACGGCGTTGGCGAGAGTGATCAGGCGTTTTTTCATATGGTGATCGTCTCTCGTAGGGCGCGGAACACTTTGGCGGCCAATCGATCGAATTCGGGCGACCGTGCGCAGCGCTGCGGTCCGTGGCGTCGGCAAGCTCGACGTCAAACGTGGCATGAATGCGTCCAGGATTAGGCGCCAGCACAATGATGCGTGTAGAAAGAAAAACCGCTTCGGACACGGAATGCGTGACAAAGACCGCAGTCCACTTTTGTTCGGCACGCAGACGAAGCAATTCTTCATTCAGACGATCGCGCGTCATCTCGTCCAGCGCCGCGAACGGCTCGTCCATCAGCAGCAAGCGCGGACTCGTGGCCAGAGCTCGCGCGATGGAGACCCGCATCTTCATGCCGCCAGAGAGTTCGCGGGGATACGCCCCAGCGACCTCATCGAGCCCGACAAGCGTCAGCAGATTTTCCGCTCTCTGCAGTTGGCGATCCTTCGCGAGCGCCTTCCAGTTCCAGGCCGAGCCGGACATTCTGCAGAACGGTGCGCCACGGCAGTAGCGTGGGATCCTGAAAGACGAAGGAGATCATTTCCCGCGCATTTACGGGTGTCAAACCATCAACGCGAATCGAACCCTGCGTAGGCGACGTGAGGCCAGAGATGAGCCTTAACAAGGTTGATTTGCCGCAACCTGAAGGCCCGATGAGGGTAACGAATTCTCCTTTCTGAATTTCAAGGGCAAGCGGATCAAGGACGCTGCGTCCATTGGCAAATTTCTTGGCCACGCCTTCCAACTCCACCATGAGGGCCATTTCGTTGCTGCTCACGTGGATGACTCCGTAGTGGGCAGGTAGAGCGCGCTGGGCCGCTCGCGATCGTGATAGATGATTTGCGTGGAGCGGCGCCAGTCCCAGGAAGTCGCTCGGCAGGCGGCTACTTCCCCGCCGGGATTGCGGTCGTACAGCGGGAACGCGCTGCTGGCGATTTCCAGGCGGATGCGATCGCCAGCGGCAAATCGGCACGAAGTCGGCTCGAGGGAGAATTCCCAGCGATGCACTTGGTCCGCGGAGTAGGCTGGATCGCGAAACATCCAACTGGAACGAGCAATGCCAATGCAAATAAATTCGGCAATTCCGTTGGGGCGCACGCGCACTAGCTTTGCGGTAAAGTCGGTATTCGCGGAGGACGTGGCGGCATATAACACCACTCGCGGATTACCGAAGACAAGGAGCGGTTCCGCGAGCGGTTCCGTGGTGTAGACCAGAACGTTGTTGCCCATCTCGAGAGCGGACTGATCAAGGGGACCGGGTGCGCCGCAGACGAACCGCCGGGCGCAGACACCGGCACTTCTGGATCGTGAACAAAAATATCGCACGGTTCTTCGATCTTCGGGGAGGAGCGGCGGAGAGTTCACCGTCACCTTTGCGTGAATTGGCTTTGCCGCGGCTGTGCAGCGTAAAGCACGGTGGCGGCAATACGCGGTATTTCCTCTGCTTCGCGCCAGCGATTCTCTCCCAGTACAAAATGGCGTATGCGCGGCTCGCTGGTGAACTCTCCCGAATCCTTCAGCCAGTGATTGAACCAGCGCAACAGAATCTCATCCGTGTCGAGCAGCGCTTCAGGGCCAAAGTCGCCGGGCCCAATGCGATCTCCCCACGGAATGTGCTGCCACGGGCCAGCGAGCAGAAACTGATTTTCACGCGCAAATTTTGTGGCCGCGTGCCAGCGAAGTTGCAGAAAGCCGTCGATGCTCCCGCGGACAAACATGTCGTACCAACCCGAAATGTGCAGCGCGGGAACCGAGATCGTATTCAACGGATTGGCTGATGTCGAGCTGCGACCAATATTCGCCGGGCAGTTCGTGATCGAGCCAGTCGAGAACGTATTCAGAGCACGCCGTCACCATGCAAGCCTGGATGCTCGCGGAACGGCAGAAAGTTCATTTGTGCAGACACGTTCGCCCAAGCGTGCTCGAGTCGGTCGCTGGCTTCGCGCGATCCCCTGCGACGGACATCCGCCTTCAACATTTGCAGGCCCCAACCCAGCGCAGTCGCGAGTCGCAGCGCGCCGTGGTGATAAAACCAGCCGTGATAAAGATCGCACGCGGTCATACCGGGAGCGATACAAACCAGGCCCGCGGGCTGTTGCGCAGCGGCAAGCAACTGAGTTGCACCCTGATACGAAAAGCCGTACATGCCCACGCTGCCATTCGATTCCGGGCGCGTGCGCAGCCACGCGACGGTTTCCGCACCATCGCGAGCCTCGTGGCGGAAGGGATAGAACTCGCCCTCGGAATCGCCGCGTCCTCGCACATCTTGAATGACGACGTTGTATCCGTGTCGCGCAAACCAGACGGGGTGGGCGTAAACGACGGTAGAGGCAATGTCGCGGCCGTAAGGCTGACGCATCAGGAGCGTGGGCTGCGGGATGGTTCGGCGGGATAGTAATGATCGGAAACGAGAGTAACGCCGTCGCTCAGTCGACAGCGAACGCCACGTTCCAGCCGCACCCCGTTTCCGCAATCGACAAACTGCGCGTTGCTCATGATTTTGTGTCGTTGGGGAAATTAACCATGGCCATCAGTGCCGCGGCCAAACGAGTGGCTGCGGCGTCAATCCATTGCGCGCCATTTTCGGCGGTGGCCGGGCGAGGATCGCCCATCACGCCGCTGGGCGCGATGTCTCGCGTGAGCCACGCGAATGTGGCAGCAGCATTCTCCGGCAGCAGCAACTCGGGCTTGGTGCTGTCGGCAATGTAGTTGACGGTGTACGCGGAGCGGTCCACTAATTCCGGCGCGGCGGCCAGCAGAAATGCCGTTTCCACCTCCCCCGCGTGAAAACCGTACATTTTCTCCTGCGGATTGAGGCCTTCAAACGAAATTCCGCCAGAGCCTTGCAGTGTGAACGTACGTAGCCCAAATTCAGCTCGAAGATCGCGAGCCATCACGTCGATCAGGGAACTGTTACCGCCGTGCGTGTTGTAGAGCACCAATTTCTGAAATCGAGCGGACGCGAGACTTGCGCCCAAGTCGCGTAACACCGCCATGAAGGTGGTTGCGCTGACCGCAAGCGTGCCGGGAAAACCGATGTGCTCGTTGCTCTTGCCGTAATGAACCGGCGGCAACGCATAGACGGGGACATCCGCAGCAAGCTTCTTGATCGCGTGTCCCAGCAGCAAATTGTTGATGAGCGTGTCGGTCGCCAGCGGCAGGTGATGACCGTGCTGTTCGATGGCGGCGGTGGGCAGCACCAGCAGCGTCTTGTCTCGCGGCAGTGCGTCGACTTGCTTCCAATTCAAGTAAGCGAAATTGCGTTCATCGGGAATCCAGGTTTTCATTTCGCGGTGGCTCCAGTGGCTGCAGTTTCCGGCGCAAACGTACTCATCTTCCCCGGGTTCAGCAATCCGTTCGGGTCGTAACGCCGTTTAGCAAGCAGTTGCACGTTGTCGGGACGGTAGCGGCCGCCGCCTTCCACATTGTTCACGTGCGGATTTGCGACGAATACGCCGATCTCCCGGCAGTAGTCGATCATTTCGTTCAGGCGCTCTTCGGTGGTGAAGTAAACAACGGGAATCGCGCCGGGAATGACGATTCCCTCTCCGTTCTTCATAAATTCCATGTGGAACAAAATTTCTGAGTCGAAGCGATACTTTAGCGCGCGCAGTTGCTCGCGCACGTTCGCCGGATCAAAGCCGCATTGCAGATAGGTGTAGGCTTCATCTTTCTTCATCGCCCACAGCGTGGTGTGATTCCAGGTGTAATCGGAGAGCAGTGGCCTGCTCTGCAAACCAACATAAGGGCCGGAGTAGTGTAACCGCACCGCTGGCTTCGCCTGCCGCAGACTCCAGAGCCTCGAGTTGATCGGTCGCGATCAAAAAGAAAACTGCGGATTGGCCATCGTCCGCGAGCGATTTGATCGGCAGAAAAAACGAAGGGATCGGCCATTCAAACGTGCTGACCAGTCGCTTATTCCACTTGGGATTGGTGGCAATCTGTTCGCTGAAATCGAACGCCTCGTCGAACGAATCGAACGACACGACGCACTGCGACCAATCGACGGCAGGCGCAAGCGCCAGCCAGATGCGCGTGATCACTCCGTTGGTGCCCCAGGCGTGCAGAATTTCGTGAACCGCTTCTCCCTCGTGCCGCACGACGCGCGGTTGCGCTTCCATGGTCACCAGTTCCAACGCGCGCACCGTTTGAAAGTCGCGAAGACCGCCGTGCGCGACCGAGCCTATGCCGCCGGACCCACCCGCGATGAAACCACCCACCGAGGCTTTGGCCAGCGTCGATGGATAGCAGCGCAACTCCCATCCCGCTTTCCTGGCTTGCGTTTTCCAAGACGCCCAGCCGCACACCTGGCTGGCAGACGGCAACACCATCGGGATGAATTTCTTCAATCGCGTCCATCCGGGAAAGGTCCAGCACTACACCGCCGTGCAACGGAACTGCCTGCCCGTAATTTCCGGTGCCCGCACCGCGCACGGTTACCGCCAGAGCGTGTGCATGGCAATAACGCAGCACGGATTTGCACTTCGGCGGTATTCAGGGGCTGCACCACGAGCGTCGGCAACTTTGCCGTCGAGTTGCTTTCGAAGTATCGGCGAATACCAGTAGAAATCGCGCGAAAGCTGCTGCACCACTTCGGGCTGGGTGATGACGCGGCCAGCATCAGCCAGCAACGAAGCCAATCGAGCAGCGTGATCAGATCGAGCATGCGAGCAGACTCCTCATTCGGTCCGGCACTAGCGGCGTACCTTTTTGTCGCGTACTCCAACTTACGAAATGCCTTCAACATCTTGGGATGCGTGAAAAGCGAGTTGCAGAGTTCGCGAAGCACCGGGCCTTCGACCTTGCAGTGCATGTCCGATCGTCGCGCGACCTCTTTCGCGGGAATCTGGATCTGCAGGCAATGGCGATTGGCGTCGGCAATCGTGGCGCCGTAAACGACTCGATCGAGTCCGGCCCAAAGCGCGTTGGCCATGCACATCGGGCACGGTTCGCACGTCGAATACATCGTGTAAGCCAGCAAGATTGGGGCGCTTGAGTTTCTTGCAGGCGCGGCGAACGGTGCGCACCTCCGCATGCGAGGACTAGGATCGTGTTCACGCGTGACCGCATTGGTCGCGCGCATGAGTCTCTGGCCCGTTTTCGTGTCGAGTATGAGCGCACCAAAAGGAGCTGGGATGAGCAGTCTCCATCGTCCGAGCGGTGAAAGCGTATAGTTCGCGCATCCGAATTTCGTCAATTTCAGAGGCAGTCACACCAATCCTTTCGGGGGACGCGCATGGCGCAATCTAGCACAAGAAACGAGCCGGGCAATATGCGGAAATTTGAATTTGGCCAATCGAAGGCATGGCACGTTCGCGCGCCCAGAAGCAGATAGACTACGCTTGTGCCTAGCGAGCCTAGCCCTCTGCAAGCAATCAGCGCCGCGTTCGATTGCGGTCAAGAAACTCCGCAATCGCTGGCGAAAAAAGCCCTCGCGCGTGCGAACAGCAATAAGAGCAAAAACGTGTATCTCTCAATTGATCACGCGAATCCTCTAAAGAGCGCCCAGCAAATTGAAGCTCAGTTCGCTTCCCTGCCTAAACCGGCGCTGTATGGCTTGCCCGTTTCGCTGAAAGACTGTTTCGATCTGATGGACCACACAACAACATGTGGCTCTCGTTTTTACGCAAAACACAATGGGATCGCCAGTGAAGACTCTGCCGTGGCGCGGCGACTCCGCGCACAAGGCGCGGTGATCATGGGGAAGACCCACATGCATCCGTTGGCGTATGGAATCACTGGCGAAAATCCGGATTACGGCGATTGTCTGCAGCCGGCCAATTCATCGTGGCTCACAGGAGGTTCCTCCAGCGGGGCGGCGGCCAGCGTCCAAGAAGGTTCTGCAGTCGCAGCAGTGGGTACAGACACCGGAGGCTCGCTGCGCGTGCCTGCGGCTCTTTGCGGACTGGCGAGCTATCGAGCTTCGTGCGAAGCCTGCGCACGATCTTGGATTGTGGGCAGGAGCGACACATCTTTCGCCAACGTTCGATACGCTAGGCTGGATCTTTTCGGATTTGCGCGACGCCCCTCGATTGGCGGAGGGACTATTGGGATTACAGTCGCCGCCAACCGTGGAGACGCGCGTATTGATCGGCATAGCCGTCAATCCATTTCTGGAAGATTGCGAAACCGCAGTACTCGAAGGTTATGCCGAATGGCAGCAGAGATTGCGAAGTCTCGGCGCAAACCTTCTCCCCGTCGACGTGGAGTTTTGGGCAGAAGCCCCGACTCTGTTTGGCATGATTCAGGCACACGAAGCGGCGTCGATTCACGCGGAGAGTACGAAGGGCGATTTCTCTTACTTCGAACTGAGCATCGCGGAACGGTTTGGCCTGGGGCGCATCTATAACCCCGGCGCGGATCGTGCAGCAACGCAAGGAGCATGTTCCGCGTTTCTCGAACGCATGGACATTCTTCTGCAGACCTACGAATTTCTGATCGTGCCGTGTAGTCCAGTCGCACGCTTGCTGGCCGGTGCGGATCATCGCGATTCGCGAAGCCGCATCCTCCGCTACACCACTCCGATTAGTCTGGCGGGCGCTCCGGTCGTCACGCTGCCGTGCAAAAACGGTGCGGGTGTTCAACTGATAGCAGCATGCGGGGCAGACACGAGGCTGTTGGCGTATGCACGGAAACTAGGAGAACAATTTGCGGCCGAAGGGAGAGCAAGCCACGCATGTGCCGGTTAAGTTCCTGGGCTCTTCGCCTCCGCTCGAATCCAAAGGTGTCAAGTAGGACGAGCAGCAGGATTGGGTACGCGGTGATTTACGCTGCGTTGCTCTTAACAGGGACTCTGGATCTCCGGCTGTAAGCAGACGGCAACCGAAAATGGTGGACTGACAAAGCTCACGCTGCAGGCCGACTGGTATCCGCAACCCGAACACGGCGGATTCCATACCGCGCTGGTTAAGGGCTATTACCAGGAAGAAGGGCTGGACGTCACCATCAAAACAGGAGGCCCCTATTTGCAGCCCTACCAGCAGGTGGCGGCAGGCGCGGCACAATTCGGGATGGGCGCGTCCGACAAAATCCTGGAATCTGTGGCTGCAGGACAACCGCTGGTGGCCGTAGCCGCAACGATGCAGTACGACCCGCAAGGCATCATGGTTCGCAAGGACTCCGCGATTCACACGTTTGCGGATTTGAGCGACCACACTGTGGCCGTGCAGCCGGGATCAACGTGGTTCCGTTATCTGGTGGAGCGATACAAACTCCACGATGTGCGCGAAGTGCCTTCGATGATGAGCGTCGCAAATTTCATAGCGAATCCTGATTACATCCAGCAGGCGTTTGCTTCCTCCGAACCGTTTTTCGCGCGGCAGGCAGGAATTGAAACACGGTTTCTGCTCGTCAGCGACGCTGGCTTCAATCCCTATCGCGTAGTGTTCACGAATCGAGATTTTCTTAGCCAGCATCCTGACATTGTGGGAAAATTTGTGCGTGCATCGGTGCGTGGCTGGCGCGATTACTTGAATGATCCCGCGGCGGCCAATCAGGCTGTTATTAAATTGAACCCCGCGCTCACACCAGCATGGGTGGAATTTTCCTGGCAAGCGCTGCGCGACGGACACTTTGTTGCCGGAGAAGATTCAAGCGGCGCGCAAGTTGGGCGGATGAACTCGGCACGTTGGTCAAAACTCTACAAACAACTCTTGGATTTGAAAGTTATCGATAAAGAAATTGATCCAGCGACGGCCTACACGTTGCAGTTTGTCGCCGGGAAGTAAAACTATTCTTCGCCGATATCCTCATTCCAGACGGCGGGCTTGGCTTTGATGTAATTCGAGAGCAGAGAGAAGCATTCCTCGGAATTCAGATCGATCACTTTCACGCCGAAGGAACGAAGCCAATCCAGCCCACCCTGAAAATTGCGACTCTCTCCAACCACAACGGTGCCAAAACCAAATTGCTTTACCAGGCCGCTGCAATACCAGCACGGCGCGAGCGTAGTGACCATGATTAGCTTGCGGTAGCTGCGCTGGCGGCCCGCTTTGCGAAAGGCATCGGTTTCACCATGGACTGACGGATCACCCTCCTGCACGCGGCGGTTGTGCCCTGCGCCAAGCAACTTGCCATCCGCGCCAAAGATGGCCGCGCCGATCGGGATGCCGCCCTCTTTCAGGCCGAGCCGCGCTTCCGCGATGGCGACGGCTAGCATCGATTGGTAATCGGGTTGAGTGTCCACTCGTTCTCCAGGTGTGGTTTCAGGCGCGGACGGGGCGCTTGCGCTTCCATTCATGCTCGCGCCGTAGCAGCGACATGTGCTTCTTCAGCTGCTCTTCCACGTCGCTGAAAGCGTTCTTGCAGCCCGCCAGGACATTTTTTCCGCTGCCGATGGCATGCAGGGTTCCGGACGGCAGCGAAAGCGTGAGGGCGAGGGTCTGCTCGTCGGTGCGATGATTTTTCGAGAAAACGCCATGCAATTGAATCAGGTCCGGTTGGTAGCTCTTGAGTAGTCTGCCGAGCTTGTCTAACCGGCGCGTCACTTCAGCAGCAACCTCTTGTTGCGAATCGACATGTTTATAGCTGAAAGAAACGTTCATGATTGCACCTGTAGGAAGTTCACGGATTGAGGAAGGAGCGCGACGCAGCGTTGTGTTCTGCACCGCATACGAGAGCAGCATAACTCCAGGTGCCGCTGAGTGCAATGACGTGGCACAGGAGCTGTACCCACCCCCACTGTTTTTCGTAAGAGTGGCAGGCAGAGGCGTTAGGGGAAGGGGTGTTCGTAAGAGTTACATCTAAAGGACTTACAGGTGGACGAAAATGGTGACGAATTGCAGCACGATAACTAGACTGATACTGTGGTAGCCCCTCCCCCCGGTGTTTTGCGGAAGCATGTCAAAGGAATGAGGTTGCGGGCATGAGCGTTCGCAAGTCTGTGAAAACAAAGGGTCGGAGATGTGGAGAGTTTGGGGATTGTCCGCCTGGGAGGAATTATGGCGTGAGTGTCCAGATGGGGTCCGATAATACCTGTCGAAATATATAACTATTCGGATAACTCATCAATTATTATTCTTTTTCGAATCGAGAGTAGTGTAAAGAAAGGAGGAACCCAAGACCCGGGCTCAGAAGAGCCCACCGCTGCAATACCAAACCTGCAAGGGTAGGCAACCCAAAGTGATCTTAGCGTTTTAAGGGTGCGCCAATCAGCCACCCACGCGATACTTCGCGCGCTAAGGATGCGCCACCCCCTATAAGTCCGGGTAACTGCCCCTCGGGAAGATGTCGCAATTTGCTGAATATAAACCCGCACCCTAAAATACGCAGGGTGCGGCACCCAATTCGGCTAAGGATTCTTTTTGTGCGCCGCTTCGGCATCTAAGTGCACCGAGAAACGTACCGGTGCGACAGTGGCGTTGGCTTCTGGGTTGTAGTAGTCGTAGACGGTGGAGGCGGCGGTCATGGCCTCGACGCGATAGCGCATTCGGAAGTCGAAGCTGAATGTCGTCCCGCCAGCGGTGGGCCACAGATAGAAGACCACGCGGTCTGGCTGTATCTCGTAGCCAAAGACTCCGGGGGCGCTTTCGGCCTTCTCCATGGAGGCCCGATCCACCTCGGCACCGGGAGGTAGTCCCACTTCAGCAAGCATCATTCCGTAGCCGCGGAAGCCGATGGGTCCCCGGGTTTTCAACGTGGACACGCAACGGATATTTGCTGCCGGGTGCGACTTTCTCAGCTCCGGCAATCTCAATGCTGAAACCATCCGTGATTATCTGTCCCAACTGGACGATTCCGGTGGTCGGGGCGACGTCAGACTCTGGCACCGGTTCGAACGAATAGCGCAGCCGAAACCAGCCTAGTGTTGACGGAGTGTCACTCGGCAAGTTTTCGAACGGCCACTCCACTTTTTCGATGGTTTCGCCGGGCGTCTCAACAAAAGTTCCCGACATTTCGGCAGCGACAGAATCATCCTCGAAATTCAGCAGCTGCAGAGCGAATTTTCCTGAAATTGACTTTTCCGTGGAATTAACAACTGGCAATTCTAGTTGCGTATGGGGAAGTAAGTGGAAGCGCATCTTTCCTTCTTCCACTCGCAGAGGGCTTACAATGTCCTGCGCACAAGCACTGCGTCCGAATCCGAGCTGACAAAGACACAAAGAGAGAAAGAACCACACCGCCCAGGACCGCATGTATCCCTCCGCTTACTTTACCTAACTCGATGATACTCTTGTAGAAATAGATGCATGAGTGATTAAGCGCTTCGTGTGGCGGATGATAAACTTCCAAACGCGCGGCGCTGGAACTACTCAAATAAGAAGCGATCGATGAAAGACGAGAAACATCAGAAGCAAGAGATCCAGAGTCAGCTCTTTGTTGGGCCGGCGGGATGGTCATATCCGGATTGGGCGGGATATGTGTATCCGGCACCACGATTCAAAGGGTTTCACGAGGCTTCGTACCTGGCCGATTTTTTCGACTCCATCGAGATCAACACTTCGTTCTACCAACCGCTTCGGCCGGAGTTCGCTAAACAATGGATTGAACGCGTAGCAAGTAATCCGGCTTTTTTGTTCACGGCAAAATTGTGGCAACGGTTTACACATGAATCCACGGCCACGGCGGAAGACGAACGGTCGGTACGCGCCGGGTTCGATGTGTTGCGCCAAGCCGGAAAACTGGGTGCGATCCTTCTGCAATTCCCTTTTTCGTTTCATGCCACCGGTGAAACCGTGGCGCATCTTACGATGCTTCTGAAACGATTTGCAGATTACCCGCTGGTGGTGGAGCTGCGCCACGCGTCCTGGCAAACCGATGAAACGCTGCAACTTCTGCGCGAGCACAATGCAGGCTTCTGCAATATCGACCAACCGATCATCGGCCACTCTATAGTGCCTTCCGCCAACGCAACTTCTCCCGTGGGCTACGTGCGCTTCCACGGCCGCCGCTACGACACCTGGTTCAGCGATGATCCTAGTGTGCCGGCACACGAACGCTATAACTATCTCTACACCGCGGAAGAGCTCGATCCGTGGGTTTCGCGCATCCGTAAAGTGCAACACCACGCGCGCAAGACGTTTGTGGTAACGAACAATCACTACCAAGGCAAAGCCGTGGTTAACGCGCTGCAGCTGATCAGTATTTTAAAAGGGAAAAAAGTGAAAGGTGCCGGAACCGTTGCGCCAGCACTACCCGCAGCTGGAAGCAATCGCCAGCGAAATGCCCGCGGCTCCGACCCTGTTTCCGATGGGCTCGCCGCGTAGTGAAAAAACCAAACGCACTACTTCTTGAAGAGATTTTCAAAGGCCTGACGCGCATCCATGGGCCGAGCGGGAGAGGGTGCTTCGACGGGAACCTGGGAAGGCTGCATATACGAAGTGGGCGCTGTGTCCTTCTCCACCGTGGTTCGAAACTCGTACAGCTTGCAGTTGTTCTTGGTATCTTTCGGCGAGACGCGAACCTGGATCGGTTGCGTACATTCAAATTGCGCCCCAGTATCGAAGAAGCGGCATTGCTTGCAACAATGCAGCTCGAAATTGCACTTGGGACATTTTCCAGCGGGATCGAAGCCTGCGACTAATACGGCGCCGCAATTGGAGCAACGAGCGCGCGTAACGGTTCCGACCATGCGCGGCGTGCGCGGCCCAAGGTGATCGGTAGCGCCTCGCGGTCCACCCTGCGGTGGCTTGCGATCGGGCTTATCCTTCTTCTGTTTGCTGTCTTGCCTTTCGGCGTCTCGATAGCCGCGGTGACCGTACTTGCGATCCACAAATGCCTCCGTCCTTCAGTCCTGACGGACTGCAACTACACCATGTACAATTCGAATTAAGCGATACTCTTTGCGATGTAAACCCAATCGGATTGCTACAATCGCCCGTGCGAACCAGACTCCCCCGGAGAAGTTAAACTGGAATGCCCTTGGCGAGAGCAGGAGATGGGACCTCTATGTTTTTAATCCTATGGGAGTTCGAAGTCAAGCCGGGAGAAGTGGCGGCCTTTGAAAAAGTGTACGGCCCTGAAGGGCTGTGGGTGCAACTTTTTCGTGGCGATCCGCACTACCGGGAAACCAAACTCCTGAAGGACCCTTCCCATCCCAGGGTTTACTACACGCTTGATTTCTGGGAATCCGAGAACGACTACAACCGCTTCAAACAAACCAACCAGGATGCGTACGCGAATCTAGATAAAGCTACCGAGAATTTGACGATTCGCGAACGAAACCTTGGCTGCTTCCTGCAACGTGGCCCGGGACCGATTTCTTCTTGAGGAACAAGCCGACCAAGCCATCCGGCGCCAGATCGGGCTGCAGAAAACTTTTTGGAGTGCCAGCAGTGCGCAAGACCGCTTCGGCGGCGAGATACCCACTGCGCACGGCTCCTTCCATCGTGGCAGGCCAGCCAGTTCGGGTCCAGTCGCCAGCCAGAAACATGCCGCGAATTCTGGTCTGTTGGATTGGACGCAATCGGTCGACGCCAGGTTCCGGTGAAAATGTGGCCGCAGTCTCTTTGATGACGGTGGCCTTCACGAGATTTGCCTCGCGTGCCGCCGGGAGCACCTGTTTCACTTCTTTCAGGCAAAGATCAATGATTTCCTGACGCGATTTCAGTAGAAGATCGTAGGAAGCGCTGATCACCAGTTGCAGGTACTGGCCCTTTTCCTTGGCCCCAATTTGCGGGCCGTAGAGCGCCGTCTTGTTGAAGATCCACTGGGTGGTGGTATCCAACAGCGTGACAAACGGCTCCTGCATCACTTCCCTGTCAAACCAGAAATGCACGCCGGTAATGGGAGAGACGCGAATCTTTTCGACGTTGGCGAAGGCCGGCTCTAGTTGCTTAGCTTCCTCCGGTAGCAGGCCGAGCAGAGCTAGGTGCGGCATCGCGAATAGGTAGGCGTCTGCAGATTGCATGCGCCCGCCGTCGAACTCCACTTTTTCCAGCGCACCGTTGGCCAAGTGAATAGCGCGAAGCGGAGAGCGCAGCGTCACTTCTCCACCACGTTTCTCGATCTCGGCCTTGCAGCCATCATAGAGTTCGGCAAGCGGGACAGTGGGGACGCCCATGCGATAGCCCGTTCGATTAGAGACGAATGCCTTCCAGAAAACGTCGACTCCGTAGCGTGCATCCGTGCGGTCCAACTCTTCATCAAGCGCGCTGACCAACACGACACGCCAAAACCTGGCAATGGCGCCAGGAGTTTGTTTCCGACGGGTAAGCCACTCCAGCATGGAGATGCCGCCCGGCTCATCCAAATCGGCGGTGTGCCCTTGTGAACGCAGGATGTCCAGCATGGCCGCTGCGATCGAGCGTCGATCCGCAAAGCTGAGCGGCGTAAATGTAGCGAAGGAACCGATCATGTGGAACGGCGCAGGAAACACGCCGGCCTGCATCTCGCCCGTGCGCCCCTGCGGGTCCATGAATACAAGGCGGTCGAAGAATTTCACCTTGCCCGCGGAACCTACGCGACGGTAAAAATCGTCGAGATTTGTGCAGCAGCCCAGCGTTATGTGCTGACAGTTGTCGACATGTTCGCCGTCGGGCAACACGTAGGAGGTTGCCCGGCCGCCCAGGAATGGCCTCTGCTCAAACAGCCGCACACGCCAGCCAGCTTCAGCCAGCGCGACGCCCGCCGACAGACCCGCCAGTCCCCCGCCGATCACGATCACATTTTGCAAGAATATTCTCTTCCGTAGGGCGCCCAAATCGCGCCTTGGCAATTAACAACATTTTTTCCGGTTTGGAGAGCCGAACGCGTTCGCCAAACACGGCAAAATCCACCGATTCAATGCGGGCCAGCAGCGAGCTGTACGTGTGAACCAGGAGCCATAGCGTGCTGCGGCTGTCCTCGTCGATAAGTGAGAGCAACTGCGAACCTTCTTCATAGCAAGCCCACGCGCGATCTGCTTCAAAACGCAAAAGCTCGCGCACGCCGAGAGTGGCTTCGCTGCGGCCCAGGTCTTCCCTGGTCACACCATAACGGGCAAGATCCTCGTCAGGTAAATAGATGCGGCCCAAAGAAAAGTCTTCACGCACGTCTCGTAAAATATTTGTCAACTGAAAAGCTAATCCTAGTTTTTCGGCGAGATCGAGAGCACGAGCATCGCGAAATCCAAAAATATGTGTGCAGGTAAGGCCTACAGTTCCTGCGACGCGATAACAGTATTCCTTAAGTCGCTCGAATGAAGGATAGGTTTGGATGGTCAGGTCCATCTCTGCGCCGGAAATCAGATCGTGTAAATAGCGTGGCGGCAGTTTGTAGAGTCGAATGGTGTCTACCAATGCGGGCAGAACAGGGCTTGCGGGAACTTCGTTCATCAGAGCACTATCCAGAGCGGCACGCCATTTTGCCAAGCCGTGCTGCTTCGCGCCCAGGTCGGCACCCTCGTCGGAGACGTCATCGATCAGCCGCATGAACGCATAGAGCGCAACGATTCCGTCGCGTTTGGATCTAGGTAAAAGAAAAAACGCCGGATAGAAGTTGCTGTGTGCTTCGCGTGCAACCCGGTGGCATTGCTCGTAAGAAGCGTTCACGTCAATCGCAGAGCTAGTGGGGCTTACCGAGTCGATTGCTTGGGCTTTCGTCGAAATAGCAGCCCCGTTCCCAAAGAGATGAGTCACTACCGCTCTACCTAGCAGTCTGACCTGCTTGCCTTTGCTAACCGCTGGCCGCACATGCAGCGTGTCGTAGCCCATGGCCTCAATGGAGTCAAGCACCGCCAGTCCACCGCGGCTGAACATTGCCAGATCGATGGAGAGCTTCCCTTCCACCATTTTGGCGAGGGGCATGCCTTGATTGAAGAGTTCGCGCGTGCGGGTGCTCAAATCCTTCATCAGCGCCACGTACTGGTCATTGAACTCTTTCTCCAGAATATTTTTTTCGCTGACACCGTGAGCGGTGGCGATATCCAGCGGGATGTAAATCCGCCCAATGTCCAAATCTCGTGACACGTCTTGCCAGAAATTCGCTAATTGCAGCGCCGTGCAGGTTGCGTCGGAGAGCAATTGCCGTGGCTCGTCACGATAGCCGCACAAATACAGCACCAGGCGTCCCACGGGATTTGCAGAGTAAACGCAGTAATCGATCACGGAATCCCACGTGGGATAGCGCTTCACCACCTGATCCTGCCGAAATGCTCTCAACAAGTCCGCGAAGGGCTGCTTAGGTACATCCTTGGTGACGATGGTTTCGCGCAAGGCAACGAACACCGGGTGATTCGGGTGGCCCTCATAACAGGCATCGAGTTCCGACTCCCACCAGTCCAGCAGCTCCAGAGCGCGATCCCGGGTGGGGATCTCGTCGCCTAAATCGTCAGCCCAACGGCAGTACGCATACAAATTGTAGAAATGTTGATGAAGTTCTTTTGGTAGCAGCCATGAGGCAACATTGAAATTTTCGTAGTGATGCGTTGCCAGCCAGCGGGTGTATTCCTGCGCAACGGCCGGGGCACAACCGTTCGCCGGCAGTCTTTCAGCTAGTTCGAGTTCACCCGGGCGCAACATATTCAGGATTCGTTTACTCTCAACGCGAATCTATCGTTCAGTCGTCGAACCACTAGTTTGAAGGAACAAAGTTTCCCGCGACCCGCGTAACAAGTGCTACGGGCGCACAGCCAGTTTGATTTCTCCGCTGCGTGACTTCATCCGCGCAAAGGCTTCTGGCAGATCTTCCAACCGAATATCTTCGGTTACAAATTCCTGGGCAGAGACATCGCCCCGTCGTATAGCTTCCAATGCCTCGCGAATGAAACGCGGAGTATGGTGGAACGGCGAAATGATCTTGATTTCAGAATAGTGAATGGCCGAAGGTTCAATTTCCACACGCGTGCCAGTGGGCAGGCCACTGAAGAAATTCACCACGCCGCCTCGACGCACCATACTCAGTGCCTGTTCCCAAGTGGCGGGATTGCCGGCGGCTTCCACAACAGAATCTGGTCCGCGGCGCTCCTCGGTTAGATCGCGCACCGCAGCCACAACGTCTGGAATTTCCGTAACATTGATGGTCGAAGAGGCGCCAAGCTTGCGGGCCACCGCGAGCGGTGCTTCACGCCGGGCGATGGCAATCACCCGTACGCCCCGACGAGACAACATGCGGACAAATTTCAATCCAATGGGACCGCAGCCGATAACTGCAGCGGTGTCTCCCGTGCGGACTTCCATCTCGTGAATGCCACGCATCACGCAGGCCAGCGGTTCTACCAGGGCGGCGCTGTGGTCGTCCACCGAATGCGGCACTTCCAGCATATTCTCGCGCACGATGCGTCCGGGAATGCGCATGTACTCCGCATAAGCCCCGTTGTTGAACAGCAGGTCGTCGCAAAGATTTTCCTGCCCGCGGCGGCAGTGATAGCAACGGAAACAGGGTGCAGAGTTGGCCGCGATTACCCGGGTACCTAAGTGCCAACGGGTGTCGACGCGCTTTCCCATGGCGACGATCTCGCCGACAACTTCATGACCAAACACCGCAGGCGGTTGAATCATCTTGGCGTGATAGCCGCGCTTCCAAACCTTTAAGTCTGTCCCGTCCGTCAGGGCCAGGCGCACGCGCAGCAGCACTTCGTCGGCTTCCAGCACAGGTACGTCGATCTGCTCGATCCGCAAATCTTCAATGCCATATAAGACAGCGGCAGTCATCTTCGACGGTACCAGGGTTCGTGTGGGCATACGACCTTCTTCCAGGCCGGCCTCGGTCTTTTTTGTGGAAGCTGTTCTCATGAATGGGTGATCAAAATCTTCAACGAATCTTCCGTGGGCTTTGCCGCCAATTCCAGCCCCTCTTGAATTCTACTCAAGGGGAACCGGTGAGTGACAATCTCCATCACGGGGAGTTTCTTACCCAAAACCATTAATGCGGCGCTCTCCTGAATGTCTACAGCCGCACTGTAGCTTCCTAGAATTTCCTTTTCGTCGATTCCGACAGCGGCGGCGGGAAACTCTATTTTGGTGACGGGATCGTTCGCAGCAAAAAGTAAAATTCTTCCCCCGGGTCGGGCTGCTGCCAACCCCTCCACCACCACTGCCGGATGTGCGACGGCTACCAGCACCGCGTCCACCCCCCGACCCTCCGTCCGGGCCCGAACTTCTTCGACAAGCTTACCACTTACCGGGTCAAAAGAGTCCAGTGCGCCTAACTTGATACTCTTGGCACGGCGGGTGGCCATGGGGTCACTTGTATAGATGCGTGCTCCCGTAGTTTTGGCAACCATTAATAATTGCAATCCGATGGGCCCACACCCAATGACCAGTACAGTTTCGCTCTCCACAATGCGAGCCTTCTGTACGGCCTTTACTATGGTGTTGATCGGCTCAATAAACGTGGCTTCCTCGAAACTGACATTGTCTGGCAATGCCACCATGCCGTGTTCGGCAACCCACGGCATGGCTTTCACATACTCCCCAAAACCTCCCCCATTTGGTGTGAACCCGCCAGTAAGGCCAGTCGTTTTGTACTGCTTGCATTGGGAGAACAGCCGACGCTCGCAATAGAAGCACTTGCCACAGGGGATGTGATGGAAACTCATCACCCGGTCGCCCAATTTCCATTTGGTGACGCCGAGGCCGATAGCCACGACTGTCCCGGCCAACTCATGGCCGAGGATTTGGGGAGGTTCAACATAACGCTGGAAGATCTTCTTGATGTCCGTGCCGCAGACGCCACAGGCTGCAACTTTTATGAGCACTTCGTTGGCGCCAACTTCGGGCAGGGGGACTTCTTCGACGCGCACCACGCCCTTTTCGCGGTAGACGCCCGCGCGCATCGTTTTTGGTATTGTCCCCAGAGTTTTTACCTGCTCGCTCACTGTTGGTGCCCCGCTCATTGTGCAATCACTCTGGACGCTGTGTTTTCGGACTGCACATCACCCAGACCGGAGATGTAAGAATCGAGGTAATTTGTCAATCCTTCGGCCGCCTCCCGGCTCTGCCGGCCAAATCGGATTAATGCCGGAAGCACGAGCGGATTCTTCATCAATTGCACGACAATCTTGCTCACGCTGATCTCAGATTTCTTTGTAAGAGCGAAGCTGAAGTTTATTGGCAGGTCTTCGTTCACTGTATCGCTCACGGCCCGCACAACCACGCTCCGAGCACCCCATGCGCAGGCCTCTTTCACGATCTCAAAACTCTCCATATCCACTAATTGCGCCTTCGACGAGCATTCGCAGTCTTGTTTTTCTTTCGCAGTCAGCAGTAGGCGATCCGAGGTGAACAAACACTCCGTGGCTTTCGCTCCATGGCTTAACGCCAGCTTGTGTAACTCTTCATCCACGGCCAGCGATTCGAAATTCAAATCGGCATGCTGGAATGCGGCCCGAACCGTACGAGGTGCAATGATGTCTCCCGGCGTCAACAACTCTTGAAGCGCGCCCGCGAGCCCGCTCGAAATGCACACGTCGAAATACTTTTCGTCGTCGGCCATTCGCAACATCAGATCCATCGCTTGAGATGCCGCTTGCTCGCCCATTCCTGTCAGGAGTACGGTGATCTCGTTACTCCCGAAATCCGTGCGCCACAAGCGCAGCCCCAGGTAATCGATGAAGCGAAACTTTCGCATCTTGCGCCATGGCGCAAACTCTGCTTCGACCGCGAATGTAACCAGAATCCTCATCCTCGCGCTCTACGCCGCCGCCAACAGTTTCATCTTCTTAGCCCGGCCCGCCTTCACGTACCCATTGGCCACGTACCAACGCGCCGCACGCTCCAAAGCATCCGCCACAGGTCCCGGCTCAAATCCCAATTCACGCTGTGTTCGGGATGCATCCACAAACATTTTGTGTTGCGCGATCTTTACGCCCTCCACGGGAATTCCTGGCTCCTTCCCTATCATCCGCGAAAACGCGGTATTCACGTAGGCTACACCCAACGCCATGCCATGCGGAATTTTCAGCGACGGCGCAGCCAGACCCGTAATTTTCGCCAGAAGGTCCAGTAATCCCTTTAGCGTCAGATTCTCTGCGCCAAGCAGGTAGCGTTCGCCAGGCTTTCCCTTTTCCGAAATTAGCAAATGTCCCGCCGCACAATCTTCCACGCCAACAAAATTCAATCCGGTATCGACGTAACCCGGCATCTTGCCATTCAAAAAATCCAGAATTATTTTTCCCGTTGGTGTTGGCTTCCAGTCCCACGGGCCAACTGGCGTGGTGGGCATCGCCACGATAATGGGCGCGCCTTCTTTCGCCTCGCACAGCACTTCCTGCTCGGCCATCCACTTCGACCGCTTGTAGTGCCCGATCATCTCTTCAAGCTTCGCGTCGGTAAATTCGTTGGGCAATGCAGGGCGATCCACCGCAATCGTGGCCACTGTACTGGTGTAAATAAGCTGCGCCACGCCAGCCTGCTTTGCGGCCGCCAGCAGATTCTTTGTGCCCCCCACGTTTGAATCGTAAATATCCTGTGGCTTCTTTGCCCACAGTCGGTAATCGGCGGCCACATGAAAAACGCGATCGACGCCCTTCATGGCGCGTTCCAGCGAAGCAACATCGCGGAGGTCGCCGGTAACATATTCCAGGGACAGATCGCTGATCGCGCGATTACTGCTAGAAGCGCGCATCAATACCCGCACCTCTTCGCCACGCGCCACAAGTTGCCGCGCCACGTGGCTGCCCAGGAATCCTGCCGCGCCCGTCACCAACGTGGTCATTGTTTTCCCGCGCTTTCGCGTTTCTCTCCCAGATTGCCTCCGAATTGCCAAGTCAGAAGCTTCCAAGTATCGCCCGCTTTAGGGTTCATGCCTAGCAGCGCGGCGGACTCAAATCCCGCAGTACACATGCACGTTTCGCACTGTGGATTCACGCCGCGTCCATAATTTTCCCAGAGTGTTTTGTCGGTCAGTTCCGCGTACGTCTGCACATAGCCGCGATTCAACAAATAACATGGCGCCGACCACCCCTGTGGGCCATAGATGGGGCTGCCCCAAACGCAACAATCCAGTTCCCGCTCCCCGCGCAGGTATTCCAGATAGATGGGCGAGAGCATCAGATTGTAGGCGCGCAAGGCCTCGCTGGCTTCGTGAAAACGCCGCTGCATCTTGGTGTGAAACGTCGCGCTTTCTATTTTGCAGACCGTTGTTTTCGGAAAATGCGGCGCGAACATGTATCCATCCACATGCATCGCGTGTAATTTTTTGTACAACTCCGCGGCGTCGGCAACATCTGTGTCCGGGCAAATTGTGGTTGTGACCACTACAAAAAATCCGGCGTTCTTCGCGGCCTTGATGCCATCCAGCGCTTCTGCAAAGACGCCCGGCCGGCCCACCCGCGCATCATGCACTTTTTCCGTTCCATCCAGCTTCACGTTCCAGAAAAAATTAGTGTAGGGCGGGATCATATGCAGCCGCCGCCTGATTAACGTGCCATCGGTATGCAAGAACAAATGTTTTCCACGAGCCAGAATCTCGCGCGTCAGTGTGGGAATTTCCGGGTATTCTAGTGGTTCGCCCCCGTAGATCGATACGACAGGTGCGCCACACTGGTCCACAGCGGCCAGGCACTGTTCCACACTCAGCATTGGCCGTGCGTCATTCGCGGCGTCCCCATTTGTCGCGTTCTTCAGGCCGCAACAGCCGCCGCCACATCCGCCCAGCGGATCAAGGGTCATAGAGATTGCATATTTAGGTTCGCGGCGCAACTTGCCCGCCAACAGGTGTTTCGCGGAATCGAAAACGAGGCCGAAGGGATACCTCATTCGTATGCTTTAAGCTTTCCGGCGTTCGCGCGCAGAGTACAAGCCGCTGCGAAGCCGAAATTCGCTGGGCTTGAATTTCACCGCGCAGTATTCAATCGCGCGCTTGGCTTGATTGCGATAGCGTGCCAGCGCATAAACAGGAAAAGAATTCTTGTACAGGTGATATTTCAAATAAAAGACGCCCGGAAAACCGGTGCCGGTAAAATCGCCTTCGCTCCACGAGCCATCGGAGTTCTGCTGCTGCACCAGGTAAGAAGCCGCGCGGCCAACCGCGGGGTCGTTGGTATCTGCGCCAGCCAACAAGCCGATCAAGCCCCAGGCGGTCTGAGAAGGAGTGCTGGTGCCCTGCCCTTTAGTAGAGGGCAATTCGTAGCTTCCCAGAGATTCGCCAAAGCTGCCATCCGACTTCTGAACCTGTCGCAGCCATGCCACGGCGCGCGTGCAATATTCTTGCGCCGTCAATGAAACCGTCTCTAACGCGCGCAACACACCACTGGTACCGTAGACATAATTAACGCCCCAGCGGCCAAACCACGAGCCATCTTTGCACTGGTCCTTCATCAAGAACTGCACGGCTTTCTGCACTACAGGAGTTTCCGCCGGCCAGCCAAAGCGTCCCAAGCATTCGAGCACGCGAGCGGTAACGTCGGCGGTGGAAGGATCAATCATGGCGTTGTGATCGGCAAAAGGAATATTGCAGAGAAACTGACGATCATTGTCGCGGTCAAAGGCGCCCCAGCCGCCATCGCGATTCTGCATGCTGAGCAGCCATTGGATTCCGCGACGCATGGCGCCTTCCATGCGCTTCTCATCCGGAAACTTCACGCGCTGCAAGGCCATCAGCACAAATGCGGTGTCGTCAACGTCGGGATAGAAATCGTTGCGAAACTCGAAAGCCCAGCCGCCCGGCGCTGCGTCTTTGTTTTTGATCTGCCAATCGCCGCCACCGAGAATTTGCTTGGAAAGAGTCCAGTCCGCCGCCTTGATTAGCGCCGGATGGTCGGGTGGAAGGCCAGCTTCTTCGAGCGCAACCATGGCGATGCAGGTATCCCAAACCGGAGAAACGCACGGCTGTAGACGAATGGTTTCTTCGTCTTCAATCTCGAAACGTGAAAATTCCTTAATCTCGCGAAACGTCAGCGGATCGTCCGGCCCGTGACCCAGACGCCATCAGGGCAAAAATGGAATTCATCATCGATGGATAGATTGCCGCCAACCCCTCGGTGCGCTCCATGTGCTCGAGCATCCACTGCTTTGCCTCGCGGATGGCTTTCTGGCGCAGCGGCTTCCAAGGCAGTTTTTCGTAAAGTTTCAGACCGCGGTCCACAACCAGGAAAAAATTTTTCCAGGAAAGAACTTGCTTGCTCCAATGGAATGCGGCGGTCTTCTGCGAAGGATCGTTAAACAACTCATCGACGCGAGCATGTTCCGGCAAACGGAAATCCGGACGCAACGCCGACAGGATGGCCATCGGAATCACAATGCCGCGCGTCCACGAAGACATTTCGTAAATGTTGATGTAGAACCAGTTGGGCAGGAGCATCAACTCCGGAGGAATCGCCGGCACCAATTCCCATCCCACCGCACCAACCAGCGCCAGGTAAAAGCGCACGTAGGAATTGGTATGCTCCAGGCCGCCCAGTTTATGGATTACCTCGCGCGCCTTCGTCAGGTGCTCAGAGTCGGGGGCATCTCCGGCAAGCTTCAGCGCAAAGTACGCTTTGCAAGTCGCATTTAACTCCGAAGGTCCACCGGGATAGATTGGCCAGCCGCCATCTGGCAATTGCTTGCGGCGAACATAGTTGGCTAGCTTTGCGACGCGTTCGGGGTCGGCTTTACCCAGTACGTAGAGGTAGTAAATGTAATCGGATTCGAGGGTGGTGTCGGCTTCCAGTTCACCCAGCCAGTAGCCTTCTTCAGCCTGCACGGAAAGAAGATAATTTGCGCCGTTTTCCAGGGCCTTTTCGACACGTTCGGCCCAATTTTCCTGACGCCAGGGCACCGGCGCAGGCGCGACCGGTAATTCTTCACCAACTCGGACAAACGACGCCATTCCTGCTCCCCCAAGAGCAAAATGTTTTCGCGGCACCTGGGGATACTCCCCCTCCGCGACATTCGCTAACTGGTCTATTGCCTTACACTTCCAATGCGAGTGAAGCGAAAACTCGAGTACCCTCAGTACCGAGTTATTATCCCCGGCTTCCAAAAATGGGTCAACGTCTAAGATGCCGCATTGAACATTGCGGTTAGCTGGGGAGTCAGAAGGATACTGTCGGAGCATCATCGAGCATTTGATAGATCAGGGATTCCAGGGGCCAAGGCAACGGTTCGCCGATTCGTTGCAGCACGGAAGGTTTTTGCTGCAGCAATTTTGCGGGCATCTTCATCCAAAGTGGGGCAGGCGACGCTTCAACTTCCGCTTCTGCAGGGCCAGCGCGCAATACCAGTGCATTGGCACGTTCCAGTGCAGCGAGTGCGGACTCCTTGAAATCTTCTTTATCCGGATCGATTACGGCAAAGTACAGCGAAGGCTTCACAAATTGCATCAGAGAATTGCTCTCTACGATTAGCCCTCTCTTGCTGCGAATCATCCGGCCCAACTTCTAGACTCGTTTCCCCTAAAGCCTGGCGCAGCAGCGGTAGACACTCCGCAAGAAAGCCCCACTTAGTGCGTAGCCAGAACGAACGCTTCGCGCCTGCCGCCAGAAACCTGGCGCTATCCGTTCCCGTGTCCGCGTGGGTCCCCCAATCCAACGCGCAAAGGTGCTCCGTTGGCGCACAGCCGCAGGCCCCCACATTTTGTGCGCACGATCCATCCTCGAGTTGCGTAATCTTCCCGGCGATCCAATGCACTTTGGGGAACGCCTTGATGACGTCGCAGACCAATTGTGTCTTCCCAATGTTGCGCGTCTGGCCACCCACAACAATGAGTCGCCACACCTCCGCCTGGTTCATCTCGTGCGTGCCCATTTCCTACCTTTTCCAGTTCCCGTGAGGCGGCTCTACGCCGCCTTCTTTCGTTTCCCGTTGCTCACCCTTTTTCTAATTTCTTGATTCTCCCCGCCAATTCCGGCAAACGCGCAAACCAGAAGTACGCCTCCTTGAATTTGTCCAGAGGTCGCGCCGGAGTGCCCCATACCGTCTGTCCCGTCCGAATCGTTTTGCCGGTCGGAATGCCTGCTTGGGCGCCGGCAATTGATCCGTCTTCCAGCGTGCAGTGATCGGCAATGCCAACTTGCCCGCCAACGACCACGTGATGCCCTAGAGTGCTCGATCCGGAAATTCCCGTCTGCGCGGCAATCACGGTGTGTTTGCCGATTTGCACGTTGTGTCCTACGTGAACAAGATTGTCGAGCTTGACTCCCTCGCTGACTCGCGTGTCGTCCAGCGAGCCTCGATCGATCGTGGCATTCGCGCCGATTTCCACGTCGTCACCGATCTCTACAATTCCCGCCTGCGGAAATTTCCAGTAGCGCTCGCCATCGAATGCGAATCCAAATCCATCCGCCCCCAGCACTGCGCCGGAATGGATTTCCACGCGATGACCGATGCGCACCCCAGAGTAAAACGTTACGCGGGGATGAATCCTGCAATTCTCGCCGATCCAGCAACCTGCTCCAACCACGGTATGCGCACCGATCTGCGTTCCCTCGCCCACATGCGCGTCTTCGCCTATCACCACGTAAGGGCCGAGACTCACATTCGCGCCAACCCGCGCCAGTGGGGCGACAATCGCCGTGGGATGAATTCCCGCAGCCACTGGTGGGCGTTCGCGAAGCAAGGCGGCTGCTTTGGCAAAACTTACTTTGGGTTTTGCGCTTCGGAAGACTGTTTTCCCGGACAAGGTAATTCCGTCTGGGGCGACCACACACATCGCCGGCGAGGCGAGCGCCCGTTCAACGTGCTTGGCGTTTTCCACGTAGATCAAATCACGCGAACCCGCACGTTCCGGCGCGGCAACACCCGTCACTTCCAGCGCGCCATCGCCTTCCACCCGTGCATCAATTGTCTTAGCCAATTCCCTAACTGTGTAGTTCATCTCTGTATCCTCTGTGCTCCGACCTCGGTGCCCTTTGTGTCAATTTCTGCGTCTCATCTTCACAAAAACGGATACAACGACGGTTCGCCTTTCGGCCGAGTCTTCCATCGTGCGTGTATCCAAACCCACTGCTCCGGGTGCTGGCGAATGATTTCCTCTATCACTTTCGCAAATCGCTGCGTATTCTCCACAATGTCCTGCTCCGCATTCCCGGTTCGTGTCAATTCCACCGGGGGCTCGAACCGCAGCCGATACTTGCGAATGTTTTCGTCCCAGTAGCAGTATCCTGGCACTACGGCCGCATCGGTATGCAGGGCCACGCGCGCGATACCTGTAGTGGTGCAGGCAGGAGTGCCGAAGAAATCCACGAAGACCCCTTCCTGCGGCATGGTATTCTGGTCCGCAAGAATTCCGACAGTACCGGCACTTTTCAGTATGCGAAGCATTCCACGCGCGGCGTCATTCTTGAAAATCGGCATATTCCCGGATAGCCCGCGATAGAGATTGACCAAGGCGTCGAGTGGCTTGTTATCCAGAGGCCGCGCCATGTAATGCAGCGGAAATCCGTACAGCGCATGAGCGAAGGAAGAAAGCTCCCATGCACCGATGTGGCCCGTCAGGTAGACCACGCCTTTGCCGCGGCTCTGCCCGGCCAGAAAATTTTCGTGACCGTCCAGAATCACGAATTGCTCGATATTTTCTTTAGTGTACTGCGGCAATCGCGCGAACTCGGCCGCCATCCAACCCAGATTGCGGACCATCTTACGTTTTATTTCACGCCGCTTCGCGGGTGTCCACCCTGGGAAAGCAAGCCGAAGATTGAATTCCGCGGTCTTGCGCAATTTCGGCAGCAGCCACAGCAAAACGTTGGCTCCGCCCCCAGCCAGAGTGCGGGCCATTGCACGCGGCAGTATACCCAGCAACTTGATCAGCGACCATGCCACCGCATATTGCAGCCGTTCTTTCATTGTTGGGAGTATCTTCCCACATTCGTACCCTTTTGATGGACTTCCGTCTCTTCAGGAATCGCGTTCAATGTTAGACTCGACCTTTCGTGACGCAAACTGATCACTCTCACGTTGACGGACCACTTTCGCCTGGTGCAAAGATTTCTGGCACCGCCCGAATTGTATGGATCGTCCTGGTCCTTGCCACACTCTACCTCTGCTACTTTCACAATCTGGGCATTATCGGACTGGTTGGGCCCGACGAACCGCGTTACGCATGGATCGCGCGCGACATGGCGGAATCCGGCGACTGGGTGACGCCACGACTCTACGGCAAGCCCTGGTTTGAGAAACCGGTGCTTTATTATTGGAGCGCGGCAACAAGTTTCAAAATGTTCGGCGTCAGCGAAGCGGCGGCGCGACTGCCAAGCGCAATCTGCGCGCTATTAGCCACTCTCTCCATGGCCTGGCTTGCGTGGCGATTGTATGGCGCGGAGACGGCCCGATGGTTGCTGCTTCTTTTGCCTACAACAGTTGGCATGATCGGCTTTTCTCACGCTGCCGCTACAGACATGCCTTTCAGCAGCATGTTAACGGTGGCGATGGTTTTGGCGGTGGTAATTGTTGGCCTGACTCGCCACGATCAGTCTCCCGTTATTCCGCGGACTCCCCGGCTCGCACTGCTGGCGTTTGGATTCTTTCTGGGTTTAGCGGTACTGGCCAAAGGTCCTGCAGCCATCATTCTGTCTGGATCCGCAGTGCTGCTTTGGGCGGCAATTACAAAACGCTGGCAGGACGCTTTCCGCTGTCTGCATCCCGTGGCCATCTTCAGTTTCTGCGCCACCGCGCTGCCTTGGTACCTCCTGTGCGCGCGCCGCAATCCGGATTTCTTTCACACCTTCATCATCGAACACAATTTCAAGCGTTTTCTCACTCCCGAATTCCAGCACATCCAGCCCTTCTGGTATTACCTCCCCATCGTTCTGATCGCTTTCCTGCCTTGGATGTTGGCGCTACTATTTGCAAGCGGCGTTGGCATCTTTCGTTTCGTCCGCGGCGAACGATTTTCTTCCGCAACTACGTTCCTGCTTTGTTGGGCAATATTTTGCATGGTATTTTTTTCGGTTTCTAAATCCAAACTTCCCGGTTACACCCTTCCGTCGATTCCTGCGATCGGCCTTCTGTTGGCAAGATGCTATGTTTGCCTGTCGGCGGGTGAATGGAAAATATTCCGCTGGATGCAACTCGGAGCCGGAGTCCTCACCGCATTGTTTGGGACCATGCTCATGATGACGCATCTAAGAGAATCTCCGGCTGCAGGAAGAGTGCTCATTGCCTTAGGAATTGCCAACGTTTTGCTGGGAATAAAGCGTCATTTTATAACTTCTTCCTTCAATTTCGCTTCTCTTTGCGTCGCTCCCATTCTGCTGCTCTTATGCATTCTGAAACTTCTCGTGCCGTATTTCGTTCTGTTTGACCCATCTGGTAAGTCTCTCGCCACTGAAATCATGGCCAAACACATTCCACTCGACGAAATCCACGTCGTGAATATGCAACGGGGCCAGCAGTTCAGCTTGGACTTTTACTTGCACGGTGAAATACACGAATGGAATGCCAAGAGTCCGAAAGAGGGCTATCTGCTTCTTAAGTCCAAGAGTTGCCGTGACCACGTCCAACCGCCGTTTATATGCCAAGCCGAGGAATCCGAGCCCAATCCCAGCGGCTGGTTCATCTATCCCGTGAAACGTCAAGACTAGCTACTGTAGCGGCCGCCTTCTGAGGCGGGCGTTTTCCCAGGCCATCCCTGCAATTTCCGCCAACGCACCACGCAGTCATGCTGAGGAGCGAGCCTAATCCGCGACGAAGCATCTCAACCTAACCGCCTCGCATGATTTATGATTGAGATCCTTCGGTGCGCTCCGGGGACAACGTGTCGGGTGTGAAGCCGAGCCAAAGAATTTAGGCAGCTTTCAAAAAAACTGACTACCGAGTGGGTTTTGTAGAGACGGTGGATTTGGGGGGTTCGGAGGGCTTGGTGGATTTGGCCGGGGCGGGTGCCGGGGTCACGGGAATTTCGCTGACCGGCAGGCGCGTAAGGAAAAATGTGACTACGCGATTCTCGTAAGTGCGTTTTTCATCATCGGGCAGATTCACGAAATTGCCGTGCGCGATGATTTGCTGCTCGCGTGGTTCCGGAGCTTTCAGGAACATATCTCGCGTAATGGCGGAAAGTTCGGGATCGTCGGCAGCGCTGATAAAAAGGACGGGAACACCATTCAAGGCTTTCAGCTTTGCGGAAAGCGGTGGATCGCCCTTGTATCCGTAATTCAACCACTCAAAACCCGTTTCCGCGGAGCTGACCATTAACGGAAATCCACCGACACCTGTTTTCTCCACGCCAATCTTTACCATTTGTTTCGGTTTGTCGTAAACGGAGTCCAGAACAATGGCGCGCACGCGGGGATCTTTTTCGGCTTCGCGCAATGCAGCGTAAGCGCCAAGATTGTAGCCCCACAAACCAAAACGAGAAGGATCTACATCGTTGCGCCGCGCGATGGTGTCGATCGCCGCGCGCACTTCGTCGGCTTCGCGATAACCAAACGTAGTCAAACCGGCATTTGCGCCATGCGCCGCGAAGTCAAAAACAAAGACGTTGTACTGGTGGTCTTGCAGAGCGGAAACAAGCGTAAGCAATTCGCCCCGGCTGGATTGATAACCATGACAAAGCAAAATCGTAGGTGCTCCCCGCAAACCCGGGAAGAACCATCCTCTGCGATCGCCCAGGCCGGTGACGGTGAAATCCACTTCGTCCGGTTTGCCCGGAAAACTGGCCATGCTGATTTCGGAGCTGGTGCGTTGCGGCTTCACAATCCAATAAACCAGCACGCAGGAAATCACCGCGGTGGCCAACACCGTAAAGAATGCCAACGCCAGAATGACGGTCAGCAGTTTGGTGTACCAGCGAGTTGGATACCGCAATTCAAACAGGATCGACATAGGCTTGGGCCGTTTTACCAGCGAAAACGCTGGTCAGAGTACGCTTTCTCCCTGATTCTGATGACGCAAATATATTTGAATCGTAACATGCGAAACATGGTCCTTTTTCCAAGTTCTACAGGCCATGTGCCCGATTCGTATCGGCCTCCGACTGACTTGTTGGCGGATTGGCCGAATCGGCTATGATGGCAAATGCGCCCAGGGGCGTGGGTTACGCCAGACTCCATGAACATTGTCGACCTGAGACAGACGACCGTCCGCCAGCTTGAGCCGCTCTTGCAGGAAGAAGCCCGCCATTGGCGGGAGGAATTGTTTTGGGATTACCGTAGCGCGCTGGACCTGATTAAACGGTTTCTCGAGGCGCACGCACTTTCCGGAAGTGTGGCGGTGCAAAACGGAATGGCAGTCGGGTATTGCTTTTACGTGTTGGAAGAGCAGAAGGGATTGATCGGCGGATTATACGTTTCACCGCGCGTGGCTCAGGAGCCGATTGGGAGGCAGTTACTGGACGAGATGCTGTTTTCCATGCGTGCCCTGCCGCAATTGCATCGCATCGAAGCGCAACTGATGCCATTCGGCGGCCCGGTGGAAGGCGCGTTGCGCGAACAGGGATTCGCGCTGTACTCGCGGCAATTCATGCTGCTGGATTTGCAGAGAAAAGTGGAAGATGCGCCGAATCTGAATTCCGGATTGCACATAGAGCGCTGGCACGACCGCTATTTTGAGCCGTGCGCGAAACTGATTTATCTGGCGTATGCAAACCACATTGATGGCGACATTAACGATCAATACCGCACACGGCACGGAGCGCTGCGCTTCCTGAAGAACATTGTGCTGCTTCCCGGTTGCGGACAATTTCTGCCGGGGGCTTCGTTTGTGCTGCGGCATCCGGGTAGCGATGAGTTGGTTGGCGCGGTGTTGACCAGCGAAGTTTCCGCGGGAGTGGGCCACACCACGCAGTTGTGCGTGCAGCCGGGATTTCAGGGGCACCGACTGGGACGCCTCCTGATGCAAACTTCGGCGGAGGCTTTGCGGGGGATGAAGTACGACAAGCTGACACTGACGGTGACCTCGGACAATCGCACAGCGGTGCATCTGTACGAGCGGCTCGGGTTCACGACGATCAAGTCGTTTACGGCGGGTGTGTGGCCGCGGTAGAAGTCGGAGATCAGATATCAGCGATCGGATATCAGGGACCAGTTCTAAGCTGAATTTCTTTTTCACTTCCTAGACTCAAACCGCACAAATTTCTCTCCCCGTCACGTCCGCTAATTACTTTTCTTGCGGGCGGGCTCGAATTCGTCGCCAGGTAGCCACTGGATGAGGTCGGGTTGTTGTGCGGCGGCGGCACCTAATTCGTAGCCAAAGCTGGCCATTTTGGCGAGGCCCTGAAGATCCCATACGGGATGAAATTCGTCGGTGGGCTTGTGATAGTTGTTGGCTACGTAGTCTTTGGCTTGCTCTTCGCCCCACGCCAAATCGTGTCCACGGTACTTCATGCCTTCGCTTATGGAAAACGCGGGGATGCCCACCCGCGAAAGGCTAAAGTGATCCGAACGATAGTAGTGCCCTGCCTCGGGATGCGCGTCGGGCCTGATGGCCAGGCCATAGTCCTGCGCTAGTTTTTCCACTTCAGGATAGAAGGTGGTGCGTTCGGCACCCCCCACTCCCACTTCTTCCGGATCGCCAATTGGAGCGAGGGCGTCGTAGTTCAAGTCCAAAGAAATTTTCGACGCAGGAATAGGTGGGTGCTTGCCGAAATATTCGGAGCCTAGCAATCCTTGCTCTTCCGCGGTGACGGAGGCGAACAGAATGGAACGCCGAGGAACAGGTTTGGTGCCGGCCCAGACGCGAGCGAGTTCGAGAAGGATGCCGCAGCCGGTGGCATTGTCGATGGCACCGTGATAGATATTGTCGCCCTTAGCGCGGTTATTGTCGATGCCGAAGTGATCGTAGTGCGCAGTGTAGAGGATTGCTTCGCCTTTCCTTTTGGAGTCTGAACCTTCCAGTTTCGCCACCACGTTGCGCGAATCAAATGGGCGAATGTCGCTGGCGATGTGAGCCTTCAACTTCACCGGGAGTTCGATGGGTTTGAAATCGCGCGATTGCGCCTGCTGGTAAAGCTTGTCTAGATCGAGTCCGGCGAGCGCGACCAGTTTTTTGGCGACGTTGAGTTGAATCCAGGATGCCGCTTCGAGTTTGGGCGTGCCATCGCGCTTCAGGTAAGAACGTTCACCGCCCCACGAGTTGCGCACCACTTCCCAGGGATAGCTGGCGATATCAGTTCGGTGAATGATCAGCGTGGCGACGGCTCCGTGACGGGCAGTCTCTTCATACTTGTAGACCCAGCGGCCGTTGTAGGTGAGCGCCTTGCCCTTGAAGAATTGGGATCGTCGGAGATTCGGGCTCGCTGACGAAGAGCAGCGCAACCTTGCCCTTCATGTCGTAACCTTTGTAGTCGTCCCATTGTTCTTCGGGAGCGTTGATGCCGTAGCCGACGAAGACGATGGGCGCATCGATGTCCGCGACGGGTGTTTGCGTTTCATTGCTGGTGACGTAGTCGTCGAGATTCTTCAGCGTGATCGGCGAGCCCGTGGCGGGAACAAATGCGAATGTTGTGGAGGGCAGCGTCTTCACGCCGACCATGGGGACTTGCTGGAAATACGTGCCGTTGTCACCGGCGGGCTTTAGTCCATAGCTCTTAAACTGCGCGGCGAGGTAATCGGCGGCCAGCGTCGCCGCCCTTCTGTCCTGTGCCGCGACCTTCGAGTTCGTCGCTGGAGAGATATTTGACGGCGTCACGAATCTTCTCGGCTTCGATCCTGGGTGTTTGCGTTTTCTGGGCAACGAGGACCGACGAACTAACGGCAATAGCGACAACAGCAAACCAAAGTTTACGCATGCGCATCTCCCCAATCATTTTACTCTAGCCCACAATACGAAAAAACTCATGCCGGGTACAAACGTGAATGGAATTGGACTCTATCCCCCAAGTTGCGTTTGGGGGTTTGGATGCATCTTATACTGGAGAAAAGGCGTGAGACTGGGAAGCGCCTTTAGATTACGAGCGAGGTTGGGACGTGCTTAGAGAGCGGGCGTTGGCGGTGCTATGCAGTGTGTTAATAGTTTTCGCCACAGGATGCGGAAATTCCGCAAAGCCTACGGATGATGCGATTGCTACCGGAATACAGGGAAAGATGTTCTCGGAGCCGTGGCTGAAGGCTTCGTCGATCACGGTTTCAGCAAAAGATGGGGTGGTAACCTTGTCGGGCGTGCTGCCAGACGAAACGGCGCGGCAGGCCGCGCAGAAGATTGCCTCGGAAGCGAGTGGCGTGAGTAAAATCATTGATCAGACCACCTTGGCGAACCAGGTGGCGGCTGCACCGCCATCGGCACCCCTCGCAGAACAAAAACCGCTCCCGGCAACAGCGCCAAAACCTGCAAAGGCACCGGCAAGAAACTCGAATACTGCTGGGCGCAACGCTGAATCGGAGGAACCTCCAAGCCCGCCGGTGATTTCTGTCGACACGATTCCCCCGGCAGCACCGGCACCGCCGGCCGATCCTGGGCCAATCGCAAACACGACTCCCGCCAAGCCGGCTGCTCCTGCCGCTCCACCGGCACCACCAAAGCCGCAGCCGATTACTGTGACGATACCGGAGGGTTCGATTGTGACGGTGCGGACAATTGATCCGATCGATTCTACTGTGAATCGCACGGGGCAGACATTTAAGGCGTCGTTGGACGCACCGATTGTGGTGGACGACCGGGTGGTGGCGCCGGAAGATCTGAACGTCACACTCAAGCTGGTAAATGCCAGTTCCGCCGGAAAGATGTCGGGACGCAGCGAGTTGACGGTTTCACTGGAAAGTTTTGTGTTTCAAGGCAAGAAATACATCGTGGCCAGCAACGATGTGCAGGAAAAAGGCGGATCGCGCGGGAAACGCTCGGCGGCAGTGATTGGCGGCGGCGCAGCGCTAGGCGCGATCATCGGCGGCATTGCCGGTGGCGGGAAGGGCGCGGCAATTGGAGCGGCGGCAGGCGGTGGCACTGGCATCGCGGTGCAGGCTTTGACAAAGGGCGAGCAAGTGAAGATTCCGGCGGAGACGCGGTTGGACTTTACGCTGCATGCGCCGATTGATGTGACGTACACATCGGGAAAGAAGATGGCGCGGCCAGATCCTGATGCGGTGCCGCAGGATGGATCGGCACCGGCTGTTGCACCGAATTCTTCGACAGAACCACCGCCGGCGAGCTCAGATCAGCCGCCTGCTTTGCGGCAACAGCCTCCGCAAAACTAGCTGGTGATCTGGTTTTGGATATAGCTTTTCGTGGCCGACCGGAGTGTTTACGGCAAGCACCGAAGAGCGGATTCCTCAGCGGCTAAAACCGCAAGTCAAAAGCGACTGGAATGTCGGACCTAAAGGTCCGACCCCCTACAAGGCTTCCGCTTACAAACGTGCTGATTCCGAATCAGGCACAAGCTAGGCGGGCTAAAGCCCGACAACTAGGTAAACCTGCGGCTTTGGCGACCTCTTGACAACCACTTAGTGTCGCGGCCGCGCGCGGGGCGGCTTGGTGCGTGATAGGATTTGCGGTGTTGGTGCAATCGGCGGTTTGCTGCGTCTAAAGATGACAGAATTTCATGGAGCCCTTCCGATGAATTATCGAAGAGAGTTTTCACGATTCGCGCAGATCTGCGCGGTAATTGTTGTTTTCAGCTTTGCGCTTTTGATTGTGCATGCGCAGGAAACGCCGAAAGAGGCGCATGGCATCGCTGTTGCCAACATGGATCCTTCGGTGAAACCGGGCGACAATTTCTATTTGTACGCAAATGGCGAGTGGATCAAGCGAACGGAAATCCCGGCTGACCGGGCGGCCATCGGCGTGTTTGCGAAACTGGATGCGGCGTCGAGCAAGCGTACGGCTGATTTAATTGCGGAAGCGGCGAAGTCGAATGCTCCAGCGGGATCGAATGCGCGCAAGATTGCGGATCTGTACAGCTCGTATATGGACGAGGTTGGGATCGAAGCCAAAGGATTGTCTTCGCTGAAGCCCCATCTGGATGCGATTGCCGCGATTCACGACAAGAAAGAACTGGCGCATGCGTTGGGACAGACACTGCGCGCGGACGTCGATGCGTTGAACAACACCAATTTTCATACGGCGAATCTGTTTGGGTTGTGGGTGGCACCGGGATTCAACGATTCGGATCACTACGCGGCGTACTTGATGCAAGGCGGCCTGCAATTGCCAGACCGCGAATATTACCTGTCGGACAGCGAACGGATGAAAAAGGTGCGCACTGGGTATGTGGCGCATGTTGGCACGATGCTGAAGCTGGCGGGATTCACGGACGCTGAAGCGCGCGCCGGGAAGATCCTGGAATTGGAACACGCGCTTGCGGAAAAGCACTTGACGTTGGCAGAAAATGAAGACATCCACAAGGCGAACAATACGTGGAGCGCAGCAGATTTCGCCAGTAAGGTACCAGGACTCGATTGGACAGAATATTTGCGCGCGGCGGGATTGAGCAAACAGGCGAGTTTTATCGTGTGGCAGCCGAGTGCGTTTGCAGGGGAAGCGGCGCTGGTGGCATCGGTGCCGCTGGAAACATGGAAAGACTGGCTGGCGTATCACGAGATCGAAGCCGCGGCGGGATCGCTTCCGAAGGCATTTGCCGACGAACGATTTGCATTTTTCGGGACAACACTGACGGGAGCTACGGAGCAGCGGCCGCGCTGGCAACGCGGAGGAATCGTGGTAAACACGTTCCTGGGCGACGCGGTGGGACAGATTTATGCCGAACGCTATTTTTCGCCGGAATCGAAGGCGCGCGCGCAGGCCATGGTGGCGAACCTGATTGCGTCGTTTCGTATACGGATCGAGGCGCTGGTGTGGATGGACCCAGCAACGAAAGCCGAAGCGCAAGCGAAACTGACGACCTTGTACGTGGGCATCGGCTACCCGGAAACGTGGAAGGACTATTCCGGCTACGAAGTGAAAGCCGACGACATTTTCGGGAATGTGTGGCGCGGACGAATGTTTGACTATCACAGGAATGTGGCGCGATTGGGCAAGAATGTGGACCGCAAGGAATGGTCGATGACACCGCAAACAGTGAACGCGGTGAATCTGCCGCTACAAAATGCACTGAATTTTCCGGCGGCGATTCTGCAGCCACCCTTTTTTGATCCCGAGGCGCCGGATGCGGTGAATTACGGAGCGATCGGCACGGTGATTGGACATGAAATCAGCCATACGTTTGACACGGAAGGCGCCGCGTTTGATTCCAAGGGGCGAGTGCGCAACTGGTGGACACCCGCGGATTTGGCGCACTTCAATGAATCGACGGCGAAACTGGCGGCGCAATACGATACGTATAAACCGTTCCCGGATCTTGCAGTAAACGGAAAACAGACGTTGGCAGAAAATATCGCCGACGTGGCGGGAATTTCCGCGGCGTACGATGGCTATCATGCTTCGCTGGGCGGGAAGACGCCGCCGATGCAGGATGGCTTCAACGGCGACCAGCAATTCTTTATTGCTTATGCGCAAAACTGGGGTTCGAAGGCGAGAGAGGCGGCGCAGCGTCAGCAGATCTTGACGGACCCTCATGCGCCGGGACAGTTCCGGGCGTTTACGGTGAGGAATATTGACGCTTGGTATGCCGCGTTTTCACCGACACCGGAGGAGAAACTGTATTTGTCGCCGGCAGTTCGGGTGAGGATTTGGTAAAGGAACACCTAGGGACATCTCAGATTTTTAAGGCTCAGTCTGTTGGACTAGATTTGCAGAATGGAGAGTTCGTACCGGTATCCTGCTTGACGGTCTCGACTTGAGAAGGGGTGCGGCAGGCGAGCAAGCCATTTCCGCAATAAGGTGTCGATCTTCTCCGCAGAGAGTCGATTACAGAGGGATTGAAGTCGGTGTGGATCCTGACAAGAAAGAATGCCGTTGTCGAGGGCCTCCTAGGCGATACCCTGCTGGTCGAGTTGGCACTTTACATACTCATGCCCGTTCAGGCAGAGCTTGGCGTTATAAGGGAAGTAGGAGCAGAACTTTAAAAAGAAGGGTCCAAAGTCCTGGTCCAAACAATAGAAGTAGTAATGATTCACCAAGGCGGTGGACTTCACGATCCAGGGGTAGTTCTTGCCGGTCCTCGGATTGCGGCGTTTCTCGGTTCGCTAGATGGTGCACTTCTCCTGCGCCTTGCCGACGAAGATCACCCCTTCCTTCTTCAGAAAGTGGGCGCGGAGTCGTGCCGCTACTTCCTCTTTGCGCTCTCCCTTCTCAAAACAGATCATCGGAACGGCGTTGTCCTGCACGAACTTCTCAATCGCAACCACGAACGCTCGCGTGATGGGTTCGACCAATCGGGTGGAAGCCACTTTATGACCCAGATGCTTTTTCAGAAAGCCCAGCACGCCTTCCACGATCTGCAGTCGTGGAATGTACACGTTCAAGTACATCCGGTCGATTCCTTCCACTTCCAACACAACGTGCTTGCTCAGAATCTCGGCAACGCTCTGTGCTACTCTCATCTGCGGCTCCGTTCGCTGGCTGGCCTTTCTGGCCCACCGACCGCTTCGCGGTCCCATCAACGGACGCGATTTATCACGTTCGTCTCACGCTGGCAAGCGGAGCCACATGCTTGTTGGGCTGGGGCGAAGCCCCGTTAGTGTCCTGTCCTGTAAATAACAGGTATATGTCAGTGCCTTGAAACCATTGATGACACAGAGTTTGCCGTTTTAAAGATAAGTCAGGTAATTACGGGACACTACACTAGTTGACTGTAACAACTATTTGTAGACTGTAATCGTGTCCACGAGAGAAGCGATCACCCTGACGAATTCGGAGCTTAAGGAATTGACCCGGCGAGCCACTAGCCGGACGGGCCGGGCCGAAGATGCGCGGCGGGCGCGGCTGATTTTGTTGCTGGCTGAGGGTCATACCTGGGATGAAGTGTCTGAGCGCATCGACTGCAGCCGGGGTTTTGTCGCTAGTTGGAGCAGACGATTTACCGAGCAACGCATTGCGGGACTCTACAGCCGGCATTTGGGACAAGTCGCTACCGTGCTCACCCCGGAACGGGAAGCACGGATTCTGGAGGCGACACGACATGCACCGCCGGGTGGAGTAACCCACTGGAGCACGCGCAAACTCGGAGCGCATCTGGAGGTCAGCCACATGATGGTGGCACGGGTGTGGCGTAAGCACGGACTTCAGCCGCATCGCAAGGAACGCTACATGGCCTCGAACGATCCGGATTTTGAGAAGAAGGGTGCCGACATTATTGGGTTGTATCTGAACCCGCCGGGGCATGCGGCGGTATTCAGCGTGGATGAAAAGATTTCTATCCAGGCCCTGGATCGCAAGGATCCGGTTCTGCCGCTGTTCCCGGGACGCGCCGAAAGGCACGGTTTTGAATACTTTCGTCACGGCACCTTATCGCTGTATGCCGCCTTCAACACCAAGACCGGCGAGGTGCTCGGCAAGACGAGGGCGCGGCACACCTCGGCCGAATTCGTCGCCTTCCTTACCGACATTGTGATCGATCAGCCTCGCGGCAAAGAGATCCATGTGATTGCCGACAACCAATCGGCGCACAAGAGCAGGCCGGTCACGGAGTTGGCCGGAGCGTCTGCACTCTACCGAATATGGACAGGTTTTGTGCAAGCAAGGCAACTCCAGAGCTACGCCGAATAAACGGCTGAGTGTTCTGCACAGATGGTCCTGAACGCGTGTTCATCTTCTTGGATGAGCAGGCTGAACGGGTACGCACAAAGGATGTCCACTTTGTAGGTTTCCGCTAGAATGTTGCCAAGTTGTTCGAGGCGAATTGCCGCCTCCGTTTTACCTTCCGCCCACAACAGAGCAACACCTTCGCCGCAAATCGCAACCCGGGGATTCTCCGCCTTCGCTGCATTCGATGCTGACAGTATGAGATTCCTGAAGCCCTCAAGAAATCGATCCGCGTCGGGCCAGTCATTTACCATGAATGTAGAAAGTGTGTCAGCAGCATCCAAAGAAACGTAGGCTCCCTGTTGAATAGCGGCATCCGCATCCATGCCTTGCGTCTTCAGGCCCTTAAGAAGGCTATCTCGGTGGGGTTTCGTAGCGAACACAATAGCCGCATTCCCGTTCTTCAGAGCGGCCCCGATGAAGTGGGTAACGCTTTCTAGAAAAACTGCGTCGTGAGAGTAGAACTGAACCTCGTGGCAACGAATGATCTCCGTCTTTTTTGGTAGGGCCGGTGCCGAAGGCCATGCGAAACGCTCACTTTGGACGAGGCGGTCGGGGGCTTGCGTATCCTTAGGGTCAACAGAAGTGCGTCCCTCTAGTCTGCTACTGATATACCGCTTACCCTGAAAGACGGCTTCCACGGCCTTCACTAATTCGTTCCCAGCATCCGCCTTTGTGACGTAACCGCTCGCACCACTTTCCAAAGCCCCTTCTGCGATCTCCCAAGAGGCATACGTACTCACGAAAAGAATCTTAGAGTTCGGAGAAACCTTGTGGATCTGTCTAGCAGCTTCGATACCACTGAGATTTGGAAGGCTGATGTCCAAGAGAATCAGGTCCGGCGTGAGTTCTTCTGCTTTCTGCACTGCTTCGAGGCCATCCGAGGCCTCGCTGATGACATGCCATCCTGGCTCTGTCTGCGCAATCGTAGAAACGAAACGACGCCAGGGTGCAAAATCGTCTACTACTAAGATACGAACAATGGACTGATTACGAATTGCCTACTCCTGCTTGGAGTTCCAAACCAAATTGACGAACTGATGGTTATGAATTAATTGCTCCAAGCAATAGCGTCACATGCCAGGTTGTTTCCGTCGTTGCCTCCAAACATCCTTGAACTTGCTCAGGGGCAATTACGGGGTGGAAAGGCAGACGGAAACCAGCATGGAAATTGAGTTGCGGTCACATCGTGCGCAAGAACAGCCGTTCTGGCGATCGGAGCAGAACCTGGCCACGACGCTTTACCAAGGCACGGTCACGTTGCCACTTGCTCATCAGGCGGCTTGCAGTGAATGGCGTGATGTTCGCCGCGCTAGCCAACTCCTCATTTGTTATCTGGAGTTCAACACCACCCGGGGTTTGCTTCCCGATCGTGCGGGCAAGAGTCACGAGTACTTGAGCCACTCGTTGCCGAACCGTGTGGCAGGCTAAACCTATGTGGGACGTGAGATGCCATGCCACATAGTCTGATGCAGTTAACAGCGCGTTCTCAAGCAACCTGGGATACCGTTCGACAAAGCCTCGGATTGTGGGGCGATCCCACACCAACACCGAACTGTCCGCTACTGTTTCTGTGCTGAAGAGATAAGAAGAAGGATCCGACAAGATAGTCCGACCGCCGAATAGATCTCCTGGTCCGACCCACTGAAAGAGAAGCTTTCTGCCCTCTTCAGTGACGAAGAAATATCGGACAAGGCCGGCGGTCAGTAGGAAAAGATGATCGGCGGGGTGGCCCTGATTTGTGATCACAGAATTGGCGAAGAATCGACGTTGTGTGGCAGCTACCAAGATTGTCTTGCGATCAGTCGGAGTCAGACCAACAAGGAATTGAGAGCTTGGGACCAGGTTTACAGCAGCAATCCGTGACGCAGGCATAGGTGGGTCTCCGTCAGTGGAAATGGCCGAGTCCTTACTCCGTGGGCGGCACGGGAAGATGATCCCGTCGACTTTTGTGAAAGAATTGAGGCTTGACCGCCATTCTTCCGTGTCGGGGGTGCCTGAAACCTAATTTCCACATAGATTATACTTGCATGAAGTATAGGGCCTCTGAGACTCGCTGGGAACTGTCAATAAGTCCCGCCTTGTCCCGACTAGGCGTAGCGCGTCATCGCCCGCGGCTAAGAGTGCCGCAATTCACGGTCACGGAACCGAGTGTTTCTCCAATGACGCAGAATCAATTCACGGGCTTACGCTTAGCTCAACATCATGAATCTGTGCTGATTTCCCGGCCTAAGCCCTGGTGGGATTACCGGTAACTTGGCTCCCAGTACTTGACTTTACCGGTTGGCGCGTTAGAACTGAGCGGCCAACGCGACGACTCCCGACGTAAACCATGGCATTACGGTTTACGGATACCGATGATCTCTCCCATCTTGAGGCTGGTCGCCTGCCCCGAACTGTCGAGAGTAAAATTGACATCCAGCCCGCTAAGGCAAAAAAAGGAGGTCGCACTGGAGGCAAAGATCTCTCCTTTGGGATAAGCGCCCAATCCCTTGAGCTCCGTAAACAACCTGTTCCCATCCCGTGTCACCTCATAGGTGACGAGTTCACCGGATGGCCCCGGCGGCAACGAGTAAACTCCGACCAAAGCATCAAGTTGCGCGTTGCTAAGGGAAACCACTTCTCGCTCCTTTTGCATTCGTACGGGCCAGTGATATTCACTCGCAATACTGGTAATCAGATTACCGATTATGAAGTCGGCCCGATCTCCGTTGGCCATGATCACGGCACCCTTCCCGACTGCCGGGAACATCACGACGAATGCACGGAAACCGGAGTTCGATCCGCCATGAGAAAACTCGAGGCTCTGACCGGTTCCCGCAAGCTCTACACCGAGGCCGTATGGCGCCTTTTGAACGGTAAGCATCTCGGTCGCGATCTAACTTGAGAAGAGTTTGCTTTCGTTTCCTCTCCAGGCGTTGGTGAGTTCCAGTGCCCACCCTGCCAGTTCTGTCGGCGTCGTCCACAGGCCGCCAGCCGCCATCTCCGGTTGAATCGGCCATTTGCCCTTTATGACGGCTCCCTCGCCATCGTGGCCACTGGCAGCCTCGGACCATCGCGATTCTGGAAGAGGCTGCTCGTAGGCGCTCAACGTCATTCCTGACGGCGCCAGCACCAAGCGTTTCATTAATTCGGTGAACGGTTGTCCGGTCACGTCCATCAAAAGCTGCTGCATCAGTTCGGCCCCCCCGCCCGAATAGCGGGATATCGAACCCGGAGTGAAATCCACTCGAATCGGCGGATTGTTGGCGGGCTTCTCACCGTTCAGAATCTGCAAGAGAGTGGGAAGCGCGTCGCCGGTTCGATACCCTGAAAAGCCACCGACATTCAACCCCGAGCTGTGGCTGAGAATTCTCCGCAACGTCACTTTTTCCCGGGCTTGGTATTCGTTGTACGGAAGCTTCCAGGACTTCAGGTAGGAATTTGGACTTTCATCCAGGGAAAGCCGCCCTGAATTTACGAGAACCAGAGTGGCCGTCGCTGCAACTGCCTTGCTGATCGACTGGGCCTCAAACTGCGTCGAAGGAGTCACCGGTTCGTTGGTGCCGGCTTCTCTCGTCCCAAATCCCTGAGCCCAGGCGATCTTGCTGTCATCAGGAAGGCAAAGAAGGTCACCGCGTTAAATTTACCCGTTTCCCTAGAAAACGGAAACTTTCCATCCCGCAACCGTACGGCACCGAAGTATCCCACACTGCGCCGCGTCGGATGATGCAGCAGCACGGGGTCCTTGGTTTCCGGTGGTACCCACAGGCGACAACGCGAGCCGTGCTGCTGGAAGTGTACTTCGTCCGTAGCCCAGAGGTCGACCGCGGCATCTTCCATCAGCCCTTGGAGTTTTTTTTATGTGCCTTCTGCCGTTCGGGATCGGCTTGCGCAATCGCGGGACGAGGCTTGCGTAGCCGAAAACCCAACCGCCGAAACAGACGCTGGCATTGCCGTACCCCCAAGTCGATCCGGTACTCCCGCTCGATCCAGGCCGCCAGCGTCTTGCCGTCCCATAGATTTCCGCTCAAGCCTAGCTCTCGCGGCATCCGCCGAAGAGCGGCGTTGATTCCCCGAAGGTGCTTCTCGCTCAGGCGTCTCGGCCGCCCCGACCGTTCCCCCTCGCGCAGTGCCGCTAGGCCTTTCTCCTCGAACCCGCGAATCCAATACTCGACGGTTCTCGGTGCGTCTCCTAACAGCGCTGCCACTTCCGGACACCTCATACCATGAGCCACCAGCAGCACGCCGTGAAGCCGGTGGTCATAGCGTGATTCCTCGGTTCGTCGAATTTCATCTTGTAATCCCAGAATGATGGTTGCGGAGTCCGCAATCGTAAGTGGTTTCATTCCACTAGAAGAACATACATTGATTTAATGCGCAATTACTTATGACGTTGTGTTTAGCTCGGGGAGGTCAGCCGATGACGGTGCATTCCATACCCAGCAGTTGTCCAAGCTTGCGAAGTTTGTTGGCTACGTGCCCGGTTCCGACAGCGCAGTGATGGCCCGGGCCTTCGGCATTCCAGGCGTTCAGGAAGGCGTGTACGCTCATGGAAAACCGGTAGCGGCTGTTGGTATTGCCTATTTCCAGAATTGGCCCAGGTTCGGAAACAGCTTCGGCCGTCAACAATTTAAGTTTTCCGCCGGGCGTTTGCACAACCGAGAGCAACGTCACTGGGCCGTGCTTCACGCTCATCTCCACGGAAAGTCCACGTCCCACCTTTCCGTGATAGACACGGAGCGGACGAACCTTGGTTTTGCCTTGCGCAATGGCGATGTGGCCGGGTCCGTCGTGCCCCATCAGAATCACGTCGTCATTAAAATCGACGGCGTAATATTCGGTAAAGGAACCGCCGGCTCCGAAGCAATCCATGATTTTCATGGCTTGGGCATTGTTGATCTCGCATTCGCCGGCTACCGCAATACCTCGCGCCGTCAACAAACTGGTGCCAAGAATAATTGAGCTTACCGTATCCTCGTTGTCGGGATTTCCGGTCCCTTTGTAGTAGTACGCGAGGGAGCCGAGTTTGTGATTCTCCACCAGCCGGTCTAGCGCGACGGAGGTGCGCGCGGCCCTCTCCAATTCCTCCTGCAAGCAATCCGATTGAACCTCGAAGCTTTCTCTGAAAACTTGCTCGCGAAGAGTAATATCTTCGGCCGAGACCTGCCGGCGCAAATCCGTCAGTTCATCCACTTCTAGAATGTCAATGTGCCCTCCAAAAGTCGCGCAGTGCAGTGTAAGGTCGGAATACACGTCTAGCATGCCACTGTAATAGTGGCCCATCACGCCCAGCCGGTTGTGTTCCATTCGGCTTGCGACCCGGCCCGCTTCGACCCATTCGGTAATTTCCTGCCAGGCGACGAGATCGTCTTGCAACGTGCCAGTCACCTGAAAGAACGGTATGTTTGCGCGATTGAATGCGTTCGCAATCTCCGGAACGGAGCATGCCTGACAGTGAGCCAGCCATTCACCCGTCATCTTTGTGCGGTCGCCCATGTTGTTGAACGCAGCGTAATCGATGGCGGCCTTTGGCATTAAGTTGAGTACCACGATCGGAACTTTGGCGCGTCTGGCGACAGGAAGAACGGTAGAAGAAAGCGCGTAGGTCGTGACATAAAGAAAAATCAGGTCCACATCCGAACGGCGAAACGCATGGCCCGTGGCAACCGCCTTTTCGGGAGTATCGACTAGCCCGAGATTTTCGACCTTCACCTTCAGCGAGCAGAGACGTTGAGCAACCTGAGCGATGTAGCCCTTGAGCCGATCTTCCAGGCCAGGGAACTGCGGCCAATAGGTGTCGAGCCCGATGCCGAAGAGTCCGACAGTGAAACCGTTTTCCACTCGATCGTCCATAGAGGCCCTCCGACGAGCCGAAACTGCACCGGCAGTCGTAAACTCTATACCACACGAAGTTCATGTTGGGTCAACGTCGTGATTGAAAACGCGGGGGAAGCCAACTATAGTTCAGCCAGTTGCCGCTACAGCACACCGGGCCGCCAAGGAGGCACTATTCCAGATTCCAGGTCGCGCGTCAGAGTTTGGACCGCAGTCCTGCTCAGCGTGTTATTTGTGCCCTTTTCTTCCAGCCAGTCACGCGATTCTTCAAAGCTAACCTTAAATTGGGAAGAGACAATCCGAGTTTCAAAAACCACGCCAACCCTCCAGGTTGTGGTAAACCCGCTCTTGCGGCGCGGCACCCCCGCGCACGACAATGCGTTTCGCGCTCTGCGTGATTTGCAGGCCGATTATGTTCGCTACGTTCCCTGGCTTGCTTATCCCAGGCTGGGTGTCGCGGAACTCGAAGCGCCCGCCGAAGGCAAAACTTCCTGGGATTTCTCCCTCATTGATCCCATGACGATCGACTTCTTGGAAGCTACCAAGGAACACCCGGTTACCGTGAACTTCAGCACCATTCCGCAATGGATGTACAAAACCGAGAAGCTCGTTGCGTTTCCTGCGGATCCGAACAAGGCTGTGTGGGATTACGAGCAGGGCACGGAGTTGCGCGATTCGACGGCGCAGGAAGTTGCCGAATACTACGCACGGCTCCTGAGCTGGTATACGAAAGGCGGTTTTACCGACGAATTCGGGAAGAAGCACGAATCGGGTTACCACTATTCGATTCCCTATTGGGAAGTGCTCAACGAGGTCGATTTCGAACATCAGACTGCAGCCAAAACCTACTCAAGAATTTATGACGCGGTGGTCACCGCGATGCGACGGGTTGAACCAGGTACCCAATTCGTGGGGATGGCTCTTGCCGCACCGTCGCAAAATCCAGCCTTCTTCGAATACTTTCTGGATCACAAGAATCACAATCCTGGCGTGCCGCTCGATTATATTTCTTACCACTTCTACGCCACTCCCAACCACGGAGAAACGCCGGAAGTGCAGCAATATACGTTCTTTGTCCAGGCAGAAGGGTTTCTGAACATAGTTCGTTACATCGAGGCCATCCGCCAGCGCCTTTCTCCGGGGACCCACACTATGATCAATGAGCTCGGCTCCATTGCCGCGGAAGATGGAGCCCAGGGGGAGCCCGGTTACGTTTTCAAGCCGATTCCAAATTCCTATTGGCATCTGTCCGGGGCTCTGTATGCCTATCTTTTTGCCGAGCTATCAAAGCTGGGGATCGATGCCGCCGGTGAATCCCAATTGGTCGGATTTCCCACCCAATATCCCAGCGTGTCCATGGTGAACTGGGAAACCGGCAAGCCCAATGCAAGATTCTGGGTGCTGCGCCTGCTGAAAGACAACTTCGGGCCGGGCGATAAAGTTGTCGACTCCTCCTTCGACACAACGGATCTTTGTGCCTATGCGATCGTGACGCTTGCTGGTAAACACCGTATCTTGTTGGTCAACAAACGCGAGCGCCCGGCGGAAGTGGAAATCCCCACGGCAGCGGGAGCGCGGATTGAATACGTGGACATGTCAACGGACTCCGTGCCGTCCGCATCCGCTCAACTTGGCGCCGGCAAAATCGCTCTGGGCGGATTCAGCGTTGCCGTCATCACATTCCCCTAAAATCCCGCGAAGCGCGGAGCGGGTTCCCAAGGAGGTAGCACGATGCATTCACAGATGTGTCAGATCCGCCGACTGTCTGCGACCTCTTTGGCGCAGGTGGCGGCCATTGACTACGCTCTGGGAGGGTTGTTGGCTTTTCTTATCAACCTCGCCATGGCCGTAGACAAACCAACGGTTCCGCTTGGATTTTTCACACTGTTCTCGGGATTAAAATTAAAGTTCACTTTCTCTCTTGCGCAATGGATACCCGCAATTCTTGTACAGCTATTTTTCTCTACGATTCTCTATGCGCTCACTGGATGGGTGTCGGGCTTTCTAAGCGCATAGCATCCAATTTCGTCTCCCTGCACCTTGACGTGCGTTTAGAGGGCGCAATCGACGCAGCCTCACCTTCCGAATCAAACTAGCAATTCGTCCGTATCGAAAGCAGTTTCGGTACTGGGAGGAAGTTGTGTGGTAAGCGCGTTAGGACTAAGCCGCTTGCGCGGCCGACGCTTCGCGTGCAATGCTCCAGGCGTCATGCTCAATGAGCGGACCGCAATTTCGATTCACTTACTCTTCTCTCGATTGAATCATCGCCACATGATAGAAAACCCATAGGTCCAGCATTGCCGCATCCGTCGCAAACGCAAGCAGCTTCCTCCAAACGGGTCTATCGAACGCGCGCAGAGCACCGCGCCCCACTTTAATCATTCCTGAAAACGCGCCTCCGATGGAGTGCTAGCGTTTATCAGACCCGAGCATTAGTTAGAGCACCCATCCTTCCGTCGCGAATTTTTCCGTACCCTCACTTCGCAAAAGCCGCGTAGAATCACCTCTGCGAGGAGGGACCATGTTGCAAGAATCGAATCAGACAGAATCCCGAAATCTCGAGTGGACTTGTCAAGCGGAGTTTCCGATGGATGGGCCTTGCGACACATTGGCCAGCTACCAGTGCGGTGTTTGCGGGAAATGGTTCTGCGCGGTCCACGCCGAGAATGAACTGTGGCACGATTGTGTCCTCGAGCCGGGCGATGAGGGTGGCGAGGGCTAGCCTGGCAGATTCGGCAGCTTCGTGGAACCGCCGCGGTGCAGACGCATTTCCGGCAGTGCAGTTTCACAGCATTTGTCATTTAACTCCTGGCGGAAGATGTATCTGTATTTCCTTGTGTTGAATCGACACTTAGGGTGCGGTCTGGGGTAAGTCAACGAAGCGACAAAGTTTGGCAGCTTAGATGAGTGCCGGATTGGGACAAGTCCCGATGGCCGGACAATTGCGGGAGTAGGTCAGCCCCAATTTACGCTGAGGTGCTGGATCGTGCCGATCGAACTCGAATTTCCGCATGACGGCATGGGCGTAATTTATCGATGCGAGGGGAAACTGAGCCCGGATCATTTCTCCTATGCTAACAACCGCCTCCTAGAACATCCGGAACGAATACGAAAACTCAAATACGCCATCGTGGATGCCAGTTCAATGGAGCCTTTCTACTTCCCACCTTCAGAAATGGAACGAATTGTCCAACAAGATCGGCAGATTGCCTCTCTAGCTGTCCATGGCTTAATCGTTGCTCTTGTGGCGACGCAATACACCGTATTGGGTCTGACCCGCATGTGGGAAGCATTCGTCGCTGGAATTGATTGGAACACGAGGTCTTTTTTGTCTCTCACTGAAGCGCAGACTTGGGTCAGGGTTACTGTAAAGGAACAGTTCGACGTGGATCTGATCTGAGTTGACTCTTCGTTCGATTTTGTGGCGGGGCGCAAAACCGTTCCAGCGGGTACTGGGAAGAACCTTACCGGTAACCGCGTTTTCCCAGGACTTGAGCCAGCTGCAGTGCAAGCCTCAGGCATATAATGACCCGGAGTAGAGGGCGGGAGGCGGTTATATCGGCGGCTGCGAATTACGCGACCTTTTGCTTGGGTCTCGGCGAGCTCGCCCTTGTCAGAGACAATACTGGATTCAAGGCCGCACCCATACCGGGTGTAGTGTATGGTCGGACAATCCCTCTCGTTTTAAACTGTGACACCGACCAAAACGTTCTTCCCACGCCCAGTGAAGGACTTAAAATGAAAAGCGTTTTTCCACTGGACGTTCATAGACTGCGAGAATTCTGCACGGCAAAAAATGAAGGTGCCGTCAATGTTCAGACCCAACCCGCTGAAGCCGAAGACACCGACTCAAACGAAATTGACTTAACGCCGAGGAAACCGCCGATGACGGTAGCGGCATGCAAGTTCCGGGGGAAGCTCGAATCACTGTGACGCGAAAGCTTCGAATTTCTCGTGGCCATCGGGACGCTAGCCACCATCACGAAAGATCAGAAAGAATTCCTCCGACCTATGTGCGTGGTTCGCCAGCGCAAAGTTCCGGAGAGCGAGTCTTGAGATGACCGGGGCAGAAACTCGCGGGTACGTTCTGAAGTTCCGTTGTGTCTATTGTGGGAGGCATGAGGTTTCCGTCGAGTATCCTTGTGAAGACGTTGTGCCTATGGACGAGATCAAAGCGCGAATCTATGAAGGCAGGTGCAAAGCATGTGGTTGGAACGGCAAGGTCTGTGGGGATTCCGCCATTCAGATTTACTATTCGCTTGGACTTAAAGTGAAGGTGCGAGGGAAAGGACATTGAGGTGAATAGCCACCATTGCTCCGCACTTCCGATTAAGCAAATGGCCAACGTCTTACCGTGATGGTGTTGACCGTTACCGGCTTCAGTAGAACAAATCTGACGTGCTACCGCGCGTCGGCTTCTTCTCGGTCTCGCACGGCTTAGAGAGAGATCCGCAAGCGAGTCAAAACTCAAACTGACCCCCGCGAAACTCCCGATATGTCCGGTTGCCCGATACAGGACCGACTAGGGGAATCCCTAGGAGTGCCGGGAGTGGCCGAGGAAGATACTGACGAGGATGTGCATACGTTATCGGTCAAACTGGAAGTCAAAATGCAAATCCCGGATGGAGCTGGTGTTGGGAGACGGATCCATGGCACCACGCCGGTGGCTCATCCTCCTGCTGTTTCTCGCCGGGCTGATTGTGCCGGAACGCGCGCCTTCGCAAATTCCCGGGCTGAGCAGTAAACCGGCGCCGGCAGGTTCCCAGGCGGCCCCCGCGGATCACCTAGGCCGGGACAATCCGCGTGGGTGCATTCTTGGATTCATCAAGGCGGCGCAGGAAGAGAATCATTCCGTCGCCATCCAGTACTTCGAGCCATTCAAGACGAAAAGACACCTTTCTCAATCCGATGAAGAGGAACTAGCGGTCCAGTTACTCGTCATTCTCAACCAGAAATTTGCCACTTCTCTGGATTTTGTGAGCCGGGATCCACAAGGCAGCTTAGACGATGGACTACCGCCAGATCAGGAGAAGGTGAATAGCGCCTTCGGGACGAGCGAAGGTTTTCCTATTCTGCTGGTTCGTGTAGAGGATCTGCAGGGAAGGAAGCTCTGGTATTTCTCTCGGTCAACTTTGAATCGCGTGTCGGAGGTCTACGATTCTCTGACATTTCCGGAGATGGAACAACACATACCGAATTTCTTGGTGCAGCACCGATTGTTGGCCATGCCGTATTGGCAATGGCTAGCCATCGTCTTATTCCTCCCGCTGGCCCTGAGTAGCGCACGGATTCTAACGAAAGGATTTGAGTTGTTGATTCGCTATTCACGGAAGGTTCGACATCTACCGCCGCTTCCAATACAACCCCTGAAACGAATTGGCCCGCTGACCTTTGTTTTTGCTCTTTTGATTCATTACGCGCTGGTCGGGTACATCGGAAGCTCGGTGCTTTACCGAATCTACTACCGGAAAATGATCGGAATCTTTCTGGCGATTGCGATTTATTGGCTACTTACACGGGTTACGCGATCGATCTCTTCACGCCTAGGCGCAAACCTGTCGAGGCGCGGGATGTACGCACAGCGCTCCATTGTTTCGCTCTTGCGGCGTTTCGTAGAGGTCATTATTTTTGTAATTTTATTGCTGATCATGCTGTCTCGCCTGGGTTTCGATGTGTCCACGGCAGTTGCCGGACTCGGCATCGGCACGCTGGCGCTGGGGCTCGGTGCGCAGAAGACTTTCGAAAACCTGTTCGGAGGAGTCTCGGTCCTTTTTGACAGGGTGATTCAGGTAGGCGACACGTGTAAGGTGAACGGCCAGATCGGAGTCGTAGAGGATATCGGGCTGCGTTCTACGCGATTACGGACACAGGAGCGCACTCTGCTTTCAGTTCCGAACGGCACCATGGCCACGGCGGTGCTGGAGAATCTGCGTTTTCGAGACAAGTTTCTTTGCCAGCAGGTGATCCGATTGCGTTACGACCTTTCGCCGGATCATGTCCGGTTTGTGCTTCAAGAGATCAGCGAGATCCTGCGAGAGAATCCGAGAGTAGAGGATACCTCCGCGCGGGTACGCGTCATGCGGTTCGCCGAATACGCCCTGGAAATCGAAATTTACTGCTACATCGTGGAGGGTGAGTACGCGGACTATCTTGCGACGCAAGAAGGATTGCTGCTGACGATCATGGATGCGCTGGAGAAGGCGGGAGCTGTAGTTGCGCTACCGACACAGACAACGTTTGTCAGGCAGGATAGTTGGATTGACCCGGAGAAAGCGAAAGCGGCGAAAGTGTCAATCGAAAACATGCGGAACCTCGGCGTGGCGGGACCACCAAAGTTGCCGCCGAAATCTTGAGGCAAGCCCGAGGTTATTGCGCGAAATAGTGTTCTGGAAGTTACTTGCGAGGTAGGCCGGCCGCAAAGTTTCTGGTCATCGCCTAATGTGCTGTCCCGTAAATAACAGGTATATGTCAGTGCCTCGAAACCATTGATGAATCAGAGCTTGGGCTTCGAAAATGCGTCAGGCACTGATGTGCCGGGGCTCACTTTCTTCTTACCGAGTTGCTGTTCTCGGGACTGCGGCGATGGGTTCAGGTGGCATCCGCCGATTCAGCGAAGGACTCGATTGCCACGGCCTCGTCATGGCTGATTTCGAGGATGTTAAGCATCCGTGTCATTTGCAGGACAGCTTGAAGATTCCCCGCGGGGTTGAGCAGCTTCAGGTCTCCGTTGTGCTTCCGTGCACTAGTCAACCCACTCAGGATATAAGCCCAGCCCGCGGAGTCAATGCGGTCGACGTCGCAAAGATTTAGTAAAATCTTGATATGCCCCTTGCTCAACAATTCACGCATTATTTTGTCGAGCGAGGCGCATTCCTCACCGAGAACAATCCGACCACTGATGTCCACAACGGTGACGGAACCCACTTGGCGGGTTTTTGCAGTCATGTTCATCGGCAGCCTCCACTAGAAGTTTGGGCTAATCAGACCCCACTTAAGGGCAAACAGCACCAAATTCGTGTTGCTCTTGAGGTTGTAAGTTTCCATGATCTGATGCTTATGAAACTCCACGGTTTTTTGGCTGATGCTCAGAAGAGCAGCAACTTACTTCCCTGTTAGCGATTCAACGAGATCAATCCCCGCTTCACAGCAAATAAGACCAGATCGGCGTTGCTAGCAAGGTTGAACGATTCCTGGATGTGGTGTTTGTGGAACTCCACGGTCTTCTCGCTTAAGTCCAAGAACCGCGCGATCTCCTTCAGAGATCGTCCCTCACCATACAACTGAACAATATCCTTTTGTCGCGGGGTCAGATCCTTCGAGGATTGTCGTGCTCTGGTCCTTGCTGCAACCCAATCTTCGGCCTTCAGTTTAGGCGTCAAATAGGGCCTGTGATGTATGACTTGATCGATCGCCTGGAGCAATTCTTTTCCGGGCGACTGTTTCAACACAAACCCGATTGGTCCGAGTTCGAGAGCCGCGGCAGCAAGGTTCGGGTCGGCTTGCATTGTCAGAAAGACGAACTTGATATTAGGGGCTTGTTCTTTGATTCTCCGAGCTGCATCTAGCCCATTCAAGCTCGGCATGCCGATGTCCGCAACGATTAGGTCCGGCCGGAGTCGCATGGCTTCCGCCTGCATAGCTCGACCGTCCGGGACCACACCTAGAACGGCGTAAGTCTTCTCCAGATAGAGCTTCAACGCCTCAGCGAACATGACATGGTCATCCGCGATTAATAAACGCGCGTCTGTCCCGTGCGCACAGATACTTCCCATTAGCGTCCCTCTACGCTGCCACCGTTGCATTTACAGTCCAATTCACGGGAGCGGACCTGAACCGAACTTCCTGCGAATGCCACACGGTCTTGCGGAGGATACTGCCTGTGTCAACTAACGGGGCATATTGTCAAAACTAACAAGTAGCGTGCGCCAATAAAAAGCGATTTGGGCCGAGTATTCACTGACCTAGTCGAGTCAGTGCCTTCCCGGACAAATGGTTTTAGTACGGGTAAGCCGACGCAATATAAAAGGGTGTTCATTTTGGAGTAGGGTTTTAAGTGTTCAGCTCGAACCCCTCCAGAAAGGAACACCCTTTTTATGACCAGCACTAAATATATCGGTGGGTGTGCAGCTTCATCAGCCATTGACTCTCCTACACGTCGCTCTTGCGCCCCGGTGGGTACTTCGGGTCCCGAGAGGATGTGATTAATTTGCCAAAAAGCGATTTTTTCGCGCCTAAACTTCTTGTTTTCAGCATCACTTTTGGCCGAAAAACAAAAAAGTCACAGCCTCCGAGCATCCACTAGGTACACTTCCAGACCGGCTTGTTCGAGAATGTCGTACACCGCGATCCAGTACACGCCAGTTGATTGCATCGTGACGGTCCGAATCCCGCATTGCTTCAGCCAATTGGCCATCGCCTCAACTCGGCGGTGGTGCATCCGAGGCGACGTACTGGTTGGCTATCCTTTTCAGGATAATGCCGCCACCATCTACACAATCGCCAATACCGGAGCCATGCTTTTATTCGGGCAGGAACACTCCAGGGGAAATGTGGCCTTAGCTGCCGAGCCAGGTTATGCCCCAGTTACTAACTCGCGCCTAGACACCCGAGGCCTTGCTCTCTAAAAGTTTCTGACTCATATAACCACGCCGGAGGGGTGGCCACTGGAGAGAACTTAGCAATCTCTGAACGACTTTTCTCACCTTGACATTCTACTGGAGAGGGCATAGCTTCCACCTAGGATGTCTACTAGAGAAGAAAAGGAACGCGTCGAGCTTCTGCAAGGTACGTTGGATCTGTTGATTTTGCGTACGCTGCTATTGGGGCCAGCGCACGGCCACGCGATCGCCAGAGCGATTGAGTTCCGGTCCGACGATGTGTTGCGAGTGGAACAAGGTTCGCTCTACCCGGCACTGCACCGACTGATCAAGCGAGGGTGGATTTCGGTTGAAACGGGCACTTCCGAAAACAACCGACGGGCCAAGTTCTATAGCTTGACGGCAAAAGGCCGGAAGCAGTTGGCGACCGAGACCAGCAAGTGGGAAAAACTGACGGGGGCCATCGCGCGGATTCTGCGGCCGACGGAGGAACGCGAATGAACCGCCGCGGAAAATGGCTGCTGAATGATCTGGACCAGGAGATTCGCGACCACATCGAGTTGGCGACGCAAGAGAATATCGAGCGCGGGATGGCTCCCGAAGAAGCTCGTTACGCTGCTTCGCGAAAGTTAGGAAACGTAACGCGCATCAAGGAAGACGCAAGAGAGGTGTGGACTGTTGTCTGGCTTGAACAGTTCTTGCACGACGTCCGATTTGCTCTCCGGCAGTTGGGCAAATCTCCGGCCTTCACAGTAGTCGCCATCCTCACCCTAGCCCTCGGCATCGGCGCCAACAGCGCCATCTTCAGCATCAGCAACGCACTCATGCTTCGTCCGGTGCCCGTCCGCAATCCCAATACGCTCGTCGAACTCCTTCACAGGTATCCGGGTGAGCCTGCCTTCAACGGCTTTTCGTGGGATGCTTATCAGATTTTGCGTCAGAACCATGTGTTGTCGGACTTGGTTGTCGATTCGCCCAGCACCTTCGCGGTACATGGCCAGGCAATTGAGCCTCGTACAGTGATCGGCGGATTTGTCGGGGGAACGTTTTTCGAATCCCTCGGGCTGCAGCCTGCCATCGGCCGCTTAGTCGGTTCCGAGGCCGACGACCTCGGCCATCCTGTTCCCGTCGCCGTGGTCAGTTGGTCGATTTGGAATAACAATTTCAACTCAGTTCCCTCAATCCTCGGCAAACAGATCATCATCAACGATACGCCGGTCACCATCATTGGCGTTGCTCCGCGCGGTTTCAGTGGACTGAACGAAGAGATGACTCAGGATGTGTGGCTGCCACTCTCGATGGAGCCCGTGATCCATGACGCTCCGCTCGGCTGGGGTTCGGTGGGCTTGATGGGAAGGTTGAAGCCCGGAGTTTCGCTCGAGAGAGCCCAGACGGAATTGGCAGTTTTATTTCAGTCGGCCATTCAGACGCCCGATGTTGGACCCTACGTTCGTAAAATGAAGTTCGAAATGCGGTCCGCGTCAAGCGGGCTATCCTCGCCCATCCGCCAGATGCTCCACGCGCCTGTGCTCGAGCTCATGGCTGTCACTAGTCTGGTCCTGCTGCTCGCTTGCGCCAACCTCGCTGGTCTTTTTCTCGCTCGCGGAGCTTCGCGCCGACAGGAAATGGCTGTGCGTGTCTGTCTTGGCGCTGGACGTCTCCGGTTGATACGTCAACTCCTTACGGAATCTTTCTTGCTCTCCCTATTCGGCGGCCTGCTCGGCGTAATCTTGGCCTATTTCGGTGGACGCGGACTTCTACGAATGGTCACCTCGGGGCGAGATATCGTCGGCTTACCTATACACGCCGAGGTCTTCGCTCGTCCCGACTGGCGCGTGCTGCTTTTTACCGGCACCATCACCATCGTCACAGCAATTGCATTTGGAGTTTTACCGGCTATGGGACTGAGTTCACAACCCGCCTCCGCCATGCAGCAAGTCGCACGGATTGGTGAGTCCAGGCCGCGCCGTCTGTTCGGCCAGAGCCTGATCGTCACGCAAATTGCTGTATCGACTGTGCTGCTCAGCGTGGCCGCGCTTTTTGTCGGCTACGTCTCGCACCTTCGCAATGTCGATCTGGGATTCAGCCGCGATCATCTATTGCTCGTCAATCTCGATGTGCGCCACAGCGGCTACGACGCCGAGCAGTGGTCGCGCCTGTCGCAGGAACTGCTCACGCAATTGCAAGCACTTCCGGGTGTCCGTTCGGCGACGTTCAGTGGCATGACGCCCATGCTGGGTGCCGGAGCTTCCAGCTTTGCTTCCGTCGACGGCCACCCCGAAGTCCACGTGACAATCTCCATCAACTTCGTTTCACCTCATTACTTCGACACGTACGGCACACCGTTGCTCTCCGGACGCGACTTTTCGACCAGCGACGAGCATGGACCGTTCTTCGCCATAATCAACGAAGCCATCGCCCACGACTTCTTCGGCAGCCGCAACCCCATCGGAAGCTATATCACCCTGGACCACGTCACAGGCCGTGGCAACGACACACCCACCTACCGGATCGTTGGCGTCGTCGCTGATGCCAAGTACAACGACCTCCAGCAGCAGCCGCCTCGCACCCTCTACCTTCATGCTTTCCAGGAAGATCACTTCGTTTCGCAGTTGAGCCTGCAGGCTGCCATGAATCCGGAGTCTCTAACCGGTGTCGTGCGCGAAAAAGTAGCTTCCGTACTCAAAACCGTGCCGATTGCTCGCGTTACCACGATGAACGACCAAATCGACGCCGCAATCGTTCCCGAGCGCCTCACCGCTACTTTGTCCTCCTGGTTTGCTGCGCTTGCTGCTCTACTCGCTTCCGTCGGCCTCTATGGCTTGCTGGCCTACACCGTTTCGAGACGTACGAACGAGATCGGCGTGCGCATGGCACTGGGTGCTACCGGTGGCAATGTGATGCGCATGGTTCTCGTGGAAGCATTCGCGATGGTGGGCGCGGGGCTGGTGATCGGAGCGCCACTCGCTCTCTGGTCCAAACTACTTGCCACAAAGCTGTCGCCCGACCTCGTCGCAAACGGTTCGATCTGGGTCCTCTTTGGCGTCGTCGCACTCGCTATCGTGACTCTCGTTGCAGCTCTAATCCCAGCCCGTCGCGCGTCTCGCGTCGATCCCCTCGTCGCGTTGCGCTACGAGTAAGGCGTCGACGCGTCGGTAGTGGGGATTAGCTCCGAGGCACAGTCCTCTTCGCTGAGGGTATTTCGCTGTATTATCTTGCGAGCACGACTATAGACACCCTTAATCGAACACCAAAGACAGGAAAAGCAGGTAAATCATGACTCAGACTAAGATGCGTGACGGAGTCAAGCTTGAATCGATTTTTCATCCATCAGATTTTACCGAGGCCAGCGAAGTCGCCTTTGTGCACGCTCTGAAGATCGCACTGGTGGCTGGAGCCAAACTTACAATGCTCCACGTCGAGGCGAGTCCCGGTGCCGAATGGCAGGACTTCCCCGGAGTCCGAGACACGCTCGAGCGATGGGGGCTCATCCCGAAAGACAGTCCCAAGGGCGCGGTTGGGCAGCTTGGCATCGGGGTCGCCAAGTTTCTTAGATTGGGGAAAGATCCGGTGAAAGCCAGTCTTGGTTTTCTGGAAGAAAATCCTACGGATCTGATCGTGTTGGCGGTTCGCCAGCACGAGGGGCGCATGGGCTGGTTGGGGAAATCGGTGGGCGAGCCGATCGCGCGCAGGGCCGGACAAATGACGCTCTTCACCCCACACGGCGTGGAGGGCTTTGTCTCGCGGCAGGACGGCTCGATTTCGCTTCGAAACATCCTCATCCCGGTCACGATCAAACCCCGGCCGCAACCGAGCGTGGAAGCCGCGGCGCGTCTGATCCGCAACCTCCAATTGCCAGCTGGCATGGTCACATTGCTCCACGTCGGGCCCACTGCCGAAATGCCCTCGCTAAAGCTCCCTAAGGACACCGACTGGGCCTGGAACAGGGTGGCCAAGGTCGGTGAACCGGCTGACGTCATCCTGCAAACTGCCACGGAGCTTCGCACGAATCTGATCATCATGACAACCGATGGTCCTGATGGATTTCTCGATGCCCTGCGCGGGACCACATCCGAGCGAGTGCTACGCAAGGCGCGTTGTCCTGTGGCCAACCTGCCGGTGGGATCCATGTTGGGCTGAAGTAAGAACGCGACTCGGTCCCTGAAATTCGACCGTTCGCACCTGACTCAACAGAGCTGGGTCCGCCCAAGCCGCCCTTGGTAGGAACGACTGTCAACGCGCCTCGGCTACTATGCAACAGCAGATATTCCCCACCCGCGTGTCACGTTCTCTATCGTCGCCCTTCCTAGCGGCGACGTATCGATAGTTTCGACTATAATGTGCTCCGAGCAACTGAATACGAAGTATTTACCGGGACATTTTGAGGCGTAGAACTCCATTCGGCTGGATGCAGTGTCCAACCCCTCCACTACTTCGATCCATTGAGCGTTATTGTCGGTGCCGGAAAAGATGTCAAAGCGCGGAACTTTCATGTGAACCCTCACATTTCCGTCTTTGGGCGGCAGGCTTTACGACGCTAACCAGTAGTTTTGCCCCTGTCAAGATTACTTTAGTTGGTTTGTCCAAGACCGGTAATTAGGAACATATAAAAATGACGGGCGGTACCCTATTGGCGGCGTGAAAGAGGACAGGCTGGGCCCAGGCTCCTCATAACCGCAACGCGATTGGTAATCGTGAATCTGCGGTTACTCACTGTTCTTTTGCTTGTGCTCGGTTGCCAAACGAATGTAGTAACGCGCACCTCCGACGCTCGGCAGGGTCCTTCGGCAAAAGGGAACTATGACGCGCAAAGCGCCGAACTCACACAGGTCTCGGCAAACATCCTCATGCTCGATCATGTCCTCTCGCATTACGGGCTGGGGACGAACGAAGCGCTGAAAGGCGCTGTGGTTCACGCCCTCGACAAAACGTGGTCACAAAGCCGCCGGGGGCCATCTCAGGTAGATTCAGGGTCACACGGTAACGAATTTCTCTACGGAAAAGATTCATACACTCTCGCCGAAGGACGAGGCTCAGCGGTCACTAAAGTCCGAAGCGCTCAGTATAGCCTTGAGCCTTGGACAGACTCGCTGGTTGATGTACGAGCAACAAGCGACATCGGCTGCAAAGCCGTTGGTGATCGTGATGGTGTTCTGGCTCACGATTATATTTGTGCGCTGGGGACTCTTCGCACCGACCAACGGTACAGTCATCGCCACATTTTTTGCTGCTGGTCTCGCCGTTTCGGGTGCAATCTTTTTGATCTGGAGATATACGCGCCTTACAGTGGGCTGATCCAAGTGTCGAGCACTCCGCTCCGAGCCGCTCTCGCGCAACTCGGCCAATAGCTAACAGCTTGAACCCATTCCCGCGCTAGTGGTATGTCCCGTATATAGCTTTACAGATCAACCCCTTTCTTTTTTCCCCTGGGCTGGGTGGATCCGGGTTTGATCTGCTCCATCTTGACTCGCGCGCGATCGATCTTTTTGATGATGTCCTCGACGGTGGCGCTCCAGATGAACGGCTTGGGGTTTTTGTTCCAGGCTTGCATAAATGCCTCGATCGCCTGCTTTAGATCCGGCACACTCACGAAACTGCCGCGCCGAATCGCTTTCTCGGTCAATTCTCTAAACCAGCGCTCCACCAAATTTAACCAGCTTGAACTGGTCGGCACGAAGTGACACACAAAGCGAGGATGCTTCTTCAGCCACGCTTGCACGTGTGGCTCTTTGTGCGTGCCGTAGTTGTCCATCACCACATGCAACTTCAGCTCCGGGGGAAACTCAGCGTCTAAGCGGCGCAGAAACTTCCGCCACTCTTGATGCCGATGCCGGCTGTGACATTCACCAATCACCTTGCCATCCAACATATTCAGTGCCGCAAACAGGGTGGTCGTGCCGTTGCGCTTGTAGTCGTGCGTCATCGTACCGCACCGGCCTTTCTTCAACGGCAGTCCCGGCTGAGTCCGATCTAACGCTTGAATTTGGCTCTTTTCATCCAAACACAGCACCAGCGCCTTGTCGGGCGGGTTCATATACAACCCCACCACATCGCTCAGCTTCTCTAGGAATTTCGCATCCCGCGACAGCTTAAAAGTGCCGCTCAGGTGCGGCTTGATATTGTGCAGCTGCCATAAACGGTTCACCGTGTTCTTGCTGACCCCTTGCACCTCCGCCATGAGCCGGCAACTCCAATGGGTCATGCCCTTGGGCTTGCTCTGCAAGGTCGCCTTAACGATCCGGTCGCGCTGGCTTTGATCATAGTGCGCTTTTCGCCCGCGACCGGGAGCGATCTCCCAGACCTCCCCGATGCCCTGCTCGTGCACACGCTTGCGCCACAGCTGCACGGTGGGCCGGCTCACGCCGAGCCCCTCGGCGATGGCCACATTCTGCTGACCCGCCACCGCTCTCAGGATAATCCGGCAGCGCAGCGCCACCTGTTGAGGCGTTCCGTGTGCGGATTCCCACTGTTCCAGTTGAATGCGCTCCGCAGGTTGCAACTCGATCGCCAGACCTGTATTCGGCATGACTGAGATCATACCAAGCGCTGAAAGTCTGTCAAGCTATTTATGGGACACTACACTAGATTGGAGGCATCGGAATGCGAACATTTCCCCAACTCCTTCCATCTGGTAGACGCGGTTCACGTACCTATGGATTTGTAGTTTCCGAAAGCTGACAGGCTATTCCTTAAAGACCAGCGGAGGCCCACTAACGCGCTTACCCTTGAGGTGGACAGTGACCTCGACGCGGTCCGCAATCTTGATGAACGGAATGCCACTGTTCATACCGAACTCCTTACGGTCGAACGCCATTGTTCCTGTAACGGTGCCCTCGCCTGTCCCCTTGCCGCCAGTGATTGTAAACGTCAGTGTCTCGGGCTTAGAGACACCACGAATGGTAAATGTTCCAGGAAGCGCAAGGGTGTCGGGACCGGTCTGCACAATCTTGTCTGAGTGAAACGTGATGTAAGGGTCATCCTTGGCGTTGAAGAAGTCTTTGCTTCGCAGCTTGTCATCCTTCATGCCACTTCCAGTATTCACGCTGGCTGCCTGAAGCTTGATGTCCATAACGCCTGCGGTGACATCCGTGGACGGAAATGTGAGGGTGGCTTCCCATTTGTCGAACTTACCCTCAATTGCCACCGATGCCTTGACGGAGAACTGAACGGAGCTTCCTTCCTGCGAAATCGCAAAAACTGGAACTTGTGCCCGACTCAGTGACGGGAGCACGGCAAACGCTACGAGACACAGAACACCAAATCGCATGGAATCCCTCCTCAACGTACACCGCGACAATCGAGCTTCCACGACCGCCAGAATGGACGTTCAGGTATGCATACTAAGTTTGTTGCTCAGCCTGGAACAATTGTCAAAAGTAACAAGTAGGGCGCTCGCCCAAAAAATTCAGGCCAGGCCTCTGACCAACTGGCTGAGTCAGGTCCTGGCAGCACTTACCGGTAAAGTCCTATAAAAGGGGATGATCTGCCTCCCAAGGCATGACGACCGCAAGGTGAATCTACAGCCAGCCGAGTTCCTTCAACGCCAGTCCGGCGTGCCAGATTTTTGTCATGTGGACGATCTTGTCACCTTCAAACTGCATCACGTAAACGTAATCCGTACTCGTGCTTCGTCCCGTTGGTGGAACCGGACCACCTGCGCCCGTGTGGGTCGCGTGAAACACACCGTAGGCCGCCACGTTGTTTCGAACTGCATCGGTGGCGAACGACTTGACCTCATACCTAGCATCCGGCAAAACCGTCATTAAACCTTTCATCCAATCGGTGTACTGTTCAAGAGTCTTGACATCAAACAGGGGCTCTGCCTGTGCGGAAAACGTGGCGTTGGGCCTGCAGTAGGTACTGCAAACCTCCCATCCTCTGCCGGTCTCGCAGGCTGCAAAGAAAGCTTCGGCAACGTCCGTGATTCCTGGCATAGCTAGTCTCCTTCTCGATTCGGAGAATACCACAGGACGATAATGGCACCCCATATTTCAGAGCGCATTGTCGATTACTTGGACTTTAATGTCGTGCCGCGCCGCAAAGTCAGGTAATCGGACATCCAGTGGATACCAGTACGCGGATGCACTCTCGTCTGTGAAAAACGTTGAATTTTCTGGTGTCACTTCCCGGGCATTGGAAGACGGCTGAGCAAATAATCAACGGGACTTTGCGCGGCCGGGGGATCCAGGTTGGATAGAACGGCGACGATGTAGCGGGTTTGCGGGCAGAAGGTCAAATCGCCGTTCATTCCGGGCGCGCCGCCTCCGTGGCCGTAGCAGTGAATGCCGTTGGTTTCCACGTCTCTGAACCCGTAGGCATATTGTTCGCTGTCGGGCCGATCGACTTTGCCGGTGAGCAAGAGTTTGGTGTGCTCGGCATCGAGGAGTTTGTTGTTTTCCACCGCGAGGGCGAAGCGCATCAGGTCGCCGATCGTGGAGTAGCCTCCACCGGCGGACGTGCCGCGGTAAGGCAGCGTGTCGGTGTTCGGCGTCCACGGTGAATCAGGATTTTCTTTCATGTAGCCAACAGAGCGAAGAGGGACAGTTTCATTTTCCGGGAGCGAGTCGGTAGATGTCATTCCGGCGGGTTCGAAGACGTGTTCGCGAACATATTGGTAGTAATCCTGGCCGCTGACCTTTTCGATTACCACGCCAAGAAGGAGAAAACCGAAGTTGCTGTACTCCCACTTGCTGCCGGGCTCGAATTGCAGCGGGCGTTTCTCGTAGAGCTTCACGTAATCGTTCAGGGTTTTGAGCTCGAGACGATGCGCGTCGAATTCAGGGCCGAAGAAGTCGCCCGTGCCGCCGGTGTGGGTGAGCAGGTGATGGATGGTGACTTTGGCGGCGAGATCCTTGTTGGCGTAGTCGGACAGAAACTTTGCGAGTGGATCGGTGAGCTTCAGTTTGCCAGCCTGAACCAATTGCATGATAGCGACGGCCGTGAACATTTTGTTCATCGAGCCGATGCGAAATTGCGTGTTGAGCTGATTGGGAGTTTTCTTGGCGCGGTCGGCCAAACCGTAGGCTTGCTCGAAAATAGTTTTCCCGTTTTGCGCGACAAGTGCCGTGCCAGAAAATTTATCGGCGGTGGTGGCTTGATCCAGGTAGGTGCGCAGCGCGGCCAATGCTTCGGGTTCGGTCATGCGAGGAATGGCAAATTCGGGGGGAGTTGGGACGGCGCGGATTTCGATTTTGGTGATGCGGTAAGGAGGACCGGGCTCGACATCGAAAACGATCATTGCGAATTGCTCGCTGCTTCGCTCTTTTACCAATCCGGTGAATGAAGTGGCGGTGGAAGACTCTGGCTTCTTGAGTTCAAAGCCGCCGGTGCGATTGCGGAATTCGAGTTGGTCATCGAGCCGGGAAACGGCAGATGGGCGATTCTTTTCGAGAAAGTCTTTCAGCGTGGGGCGATCGCCGGAGTTGAAAGCGGCGAGCCACGCCTGGAATTGTTTGGCAGCGGGAGTGTCTAGCGAAACGGTTTGCGCACGCAATGCAACGCTGGCGGTGAAAGAGAAGAGTAAGAGCAGAAGTAGTTTTTTCATGGTGATTAGCCCCCATCAAACAGACGGTGGAGAAGTGAAAACGTTACTTTGGATTCGGCATTTAATTTCGACGGAATATTGTGGCAAATGTGGCCACCTGAAGGGGGCCGCTACATTTTAGGCGCCGGTCTTTCGCCCGGCGCCTACATGAGTGCGGGCTACTTTTTGATGGCGCGGTCTTTGAGGAGATTCTTTAGCTCGGACATAAATTCCTGGACGTCTTTGAAGTCCATGTAGACGCTGGCGAAGCGGACGTAGGCCACTTTGTCGAGCTTCTTGAGGCGATGCATGATCATTTCGCCGATTTCCGTGGTGGTCAATTCCCTTTCGGTGGCTTCGTGGACCACGCCTTCGATTTCATCGACGATGGCTTCGAGTTTGGGCGTCGGTACGGGGCGTTTTTCGCATGCCTTGAGCAATCCCTGCAAAATTTTCTGGCGCTCGAAGCGCTCGCGACGGCCATCTTTCTTGATGACCATGTAAGGGATTTCGTCGATGCGTTCGTAGGTGGTGAAACGGCGGCTGCACTTGAGACATTCGCGGCGGCGGCGGATGGTGTCGCCGGTGCGGCCTTCGCGGGAATCGATTACCTTGTCATCCAGATGCGCGCAAAAAGGACACTTCACTCGGGATTTTCTCCTGGTGGAAAGTAAGGATAGCAGAAATTGGAGAACAGATATCAGATATCGAATACGAGATATCGGGAATCGTCGAGACTAACTTCGCGGTTGTGACGCTTTGAGAAGACAAGGAGGGCGAGCTAGGGGAGAGTGCGGTTGGGGTGTTCGGCCATTTCCGCGTCGAGCTCTTCGTCTTCCTGCGCGCGCATTTTGCGCAGTTCGCCGAGCGACCAGCCCTCGCGAAACAGGATCGGAACGCCGGCAAGAGCGCAAGAGGCAAAGGTGATGAGCCAGAGCACCATCGCTGCAGCAACCGCCGTTTCCTGTGGCACTTCAAACAAACGCGTGAACGCAATGATTGAAAGTGCTTGCGCGCCGCCGCCGACACCAGGAAGTTGAACGGCGGAGCCAACCATGGTGAATACGAGAACAAGCATGGCGTCGGCAAACGTGAGGGTGCCGAGCATGCCACCAAACGCGTGAGACACCAGCCAATAAGTGGAGACTACCATCCACCAATGAAGAAAAGAGTAAAACACAGCGGCGAAAAGGTCACCCCAGGAGCGAATGGTTTGTACACCGCGCGAAAAACCCAACAGAATGCGAGCGAAGGCGGCACGCCAACCGTGAGCAGCGAGCCAGCCTTGCGAGCGACGTTCCAGGACGGACGAACCATGGAAGCGAAGATAGATCAGGCCTGTGATCGCGACGATGGCGCCGATAGAGAAAGCAGTGCCTGCGGTGCGTGCTGCTTTTTCAAAGATGTGACCGGTGCTGTCAGCGGCGAAATGCCCAGAAGACTCGAAAACCAATAAGCCGATGGCAGCCAAGACGGCAGTGCAGGCCGCGTCGAGTATGCGTTCGAGCGCATAGACTCCGAAGGTGTCGGCCAAAGGGAGTTTCTCTTTACGCGATATCAACAGAGGACGGACAGGTTCCGCAGCGCGGCCCAAGAGAAAGAGCGCGGCAAATCCGGCTAGGTTCATTGCATAGATATTCCAGAAGTTTGCCTGACCAACGTGGGATTGGAATCTTTGCCAGCGAAGCGCGCGAACAGCGTAGCAGGCGTAGATGACTACGACGGAGAGAAGTAGATACCCGTAGTTAGCGCCACGAACGGCCTCCCAGAGCTTTGCGCCGCTGAACTGACTGAGGTGGAGCGCACCGCGCGAACGGTACAATAGGAAGCCCAACACGGCTCACTACCAGGCCGGCCAACCACCATTTCCTCGACTTTGCACCCATGAGGGGCGAGAGTACTGGGGTGCGGGGGTATCCGTCAAGCGCAGCTAAACATTTTGGTTACAATACCTTGTGTCAAGGGGCAGGGGTAGGTAATATGCGGGGCATAAGGTCGGTCCAGCTCAACCGTACCAAGGGAACATTTTTGCCACATTTTGCGTTCCACTGTTTGACAGGCTATGCGGAGTACCAGCAGGCCGTGCCAGAGCAGGCTTATGGAAATCGGGGCTGAGCAGCTTGGAGCAGGATGCCCAACTGGTCCAGCATTGCCTCCAGGGAGATGGTTCGGCCTGGGAGGAACTGGTGCGTCGACATACGCGCCGGATCTTCAATTTGTGCTACCGATTTACCGGGAATGGCACGGAGGCCGAGGACCTTTCTCAGGAAGTATTTCTGAGGGTATACCGGACGCTGGGAAGCTATCGATCGACGCACGGCGGATTTGCAACGTGGATGACGAGCGTCACCCGAAATCTGCTGATCGATCATTATCGGCGAACGAAGCGGGATCGGATTACGGATTCGCTGGACGATGCGATGCCGGTAGTGGAGAACAAAGAGTCGTCCGGGCGGCGTCCCGACGAACAGGCGCTGCTGAGAGAGTTGAGCGCGCAGGTGCAGACGGCACTCACGAAACTCTCGCCGGAATTGCGGGAAGCGGTTATATTGCGAGACTTGCAGCAGCTGGACTATGCAGAGATTCAGCAGAGCCTGGCGGTACCAGAAGGAACAGTAAAGTCGCGCATCAACCGGGGACGTATCGAATTGGCACGGATTTTGCAGCAAATGGGAGTGCGGCCATCATGAGCGGGAGAAAAATAGTGATGGCAGGTGTTAGACAGAATAGGAATTTGAGGAAGTTGGTTGGGGGTTGGTTATGACCTGGACATGCGATCAAGTTGAAGCGAGGCTAGGCGATTACCTCGATGGACTGCTGCAAGCGCCGGATCACAAAGCGTTTGAAGAGCATGTGGCGGAGTGTGCGCAGTGTGCCCCGCTGCTGGCGAGTGTGAAGAGCCTGGTGGTCGGCATGCACAAGATGGAGCAGTTGGAAACGCCGCCGCGGCTGGTCTACAACATCCTCGACAAAACACTTGGACCACGGGAAACCGTTTCGACCTGGCAGTCGCTGCGTAATTTGCTTCGCGGAATTGGATCGCCGAAGCTTGCGTACGGAATGGCTAGTGTGGTGGCCACATTTGCAATCTTATTGAGCGCTTCGGGGTTCTCATTGCGTAAGCCAAAGATGGCAGATTTGCGGCCTGCGAATGTGTTTCACAACGCCGACCGGCAGGTGCACTTGGTTTATGCGCGGAGCGTGAAGTACGTCAGCGATTTGCGCGTGGTATACGAAATTCAGTCGCGCCTACGTTCGGATCAGGACGATTTGCAGAAGGCGCCGGAAGAATCATTGCCGAAAGCGGCGCCCGAAAAGAATCCCGGCCAAACAGATGATCAGAAACCAGCGCAACCGCGGCAGCAGAATCGAGCCAACGAAGTTGCGCACCAGTTAGAACTGTTGGCCGCACAGTGTCCCGTGTTCTATGAGAGGAGCCTTCGATGAAATGCGCGGTCCATCCTGAGGTGGATGCAACCGGGTTCTGCCGGAATTGCGGAAGAGCGATGTGCCCGGCATGTGTGCGCCCCGTGCGCGATCTCTTGTATTGCGAAGATTGCCTGGGAGCGATGATGGGATTGCCCGCGACGCCTGCGATTGCGCCGGGAGTGGCGGTTAGCGTGCCTGCGGCATTGCCGCCAGTGCCGCCCGTCTCCGCTCCGAATGCGGGAATCGCCTTCATTTTGGGATTCGTGCCCGGATTGGGAGCGATTTATAACGGCGAGTACAACAAGGCGATGGTGCAAATCCTGATTTTCGGAGGGATTATCGTCGGGGTGAGCGGCGGATTGGGAGACACCCTTCAACCATTCTGGATTGTGGCGCTGGTGGGCTTTGTTTTCTATATGGCCATCGATGCATTGCGGACGGCCAAGGCAAAGCAAACCGGACAGACGATCGCCGATCCATTTGAGAGTTGGACCAAGAACCGTGCGATAGGGCCGTACATTCTGATCGGTATTGGGGGTTTGTTCCTGCTGCACAATTTTGGATTTTTCGACATGTTTCGGGTGCGGGAATTTTTCTGGCCGGTGGTGCTGATCGGGATTGGTGTGCTGATGTTGCGCAACCGGGTCAGCGGGCAGAGTTGAGAGGAGTGGCGAGATGAGCGCACAGACACGATGCCATTGCCAGAGTTGCACGATCAGGAGCCTGCAGGGTCCGGCGATCGTGATCACGGTGGGGATCCTGTTTCTGCTGCACCAGGTGCAAGGGGGACGGTTCTTCTTCGGGAACACCTGGCCTGTCTTGATTCTGGTGATTGGCGCGTTTCAGCTTGCTTCGGCCTTGGCACCGCGTGACGGACATATTGAACCACCGGCGCTCGGGACAATTCCGCCGCCACCTGTGCCGCCACCTCCACCGGCAGTTCCGCCACCCCAAACTCCGTTTTCGGCTCAAGGACAATAGACGCTATGGCGAACACCCAGTCGCGCAGCAGCGGACTCTTTTCAGGATTAGTTCTCATCTCTGTAGGAATTCTGCTTTTACTCCGCAGTTATGGCCACTTCGACCTCGGACACTTCTTCACGCACTGGTGGCCGCTGATTATCATTTTTTGGGGCATGGTGAAGCTCTACGAACGGACGGCGGGAAGGCGATTTGGGGGGAGTGGCGGTGGGATAACGGCTGGAGAGGTATTTCTGGTTTTCGGCATGCTGGCCCTGTTGGGAATAGTTGTTGCCGTTGATTATGGCAAGCGGGTGGTTGGTCCGGAATGGGGAGTTCAAGGCGATCGATATTCCTTCGACGATCTGGTCATCCCGCCGCTAACGATTCCTGCTGGAGCACGGGTGAACGTGAATGTGGGACGAGGCGACGTTACCCTGCACGCCTCCGACGACCAAGAACTGCGCGTCAATGCGACCAAGATCGTAAACAGTTGGAGCGAGACGGAGGCGGGAAGAATCGCCAAACCGGTGAAGGTGGTCGTGGGAAAGAATGGGGACGGTTATGAGATTCGTCCGGAAGGATTCGATTTGTCGGATGCGCGAATCAGTATCGCGGTGGAAATTGCGGTGCCGAAGAAATCACCGGTGATTGTTAAAACGGAAAAGGGAGACGTCACGATTTCTGACCAGGCCGCGGATATTGAAGTAGCCGTGCAAAACGGTGACGTGGAGATTCGCCACACTAGCGGCGACGTTTCCGTGGAGACGCGCAAAGGCGACGTGAAGGTGACCGACACGACCGGAAACGTGAAAGTGACCGGCAAGGGCGGCGAAATCGAAGTGATCAATGCGACGGGAAGTTTTACGCTGGATGGGGATTTTTACGGGCCGGTACGCGCGGACAAGGTCGCCAAGGGAATTCGTTTGATCACGGTTAAGACAGATATGACGCTGTCTTCGCTCAACGGGCACCTGGAAGCTGGTTCCGGCAATCTGGATATCGTGGGGGCTCCCGGAAATCTGAGCGTGCGGACGCGCGACACAGAAGTAAGCCTGGAGAACCCTGGCGGCAAGGTGAATATCGACAACCGCAATGCCGCGGTGAACGTGCGCTTCTCTGCCACGCCCAAAGAAGATGTTTCCATTACCAACTCTTCATCGGAGATTTCACTGACGCTGCCGGGAAGTTCGAGTTTCGATTTGGAGGCGGAATGCCGCAATTGCGACATTGATTCGGAGTTTACGACACTCATGCCGGTGAAATCCCCGTCGGGAGACGCGCAAATCACCGGAAAATATGGAACGGGACGCGGACCCAAAATCACCTTGAAAACGAGTTATGGAAACATCGTGCTGCGGCGAAGTGCGATGTCAATCCCGCCGAAGCCGCCTACGGCGAGTGTGCCTACTCCACCGACGCCGATTGAGCCACCTACAGAGCAGTAGGGCCGCCAGCTAGCAGAGAACCGCTATCAGCAGGAAGCGCCGGCGATTGAACGTCTCGTCACTCTGACAGGCGGCGCAATTCGCAGAAAAAACTAGGATAAGAAACACCGGCGCAATCGGCATCGCGAATAGTTGTTTCACCTTCGGCGGCGAGGCCTGCTACGGCGAAGGCCATGGCAATCCGGTGATCGCCGTGCGGCTCGATTTCGGCGCCGTGAAGCTTCCCGGAGTCGCGGCCAGCTACGCGTAGCCCGTCGGGACGTTCCTCCACCGTGGCCCCCATACGCTTCAGGTTTTCGGCCAGTGCGGCGATACGGTCGCTTTCTTTGACGCGGAGTTCGGCGGCATCGCGAATCTCAATTCCCTGCTCTGTGAATGGGCCAAGCGCAGCCAGCATCGGCAATTCATCGATCAGCAGCGGCACCAGCTCGCCGGAAACAACGCCTCCTTTAAGCGCGGCGCCTTTCACGGCGAGGTCGCCAACCACTTCTCCTTGTTTGCTCTGAAGATTCACAACGGAAATAGCGGCGCCCATGGAATGAAAGAAATCGAGAATGGCGGAGCGTGTCGGATTCATGCCGACATTGCTGATGAAGAGATTGGAATCCGGCAGCAGCGACGCAGCGGCCAAGAAGAAAACGGCCGAAGAGAGATCGCCAGGGACATCGAGGGAACACGCCTGCAAATCGGATTTATTCGAGCCGTTCGCCATGCCCCGGACAACGATTGTGCGGCCGCGCTTTTCAAGATGGGCGCCGAATTCGGTAAGAGCGAGTTCCGTGTGGTCGCGCGTGGTAGCCGGTTCCGTAACGCGGGTTTCGCCGTCCGCGTAGAGCCCGGCAAGCAGGACGGCCGACTTCACCTGTGCGCTGGCCATCGGCATTTCATAGTGAATGGCGCGAAGTTTTCCGCCATGAATTTCGAGTGGGGGGAAATTGTCGTCCTTGGCGCGAATATCAGCGCCCATTTGTCGCAGAGGTGTAACCACGCGCTTCATGGGACGTTTTTGCAGCGAGGCGTCTCCGGTAATTTTTGTGGTGAAGGATTGGCCGCTGAGAATGCCGCTGAGCAGACGAATGGTGGTGCCGGAATTTTCAGCGTCGAGGGTGCGCCAGCTGCTTTTGAGGCCACGGAGTCCGCGGCCAGTGATTTTCACAGTGGTCCTGTCGACGCTGACATCGGCGCCAAGCGATTTCATGCAGCCGAGCGTGCTGTGGCAATCCCGCGCAGCCGCAAAATTACGCAATTCGCTGGTGCCTCCGGCCAGCGCGGCGATCATGGCATAGCGATGAGATATGGACTTGTCCCCGGGGAGTTCGAGGCCGCCGGTCAACGCTTTTGCAGGATGAATGGTCTCTTTTTTCACGCAAGAAGTTTAGCACGCGAGCAGAGATGGGCGATGATGTCGCGGTGTGGACGACGGATATCAGCGCTTCAGCAATCAGTGACCAGGAGGCAAGCAACGCCCGAAAATGAAGCGGGTCGGAAGCCCCACCCATTTACAGCTAGGCTCGAATCCTGAGATGTAGTCTTTGAGAACTGATCTTCAGCAACATAACCCTCGTTTTTTCACCGCTCTAGCTCCTGTACTCGCGGCCAGTTTATCAGAGGCACGCAGCGGCAAATCCGTCGAAACAGAATGCCAGTCCGATTCGTATCATTAAGTGGGTAGAAAATATCACGCGAAGGCGTCCCTGGGAGTATGTATGTCTGGCGGTAGAACTATTCTTCATCTTTTGACAAAGGCGGCAATCGGCCTTGGAGCCCTTTTCCTGGTAGGCGTTTTGCTAGCCGCGATACCGAATCACCGCACGCCGGTGGTGGCGTCGGTTACCACTGAGACAGTCCAGGAAGCGCAGCAGTCCGGATCGACAATAGAGACCGCGAGCATGCCGGAGATGGATATGGCCGACGTGCACGCCAGCGAACACACCGCCATGGCAGATATGGCTACGATGCATCACGGAAACACTGCGCACATGCAAATGACTGTTCATCGCGCTGCAGCGCCCGGAGATGAACAGCGCGCAATGGAGATTGAGGAGAAACTTCGCTCGGGGATCGAAAAGTACAAGGATTATCATGTGGCATTGAACGAGGGATTCAAGATTTTCCTCCCAAATGTGCCGCAGGCTGAATATCACTTCACGAATTATGCGAACGGATTCCTGGAGGCGTTCGCGTTTGATCCGGCGCGGCCAACGTCACTGCTCTATAAGAAGACTTCGGGTGGTTACGAATTGGTCGGGGCGATGTACACGATGCCGAAGCGCGCGACCGAGGAAGAACTAAACGAGCGAGTACCGTTGAGCATGGCGACTTGGCATCTGCACACGAATCTGTGCATGCCGCCCAAGGGGCAAATGCGTCCGCACGGACTGGACCAAGTTTGGATTGAAGGGATCGATCTCCACGCAAGCCGCTTGCGACGCGGCAGGCGGACGATTCACTCCAGTGGTATTCGGCTGGATGATACATGTGTATCCATACGAGTCTTCGCCGAACAAGATCTTCGCGATGCATCATCAGGATTGATTGACAAGACTCTGCAAAAATGGTGTTTATGCGAATCAGGGGATTCCCGGGGGCGGAGGCCCCATTCCCTTGGAGACTTCGATGTCGGAGCTGAAGCTCCGCCCCCCTAAAAGGCTCATTGATCTTTCAGCTTTAGTTTGTGCTTGTTTGCTTCGAGGAACTCGCGCAGATCTTTGGCCATATCGAGCAGGCGGACCCACTGTTCGTAGTAGAGCGTCACGGGGAAGCGGCCCAGTCCGTAGACGCTGACACCGCCCTTTTCGCCGACGCGAAATTCCAGTGCGCCTTTTTTGCGGCCCTCGGCTTTTTGTTCCAGTTCGGCGATGCGCGCCAGCAATTCTTCTTTTGTAGGTTCGGACATGAAGCCTCCTGTGAAGAGACATCTTAACGCAGTTCTAGGACGTATGAGGCTATAGTCCTGGGCCGGCTACCGCAGCAGTTCAATTGCCTCGGTGTGGCGCTCCCGGTATCATGGTCGTTCATTCCGGGGGAGTTTGTCTCTTTCCATGGCTCGCCGATTCCACTCATTTCTTCTGACTTTTATTCTCGTCAATCTTGCTTGCGCGTCGGTGAGTCTGGCCGCGCCGCAGGGATCGAACGCAATCCTGACGTTGTCGGAAGTGCGCCCGGGCATGCAGGGTTATGCATACACTATTTTTGCCGGCGACCAGATTGAGAAATTCGACCTGGAAGTAATTGGGGTGATGCCTAATTTTCTGGGGCCGAGACAATCCATCATCCTCGTGGAGTTGAAGGGGCCGAAGGTGGAGCACACCGGCGTGGTGGCCGGAATGAGCGGCAGCCCGGTCTATCTCGATGGCCGGTTGGCAGGCGCGCTTTCGTTGAAGCTGGGTATTTTCACAAAGGAAGCGATTGCCGGGGTGACGCCGATTGAAGACGTGTTGCGGCCACCAACGCAAACCGCTGACGTGCAATCGGCGCCGCAACAATTCATGTTGCCGCATGATGCCGTGGCGCGCAATTCCCTGCCCAGCGGTTCGTCGCTAGAGCGCATTGAAACGCCACTGGTGTTCTCTGGATTTCAACCTGCCGCGGTACAGCAATTTGCGCCGCAACTGCAGGGTTACGGATTCGTCGCAGCGCAAGGTGGAACTTCTGAAGCAAAAGCCGACGATCGCAAACTATTGCCAGGCGACATGGCCGGAATGGTGCTGGTTTCCGGCGACGCTTCGATCAATTCGGCGTGCACGGTGACGGCGGTGGAAGGCGACAAGGTGTTTTTGTGTGGCCACCCGTTCATGAGCCTGGGCGATGTGCAAATGCCGATGTCGCGTAGCCGCGTGGTGACGACGCTCTCTTCTAGTCTGGCCTCCACCAAGATCGTGAATGTGGGCGGACCGATCGGCACGATTACAGGGGACCATTTAACGGCGGTGACAGGAAAACTGGGCAGCTCGCCATCGATGGTGCCGCTGGACCTGAGCTTCGTTTCCGGTGCGACCGAAAAGAAGTTGCACTTTGATGTGATCAATCATCCCAAGCTGACGCCACTTCTGGTGGCGGTCACGACATTTAATGGACTGACGCAGAATTCGCTCTATGGTGAAGGAACTACGCTGCACTTGACGGGCGAGGTTCGGCTGCAGGGCCACAATGCAGTACAAATCGAAAGCACGTTTGCGCCGGGCGATTCGATGTCGCCGGATAGTTTACCAATCGCGCTGACCATACAGAATGTCTTTGGCCGGCTGTTCAATAACAATTACGAAATACCTTCCGTGGATCACATTACGCTGCGCGTGGAGAGTCAGCCTGGGCGGAAGTCCTACACCATCGAGAGCGCGTGGCTGGAAAAGGGTGACGCTGCACCGGGCGAGACGGTTCGCGTGCGAGTAATGTTGCGGCCGTATCGCGGGGCATCGCGCGTGGAAGAGACGACAGTAAAGGTGCCTGAACAGGCAGTGCGCGGCATGATGCTGCGCGTCTTGGTCAGCGATGCCGAGTGGCTGAATCGCGCTTCCCGTGGATTTGGATTCCCGGGCGTGCCGGGCGGTTCTGGCCCTGCGGGCCTCGATCAATTGATTGCGCTGCTGAATCGTGAGCGGCGGAACGATCGACTGTACGTAGGATTGTTTGCGCCTTCGCCGACGCTGGTGTGGGACGACAAGGAATTGCCCAACGTGCCGGTGTCCGCGATCAATGTAATTGATGGCCGGCCCACGCCCGGCAGCGTCCAGGTCTTGCGCGAGTCTCTGGCCAGCGAGTCGTCCATTCCGCTCGGCGGGCCCGTCGCGGGCATCATCTCTTTGAATTTGCAGATCCGGTGACCATGTCTATGTCGAAACTTGCTTCGAAACATTCTGTGAGTGCCCGCGATTCCAACTCGGCGGCGAGAGCGATTGCTCTCGCGGTTTCGCTTGTGGCATGCGTACTGACGGTGAGCGTTGCGACTAAGGCGGAGCACACCCGGCGTTGGCGTCAATCGACTTACGAAGAATTCCTGAAGGGGACAGCGAAGGGTGTGGCGGTGCGCAGCGATGGGCATCTGGAATTGGCGCCCAAGTTCACTTTGCTTTTCGACGCGGATGCTTCGTATCTGTGGTCCTTGCGGACGGATGGCGCAGGTGTTCTGTATGCGGCAGGGGGTTCACCGGCGAAGGTATTTCGTTTCGAGGGAACTGGCAAACCGAAAACGGCATTTGAATCAACAGAGTTGCTGGCGCAAACGATCGCGTTTGATGCCAAGGGCATTCTGTATGTAGGCACCACTCCGGATGGAAAGGTTTACAGAGTTTCGGCCAGCGGCGAAAAATCGGTGTTCTTCGACCCCAAGACAAAATACATCTGGAATCTGGCATTCGCGCCGGACGGAACACTGTATGTTGCTACTGGCGATAAAGGGCAGATTTATGCGGTTTCGCCCGATGGAACAGGAAAGCTTTTCTATGCCAGCGACGAAGCGCACATTAAGACTCTCGGCTTCGACGCCAAGGGTAATTTACTAGCGGGCACGGAACCCAATGGCCGGGTCTTGCGCGTAACCAAAAAGAACGGTAAGCCGGCGTCCGCCGAAGATCCTGCGGGGGAGGGATTTGTGCTATACGAAACGGCGAAGCGTGAAGTGACCGCTTTGACGGTGGCAAGCGACGGCGCGATTTACGTCGCAGCCATTGGAGACAAGCAACGCGCAGCAACTTCAGCGCCCTCCGCGATCATCGCCACTTCGCAAGGCACCACTACGATCACCAACACGGCATCGTCTGTTTCTCCTCAGGGAGCCGTGCCGTTCCTGAATATTCCGCCGTCGATTTCCAGCAGCATCTATAGACTGGCGCCCGAGGGCGCGCCGGAAGAAATCTGGAGCTCGCGTGAGGACGTGGTGTATGCGCTCGGATTGAATGCCGACGGACGGCTGTTAGCTGGCACTGGAAACACCGGGTCGCTGCTGGTGATCGATGGCCGCGGCGTGTATGCGCAATTGGCGAAGTCCGGAGCCGCGCAAATTACGGGGATCACACGGAACTCCGCAGGAAAAGTATTTTTGTGCACGGCGAACCCGGGAAAAGTGTTTTCGGTGGGTCCAGAATTCGAAGCCGAGGGAACGTTCGAGTCGCAATCGTACGACGCGAAATTGTTTTCACAGTGGGGACGCCTGGAATGGTGGGGTCCCGCCGCTGCAAGCGGACCGGCCAGCAAATCTGCGGCTAGAACGGATTCGAAAGAGCCGCGACTGGAATTTTATGTGCGTAGCGGAAATACGGATGATCCGGGAAAAGAGTGGTCGAAGTGGTTTGGTCCGTATAGCAGGACGGGAACGCCGGTGGAAGCGCCTGCAGCACGCTTCTTCCAGTGGAAGGCAATCATCCACGATGGTCGCGCGGGCGATGGAATTGACTGGGTCAGCGAAGCGTACCAACCGCGGAATGTAGCGCCAGTGATTGATGGAATTGCAGTGCAGGATGCGGGTGTGCGAGCGCAGGCTCCGCAGGTAATTTCCGGACAACCCACAAATGTGAACTTGCGGCAGCCACAAGCACCGAATCCTAGCGGCGTAGTGATCACCACGACATCGTCGACAAAGTTTGAGCAGCAACCACAGGGCACACAGCAGAAGGGTTACCAGTCCGTGCTATGGACGGCTCACGATGACAACGAAGATGAGCTTCATTACGCAATCTATTTCCGTGGGGAGAACGAGCACGAATGGCGGTTGTTGAAGGACAACCTCGACCAGAGATTCTATTCGTGGGACACCACCAGCATGGCCGACGGTGCGTACTACTTGAAAATTACCGCTACGGACGCGCCATCGAATCCTCCGGCCAGCACTCTAAAGACGGAGCGGGAGAGCGAACGGTTTGAAGTGGACAACACGCCCCCCGGCATCGAAAAACTGCAGGCAACGCCTGCAGGAATGAATGCCGATCGATCTCTCGGCGTTACGTATGACTTTGAATTCAATGCTGTTGACAGTTCAACCAGCGTGGAGCGCGCGCAATACAGTGTGGACGGCGGCGATTGGGTGCTGCTGGCACCGTTGAATGGGATTAGCGACAGTCCAACGCAGAAATATTCGTTCACGGTGCGTGGATTGATGGCAGGAGAGCACACCATCGCCGTCCGGGCTTACGATAAATTCGAGAATGTTGGCTCTGGGAAAACGACGATCAACGTCGCTGGCGGGAAAAACTAACTAACCGTAGTCTAGCGCTTCGAGTCTTCACTTTCTTAAACGAACCGGTTGAGGTTCCTCGCTTCGCTAAGGACGACTTCGGTTGGGTGTGCTCTCGTCGCTATCGGTTAGGGCTTTAGCTTCGCGGAGGAAGGCGGAGCCTTCACTAATTCAGGACGGGGAGGCCGAGGCTTGATAGGCTCGATGAAACTCTCGATTTCGGCGCCGAAGCCCATGCGCCCATCGCTGAACGCATCCGGCTTGGCGTGGACTACGCGGGCTTTGCAGTGCGTTTCTTCGGCTTGCGTGCCAGTAACTTCCACCGGCATCTTCAACGTGACTTCAATCGGCATACCCACCTGCAACGGCGCCGAGGTGACGAAGAAAAATCCGCCACGAGAGAGATTCACGGCTTCCGTAAAATGTTCGGTCGTGTCTGAGGCCAGCCCGGTCGGACGAAAGCGTAGCGGGACCCGCAGGCGAAAACGTTGGAGATGTCGTCGTTCTGAGGGAGCCATGAGAGCTTACTCCGCAGGCGCGAAGGGGGGCGACTCGCGACTGCACCTGCTTGAAAGGTCATTCTATCAGAGCGGTAGCAAGGGACAAAGGGGTAATAGCATCCCAAACCCGTCTTACCGTGATTCAGTAGCCTCAAGCTTGAAGCTTAGACTTCGACGGCAAACCGAAAACGCATATCTTCGCCAAACCACATGATGTAGTTGGTGCCCCAGGAGTTGTTGAACAGATTAAAGTGAATGCCGCCCTTCAGGTTGGCTTCCGACCGTGAGAAGTACAACGGCGACTGGACCCCGAGCGCAACGAGGGGAGCATCCTGGGTAAGGAATGCAATATCACCCTTCGGGTCTTTGTAGACGACTCGGTCCGATACGGCGTGCAAGTGGCGATTACCCGAGTCGACTACCTCGAAGGGCGACACTTCCCGCCCCGACTTTCGAAGTATCCAACCCTTCTGGTCGACCGTGGCGGGGTTGAAGCTGAGCCAGAGCGCTTCAGGCATGCGCGATGATTCTTTTCCGGCCCAATAGAGATTTATTTCCAGCCGCGAGCTGTTTTTCGGCAAGATATATTCGAGGGAAATTTGTTTGGGAAATGCGCCGCGACCGGAGGCATTGGCTGCTGCATCATGGATTTCAAGCCGAGCGAGAATTCGATGAGAAAAAGGGCCTTCGTCTGATTCACAGGCTATCAAAGTGGGTTTCCAAAGCTGGCTTTCCGCACCAAATCGTTCAATATTCGGTTTTCCGAAGTCTTTCTTTGCCCAGTCCTCTTCACTGATCACATATTCCTTGAAAAAACTCCCATAATCGCGCTGTGAGAGGGTCTGATAAGAAAAGAGTCCAAGCGGGTGTTGCGTTGTAGCCCATTCACGGGCAGCCTTTTTGTGCTGAAGTCTTGCGACTGCACCGGTATGTTCGTCCAGCTTAAAGACGAAATGAGGAGTTTCCACTTCCACGTCCGGGTTATAGGAATTCTTCAGAGTTGAAGGCTGGCGGGCATCCAGCGAAGACACAGCACCCGCAGCTTCACTGCGAAGGTCGCTGGGCAAAGTGTCAATTCCCAAGAATAAATTCTGTCGCTTCTCGGTCCAACTCGATTCCACGACTTTGTAATTTTTGGTATCCACCATCTTTGCCAGGTCTTTGGGAATGTAGTTGTCGAAGTCCAACCACGTTTTCGTGTCCGTTCCCCAGGTGTGCTCGGCTTCCAGGAGCAGGTGCCGAAGAAGTTTCACATCGGTCTCGTCGCCAATCTTAAATCTTCCTTTTTGAAGCCAACTTTCACGAAGGCGGCACACCTCGCGATATCTCGCCACCTTGAGCGGGTCACTTGCAATACCGTGAATCCATGTATCTCCCACTTCTTGGGTGATGACGGGCAGAGCCGAAGAATGCGGAGCTACAGCGTCAGCAATTTTTGTGAGATTGGTCGGAACGATCTGGGCGGCTGGAAAACGTTTCTTCAGGTCGGCGGTGATTGTCGAGATTTCCTCTACGGTGTGCGGGCCGGCGTTGTCATCCTTAACGACAACAGCGATCGCAAAATCACTATCTGGCACAACGGCGACACCACCGTATCCAGCGTGGTACATCACGTTCAGACTCGCGCCAGGGCTATCGTGCCAGCGGAACAGTGGAGGTAGAATGGCGGGTCTGCTGGCGTCGTTCACACCAATGTCAAGAAAGGACACGCCCTGCGCGACGAGCGGTGAAACGATGCCCCGAGTATGGCCGGGTACGTCCGTCATTTTTGCGCCCGTTGTATTGCAGCCGAATCGTTTGTCCAGCGATTTTGACAGGGCGATAGCGCCAGAAATCAGAGTAGGATCCATCAACTCGGTCTGCCAGGTGAACGGCAGTGCGTGCCAGGCGATATATCCCGACTGGATTGCCCGTTCCATTTTTTCCCGTTGCTCAGAATTGGCCTGTTCGAGATATTCGTAGACTAACCAGGAACCTGTGGTCCATACGTAGCCGGTCGAACCCGAGCGACTTAGCAGATCGGCCGTTTCGATGGCCTTGGGGAAGTAATCATCGAAGTAGCGTCTGAGGACAACCGCCTGAGTGTCGATAAATCCGGCGTCGAAATGACACTTAAAAATTGTGAAGACGCGCTTAACGTCCGCATCGCCCGGGGAAGTGGTTGCGAATAACCCCTTAGAAATGAAACCGGAATTATCGTCGAGCCACGAAGCACTGCCCGTGCCAATCAGTGTTCCCAGAAACTCACGACGTTTCATACGCACTCCCCCATTTTCGAATAGTTCGGCAGTCCGCAAATTGTAAACGAACATGCGAAGAGTCGTCGGCAAGAGTTAGAAGAATGCTCGCACGCGCTGTAGACATGGAATAAACTGTAGAAATGCCGACTCTAAAACCGATAACAGATGGCGGTGTGACATACATCCACGCGAAGACAATCAGTGAAGCACACGAGCGAATCAAGCCACGCATTCATCGCACCCCTGTGCTGACGAGCCAGTCTTTGAATAAGTTGGTGGGAGCGCAGCTTTTCTTCAAATGCGAGAACCTGCAGAAAACGGGTTCATTCAAGATACGCGGCGCGTCAAACGCGATTCTTTCCTTGACCGAAGAGGAAGCATCAAAGGGGGTGTTGACCCACTCCAGCGGAAATCATGGTGCCGCGGTAGCTTGTGCGGCGGCATGGCGCGGCGTACCCGCATGGGTTGTCATGCCGCACAACACTTCCTCTGTCAAGGTACATGCGGTGGAGTCTTACGGCGGCAAGATAACTTTTTGCGAGGCAAAGGTTTCGGCTCGCGCGGAAGCCGCCGCAAAGATCCAGGCGGAAACAGGGGCGGCGATGATTCACCCCTATGACGATGACCGAATTATAGCGGGGCAAGCAACGGCCGCTAAGGAATTACTGGAAGAGGTGCCTGACCTGGATGCCGTGCTGGTTCCGGTTAGCGGCGGGGGATTGTTAAGCGGCACATGCCTTGGTGCAAAAAGCGTTAGGCCAGAGATATATGTATTTGGATGCGAACCAGAACGGGCGGATGATGCGTATCGCTCCCTGAAAACCGGCGTCCTGCAGACCCAAGAGTCCAGCGATACGATCGCGGATGGATTGCGCGCTTCACTCTCCGCCCGCACGTTTGGCATTATTCGCAATTTTGTGGAGGCAATACTGTTGGTCAGCGAAAATGAAATTGTCGATGCGAAGTTGCTGGTCGGCCAGCGCATGAAGATCATTATTGAGCCTTCCAGCGCCGTGGCCGTGGCTCCGTTGCTGCGTGAAGGTGGCGTGGCGGCGCTGAAATTGATGGCGCGTGCCGATGGCCAACTTCCAAAGATCGGCGTGATTCTTTCCGGCGGCAATGTAGAACTTAGCTAATCAGTGACGTTCATAATTCGCAGGAAAAGCTGCCCGATTGTCATGATCTAGGACGCCGTGTAAACTTAGTCTGCTTAGCGGGTCCTTGCACAAGAATGAACTTGGGATTTCCTGGGTGACGAAACCGTGAGGTTACGCCCAGACTGTTGTGCGGAACAGTACGTACCCTGGAAACTGAAAAGGTGGGCAGCGTTGTCGTTCTTGATCAAACGAATTTGCCAGCTCTGCTTCACATTTCTCTGCTTCTTTATCTTCGCTTTCGCGTCCTATTCACAGACCTCATTGCCGTCTGCTTCTGATGGCCAGCGGGAAACTTTGGTGAGGTTGGAACATACAACTCACCCGCTGACCAAAATGGGAGCCGATCTTGGCCGGGTGGAATCCAGTAAAGCGATCGAACGAATGCTTCTGACCGTGTCATCTTCGCCGCAAAAAGAGGATGAATTAAACAAGCTTCTCGAAGAACAGCAAAATCCCGCTTCCGCCAATTTTCATCGCTGGCTTTCACCTGCAGAATACGGAGCGCGGTTTGGGGCACAAACCAGTGACATCCAGAGCATCCGCGCGTGGCTGGAGGCGAACGGATTTACGATTGATAGGGTGACAAAGAGCGGCCGCTGGATCGAATTTTCCGGCACCTCCAGTCAGGTGGAAACCGCCTTTCACACGGAACTGCACTATTTCCGGGTTTCGGGAAAGCAGTATTTGGCAAACGCAACAGACATTTCTCTTCCGGCATCAATCGCGCAGATTTCCAAAGGCTTGGTATCGCTGAATAATTTCCCGAAGCGGCCGCCAACGCAGCTTTTCCGCGGTATCGCGGGAATAAATGAGCTGGGGCAAAAGGTGAAGCTCAGCCCGAATCTCACCGCAGCGGGGACTACAAACACCTACTACCTTGCACCCGGCGATTTTGCGGCAATCTATAACACGAAACCGTTGCTGGCCGGGGGAACGGACGGAAGCGGAATCGCGATTGCCGTGGCTGGTCAATCGCAAATCGAGTTGACGGATGTACAGCAATTCCGAAAGATCTTTGGTTTGAAGGTTAACGATCCGAATGTCATCGTGATCGGACCAGATCCGGGAATCACGACGCCAACGGATCAACAGGAAGCCACGCTCGATGTGGAGTGGGCAGGCGCGACGGCTCCCGGAGCAACGATTAATCTGGTAATCGCGGGCTCGACGAATTCCACCAACGGAGTGGACCTGGCCGCCGCCTACGCGATCGACAATCAGATTTCGCCGATTCTCACCTATACGTATGGCAGTTGCGAACCGTTTCTGAGCAATTCAGGGAATGCTTTTTACAAAGCGTTATGGCAACAAGCCGCCGTGGAAGGCATCACGGTACTGGTGGGCACGGGTGATAACGGTTCGGCTGCGTGCGATACTCCCGGCACCTCTGCGACTTTGGGGAAAGCTGTGAATGGCGCGGCCAGCACGCCATTCAACGTGGCGGTCGGTGGAACGCAATTCGGCGATACCGGCGCGGAAAGTACTTATTGGAGTCCCACGAACTCCGCCAACTATTCATCTGCGTTGGGTTACATACCGGAAGCAGCGTGGAACGAAAGCTGCGATGGTTCGCAGGCGCTTGGGCCAACGAACTGCGTTTTCTTTCCCAGTGGAAATTTCAGTACGCTTGCCAGTGGAGGTGGTGCAAGCACCCTTTACGCAAAGCCCGGTTGGCAGACGGGAACGGGCGTGCCAACAGATGGATTCCGAGACATTCCAGACGTTTCATTGGCGGCTGCTACGAGTCACGACGATCTTGTATATTGCAACAGCCTCGGCGGGACTCCCTGCGAAATTAATTCTCAGAATCAAGTTGTGGGCCTCTCCCTGATCGGAGGCACCTCCGCCTCAACACCGGCGATGGCAGGAATCCTTGCGCTTGTGGAGCAGAAAAATGGGGCGTTCCAAGGACAAGCGAATTACACGCTCTACAAGTTGGCGCAGAATTCCGGGGCGAGTTGCGATTCCTCGAAGCAAACTAATCCGACGACGCAGATCGCTTGTACTTTTTATGACGTGACGACGGGCAGCAACGCTGTTCCCTGTGCGGGCGGGACACCGGATTGTTCTTCAACGCAAATTGGTGTCGATGGATTTCTGAATGGCGAATCGGCGGGGGCGGGGTACGATTTGGTCACGGGGCTCGGCTCGGTGAATGCCGCGAATCTTGCCAACAACTGGAACAGCGTCACGTTTCTAGCATCGCAAACGCAATTGCAGGTGCCCACCACATCATTTGCACACGGAACAGCGATAAGCGTCTCGGGCAGTGTGGCAGCCATTTCTGGCACCGGCACACCGACCGGGTCGGTGGTGCTCAAGACAAGTTCGACTCAGATTGCAGACGTTCTTTCAATCACCGCCGGAGCTTTCTCTAATTCGTCGGTGAAGGATCTGCCCGGTGGCCAGTACAGCCTGATGGCTCACTTCGGCGGAGACGCGACGTTCGCGCCGAGCGATTCCAACGCTGTCGCGCTAGTTGTTACGCCAGAAGATAGCAGCACGACTCTCACTCCCAGTGGTTTGCTGGGGGGCACAACACCGTATGGATCTCCTGTTCAATTATTGGTGAAGGTTCAAGGGACTTCCGGTGCGGGAAACGCGAGCGGAGCAGTCACTGTTCAAGATGGTTCGACGGCGATTGGCACATATCCACTCGCGGCGGATGGGAGCGCATTCATCAACACTGGTTCGGGCGCGCCGTATTCATTTCCCGTAGGTTCGCATTCGCTGGTCGCCTCGTACAGCGGCGACAGTAGTTTCAACGGTAGCACTTCCTCCGCGCTTACTTTCAGCATCGGTAAGAGCACCCCGACGGTGATTGTCGGCGTCAATGACAATACCGTGCCCAACACACAGCCTGTCGGCGCGCATGTGAATGTAGTGGGATTTGGTACCGCCGCGACTACTGGCTCGGTGCAATTCACCGTCGACGGCCATGCCTATGGAGCAGCCGTTCCGCTCCAGGCCGGCGGACTCTTCAACACTTCGGCACAAGCTGCGATCCTGATTACCGGCCTGGCTGCTGGTCCGCACACAATCGCAGCAAGTTACAACGCAGGCAGCGACCCAAACTATTCGAGCGTAGGAATTTCGGACCCGAATGAATTCGCGCAAACCGTGAACGTGACGACGGCTTCGGGAACAGCAACGACAACAAACCTCTCGCCACAGACACTTCCGCAAACCATCGGCGACACCGGAAAGTTCACCGTTACAATTTCGCCTGTTGCCGCGACTGGAACGGTCACATTGTGGGATGCCGTCGGCCCGCGCACCAGCGCCACGACAATCGCCAACGGAACGGCAACAATTCAGTTTCCATGGACGCAGGGTGGAAACATCACGCTCTACGCGGTGTATTCCGGCGATAGCACCCACGCGCCTTCCTCGAGTACGTCGGTTCCCTTCACTGTTATGCCTGGCACGCCGGTGGTCACTCTTTCCGCTCCTACCCAAGTTACTGCCATCCAGCAAGCGAGCTTGGTTGCTAGCGTCACGGGCGTTCCCAACAACGCCACGCTTCCCTACCCAACGGGTGCAGTGGAGTTCTGGGATTCGTTAAGCGGCGGCGCGATGCAGTTGCTGACGGCGCAGACGCTGACGGCGGGCCCAGGGCATATCGGCATCTATGGGCTGCGCTCAAAATTAGCGGCGGGCACGCACACGCTGAAGGTGCACTACGGCGGTGACAATAATTGGAAGGCCGTAGATTCGGCCACTGTCACCGTCACTTCCGGTGCTGCGCCAGATTTTACGATCGGCGTCGCACCCAATCCTTTTTCCTTCACCGCGGGGACGACAGGAACAGCTACGGTAACGTTAACGCCGAGCGGCGGATTCACGGGCGATATAGCGCTCAGTTGCCCAACGGGCAGCGCGTCCCCAATCGCGGGCTACACGTGCGGATTGCCTCTCGCTTCCACCGCCACGATAACCATTGCAAGCGCGAACCCGGTGAACACTACGTTTAACCTGACGCCTTCGGCCACCAACACGGCACTTGTTTTTCCATCATCGCCCAAGGAACCGACGCTGCCTCCTTGGAGGATTTGGTTGGCCGTGGGCATGCTGCTGTTTGCCATCTTCGCACTGCGTTGGAACGGTCCGCGAGTCAGACGGCAGATCGCTTTCGCGAGTGGCTGCGTACTTTGCGTTGCAAGTCTGGTAACGGGATGCGGAGGAGGTGGCAGCGGACCCGTTCCGTCCACTACGACGCTGACCTCCTCTAGTTTGCATTCGATTGCAGGAGCTACGGTGACGTTCAACGTGCGCATCACGGCCAGCAGCACTCCCGGCGGTACCGTGCAACTGTTGGATAACGGCCAACTCTATAGCTCCGGCACGGTCTCTTCCGGCGTGGCCATATTCCAGACCGCCACGTTGCCGGTCGGCATTCATGTGATCACGGCGCAGTACTCCGGCGATGCCAATACCATGCCTTCCCATTCCGTGCCAATCACGCAGATTATCGCGGGCAGCGTGCCCTTCACGGTTACCGGCACAGCGGCCAGCGGCGCACACACGACAACCTTTACAGTGTCTGTAAATTGATAAATGATTGTAAACAGCCTACCCTCAGCACCATGGCGGAAAACCGTTTTCTTGCCGCCTGCATCTCTTTAGGGAATGCAAGACGCCTGACTCTGACGTGGGGATCAGAGGCGCGCTGTTCCTGCCAGAAACAGTAAACGCGTACGAGAAGGTCAACACGAACTGGGAGTCAGAAATATCATGATCATAGCGAAGCGAGTGTATGCGGCGATCCTGTCTGCACTGATACTGTTCTGCGGCGCGCAGGTGGCCCGGGCACAAAAACCCGAGGTCCGTTCGCGGGTAGTGGCAGAGGTAAACGATGCGCGCACCGTGCAGACCAAAGGGAATATCCATCCACTGGCTCGCGCGGAGTTTGATCGCGGCACGGTGGCCGATTCGCAGCCGATGACGCGCATGCTTTTGTTGCTGCAACGCGGCCCGGAGCAAGAGAACGCCCTGGGGCAATTGCTGGAAGCGCAGCAATCAAAGGGATCGGCGAACTATCACGCGTGGTTAACGCCCCAGCAGTTCGGCGCGCAGTTTGGGCCCTCTGATGCGGATTTGCAGAAGGTTACGGATTGGCTGACGCGGCAGGGATTCCAGATCTCGAAGGTTTCCAACGGACGCACGACCATCGAGTTCAATGGAACGGTGGCGCAGGTCCGCAACGCGTTTCAGACCGAGATTCACAAGTTTGCTGTGAACGGGAAGGAACATTTCGCTAACGTTAGTGATCCGGCGATTCCCGAGGCCCTGTCGCCGGTGGTGAAGGGTGTGGTTGCGTTGCACAATTTTAAGAAGAAAGCGGCCATCCACACTACGGGGAGATTCCGGCAGAATGTGGCGACCGGGCAGGTTACGCCGCTGTTCACTTTCTCCGACGTGAATGGAACGTTTTATGCGGTGGGCCCGGGGGATTTCGCGAAGATTTACAATATACCAACTGCCGCCACGGGAGCCGGACAATCAATCGCGATTGTTGGTAGATCAAATATCAATATCCAAGACGTTCGGGACTTTCGCAGCATGTTTGGATTGCCTGCAAATGATCCGCAAATCATTCTGAACGGCCCAGACCCAGGAATTGTCGACGGGGATGAGGGCGAATCGGATCTCGACGTGGAATGGGCTGGAGCGGTTGCGCCTGCGGCGAAGGTCATTTTCGTCACCTCACAAGATACCCAGACAGACGCCGGAGACGGTGTGGATGCCTCGGCGATCTACGCCGTGGACAACAATGTTGCGCCGATCTTGAGCGAAAGCTATGGGACGTGCGAGTCGGGCCTGGGAGCAAACGGCAACGCGTTTTTCAACTCGCTCTGGCAACAGGCAGCAGCCGAAGGAATCACCGTGGTGGTTGCCGCTGGCGATAATGGCTCGGCGGGTTGCGACAATGCCTCCACGGCACAATCCGCCGCGGCAGGTCTTGCGGTCAGCGGCATTGCTTCCACGCCTTACAACCTTGCCATGGGCGGCACGGACTTCAACTACGCCGCTGGCGTGACTACGTATTGGAATACTACTCCGGGTACGGTGAATTCTGCGCTGGGCTACATTCCAGAGATGCCTTGGAATGATTCGTGCGCGGCGACCGGTCTGAGCGGATGCAACACCGTCACGTCAACTTCTTCGACCTTGAATATCGCTGCGGGAAGCGGCGGGCCTAGCAATTGTGCGTTCTTCACAACAGGAGGCGCATGCTCGAAAGGTTATGACAAGCCGAATTGGCAAGTAGCGACAGGTGTACCGAACGACGGCCATCGCGACCTGCCAGACGTTTCGCTGTTTTCAGGCGATGGCCTGAATGGGACATCCAGCGCCGGAACGTTCTACGTTGTTTGCCAATCCAGCCAGAACATTCCTGGCGACGTGGGCTGCAACCTCACTACATTCAGTACCACATCTCCCTTTCATGATTTTCAAGGAGTCGGCGGAACCTCCGCTGCTACACCAACCTTCGCCGCGATAATCGCGCTCGTCAATGCGGCCACGGGACAACGCCAGGGCGTCGCCAACTATGCGCTGTATAAACTCGCGAACACTCCTAACGTTTTCCACGACATCACTTCGGGAAACAATTCGGTGCCTTGCGCCGGCCAGGCAACAAATTGTAGCAAGACTACTAGCGGCGGCTTCGGTGTTCTGACCACAACCGCAGGAGGAAGCACGCTCGCCTTTGCCGCGGGTCCTGGATACGACCTGGCCACAGGCTTGGGTACGGTGAATGTCGCGAACCTGCTGACCAGTTGGGTGACTGCCACGTTTGCTGGAACGACTACGACGTTGAACACACTGTCTCCAACTTCAATCACTATTGATGCCAGCGTGAACGTCAGCGGCTCAGTGGCGAAAACATCTGGTACCGGCATACCTTCGGGGTTTGTGATTCTGGAAAATGCTACGACGCACGCGCCGATTGATACATTCACTCTGGACACTTCTGGAAATTTCAGCGGTACGACGACTTTTCTTCCCGGCGGCTCCTACAACGTTCAGGCGCATTACGGCGGCGATGGAACGTTTGGCTCCAGCGATTCGGCTGCAAAACCAGTGACAGTAGGTAAGCAAAATAGTCAGGTGATCGTAAACTGGGTCGGCTTTAACGGAACGACGCCCGTTCTGTCTACCGCCGCTCAGTCCGTAGCGTACGGCTCGCCGTACATCTTACGAGTAGACGTGACCAACAACACCGGCACGCCTTGTCAGAATCTTTCGACTGGCGCAATTGGATACGTTTGCCCAACGGGTCAGATAAGCCTTTTCAACAATGGAAGCACACCTCTCAACGACTTTCCTAACGCACAAACTCCCGGCGCGACAAACAAGGCTTACCTCAACGATCGCGGCTTCGCGGAGGATCAACCGATACAGTTGGCCCCCGGAACCTATAGCATCACAGCCACATACCCGGGCGACAGCAGCTATAACGGGCCCACAACGTCGAACGCGTTGAGCGTGACGGTGACAAAGGCCGCCACCACGACTGGGGTAACCAGCAGTCTGACAACGATTACTTCCGGCACCAGCGTTACTCTTACTGCCGTGATTTCCACGCAGAGCAATGGAGTCGGACCCACCGGCTCCGTGAGCTTCACCAACGGCACCACGAGCCTGGGCACGGGAACTTGTACGCCGGCTGCTGCCACCTCATCGACCGGCGCGTCTTGCACGGCGACTCTAACCGCGGCGGTCTCGGCTTTGTATCCCGTTCCGCAGAATCAGCCGAGGGCACCGTTGCTGCCCTTCGTTCTTTTCGCGCTTGCACTAGTTATTTTCCTCGGGCTTGTCCGTTGGATGCCGCAACACCGCAGGCGCGCTTATGCGTATGCCGGATTAGTCGCTTTCGCGCTGCTGGCCACGGTAATCGTGGGTTGCGGTGGCGGTGGTGGAGGCGGCGGTGGTGGCGGCAAAACCGTGACGATTAACGCTGCCTATCCCGGAGACACGAATTACAGTTCGTCGACGGGAAGCACATCGATCCACGTAAACTAATATAGAAAACTGTTAGTACTACAGAAAAGGCGCGAGGCTACGTATCGGGCGCCTTTTCTATTGACGGGTGCCGCCTCACTTTTGACGTTTCCTAAACATAACCTCGTCTTTACTTCAGTCTTTACTTCATCGCCTAGACGCGTTGCCGGTAAGGTGATACTCTCGCCACCGAAAATATTGCATTCGCTCCAAACTCCAAATCTCTGCACGCCAGGACGTGTATGTTCCGCCACTTGGGTTTGCGTTTGCAGCTTCTTCTTCCGATTTCCATCTTTTTTCTGATCAACAGTTCAATGGCTTGGGCGCAGGTGCACGCGCAACCGAAGCCGCGTATAACGCAAGCGGTGGATTCCAGCCGCCGGGTGACGCTGGAAGGCAACATTCACCCGATGGCGCGCGCGGAGTTTGATCGTGGCGTCGCTGACGCCGGGCAACCGATGGCGCGCATGTTGCTGCTCTTGAAGCGCGGCGATGAACAACAGGCAGCGCTGCTCACTCTGATGGAGCAGCAACAAGACAACAGCTCGCCCAATTATCGCGCGTGGCTAACGCCAGAAGATTTTGGGGCCCGATTCGGTCCGGCTGATGTCGAGATTCAGGCGTTGACGGATTGGCTGACATCGCAGGGATTCACAGTCAACAAAATTTACAGCGGCCGCACAGTGATTGAATTTTCCGGCAATGCGGCGCAGGTGCAGCAGGCCTTTGGCACAGAGATTCGCAAATACGAGGTGGACGGCAAAACTTATCTGGCAAATGCGCAGAACCCGCAGATTCCCGCGGCGCTCGCTCCGGTAGTGACTGGCATCGTCTCGCTGAACAATTTTCCGCGTGTATCACATGCCCGTTACCACGGAATTGCACGAAAGGTTGCAGACCACGGTGGACTGCAACTTCTGTACACGTTCCCGCGCCCCAGCGGCACAGGAGACTTTTATGGCCTTGGCCCGGGAGATTTCGCAACGATTTATAACTCCCAAAGCCTGATCAGCGGCGGCAACGACGGAACGGGTCAGACCATTGCCGTAGTTGGGGAAACCAACATCAAGCTGCAAGACGTGACCGACTTTCGTTCGATCTTTGGGTTGCCAGCGAATTTCAGCGCTAGCAACATCATCTTGAATGGCGAAGATCCAGGAATCACTTCAACAGATGAGGAAGGCGAAGCAGATTTGGATGTCCAGTGGTCCGGAGCGACGGCGCCGGGTGCAACGATTAAATTCGTGGTATCGTCCTCCACTGCTGCCTCTGCTGGAGTTGATCTTTCTGCGCTCTACATCATTGAACACAACCTTGCAGGGGTGATGAGCGAGAGCTATGGCGCTTGTGAACAGAGTTTGGGAACCGCAGGCAATGCGTTCTACAACTCGACGTGGGAGCAGGCTGCCGCGCAAGGCATCACCGTAGTGGTTTCTTCCGGCGACGGCGGCTCCGCCGGTTGCGACAACTTCAACACACAGGACTCCGCCACCAAGGGCTTGGCCGTTAGCGGGCTTGGCGGAACACCATACAATATTTCCGTGGGAGGCACGGATTTCGATCAACGCGCCAATCCCCTGCTCTACTGGAACCCCAGCAGTGGCAATTCGCCGACCGGAACTTCCGCAAAAAGTTACATTCCAGAAATTCCGTGGAATGAAAACTGCGCACAGATCAGTTTGGCAGGTTGCGGCGCGAGCGCGCCAAACGGTTCGGTCAACATCGTGGCCGGCAGCGGTGGCCAGAGCACCATCTATCACAAACCCTTCTGGCAGACGGGCGTTACAGGAGTGCCCAGCGGCGATCACCGCTACCAGCCAGACATTTCGCTGTTTGCCAGTCCCGGCTTCAACAATAGCGGTTACATCGTCTGCCAGCAGGATCGCAACATAAACGGATTGCCGGCGTGCGATCTCAGCACGAACTCCGGGTATCTCGATTTCCATGTTTTCGGCGGCACTTCAGCTTCCGCACCCGCGTTCGCCGGTGTGATGGCTCTAGTGAATCAATACCAGGCAGCTCACGGCGGATCAAACCGCCAGGGCAATGCCAACTACATTTTGTATGCGCTGGCGAAAAAAAGCGGGGCAAGCTGTCCGTCAAGCGCTTCGGAAGCGGCGAGCTGCGTTTTCAACGATGTCACCAGAGGCAGCAGCGATCTGCCGACGGGCGGAGTTGGATTGGGAACCAACAGCGTGCCATGCACGGGAGGAACGCCGAATTGCAGCGTCGCAACTGCCGGCAACACTGGTGTTCTAGTCGATCCGGCGCACACTGGCACCGAAGCGTGGACCACTACGGCCGGATACGACCTGGCGACGGGACTAGGCACAGTGAACATAGGGAATCTGGCGGCAAACTGGAAAAACGTTTCCAGCGTTGCTACGACTACAACCCTGACACTCACCCCAATGACTGGAATTACGCACGGTTCTAATGAGAATGTGACCGTAAACCTGACCGTGAAACCAACCACGGGAACCGCCAGCGGCGATGTGGCGCTGATCGCGAAATTCGCTGATGGTACGACCCAGGGTCTCGACCAGTTCACATTAACGAACGGCGCAATTACTGGATTAAAGACGCAGAGCCTGCCAGGCGGATCATACAATGTGATCGCGCATTATGCCGGTGACGGTACGAATGCTCCCAGCGACTCGGCTCCCGTGGCCGTGACGGTTGCCAAGGAGAATAGCCAGGTCTTTATCCTGGTTCCATCCTTCGATGGCAGTGGCAATCCCATTAGCGTTAATGCGAGTTCAGTGCCCTATGGCAGCCAGTTCTTCATCCGCATGTACGTTGCAAACATGGCCGCCACTGTGGATGCCAACGGCTTCCCTGCTCCGTTCTGTGCTGATGTGGACATTGTTACTTGTCCTACAGGGACGATCTCCCTCACGGACAACGGAACCGTCGTGGATCAAGGCACGTTCAACCTGAACAACGCTGGGTACACGCGTAATCTTTCGCCCAGCGTCAACACGTTCACGGGTGGAACGCACACAATCAAGGCCGTCTATGGTGGGGACAACAGTTTTATCACCAGCACCGGCAACGACACGATCACGGTAACGCCGGCTGTCACGCAGATTAATCTGCAGAATTATCCATCAACGGTTGTGGCCGGACAGACGTTTTTCCTTCAGGCTTTTGTGAACGCTCCAGTGCCTTCGGGCGCGGCGGCTCCTGGCGGCACGATGACATTCTACGACGGTGCTAACCTCCTGCCAGGGACTGTGAGTCTCAATGCGAACTCTGGTTTTCTAAGCGGAAGCATATCGACGACTATTTCTACGGTCGGCTCGCACTCCATCACTGTGAAATACAGCGGTGACAACAACTACGCCGCCGCAATTGCCAGCCCGACAACGATAGCAGTCCAAAATCCGATCACTATTACTCAGAGCGAATCAGCAACCACCATAAACTATGGCCAGAACATCACCGTCACGGCGATAATAAAAACCCAGAGTAGGAACCCGTCCATCACCGGTCAAATCGATATACAAACCAACTACGGCACGATTTCGGGCCTGACAAACACGCCCGGAACAGATGCCAGTGGAAATCAGAATCTCACGGCGACAGCCACAGCCACCCTCAACTCCACGGGATATGTTTATTCAACATACTACGGAGACACTAACTACGCATCTGGGCAAACGCCTGGCGTCCTCATAACGGTGAATATCCCGGATTTCAGCATGCCCGCGAGTGCCTCAATCAACGCAAGCCTGGGACAAACACAGAGTACCCCTGTACAAATCAGCCCGGCTTCAAACACTCCCAGCACTGTAACCGTCAACGTTTACGGGGGCGCACCACCGGGAACAAGCCTCACAGTGTCACCAACAACAGTAAACCTTAGCGGTGCACCCGCGACAGTCACAGTGACGTGGGCGGCTACGGGAACAACTGGCACTCAATCACTCAGCAATCCTCAACTTAAGAAGGCCGGAATGTTCTCGCTTTCCCGGCCTGCGTGGTGGTCTATCAGCCGGAGCTGCGGATTCCTGGTGTTGTTTCTCATAACCATGGCGCGGAGACAAAAATACTACCGGTCTGTCTTTTTCAGTTCGCTAATAGGGGTACTGGCATTTGCACTCGGATGCGGCGGTGGGGGTAGCAGTGGCGGGGGTGGAGGAAGGGGGGTGGAGGTGGAGGTGGGGGAGGCCAAGCCGTGACCACAACAACATTGACCGTGGACAATCCCAAAATTGGCCCAGGCATGTCTGCAACCCTAACTGCGACGGTCACTTCATCCAAGGCCCTAACAGGAGGCGTAACGTTCTATCAAGGTGGGTCCGCGATCAGTCAGGCAATTCCTCTTGTAGCAGGCATGGCTACCTTTGCTCTTCCCTACAATGGCATGGGAATTTTTTCGTTTAGCGCGAAATTCAATGGTGATACCCAGAACTTTGCTTCAAATTCCACTGCAATCACTGAGGTTTACACTGGCTCCACGCAGATTTATGTACAAGGCCAGACCAGCACATTGAACCACCAGACGACCGTGACCCTTAACCTGCAATAGCCGGGCTAAACGGTACTCAACTGTGCGTTTGAAAAGTCAGGTTGCCGCCGGATTTGGTGGAAAGAATATATTCCAAAAATTTGGACTCGGAGTCGTAAATTCGACGGGTATCAGCGAACCCTCCGCGTTCATTTGTGGCGGCCGGACTACATTCACTTCCACTTTCTTCTGAGTTTTCTGATTCTCGATGGTCAGTTTTGTGCCTTGAGCCAAACCCTCTGCCAGAATAATCATCGCGCCGGTCGCACTAACCGTGTGCGTGAAGCCATGAACGGGATTTGCCTTTCCGGTCAGGTGCACCAGGATTGGGATCCTCAGCAGCACGCGTTGCGCACGACGACGCTCTTCGGCGGTCTGCGGACGCACACCGTTCGGACTACGCTTCACATGCGTTACGGGGGCAGGCGCGGGTATACTCGATTTCAACGGCGGCGTCATAGTTCAATATCCCAGAAGTCCATCTCTGGAGCGACTAGCTCCACACCGTATTCCCAGCCGTCCGGCTGCGGATTGCCTTTCCAAACCACAACCGCAGCGTTGCTCGATTGCGTAGAAAGATTGGTTAAAGCAAGCCGATGATTCAGATCGAGCGAATGCCGCAAAACAATCATGCATCCGTAAGGGTTCACAATACGCGTCACCGTTTCGACGGCCACGCGTCCGCTGCCCGCTGAATCCCATTCCAAGCGCACCGGAACACGGGAGTTCATCCGGCGGCCGCGGCGCTTTTCGCCATACTTCGCGCCTACTTCCTTCAATTCGCGCAACTTAACAGTCATCTGCCCCTCATCTCGGACATGCTAAAGTTAGAGGGAAGCGGGGTCAATGGTACGAATTAGCACTGTGCGGCAAAAGAGTAGCTGTACGAGGGGACAGGTCGCTTGAAAAACCTGATTGTGAATGCGGATGACTTGGGTTGGACGGTCGGCGTAAATCGCGGAATTGTGGAGGGCCACTGTCAAGGCTTGATCACAAGTACCTCCCTGCTGGCGAATGGACAGGCCTTCGTTGACGGCGTTTCGCTGGCCAAGAAAAATCCGGCGCTCGGTGTCGGCGTGCATTTGAACCTGAGCGACGGTCCGCCGACTGCGCCGCTAGCCAAGGTGAAAGGTCTGCGGAACGCGAGGGACGAGTTTGAGGGCGGCCCAGAAGGCTTGCTGCTGCGCTTGGCACGACGGAGTTTGCGCACCGAAGAGGTCGAGGTGGAATGGGACGCGCAAATCCAGAAAGTTCGCGACGCGGGGATCCAGCCTACCCACCTCGATGGTCACAAACATGTCCACATGCTGCCGGGACTGTTTGAAGCAGCCCTGCGCCTGGCGAAGAAACATGGCATCGGGGCTATTCGCGTTTCGCATGAAGACTCAAAGCTGCGGGTCGCCCTCTCGATCGGCCAGGAACAGAAGGCCAGTGTGGTCCTTAAGCAAGGTGTCCAGGCTCGCGGATTGAAATTGCTGGCACACGACGCAAAAGATTTAGCGCAACGTGCCGGAATCGCCACCACCGATTATTTTTGCGGCATTGCGCAGACCGGCGTCCTGCTGCGCGAAGGTGTCGAACGATTGCTGGAGATTCTTCCGGAGGGGTACACAGAGTTGATGTGCCACCCGGGCTATGTCGATGAGGAACTCCTCAAATCCCACACCCGCCTCCAGCAATCCCGCCAGATCGAACTGGCTATTTTGACGGACCCCGGCATCAGAAAACTTGTCGCCATGCGGGGTATTCGCCTGATAGACTTCAAGGATATGGCAGCGGAGGGCTAATAGCCGAAACGCGCAGCCAAGTTCTTTGGTCTGAGATATCAGGGGCCCCTGAAAGACAGTTGTTAAGGCTTACTTGGGCGCATGGGCGCCACGAAAGCGAATTTGAGAGGCACAGAGAGAAGTATGCGAAGCGACGCATCCATACGATATTCGCTGGTTGTTCCGTTCTACAATGAACAAGAGAACATTCCGCAGCTCTACATGAAGCTGACGGAAGTGATGGACGCCATTGGCGAGCCATACGAAATGGTATTCGTCGATGACGGCAGCAAGGACAGCACCTACCGGGTGCTTTCTGAAATCTACGAGCACGACCGCCGCGTGAATGTCGTTCGGCTGCGCCGTAATTTTGGCCAAACCCCAGCATTGAAAGCGGGTTTCGATTTTGCCCGCGGCGAAGTGGTCATCTCCATGGATGGAGATTTGCAGCACGACCCCGAAGAGATTCCAAGATTCCTTGAGAAAATAGAAGAGGGCTATGACCTGGTAAGCGGTTGGCGGGCACAGCGCAAAGACCACTGGCTGATGCGCCAGGTGCCCAGCAGAATTGCCAATTGGATGATGGCCAAATTGAGCGGCATTGAGTTGCACGATTTTGGCACCACCTTCAAAGCCTATCGCCGCGAGATTCTTCAAGAGATTCAGCTCTATGGCGAGTTGCACCGTTTTATTCCGGCGCTGGCCAGTTCCACTGGCGCGCGTATCGCGGAAGTGCCTATTTCCAATCCCGAGCGCAAGAATGGCAAATCAAATTACGGAATTGGCCGCAGTGTTCGGGTGTTCTTTGATCTGATCATGATCAAGTTCTTGCTGGATTATTCCACCCGGCCTCTGCAATTTTTTGGCCTGCTTGGGCTGGCCGGATCCGGCACCGGTCTTTTACTCGCCGGGTTCCTAGCGGTAGATAAATTCATTTTCCACCAAGACATCATGCAGCAGCACGGACCGCTCCTACTTCTCTCGATCGCTCTATTTGTCAGCGGGATTCAATTCATCTCGATGGGCTTGCTGGGAGAGATCAGTTCGCGAACTTACTACGAATCGCAGAACAAATCCATTTACGCCCTGCGCGAAGTGAAAAGCCACCGCAAGGAACTGGGCGACTCCGCTGAACCGGCACGCCCCTCTGGAAACTCTGAGCGGTAAGAGGTATTTCAGTTTGTCGGGGCAAGCGCGTCTTCTAGGCCCGGCGACTCTTCTCTTGTACCATCAACTCTGCAACTTGCGATAACGGCCCATGTGGTAGAGCAGTGGCTCGCCTTCGCCCACACTCATACTCTCCACTTCCGCAAGAAAAAGGGTGTGATCCCCCGCTGGATGTTCAGCAACCACGTTACAAGCCAAATGGGCGAGCGCGTCTTCCAGAAGCGGAATGCCACTGTCAGTCCAACGGAAGCGAATGCCCAGGCGTTCCGTAGCGACCTCATCCTGTAGAGGCTTCGCGAAATGTTCCGAGGTGGGCTGTTGCGTGTCCTTCAAAATGCTCACGCCGAATCGTCTTTGCACTGTCAGGTATGAAAGCAGTCTTGCATTGTGATCGACGCAGATCAGGATTAGTAATGGATCGAGCGAAGCGGAGGTAAACGAATTGGCGGTCATGCCGTGAACCTGGCCAGGTTCTCGTTCCACGGTAATTACGGTAATCCCGGTGGCAAAGTGGCCCACAACGCGACGAAACTGCTGTGGTGTCAGGGTAGAAATGCTCATACGGAATGATTTGAAGATAGCACAAGAGGCGGAAAAAAAAAGGGAGACAAAAGCGAAACGCTCCGAAGACTTCGGAGCGCCTCACTGTTCCGCACAAAAGGAGAGATTCTCCTAGCGATGTGGTTTATCCTCGCTCGGTTTTGGTTTTGATTGCGGCGGTGGCGGCGGTTGTTGGTGGTGTTCCGCCTTGTTATGTTCCACCTCCTGCTTCTGCTGCAACTGTTGCTGCTGTTGATTGTGTTTTTGTTCCAATTGCTGCAACTGTTGCTGTTGTTTTTGTTCCACTTGCTGTTGTCTCGCCTCGTCGGCGTTCTTCTTCTGCAATTGTTGATCCTGCTGGTAGCGCTTCTCGTCCAATTTCTGCCGCTCTTGGTCCTGCTTCTGCTGCAATTGCTGGATCTGCTGCTGGTGTTTCTGTTCCAGTTGAGGATCGACAGTTGGATTCACATTCGTCCGCGCGGCCGGTGGACGATCGTGCATCTGCGGCGGGTTCACCGGTTGTTGGACGTTCGATTGCGGACGATTCGCGTTTGGCTGCGTGTTTTGGTTCACCACCGGCGGATTATTGTTCGCGTTTGGTGGTCGATTGTTGTTTGCAGGCACATTTGGATTGACCTGCTGCACGTTCGCGTTTGGATTGGCATTGCCCGGACGGTTTCCATTCACTTGTCCCGGCTGATTTTCCCGCATATTTCCACGCACATTGTTTATGCGCGGCGCAACGGGAGTTGCCACAGGTGCAATCTTTACCGGTGCAACACCGGGACGCGTATGATCCGTCTCCAACTGCCTGGTCTGCGACATGGAAATTGGACGGCCTTCGTTGGCTTGAATCGCGGCCTGTTGCTTTGCGAAAGTCGGGGGTGGCGGTGGTGGAGCAACTTTGGCCACGACCGCGCGGTTTTGCACCGTTACCGGCGGATGATAGTTTGTCGGTGCTCCCGAGCCCATTACCGCCTGTCTAGGCGGCGCTATGCTTGGCGCAGCGACAGCGACCGGTGCAGAAGCTATCTGCCTCTGATCCACACGCACTAGATTTCTGTCCACGGGACGTGCGGAAGTAAAATTCTGCCCGCTCGTTGCCGTCACGCCGCCGGCAACATTCTGGTTTACGTAGCGAACGTTGTTCACGTTCACGTTTTTGTTCACCACCGTGGTGTTGTAATAGTTGTTGATCACCGTTTGATTGACAGTTGTATTTGAAATGTTCACGTTGTTCACGTAGGCGCGACTCACATGGTAAGAAGGCACATAGACCTCGCGCGGCCCAAGCGGGAACCAGCCAACATTCGCGCCGACTCCTCCGCCAATTCCAATGCCCACGGCAAAGTGAGGTCCGCCCACCCAAGCCACTAGTGCCGGCGCATAGACTGGCCGCACGTAGCCGACTGCAACGACTGGCGGCGGACATGGCACCCAGCCCCACGAACCCCTTACCGATATCCATCTACCGTAATGAAATGGCGCAAAGCCCCAGGGAGCATCGTCAACCCACGTCCATCCCCACGGAGAAATCCACGCCCAATGTCCGTAACGATAAGGCGCCCAGTTCACGACGGTGACATGTGGGAACCACACCGTCCCGTACTCTGGTTCCGTCCGCCAGCCTCCGTAGTCGTCGAGGTCTTCGTAGCCGATCACGTCGTCGGAAACGTAGCGTCGCGCGGCGGCATGCTCTTCACGCAAATCCCGCTGGTTACACCACTGGTCAAAATCATCTTCGTCGGCAAGCGGTTCGACTTCTGCGTTCAACTGGTCTGTACCTGAAAGAAAAGCCCGCTCTCCGGCGTGGATTGTGTACGCCGATCCACCGCCAGTCACTTCGCCTTGGCCGTCGCGCACATTGATGATCGTTGTGTCGCCAGCTTCATTTACATTCACGCGATAGTGTCCGGGACGAAGTACGGAGAATGCCAGATTCGGGGTGTCAATCTCGATCGATTCGTCCTCTCCCAAGCGACGCACATGAAAATTGATCGTGCCTTCGGTCAAGCGCACTTGAATCATGCGATCCGTTAGGTTGAGAAAAGAGAAACCGGTCATTCCGGAAAGTCGAAAGGCTGCTGTACCGGCATGAAGTTCCACGCGACCGTCGCGATCCGTCCACAGTTTATCGCCCGTTGTCAGCGGGCGGTTTACGACTGCAGAAACCCAGTCGTCCGTGCCAGCAGGACTGAAGGACACCTCACCCTGCGCCAGACTAAGTCGTGCCACGCGGCCCGGTGGGTCATCATCGTCGGCAACAACTGACTTGGCCATCGATAGACTAAATGTGAGCAATAACGCCGCGAACGTAAGCCAGTGTAACGCTCGTGCTTTCATTTTGTTTTCTCTCCTGACGCGTTCCTCATTCCCCGCGTTGCACCTGAATTGGAAATGAGGAGCCGTTTGATACCGCCTGAGCGCTGGGTCGCTGGATATCCTGCGGTATTTGATATTGCCGGCCCTGAATACCTACGTCACTATGTGTAACACGGGCAGCGCAGAAGAGTTGTAAGGTAAACTGACCAGTCGCGAAACAGGTAATGAGCAGTCCGCAAATAAGAAAGGCCCGATACACTTCAGAGCATCGGGCCCTAATTCAACCAATTGCGATTTCAGTTCAGCGATGCGGGTGCGAACCACCGCCTCCTCCACTGCTCGGGTGAGATCCGCCTCCACCGCCGCTCGGATGCGATCCGCCTCCACCACCACTCGGGTGGTTGCTGCCTCCGCTCGGATGCGATGAACCTCCACCGCCGCCATAACTGCGAGGTGTGGGAGGAGGACTGTACGAACGAGGCGCCGATGACCCGCGATTTCCGTTATACGAAGGCGGCGAATAGCTGCGATTCTGTGGCGGAGAGTATGTGCGATTCGGCGGTGCCGCACTGCCGCGATTCCCGTTGTTGTTATTGGGAGGGCTATACGACCGGTTGCTGTTGTAAGAAGCGGGCGGACGATTCACGCTGCTGTTATACGCGCCCGTAGCATTTCCCTGTGCAGAAGGCGGCCGATTCCCCTGATTCATTTGTGTCGTGCGAACTGGGGCGGTTGGCCGATTGTTGCCGCCAAAACCTTGCGGCGCGCGACCTGAATCTGTCGCAGTACCTTGCGCATGCCAGGTTCGTGTTTGTGTCGAATTCGGTCGCGATGCATTTGCGCCGTTCACGGAATTGTTTGCCGGATTTCCATTGAATCCGCCTTGTGGCCGCGCGGATGGCGGGCGGTCTGCATACGACGGCGATCTGCCGTTAGCCGCTACAGTGTTGCCTCCGAATCCACCCGGGCGGTTGTTCATCGTACCGGGAGAAGTGCCGCGAACATTGTTGGTTGCCACAGGCGCAGTGTAGCGGCCCGGTCTGAGTGCAGAAGCATTCATTGTGTGCACGGGCATGTGCGAAGCACCGGCCGCGGGTGCCGTGCGAGCCACGACCGCGCGGTTCTGTATATTATTGGAGGGGGTTGCAACGCGGCCGTGCATATTTGTCGCACCCAGGTAGCTGGCGTGAGTTGGCGTCGCGTTGACACCGTTGGTTACGTGCGCACTGCGCAGGGTCGATTCATTTACTCGCACGTTATTGCGATTGATCGCCTGACCGTTGGCAAATGCGCTGTGTGAAGCGACTGTGACCGCGTGAGTTTCGTGGGCGTATCGGTAGTTGTAATTGTTGATGTTCGTGCGGTTGTACGCGTTCACGTTGTTAATGTGCGTGTTGTGAATGTTGACGCGGTTCCAGTAGCCATTGCCGCAGTGATACCAGGGGTGATAGGGCTCTCCCCATCCCAGCGGGAACCACCCAATGCCCGCGCCGAATCCGAAACCAAACCCTACGTTGAAGCCGCCAAGGAATCCGACAAAAGCCGGACCATAGACTGCGCCACCATAATACGGGCCGGGGCACCAACCCCAGCGCCCGCCACCATAGATCCAGCGGCCATAATGGAATGGAGCAAATCCCCAAGGCGAGTAATCAACCCAAGTCCAGCCCCAAGGTCCAACCCAACTCCAATATCCGTTGCTATAGGGTGCCCAATCCGCTGGCACGGAACTGGGATACCACACGTGTCCGTAAGTGGGTTCTTCGTTCCAAGTGCCGTAATCATCGAGGTCGCTGTAGCCGACCACATCGCGAGGAACGTACTTAGCCGAACTGGAATTCTCTTCCTTCAAATCGCGCTTTTCAGACCACTGATCCAATTCGTCGGGATTCAGCGGCGCGGCGTTCACATTGTATTGAACGTTGTTATCCGTGCCGGTTACGCTCGCGCGTTCTCCCGCGTGGACTGTGTACGTCTGTCCATTTGCGGCAACTTCACCTTCACCGCGAATTACGGTGACGCCTGTGACATCTCCATTCTCGTTCACATCAATGCGAAACGCCCCTGCTTCCTTCACGGTGAAAGCCAGATTGGGCGTGTCAACTTCGTAGAGATCGCCTTCGCGCATTTCACGCACACGGAAATTGACGTGTCCTTCCGCCAAGCGCATCTGCGTGGCGTTTCCATCCAAATTCAAGAAAGAGAGCGCCGTCATTGCGCCAAGATGTATGGAAGCCTGACCAGCCTGGAGTTCCATTCGCGAATTCTGATCTGTCCATAATTTGTCGCCGATAGTGACCGGCCGGTTAATCGAAGCAGTGCCCCAGTCTCCGGTTCCGCCCGGCTGCATGGAAACGGATCCATCCAAAAAGCTGATGCGCGCCACACGGGAGGGTGGGTCTGCGCTTTCCTCATTCTGCGTTTCGCCTTGCGCCTGGCTGATCGGCGCCAGAGAAAACAGCAAAGTCACCAGAGACAGCAACATCACCAGGCTGCTTTTCCGGTTCAACTTATTCGTCATAACCTTTCCCCTGAAGAGGCCCGGAACAGTTGACCGAACCTTGGGAGCGTCTCCATTATAGGTCGCGGATCAACTCCCGGTGAATAGAACCCCCAGATGGGAAGAAAGTTGCTGCTTTGCAGATGGGGAAGAAAGGTGGCCATTCGCTCGGTACTAGGACTAACGGTAACTTGTTCGGAATCTGTACTTATGGCCAGCACCCAATCCCTTGACACTTCCGTAGACTAGCACCTTGTAGACGAACCCTATCGTCTGGGAGAATGACAATTATGAAGCGAATGATTTTGGGGTTAGCCGCACTAGGTTTTGCGTCCGTAATGGGCGCACAGGCTCAGACTTGGCATCAGGTTGGACCCTCCGGCGGAACTGTCATTTCTCTATCCGCGGATCCCAACAACGTCAGCAAGCTCTACTTGGGTACCGCCGACGGGCACGTCTTCACCTCCAGCGATGAAGGCGCCCACTGGCAGTTGCTCAGCCGCATCAGCGGTGCACAGGACGACGTAATCACGCACATCATCGTCGACCCGCGCGACGGGAAGCGTCTCTACGCCAGCACCTGGGCACTGTATTCGAATGGTGGCGGCGTGTATCGCAGTGATGATAGCGGCCACACCTGGAACATTATTGGGCTCGCGCACGAAACGGTTCGCGCACTCGCGCAATCTCCTACGGACCCCAAGCTTTTGCTCGCCGGATCTCTGACGGGCGTATATCGCTCCAAGGATGAAGGCGCAAGCTGGGAAAAGATTACGCCTGACAATCATTCAGACCTGAAGAATTTTGACTCCGTAGCTTTCGACGTGAAGGACAACAACATTCTTTACGCCGGAACGTACCACCTTCCTTGGAAGACCACGGATGGCGGCAAGAACTGGTTCCCGGTTGTGAAGGGCATGATTGATGACTCTGACGTGATGAGCATCATCGTCGACCCAGCAAATCCGGATAACGTTCATGCCACCGCCTGCTCTGGCATCTATCACAGCACCAACGGCGCGCAGCAGTGGGTCAAATATCAGGGCATTCCCAACACCTTCCGCCGCACGCAACTGATTCGCATGGATCCCTCGACCCCCAGCACACTCTATGCGGGCACGACCAGCGGTCTGTGGAAGACTGTTAACGAAAAGGACTTTAAGCGCGTGACGCCGGGCGACTGGATCATCAATGCGATGATCATTGATCCCAAGAACACCCAGCGCGTCATCATCGGCACAGAGCGCCAGGGCGTACAGATCAGCAACGATGGTGGCGCAACATTTATTTCCGCCAACAACGGCTTCCAGCACCAACACATCACCGACGTCGCAATGGACCGCGAGCATCCGGAACGCGCGCTCGTCGTGCTGACCTTCGACAACGACGCTTTTCTCGCTACCAAGGATGGTGGCAATTCCTGGACGACGCTTGGCCCCGGACTTAAACGCACCGATCTCCGCCACGTCTATGCTTCACCGAACGGCTGGTGGGCTTCGTTAACGAACGGTGGCTGGTCAAAATATGATGAGACCACCAAGAAGTGGACTCGCGCCGGATTGTACGTAGCCGATCCCGTGGCTCCCGCAGCCGCACCGGCAAGCAGCAAGACCAAGAAGGGCGCTGCTCCTGTAAAGCGGCCCGTAGCGAAGCAGGCAGCAGTTCCCACGCTCTCCGCTTATCTCGTCAACGATATGGTCTTCGGCAATGATGCCTGGTATGCAGCGACAGCCGGCGGCGTGCTTGTCTCTCGTGACAAGGGCACCACTTGGAAGTCCGCCAGCACCGACCCGCTGACGCGCAAGTCTTCTCAGTCTGTGGAAATTTCTTCAGATGGGACGCAGGTTTGGGCTATCGCCGAACGCAATCTTCTCTACTCCGCCGACAAGGGCGCGAACTGGGAAGCAAAAGAACTTTCCTTCGCGGCAGCCGGCAATCTACGGTTGCACCGCCTGGATGACACTTCTCTTTTCATCACTACCAACATGGGCTTGTATGGTTCAAAGGATGCCGGTCGCAATTGGAACCGCAGTGACATCCGCGAACTTTCTTTCCAGTCGGTTGCTGGCAACGGCAACGCGCTCGTCGTTTCGTTGCATAAACAGGGTTTGTTGGCTTCGTTTGACAACGGAAAGACCTGGCAGCGCCTGGATGACCCACTTTCGCAGGGCTACTTCCCCGTTGTGCGTACGCGTCGCGATGGTTCGCTCGTCGCCGTGTCTGCCACGGAAGGTATGTTGAGCCTGGACCCAAACGCTAAGTCGGCGAGCACTTCTACCGGCTCATCGATGCGTTAATTAATTTAGCTTCCCTTCTGCTTCACGAGCGCCATGAGAGAGCATGGCGCTCTTTCTTTTTCCTGCTTCAAGTTCACCCAAACCGTCTGAATTTTCTCCAGAACTCCGGCCACGGCTCACGCAATTCTCGGCACGTCAAAATCCGTTGATGATCCCGAGACTCCTCGTTCTCCACGCCCCATCGATTGGTATTTCTCGCGCTTACCACGCAACTTTTGAAAAACTCTTGGCCTTCATCTGGATCGAACCCCACCAAAATCACGATTTGGGGCTGGCGTTCGTCGTACCCGCGATACCAGAATGAATTCGTTCCACTCATCGCATGTGGCAAGCCCAGCGCAGGCCCGTACAGATTCAACGCGCCCGCTTCACCATAGTTTCCAGTGAGGATACCCGTCTTCGCCCGCTCGTCCGGCGGAAGCGCGTTGTATACCTGCGCGACCGTGTGCGCAAGATCATCCCAGCCAATCTCTTCGCGGAATTGATCGTGTATTTTGCTGGTCATTTTCCAGATTGCCGATCCAAAGGGGGCCACGGGTATCACCACGAGAGCAAAAAATGCCCCGAACAAAATAATTGCGAGCCATTGAGTGGCCAGCGCAAATGTGCGCCACGCAGGCTTGGCGGAGTCCAACCGCTTCCCAAACAGCACGCTGCCCGCTGCGATCAGCGCTGGATACAAGGGCACAGCGTAGTAAAATCGCGCCTTCGCCAGTAAGAACAAAACCAGGGTGACAACAATTGTCCACCCCATTAGCCGATACTTCTTTCCCTCTTCGCGGATCAGATAAAACCAAAGCCCACCCAACATCAATGGAGCCGTGGCGATGTTGACGCAAAGCAGGAGTTGTTGGAGCAAGAATCCATCGGTTCGCCCTTGCCTGACGTCTCTTGCGTGAATGTGGGACAAGCAATCCAAGGAAATGAACTGGTGCTGCGCCTGCCAAATCAGATTTGGCAAAAAGATCAGCACCGAAAGTCCAACGCCTGTCCACAACCACTTATTCAACAGATATCGCCGCGGGTTTGTCAGCAACACTCCACCGACAATGCCGAGCGCCAGAAAACCCATGGTGTAACGTGTTTCCATGCCCAGGCCTAGCAGCGCGCCGATCCCAAGCCACCATCGTGGATCTTCTGACTTCAGCAACTTCACCAGAAAATACGTAACCGTCACGCCCCACAAATAGTCGAACGACACATACTGAAACACGGCACCCTGCGCGAGAGAGACCGGCGAAACTCCAACAGCGATCGCCGCCAAGACTTGTTCGCGCCGGCCACCAGCCAATTCTTTCGTGATCCATCCGGCTAGCACCATGGCCGCGCTTACTGCCACAGCCGCGAATATACGAAATCCCACTAGTGACGTTCCAAACAAGCTGAGTTCCAGCCGCGCGATCAGTGGCGTTACGGGCGGGTAGACTACAAATCCCCAGTCAAGGTGCCTCGCGTCATCCAGTGTCTGCAATTCATCGCGGTGAAAGCCATATTGCCCGTTGGTCAGGCAATGCAGAATCACACGCACGATGGCCAGCAAGACAAGGACTCCCAGGTCAGTTCGGAAAAAGTCGATGAATCGCTTTCCCAATTCACGCTCCGATTTTCTAGATTCGCAGAGAGCCCCACTAACACTTTATGGAGCCATGCATTGGTTTAGGGAATCTTGAAGGCAAGATAGTAACTTAGAAAGAATCGAGGAACGATAAGAAATTCAGATTGTCAAAATAGTTAGCGCAGCATCGCGCTTGGGCACAATTCCATGTTCTCGCTGGCCTCGCCATGCTGCAACTGCGCGGAGAGCGCTGTTGCGCGTATGGCAAAACACGCGGAATGAATCTCGCGGATGATTTCTGAACCGTAGGGAGAACCTTCGCGCTTATCTTCTACACACTCTCGAATCATCGTTTCAAATACCCGAGCGAGAGAATTGTTTCCGTGTTCGTGGCATCCGAGTGTCAGGAATTCTCTCGTGCCCGTATCAAATACGAACGGACGAATCTCCGGCCGCCTCAGGAAATTCACTACCAAACGCACCTGCTTGCCTGCTTGCACACCCCCCGCGATCAAAATCCGTGCTTCCTGCTGCTCAAACGGGCCATTCTCTCCACCATCCACAATTGCACGCGAAAGCCACTTCGATTCATCAAGCCCAAATCCCGAGAGCAATCCCCGCAATCGCGGCCTGCCTGCCTCTGCACAAAGATCGTCGAAGCGGCCAACTCCCACCCACCCGTAGCTGAACTCCGTTTCTACCGGCGTAGGTGTCATCCAGTGGAGTTTTGCAAATCCGGCCACATCCGTTGCGCCTTCCGTTCGATGCTCGGTGAATGCCGCTGCAGGCTCGGCAGAGGGCGGCATGTACGCCAGATTCACAGCTTCCTCGACGATCGATTCACAATGCCAAGCGCTTTGACCGTGTAACAACAGAGATGTCAACGCCAAATCATGAATACTCTTGTCCAGCAGCGCGCCTTCTGTTATCCCCACCCGCTTTTGTCCGGCAAACACTTTGAGCAGCGCCACCGAATTGATTCGCCAGAATCGTAGCCGCTCGAAGCGCAAGCCATCTTGCTGCATTTCCGCCAGTTTCAACGTCACTTCGTTCTGACTTTCTACCAGGTTGCAGAAGATTCGCCCAGGAAATCGGTCCAAGCAAGACAATTGGCTCTCTTCTGTAAAGATTGGTTTCTCGCCCACGTAGAGGGCCTGTGGAAAGTTCTCGCAAATATCTTCTAAATGGCCGCAGTGCGTAGCGCTACACGTGGCGTCATAAACAAGAAACTCTTCATGTTTCCCCAACCCAACTTCGCGGCGTAGAATCACGCTGATCGGTATGGGCGTGAATCCGTTCTCCGGAACCAGTACCGCCTTGGGCCCGCCAGCCGACTTCAGCGTCTTGATCAAGCGGTGGTCTGAATCCAGGATGGCCAGCACGCGAACCTGGATTCCCTCCCCCTCTAATTTTCCAACAATTTCTTTCAATGCGGAATGAGCCGCTTTTCCCATGCGGCCGTAGCCGAGCAGTACAACTCCCAATGTGCGCATCCAGGTCCCCTGGGCTGCCATTAAGTCCTGATTCAACTGCCGCGGCGGCAGGTAAACGGGGAGCGATCACCGGGGTGGGATGAACTCCCGCCCACGGTCAAGACGTAACGTATAGGTTATTCAGCCTACTAGATGCAATTTAGCATGTCCCCGCCCGGACCTCTGTGACGTATGAACATCGGTTCCTAAGTGAAAAGCACAATGAGGTTTGTCACAGCCGACAAAAACCACTCCTCTTTCGGTTTACGCGATTAAGTCTGGCGACAGATACGCACTATTTCTTTTGCGGCGGCTGTGCTTCCAACTCCTTCAGTTTTTTCTCTAATAGCATTTTTTTCTCCGCGTTACTCAACTTGGGAAACAAAAACGCGATTTGCCATCGCATGCTCCACCCGGGAGTGCCTGCTGGATGTACCGCATTCCCATAGAATTGGGCGGTGAGAGACACTGGTTGGTTTCCGAGTTTCATGATTCTTCCGATTCCGCCTCCAAAAGGCACGGTCCACGTGTTGCCGTTAGTAGCCTCCCAGTTCGCCGTAAGGGTAGGCTGCCAAGTGATAAAGTAGCCTTTCTTTAAGTTGTAATTGATAAAATACTGAAGCAGAAACTGATTGACATCCGGACGTGAGCCCGAGCCGGCCACCGACCAGACATTGTTAGCCAGAACGCCCAGAGTCCAATGGCCCGGCTGCGTCAGCACAACAACGGATGGGCCGATGCCTAGCTTACCCTGCCCTAGATAGGTATTTGTTGCTGTCGGCAACTGAAAGACCGGGCCTGCTCCCCAGATCAACTTCCCAGGATTCTTGGGTGAAAGGAAAAATGTGGGCAGCATGTCTCCCAAACCGTACTCCCCAGTTTCGGGAGCGCCCGGGGAGTTGGGGACAGGTTGATAGACAATCGGCATGATCCAGCGGACGAGAAGGTTCCAGTCTTTCGAGATGCCGATGGGAATGACGGGCTGAATGTTTAGTACGTCCTGCGTGCGGTAGCCGGGGTTCACCCCGAAATTGGTGTTGTTCTGAACGGGCACGCTGATCAGACTCGCGACCGGATTCTGTGTTGCCTTTTGCAAAGCCTCCGCCGCTTCCGCGGTGCCCACTTCTGCTTCGTTTGCATTCGTAGTTGCTGTTGGTGTTGCCTTTGTGGCCACCGGGGTTCCCGTCGTGTTGGCAGGCGGCTCTTGTGCCGACAACGGCAACGTCAGCGGGAGCAATAGCAGCAGCGCCCCAATCAGGAGTGACGTAAATCTATTTCTATCTAAATTCATGGATAACCTTTCGTTTTACCTCAGAGTCCATTAAGTCCCATGCCTTCGGCGTCGTTGATTAAGATCGCTGAAGCGCCCCCGTACTTCGTGCCGCAAAAAACGCGTCACGCACCTGCTCTCAACGTGGCGGGAGAAAACTTATGCGCGATGATGTGCCAAGTTCACTTTCGATGGAATTGTTAAAAGTGCCATGTCAGCTTGAACGGAATGGAGGCTGCATAACGGAAAGAACTCTTACAAATCGACCAAAAATGAAAGACACGCTATCCAAACTCGGAATAGCGCGCCTTCTGAATCAATTAGCTGCTGTTTATCTTTCCGTGGCCGATCACACCGTGGCGTCTGAACATCCCCAAGCTAGCGAGAGTTCATCTGCGGACAACGGACTGCACGGACTCGCAGCTTTTCGTTAGTTCACCTTTAGCAATTGGCCGACAGTTTGGTACGCCGATTTCTACTCAAAGAAGTGCGCGATTTTCTTTCCAGTTTCTTCCGTGTAATAGACCGTTACCTTTGCACCCTTTTCGGTACTAGAGCCTACGGCCTTGCCCATGTCCTTCGCAGCGTTGTCAGTGTACTCAAATGTCTTCTCGGTTCCATCCGCGGACTTGACCACCACGGTCTTGGTGCCCTTGTCGACCTTCTCGATCGTTCCCTTGGTCACCTTCATACTGTCTTTGCCAACTTTTCCGATGGCAACTCCGGTCTCTTCCGCGCCCTTGCCCGTTGTGCGCACGACAAGTTCTGATCCTTCCTTCAGTCCATCCAGGCCTTCTTTCGTCCCCTTGACGGTCGCATCGCTTGCAATTTTTACCGTATGCTCCGTGCCATCAGCTGTCTTCACGACAACTGTCTTTGTGGCCTTGTCCACCTTCTTGACCGTGCCGTGGATAATGCTCGCCACGTCCTGCGCCAGACAAAGTATCGTACCCAGAGCCAAGCAGGTTGCCAACTTCCTTAGATTCTTCATATTCGATCCTCCGTTGTTTTTACTAAGAACTATGCCCTACCTAACAACTCCGCTTCATTGTGTTGAAGTGAAACAAATAATTCACTTGATGTGGTATGTGGCGCCGAGGATCATGCCGGGCATGTTCACGTCATAGACGAATTGGGCGGGCGAATACGGCCTATAGTCCACACTGAGATATCGAGAACCAGCCAGCAGAACCCACCTACGGCTGATCTTGTATCTAAGCAAACCCGCAATTTGATAATCCGATCGCGCGAAGCCACCACCAGCGTCGCCCACCACAATCAGAAAGAGTTTCGGCGCTAAACCGGCTTCAATCCTTCCGCCTCCAAGGCCATCAACCCAATTCGCTGATTGCGAAAAATTGCCGCCTTCCACCCTTGGCACTAATTTCAAACCCAGTCCTGCATGCCAGTAGCGGAACCCGATCAACGCATCGACCTTCAGCCTCTTTTTGTCGACCACGCGGTAACCGATTTTTGGTGTGATCATGGTCTCGTTGATTGTCGCTTTGATGGATTCCGCTTCCTGATCAATCGGAAGAGCTTTTTCATCCGATAATTTCATCCACATAAAGTCGAGCCGCATCACGACGCGGTTATGGCGAACTTCGAATTGCCCCATTAAGCCGATGTTCAGATAGGTCTCCAAGTCTGGCGTGTACGGCTGCCTCATGGCCAGCCGCCCCGGCCGTCCCGCTTATCCCGGAGAACCAGATATACGGAGTGATGGAAGCATGCCATCCAGGATCCGATTCAGTTTCCTTCGGCTCAGGCGAGGCCGTTTTTGGTGCTGGCTACGTCTGAGCGCACACTTGGGTTGAGAAACATAACACCCCTGCCACCATGACTAAGAAGGCCGCCCTTACTGTTTTGCAGTACTGCTCCATTTGATTACCCCTTCTTTCATTCGGAGAGGTGTATCCCCACCGCGTAAATCGCAATTCCTAAGCCACCATCGATGACCCGCTGAAAATGGTCTTTGCAAAAATGCAGGAGCTCCTTCCCCAAACAGGGAGACATGAATTTGGATTCTCATTGATACTGCCTTGCGCAGTCCTGATGTCCCATTGTCAAAACTGACATGTCACCAATTCGGGTGAGACCGGTCCTAAAAAGGTCAGTGTCGATTTGCCTGAACTAATTCGGTCGTCAGTATGACTGGAAGGATGATTAGGCGCCTCGCAACTGCTCTCCACGGGCAAGTTTCTTGCAGATGTCCTTAACGTCTTGATCGATGTGTTTCCAGTATTTCTGCAGTCCACTGCAGAGGTAATTCAAACCTGGTTCACCGTCGCGCGTCCGGATGAGACGGTTCTTGGGACATTCTCCGTTGCAGGCAAACAGGAATGCACAGTCCAGGCACTGGCGCGGGAGCGAGTTGAACTTCGCCATGCCAAATTTGCGCTGTACCTCAGAAAAGACCATCCGCGAACTGGACGTTTCCATGATGTTGCCAAGCTTGTATTCCGGGTAAACGTAATGGTCGCACGAGTACAGGCTGCCATCGTGTTCCATGGCCACGCCTTTGCCACAGAATTCGTGGTAAATGCACAGTTGCGAATCCATTCCCTTCCACTGCGCGACTGCTGTTTCGAAGTGATTGACGAACACTTTTCCGATATCGCGGCGATACCAGTCGTCCCAAACCTTGCATAGAAAGTAGCCCCAATCGTCGGGATCGATGGACCAATCCGTTACAACGGAATCAGGGTGTCCCGGATGAGCAGCCGACGAATTTTGTACCGGCAATGTCGCCGGATCCCATTTTTGAGGCGCAATCAGATGGAACACTCTCGGTTCCACGCAGGGAATGAACTGCATCTGCCGTGGCCGCACTTCATTTTTCAAAAAACGGTACACATCCAGCGGCTTTTTGGCATTCACGCGGTTCACGACGCAAAGTGCGTTAAACGGTACCCCGTGCCGGTGCAGCATCTGCGAAGCGGCAAACACTTTGTCGAAGGTCGGCCTGCCATCTTTTGCCACGCGATACGTGTCGTGAAGCTCTTTCGGGCCATCAATACTTAGCCCAACGAGGAATGCGTTTTGCTTCAGAAAATCTCCCCAATCGTCCTCGAGCAGAGTTCCATTCGTCTGCAGATCGTTCTCGATTCGCTGGTGAGGTTTCTTGTACTTCTGCTCCAGTTCCACGACCTTTTGAAAAAACTCGAGTCCCAGCAGAGTCGGCTCGCCACCCTGCCACGAAAAAACGACTTCGCTGCGATCCTGTCCTTCGATGTACTGCCGGATATGCGTTTCAAGTATCTCGTCGGTGATGCGGAATTTACTGTTGCTGCCGAGAAGTTCTTTCTTGTGGAGATAGTAGCAATACGTGCAGTCCAGATTGCAGATCGCCCCGATAGGCTTGATCATGGCGTGATACGCACGGTGCCCCCCTTGTGGCGCAGGCCAGGGTGTCAACGGCGAAGCTTGATTCTCCATGCTCATCGAAGGGCTCTGGGGCTCACTTTCTGATAGAGTGCCACGAGCGGGCGCGTTCCGTACGCGGGCACATGGACCGAGAATGACAGCCATATCACACTCAGGCTGTGACAGCCGTCACGAGGTGATTCGTGCTTTCTTGTTCTTGCGTTACGTTTCGGAAGCTGCAGTGATCCTCAGTTCATCACGCTTGTGGCCCCATACTGCGTTAGAATCTCTCCGGCCAGCCTCATAAACGATTGTGCGGCACTAAAGCGCATTAAAGGCTCTACGCTTCACGCGGTAACAGGAGCACCATGAACCACACCATCCGCAAGCCCTCGTCAAGGTCCCTCACACTCTTCGCTACCATCTTCCTTTCTCTGATTTGCGTCGCTCTTGCTGTGATTCCGGGCAAGTCCGATCAGCCCGGCAAGTTTTTTGAAGGCAGTCAGGACGTTGGAACGGTACTCCATCCGGGTTCTATTAAGTACGACTCAGCCGCTCGGACCTACACCATTTTCGCTAGCGGTGAAAACATGTGGTTCACCAAAGATGCGTTCTATTTCGCCTGGGAGAAGGCCTCTGGCGATGTTGCGATCAGCGCAGACGTTTCGTTTCTGGGCGAAGGCAAGAACCCGCATCGGAAGGCAGTCTTGATGGTCCGCCAATCGCTCGATCCTGCCTCGCCTTACGTTGATATCGCGCTGCATGGCAATGGCATGACGGCCATCCAATTTCGAGAAGCCTCTGGTGACCTGACGCATGAGATCGAGGCTGCCAAGTGGTCACCGAAAAAACTTCTTCTCGAAAAGCGCGGCGATTATTTCTATATGTCACTGGCTTACGATCAGAATGCACCACAAATTTCCGGCGGCTCGATTCGCATTCCGATCAAAGGCGATTTCTACATTGGCATCGGTGCCTGCTCCCACGAAAAAGACCTCGTGGAAACCGCGGTATTCTCGAACGTGAAGATCGGAACCCCTCAACCAGTCTCTCAGCTGAAGCTTTACAGTGCGCTTGAAACGATAGCGATTGACTCTACGGAGCGCCGCGTCGTCTTCGTGGCGCCGGAACGCTTTGAAGCGCCTAACTGGTCGCGCGATGGCAGCTATCTGATTTTCAACCGCGACGGCCTGATTCAAAAGATCCCCACAACTGGCGGAACTATCGAGAAAATCGACACCGGGTTCGCCACTCGCTGCAACAACGATCACGGCATTTCTCCCGATGGAAATTCCCTGGTCATCAGCGATCAATCACAGGAAGATCACAACTCGCTTGTCTACACGTTGCCAATCACGGGTGGCAAGCCTCAACGCATCACCAAGAACTCTCCCTCGTATTGGCATGGGTGGTCGCCAGACGGTAAGATGCTTGCCTTTGTTGGCGAACGCAACGGCGATTTTGATATCTATTCGATTTCCGTCAAAGGGGGCGAAGAAACCCAGCTCACCACCGCCAAAGGCCTCGACGACGGCCCGGAATACTCACCAGACGGAAAATATATCTACTTCAATTCCAATCGGTCGGGACAAATGCAAATCTGGCGCATGCATCCGGATGGCGGCCAGCAAGAACAGATCACTAAGGATGACTACAATAATTGGTTCCCACACATCTCGCCCGATGGGAAATGGATAGTTATTCTCTCTTACGACAAATCCGTCACTGGACACCCTGAGAATAAGGATGTGCTCCTGCGCTTGATGTCGCTCAGCGATGGCAAAATCACGGTGGCCGCCAGTTTGTTTGGTGGTCAGGGCACCATTAATGTCCCGTCGTGGTCACCGGACAGCAAGCGCTTCGCCTTCGTCAGCTACCAGTTGGCGCCGTAATCGTTTATCTCAATTTTCAAGGAAAGCAAGGGTACAGCGTAGCTGCACCCTAGGTCCGCAGGCTCTCGCAAGGCATCTCAACTCGAAAAGTGATTCCCGCCAATTTGATAGCCTACACCGCCAATCGTGCGGATTAAGGGATACTCGGAGGCGGCATCAATCTTACGCCGCAGATAATTTGCCTACACGTCCACTATGTTTGTGATGGAATCAGAGTGCATGCGCCACACTTGCTCTACGATTGTCGCGCGAGACACGGGATGCCCCGGATTCTGCAGCAGAGATTCCAGGAGTGCGTATTCCTTGGGACTGAGTTCGATAAAGCGGCCTCCGCGGTTCACCTGGTGTGTTAGGCGGTTGATCTCCAGAACGTCAAACTTGTACACGTCGTGAACAGACAGGTTGCGTCGACGCAATATGGCTTGCACGCGCGCCACCAGTTCGGCCAGGGCAAAGGGCTTGGCCACAAAATCGTCCGACCCGCATTGAGTGCCTGCGCGCAATCTTTGACAGCGTGGGCGGCGGATAATATAACGATCGGCGCTTCGGGCCAACGCTTCTGCAGATGGCTCAACGCTCCCAGCCCTGTAAAGTCTGGCAGGTTCAGGTCCAGCAGCAGTAAATCGAATTGCGCATCGGCCCGCAACGCGGTGAACGCACCGGCCGTGCTGACCATTGGAACCAAAAACTCTCTTGTTGAAAACGATCACGAATTAAAACTGCGAGAGACACATCGGCCTCGGCGACAAGTAGGCGCATGGTCGCTCATTTCTTACCTAAATCTTCGGAAGGAGTATCTTGAGTTTGTGCATTAAGGCCTGTCGCGCAAACTCGAACCCCTTCGAGCGGACTCTACTAATGAGGGACCCTGAGGCACGGCGTTGGCTTGCGGAGCGGCAGGCGTGCCGGGACTCACTGCTGGCGGAGAATTCACCGCCGGAGAGCTTGCACCGAATGGCGATTTCTCGCCCAGAACGGGATTAAGGATGACAATGTCGATGCGTCGGTTGATTGCGAGGCCCTCCATCGTGGCGTTGTCCCCTACAAGCCGAAACTCCGCAAATCCCGAAGCCGAAAGCCGTGCAGGGACAATGTGGTATTTATAGATAAACAGTTTCGCCAGTTTTGTAACCCGTGCGGTGGACAGTTCCCAATTCGAATCAAAGTTTCTGTTGTGGATGGGCACGTTGTCTGCGTGACCCTCAATCCGCATGTTCTCTGTGCGCGAAGCCAGCACGGCCGCCAGGCGATCGATTGCTCCCGTGGATGAGCTGCGCATGGCGGAAGAGCCGCTCTCGTAGAACCCAACTTCGCGCAGACTCACGTTCGGCCCTTCTTTCTTCGACTTGATGTCCACCACCCGGCTCTGGATTTCCGGGCCAAGCGTTTTTTCAAGCTCGGTCCGCACATCCTTCAGCGGAACCGCAAGACTGGAACTCAAGACACCCTTCATTGGTTGCACGAATCGTTCCATATCCCCGGATCGCTGTACATTTTCCACTGCCGGTACTTTGGCGAACGGCATTGCCTCGCTCTGGCTCAGCGGAAGCTTGGTGTTCGATGTATCGAAAACGCCCAATTCTTGAAAGGCCACTTGAATGGCCATCGCTAATCTACCGACCCGGCGTTTATCCACCTGAGAAGAGGCATACAAGACCACGAAGAAAGCGAACATCAAGGTGATGAAGTCGGCATAGCTAACCAGATCCGGTGGCCAGCAGCACGACCACGTTGGCCAACGGCACTTTTCAATTCCAAGTTGGATTAGCCAATCCCATTTCAGTTACGATCGACAGCACCAACAACACCCTCGATGGTTTGGCCGTTACCTTCAACAGCATTTCCTCAGGCGTCTGTGCCAGTGTCATCAACGACGCTAACGGGACACGCCTGCCCCTGGTCAGTGAAACCTCCGGTCTCCCCGGAGACCTTACTGTTTCCAGCAACACCTCCAGTTTGATTTTTACGAAAGCAGTGACGGGTTTCAACGCATCTCTCATAGTCGACGGTGTTCCCATCAGCAGCAGCACAAATACTGTCTCGGGGGTGATTAACGGCGTCGCTCTTTCGTTGGGTGCTCCGAATCCGAACCACTCAGTCACACTCACCATCTCTCCTGATAACACGCAAGCCACATCTGTGATCAACCAATTTGTAAGCGCCTATAACAGGACCATCAAAGATATCAACGCTCAATTCGCTGTAGCTAGTGCGGTGTCCGCCGCCCCGCCTCTTGAATCAGATGGTTCCCTTCGTGAAGCGCAGCAAATGCCGCCGGGCGCGATTGCTTACTCTACAACCGGTAATGGTGGCATCGTAAACCTCAGCAGCATGGGCATCAAAATGAAAAATGAATAATGACGGCACGCTCTCCGTCAATTCCGGACAGCTGCAAACCGCTTTGACATCAAATCCCACTGCTGTTCAGTCTTTCTTGCAAGACTCGACAAGCGGCTTTGGCCACAATTTGAGCACTGTTCTCTCCAGCATCAATAGTCCCGGAAGCGGTGTCTTGGGTCTTGATGCGAAGGGGATCGCGAACACCTCCCAGAGCCTGGCTCAACAATTGACTGATCTTCAGACCGCTTTCAATTCCAGAGAAGCCTACTTGCTCCAAGTTTATTCTCAGGTGAACGCCACACTGCAGCAACTTCCCATGCTGCAATCCCAAATCCAGCACAACTGGCAGGTGCGTAACCATGACCTATAAATCCGTACCAAGTACATACCAGCAGACCTCCGCGAGCGGCACCACTCCGCTTGGTCAAGTCGTCACTTTGTATGACACCATGTTGCGCGATTTCTACCGCGCCAAGGCCGCCATGGAATCCAATGATGTCGAGGCGCGCACATACGAACTGAATCACGCCATTATTGTGATCGGTGAACTCCAGAATGTCCTTGATTTTGAAAACGGTGGCGGAACCGCAAAACGGTTGAAGAGTTTTTACGAAGTGGCGCGGACCATGGTTCTTGAGGTTAGCGTGTCCCCCTCGCACGATGGGCTGAAAAAACTCATCGACATCTTCCTCCCTGTCCGTCAAGTCCGGAAACGAATTAGCCAGCAATTGCCAACCGGACCCGTGCGCGAGTCGTCGGAGACGGTTCGTGTAACCTTGGCTCCCTCTCTGCCCACACCTCTCTCTGAGGAATCGCGAGAGACTCAGCCCGCGGGTCTGTGGAGAGGCTGATGGACTCTCCACTGGTGGCACAACTTGTCCGCGTAAACGCACGCATGACGGAGTTGCTCGAGGAGGCACGCAAAGCCCTTGCGGTGAAGGCAGCTTCGGTGTCGAACAGATTCAGAAGATCCGGGAACCCTTGAACGAGATGGCGCCGATCATGTCCCAGTCGGCAGACCTGCGAAAAAACCAACCGACAATCTGTTCGCAACTGGACCTCTACAAATCGCATCTCGCGGAACTGCAAACGACGCTCAATCAGATTCGTGTGATGCCGCTCGGACAACCAGCAAACCTGCTGGCCGGGCGCGCACAACTCGATGCCGCCACGCATTGGTTGGCCGACTTCCAGGCAACCAGGTAACGATCGCCTGTTTCGCTTTCAATTCGAAATCGAGATCAGATCCTCCCGGATCTGTTAGATGTGGCAGCTTTCCACGCCGCGCTTTTCCAGATACCGCTGGTGATACTCCTCGGCGCGCCAGAAAGTAGAAGCAGGCGAAATCTCCGTGGCAATCGGCCGCGCGAACTTCTTTCCCGCCTCCAATGCCGCTTTCACCTTGCGCGCCGTCGCCTCTTGTTCAGGGGAATGGAAGAAAATCGCGGTGCGGTATTGCTTCCCAAAATCCGGTCCCTGCCGGTTCACTTGCGTCGGGTCGTGCAACTTGAAAAACACGTCCAGCAGTTGTTCGTAGCTCAACTTCTCCGGATCAAATGTTACCTGCACAACTTCAGCATGACCCGTGGTATCCGTGCACACATCCTTATAGGTGGGGTTCTCCAACCTTCCGCCGCTGTAGCCTACCGCGGTCTCCAGAACGCCTGGGACCCGGCGAAATCCCGCTTCCACTCCCCAAAAACAACCAGCGCCAAATGTGGCAATCTCTTGCATAAATCCCCCTCCACCTTTATTGCTCAAAGACGTCGTAGTTTACCTTAGGTTTGATGCGCCACAGCGCCGTTTCGATTCAGCGGGTGCTTCAGGGGAGGCCCCTGCATATTTTCGGCTTTGTAAGGGCACCGATACATCGTGCCCCTCTTGGGTTGGTCGTTGCCCACGTAGTGGCCGATCATTAGGTCGGTCATATTTCTGCCTTGATTCGACAGTGTGATCAACTGCGACGTGCATGCCCCGATGGGGTGGCCTTACTGCGGCAATCCTATGCGGGAGGCCTTCGATGCTCTTACTTCGCCGCCGGCTTCGCACTCGCCAGCGACTTCAACTTTTCCTGCGCCGGCCCTTTGTACGGACTATCTACCGATGCCGCCTCGGTCAATGCCTGCTTGGCCTCTGCACCCTTCTTCAGGTTTAGATACGCAAATCCCAGCCGGTATTGATTCCGTGCATACGTCGTCGCGTTCGGTTTCAGAAGTGGCGCCGCTGCCGACAGATTCTTGACCGCGCTAAGATTGTCTTTTTTCGCGATGTTGATCTGCCCCAAGGCGCTCAATGCCAGACCTTTTTGCAGCGTAATCTGCTTCTGCCAATCCGCTTCGGCAACGCCTTCCGGCTTCTTGGCCGTCTCGCAAAGCGTCACAGCTTTCTTGGCATAGGCCTCCGCTTTGTCCAGTTGCTCGCTCTTTTCTCCATAATCATCAGAAAGCAGAAGAAGCATCCCAATATCGTTTGGATATTTATCCAAAGTGCTGGTGGCCGCCGCCAGCATCTTGGTTCGATTTTGCGCCGCCTGATACGCAAACGCAGACATGCTCATCGCCTGCTCCGCGTTTGGTGAATCTGGAAACGTCTTGGCGAACCGTTGCAGATATTCGGCTTTCTTTGTCGCATCCTTTTGCTGGTACGCTGCGTTCAGTAGCGACGCTTCAATATATGCCTGGTCCTCTTTGATGCCATCGAGCTTCTGCGTCTTTAGCTGCTGCCACGCATCCGCTGTCGTTCCCTCAGGCGCAGCTGCAGCCTTAAACCGTTGCACGATTCCCGCAGCCTTCTCGCCATAGGTAAAAAGCCGGTCGGTGTCACTTTTTTCATTCGCCGCGCGAATCATGTTCACCGCGTTGCTGTAATTGTCCGGATCAAGCACAAAAAGTCTGTCCCCAAACTCAAATGCTTTATCATATTGCTTGGCCCCCAGATAGTAATTCACCATCTGCTCGTCGGCGACGATCCCCATATCACCATCCGGATGTGCTTGCGCGAACGCCGTAAGCAACTTCAGTTTTTCTGCGGGATCCGTCGCATCGTTGATCGACTTCAATTGATGATCCTCGTCGGAGCCGGCGGGTATCGTTACGTTTTTGCCCAGTTGGGCCTGACAGGCGGGAGCGAACAACACCAGGAGGAGCAACAGGGAAATTCGGGGGCGGAACATAAGACCTCCAGTCAAATTTCCAGGAATGGATTCACCGCTTCTTGCCTGCATCTTAGTGCGCCCAGCCCTTTCCTGCAATCGCTTTTACTCCTTTCATTCTCAGTGATGACCTGCATGACCTCACGCGGTTGACTATGATGGACGGATTAACGAAATCCTCCGGCTTATAGTCACATAGCCGTTTGACGAGCTAATACGTTTCACGAGAAAATTGAAGTTTTGGGGTGGAGGTTTTAATGGATCTGGGATTGCGCGGACGCGTCGCCATCGTCGCGGCGGCCAGTAAAGGCCTCGGTCGTGCCGCAGCCGAAGAGCTGGCCCGCGAGGGAGCGGACGTCGCGATCTGTGCCCGCACTGCTGCCGATCTGGAAAAGGCCGCCGAGCGAATCCGCTCCGTTGGCGGACGCGAAGTCTTCTGGCAGGCTCTCGATGTCAGCGATTCCCAAGCCGTCTCTAATTTCGTCGCCGCCATAGAACAGCGCTTCGGCCGCGTCGACATCTGCATAACCAACACCGGTGGCCCGCCGTCTAAACTATTCATGGCCACCACTGAGGAGGACTGGCGTACCTGGACTGGCCAACTGCTGATGAGCACCGTCTATTTCGCCAGGGAAGTTTTGCCGCGCATGCAGAAAAACAATTGGGGCCGCTTCTTGACCATCACTTCCTACTCCGTCAAACAGCCGGTGGAAGGCCTGCTACTCTCCAATTCCCTTCGCGCGGGCGTCACCGGGCTCGTGCGCACCCTCGCCAATGAATTTGGCCAATACGGAATCACCGTCAACAACATTTGCCCCGGCTACACCCGCACTGATCGCCTCGACGATCTGGCCGGAATGATGGCCGAACGCACCGGTTCAACGCCTGAAGAAGTCTTTGCCAGCTGGAAGAAACTAATCCCCGCGGGCCGCCTGGGCAAGCCCGAAGAGTTCGCCGCCGTAGTCGCCTTCTTGGCTTCAGAACGTGCCAGCTACATAAATGGAGTTTCGCTCACCGTCGATGGTGGGACCACTCGGAGCCTGCTCTAGTACGCATGACCGCTCCGGCCCGCTCCCTGACACTCTCCTTGCTGCACGACCGCTACGCAATTCTGCGTTTCGCCCCGGACGTTGCCGTGCCTGCCTGGGCTACGGCGGGCAGATTTCTCAATATTACGCGCACTGTGGATGAACTCTCGATCGTCTGCGTCGCTGATATTGTTCCCGCGAATGAACGGTCAGTTGCAGATTGGTGCGTATTGAAGGTTCACGGCCCGTTTCAATTTGACGAGATCGGTGTGCTGGCCAGCCTCGCAACTCCGCTGGCAGCGGCGCAAATTGGCATTTTTGTAGTGTCGACATTTGAAACCGATTATCTCTTGATCCAATGCAAAGACCTTCGCAAAGCGATGGCCACCCTACAATCTGCCGGGCACACGATCATAGAAAACGATTTCCATCCGCAAAAAGTGAAGGAGAACGATGTATGACCTCGACAAAGTCCGCAACGCGGACGCTGCTGCAGGAACTGTTGAACACGCGGGGAATATTCCTGCTCGTCGCTTTGTGCGCGATTCCCGCCTGCGCCGATGAGCCCTACGCACGCAGCAAGAATTACGATTTACAACACTCCAAGGTAATCCTTCGCTTCGATCTCGACAAAAAAATGGTAATTGGGGACGTCACCCACACCGTCACCATCCTGCGGCCCGCAACCGACAAGATTTCTTTCGACTCCGTCGGACTGCAGATCCAAACCGTCACTGTGAACAAAACATCCGCGAAGTTCGACAGTACCGACGCAAAATTGAACGTTTCCCTGCCCCGCGTGGCCAAGCCCGGCGACAAGTTCGACATCGAGATCAAGTACGAAGGCCAGCCAAAAAAGGGTCTTTATTTCATCTTGCCCGACAAAAATTACCCAAATCGCCCGAAACAGATTTGGACTCAAGGTGAATCTGAGGACACGCGCTACTATCTCCCTACATACGACTATCCCAACGCTCGCTTGACCACCGAAACAGTGGTCACTGTACCTGCTGATTGGCTCACCGTTTCCAACGGCAAACTCCAGAGTGTCTCCGACGCGGGCAACGGCCAGAAAACCTGGGCGTGGCGCGAATCTCTGCCCAGTTCCACCTATCTCTTCACAGTCGTCGCCGGCGAATTCGCGGAAGTGAAAGACACGTGGCGAAATATCCCGGTAACCTACTACGCGCCGAAAGATCGTGGCGACCGTCTGACACCCGACTATGGCCGCACTCCCGCCATGCTCGAGCATTTCAGCACCACGCTCAGTGTCGATTACCCCTGGGAAAAGTACGCTCAATCCATGGTCGACGATTTCGTTGCCGGCGGAATGGAAAATTCCAGCGCCACCACCAATGCCGCTGGTTCCCTTCGCCACCCCCTTCTTGAGGCGGAATATCTCGAAGGCGAAGACGGCCTCATTTCTCACGAACTCGGTCACCAGTGGTTTGGCGATCTTGTCACCTGCAAAGATTGGGGCAACATTTGGCTAAACGAAGGTTTCGCCACATTCATGGAAACCATGTGGACAGAACGGCATTTCGGCAAGGACGAGGCCGACTACGACCGATGGGATGCCTCGCGGATTTGGTTCGCCAACCGCAATCTTTACGCCAAACCAATCGTCCACCACGATTTCGACGATTCCAGTGAGTTCGACGGAAACGCTTACAACAAAGGCGGCTGGGTGCTCTACATGCTCCGCCAACAACTTGGCGCTGAAAAGTTTTACGCCGGTCTGAAACACTACCTGGAAGTAAATCGCGGAAAGAACGTAGTGACCGCGGATCTGACCAAAGCCATCGAAGAAGCCACGCACACAAACGTAGACCAGTTTTTCGACCAGTGGATCTACGGCGCAGGTGCCCCAAAGTTCGAAATCAGCTATGCCTACGACGAGGCGAAGAAGCAGGTCGCGCTTACTGTGAAGCAGACACAGAAAGTCGAAGGGCGCGTTGGATTATTCCGCGTGCCACTCGAGGTGGAAATTACCAATGGCACCGGCCCGAAGCTTTATCCCATCGTCGTCGCGAAAGCATCCGAGACATTTACGTTCCCTTCTGAAACCGTGCCGCAAATGGTGCTGTTCGACAAAGGCAATCAGGTCCTGAAGTCCGCAACTTTTAAGAAAGAAAAAAAGGAATGGCTTTACCAGTTGAATCACGCCACCGAGGTTGCCGATCGCGCCGACGCCGCAACGGAACTTGCCAAACTTAAAAAAGAGGAAGACGTCACAGCGACGCTCGGCGAAGCGCTGCGGAATGATAGGGCCAGCGGCGTGCGCATAGTTGCCGCGCGTTCGCTGGGCGAACTGGGCACGCCGGCCGCCTCAAAACAATTGCTGGATGCTCTGAACTCCGCCAAAGAACCGTGGGTGCGCAATCAGATCGTGCAAGCGCTCGGCAACTTCAAAGACGATTCCGCGGCCATCGCAAAACTGGAATCTGTCGCCAAGGAAGACAGTTCCTGGCGTGCTCGCGGAGCTGCCCTGCAAACCTTAGGTCGCATGAAGTCTCCCAAAGCCATTGACACACTGACCGCAATGCTGAACAGCGAATCTCCCGACAACTTCCTTCGCAATGCCTCGTTGCGCGGACTCGGATCCCTTGGCGACGATAAAGCCGTTCCTCTGCTTCAGGAATGGTCGAAACCGGGCAAAGACCTCGATTCACGCCAAGCCGCAATCAGTAGTCTGGCAAAACTCCAGAAAGACAATAAAGAAATCACCAATCAAATCGCCAGTTATCTGCCAGAGAACCATCCGCAGATTCGTTTCACTGCCATCTTTGCGCTGGGCTCTCGCGGCGACGCTTCTGCCATCCCCGCATTGGAAGCCTTGCTGAAGCAGGATGATCTAAGCATCGAAGTGGCTCCGATGATCAAACAACAGATCGAATCTCTGAAAAAGCCGTCACCCAAGGGCACACCCCATCCAGAAGCGGCAGAAGAGGACGAAGGTGGCCAGGAAGGCGCCGCACCTACTCAAAGCGTTGACGAATCGAAAATGGATCGACTGGAACAATTAGTCCAGGAGATGAATGAACGGTTGAAAGCCATCGAGTCGCGGTTGCCGTCAAAGCCGTAGTCTTTATCATTTGTTGTTACAAATTGAAGTGCTCACCGCTCCGCCAGCAAGATGCGCAAATCGCGCAAATTATTATTCGTCGGGCCAGTAATAATAGCGTCGCCCAAATTATTGAAATACGTATAGGCATCGCTCTGCCTGAAGTAGGCGGCCGCGTCCATTCCGAGGGATTTGGCGCGCTCCAATGTGTCACCATCACCCACGGCGCCCGCTGAAGGACTATTGCCATCGATACCGTCGGTCCCCGCGCTCAGAACCGTTATTTTGCGCCCGGCAATTTTCTCAACGCAAGCCAGGACAAACGCAGAGTTCCTTCCCCCAATGCCTTCACCTGTCACGGGTGAGGCTACCTCGCCATCCGCAATCAACGCGACACGTTGCCCGGGATTCTCATGTTTCCAGTCTTCCAGTTGTGCCAACAGGCTGTTTACTGCCTTTTCGATCGGCCAATCGTCGGTAGAATTGTCACAGCGCGTGACGTATCCGGCCGCTTCTGTGGCATGGTGCGCCGCATGAAACAAATCGTGCATTCCTAGAATCAATGCAAATTGCGCGTTATCAAATGCCGGGTGTGATGCCTTCGGCGTTTCTGGCATGAGTTCCCCGTCGATCCACGCCATTAATGACTCAGGAAGCCTCTTTCGCAACTCATATCGACTCAGGATGCGATGCACATCCCCCACCGTTGTCGGATCTGGTAACGTGGGCCCCGATGCCAGTGCCGATTCGCTGCCAACCGGAACATCCGTGACGGCCAGTGTAATCTTCTTTGCTGCACCTGCTGCGACTGCCAACCGTCCACCTTTGACCGCTGACAGATGCTTGCGAACAGTGTTGATCGCCGCGATGGGTGCGCCACAGGTAACCAGTAGGCGATTCACTTCCTGTACGTCCTGGAGTTTCATGCCGGGCACCAGCGGATATTCCACCTGCGCCGACCCGCCGCCAGAGAGCAGAAAAAAGACCAGCGTGTGCTTGTCACATCCACCCAACAATCTGAGGATCGCCTCTGCGGCTCTTACGCTCTCAGCATTCGGTATCGGATGGCCGCAAACGTAATACTCGATTCCCGGACACGGCGACACTGGTTTCGTTGGCGCAGAAACTATCCCCGTACTCGGAATTCCTGCGGGGAGTATTGCCGCAAGTCCTTCCGCCATTGCATGCGCTGCCTTGCCAATTGCGACAATCTTGATTTTTTCTATTTTCCCGATATTAAGGACGGCTTCCGCCACTAATAAACGATTACCATCAAATCGAACTTTGCATCCCATCACGCGCGGAATATGGATGGAGGCCAGCGTCTTTTCAAATATTTCGCGTGCAGAGCGTTTTGTGTCTAACATGGCGGTACAACCTGTGCGCTACATTTTCTTCAAAACTGTTGGGTTAAGCATGTTGGCCGGCATCTGTCCTTTGAAAATAGCCACAACATTGTTTGCCGCGATTACCGCCATCTTCGTCCGCGTTTCCAATGATGCCGACGCCAGGTGCGGCGCCAGAACGACATTGGGACGCTTCAATCCTGGAAGAATGAACGGTTCATTTTCGTAGACGTCCAGCGCAGCTCCCGCGATCTTCTTGTTTTCCAGAGCGGCCACAAGCGCAGCTTCGTCCACCACGGGTCCGCGTGACGTGTTGATTAGAAAGGCGCTGGGTTTCATCCGGTAAAATTTTGGCGCATCGAACAGCCCGCGCGTCTCTGGCAGCAGCGGCACATGCACGCTGATGAAATCCGACTCCGCCAGCAAACCATTCATGTCACGATATTCCGCGCACACCGATTTTTCCGCCTCTTCCGAAGCGCGTACCGCGTCCGTGTAAATCACTTTCATCTGGAAGCCACTGGCGCGCCGCGCCACTGCCCGCCCAATTCGTCCAAAACCTACGATGCCCAACGTCTTACCCCACACATCCGCCCCGCACAATTGATCCAGATTCCAACCCTTCCAGTTCCCAGACCGGGCCAGTTGTTCGCCTTCCCCCAACCGCCGCGCCACCGCCATCAGTAAAGTCCATGCAAAGTCTGCAGTAGTCTCATCCAGCACCCCGGGTGTATTCGTGGCCACCACACCCCGCTTGGTGCACGCATCCACGTCAATGTTGTCAAAACCGACCGCCACATTCGAGGCGATGCGCAACTTCGGCGCCACCCGCAACATCTCTTCATTGACCTTTTCCGTCAGCAGGCAAACCAGCCCTTCTTTATCCTTTACTCTCCGCAAGAATTCATCACGGCTTGGCCTTTCCGTGTCCTTCCAATACTCGACGTCGCATGCGGCGTCCAGAATTTTGTGGGCCTCAGGAAACAATTCGTGGGTAGACAACACCTTGGGTTTTGCCATCGCAGTCTCTACGGTTCTCCGGACATCTACACTACCACAGGAAAAAGAACGCTCGCAGACTCGATATCGCATCGTGGCGTGACGCTCACTATAGTAAGATGGCGAAGGTATACCGCCGCCGATGAATCCCTCTCTCCTCCGTGAGCTGACCACTTTATTAGGCACGGCCAACGTGCTTCACCAGCACGACGATCTCCTACTCTTTGAATATGACGGCTCCGTGGAAAAGGCCCTGCCGGACCTTGTCGTCTTCCCACGCACCACCGAGGAAGTTTCCGAGACTGTAAACATTGCCGCGAAGCATCAGGTGCCCCTCGTGGGACGCGGCGCCGGAACAGGGTTGTCAGGCGGCGCGCTCGCCCGCACCGGCGGCTTGATGCTGGTCTTTGCTCGTATGAATCGCATCCTCGAAATTGATATCGACAATCGTCGCGCCGTTGTTCAACCCGGCGTCGTGAACCTCGACATCACCCGAGCCGTGGAACATGCCGGCTTGTATTACGCGCCCGATCCCTCGAGCCAGAAGGCCTGCACAATCGGCGGCAACGTATCGGAAAATGCCGGTGGACCACACACGCTGGCTTACGGGGTGACCGCGAATCACATCACGGCCCTGGAAATGGTGCTTCCCGACGGCGAAATCGTTCGGATCGGCAGCCGCCATGGAGACGCATCCGGCTACGACCTGTGTGGATTATTTGTAGGCAGCGAAGGCACGCTCGCTCTAGTTACAGAAATTACCGTGAAACTATCGCGCAAAGCGGAAAGTGTAAAAACCCTTCTTGCTATTTTCGATTCCGTGGACGACGCTTCGCAAGCTGTCGTGGAAATCACTGCGAAAGGAATTACCCCCGCCGCATGTGAAATGGTGGATGGCTGGACCTTGCGCGTCATAGAAGACTATATTCACGCCGGATTTCCGCGAGACAGCGCGGCTATATTGCTATTGGAAGTCGAAGGGTTAGAGGAATCCACCGCGGAGCAGGCGGCCGCGATTCAGGAAGTCTGCATGGCACATCACGCCAGAGAGGTTCGCGCCGCAAAAGACGCTAAGGAACGCGATCTCCTTTGGAAAGGCCGTAAGAACGCTTTTGGCGCGCTCGGCAGGCTCGCTCCCAGTAACTATGTTCTCGACGGCGTAATACCACGCTCCAAATTGCCCCAGGCTCTCCGACGTATTCAGGAAATAGGCAAACAGTATAATCTCGGCATCGGGAATATTTTTCACGCGGGAGACGGAAATCTTCACCCCATCGTGCTATACGATCCCCGTGATGCAAAAGCTTTCGACAACGCCATCGCCGCTTCCGAAGAAATCATCCGCTATTGCGTGGAACTGGGTGGTGCGCTCACCGGCGAGCATGGCGTCGGCATGGAAAAAAGCGAGTTGATGACCCTGCTCTTCAGCGATGCCGATTTCGATCTGATGCGCCGCGTTCACGATGCCTTCAACCCCGCTTGCTCACTCAATCCAGGAAAGATTTTCCCCGTAAATAAAGGCTGCGGCGAAATACGCGTCAAACCCGGCAACGCATCGGCTGGCCACGCACGATGAGCGCAACAACGAACATAGCGACTCGGCTGGAAAACATTCTTGGTGCCAATCGCGTTGTTGCCGCAGAAGAGGAATTGCGTGAGTACGCCGTTGACGGCGTGGTTCCCTCGGCCATCGCGCGCCCCACGTCGCAGGAACAAGTGGTCGAACTCGTTCGTTTTGCCGTCGCGGATGGGCTCAGCCTGATTGCCGGTGGTTCGCGTAGCAAAATGGATTTCGGCATGCCTCCGGCTCGTTACGACATTGCCCTCGACATGAAATCCATGCAGGCGATCGCCCATTTCGATGCTGGCGATCTCACTCTCAGCGTTGAAGCGGGAATCCCTCTGCGGCTGCTTGAAAGCGTGCTCGACAAGAAACAACAATTTCTGCCACTCGCCGTTCCTTGTTATGAGTCATCAACGATTGGCGGTGCTGTCGCCTCCGGTATTGATTCTGTTCTCCGCCAGCAATACGGAACCGTCCGCGACTTTCTCATCGGCGCCGAATTCGTGGATGGTACCGGCAATCTCTGCAAGAGTGGCGGACGCGTCGTTAAAAATGTGACCGGCTACGATCTGCACAAATTACTGGTAGGTTCGCTAGGCACTCTCGGTGTGATCACGCGCCTGAACTTCCGTACCTTCCCCCTGCCCCACGTGTTCGCTGGATACCTGGCCACTTTTTCCGATGCGCAGGCAGCGCTTCTCTTTCGCGGTTCCATCGAACTTAAAGGCCTGCCCATAGCCAATGTCGAACTGCTGGATCCCCAGGCCAACGAACTCTTGCGCACTATGCTTGGAAGATCCAATGTCACTCTGCCCGCCCAATCCGACGGTGGACGTTGGCACGTTTGCGCTGCCTATGAGGGCAACGAATCGGTCGTCCAACGGATCACTCGCGAGCTCGAAAAACTCGCGCAAGTAGCAGGCGCGCGCGAAAATACTGAATTGGATGCCGCGACAGACGCTGCTCTCAGTGGCGCGTTCCGCGAATGCTTCGATTGGCTTCGTTGGTCAGCACCGGCTGTCGCGCTATTTCGCATCACACTGCCAAGCGTCTCCACCTCCAATCTGCTCACTCTTCATGAGATTGCAACCGCGGCCGCTTTACACAGCGCTACATTCCTGCGCGCCGGCGGCGTTCTTTATTTTCTTGTTCTCGCGGAACGGGAGCAACTTTCCTTCATCGACGCCCTGAGTGACGTCGCTGAAACCGTCTTCGCCTCCATTTCCAATCTCCGCGGCTCGGCAACGCTTCTCCACGCGCCACAAACTCTGAAGCAGCGCATCAATATCTGGGGCCCGAAGCGCCAGGATTTCCCCATGATGGAGCGCATCAAACGCGCCTTCGACCCCAAAAACATTTTCTCCCCTGCCCGCTTTGTGGGAGGTCTCTGAAGCGTGTCGACTTCTCGCACTATTTCGGGCCCGCCGCTCGTCTACGAGGATTTTGCGCGCTGCGTTCACTGCGGTCTTTGCCTCAATGACTGCCCCACCTATCGCCTCTGGCATTTTGAGGGAGATTCGCCGCGTGGCCGCATCCGGCAGATAGTTTTGGTTGAACAGGGCCAACTCTCGATCTCCGGTTCTTTCGTCGGGCACATCGACAAATGTCTCGATTGTCGCGCATGCGAAACCGCCTGCCCCTCTGGCGTTGAATACGGCAAGCTGGTAGAGCATGCCCGCGCGCGCATCGAGCAGGAATACAAGCGCCCATTCTTCGCTCGAGTTGCCCGCGATTTTGTCTTCCGGAAATTACTTCCCTTTCCCGAGCGCATCCGCGTTGCTGCGAACCTTCTCAAGTTCTATCAACGCTCTGGCCTGCAATTTCTTGCGCGCAAGACCGGCATCTTGAAATTGCTGGGACTAGCCGATAGAGAGCGCCTTCTTCCAAAAATTGATATGAACTACTTCTATCCACAACTGGGCAAGTCGTTTCCCGCGCAGGGCAAGAAGCGCGGACGCGTGGCCTTTTTTGCTGGTTGCATCGCCAATGTCACATTCACCAAGCTCAACGAAGCAACCATCCGCGTTCTGACTGCAAACGGCTGCGAAGTCGTAGTCCCCAACGAGCAATTCTGCTGCGGTGCGCTTGCCGCCCATGCCGGGGTGCGCGAGACTGCGCGGCAATTGGCGCGCAAAAACATTGCTGCATTCGCCGCCGGACAATTCGATGCCGTCGTCACCAACGCCGCCGGTTGCGGTTCCACCTTGAAAGAATACGACCATCTATTTTCTGCAGACGAACCGGAACACTCCGCCGCTGTCGCCTTCGTCGGCAAGATGCGCGACGTCACTGAATATCTCGCATCCCTCGGTTTGAACGCGCCGATGAAGTCCCTGCCCATTCGCGTCACTTATCAAGACTCCTGCCACCTCCTGCACGGGCAGAAAGTTCGCGAAGCCCCCAGAAAATTAATCACCGCGATTCCCGGCATTGAATTTGTCGAGCTACCCTATACAGATATTTGCTGTGGATCAGCGGGCGTTTACAACGTTACGCAAATTGAGGCATCTCTCGAACTGCTCTCCGAAAAGATGAAGCATGCCCAAGGAACACACGCTTCAATGATCGTAACCGCGAATCCCGGCTGCCTTTTACAGCTTCGTGCCGGAGCCGAAATCCACGGAACCGGACAGGAAGTTGTCCACGTGATGGAATTGCTGGACCGCGCGCAGAATACGTCTCTCGAGTCTTCGACCGAGTGTTAACGGCCGCCGCTGCCCACACCGTCTTTCATGCACCCACAGGAGCAATTCACATGGAAAAACTGACGCGAAGAAATCTCTTAGGACGATCCGCCATGCTCATGGGGAGTGTGGGCAAACTGCTACCTCTGCCTGGCCTTGAACCGCAAACGAAATCCTCCACAGAAAAGAAATTGAAGATTGTAGTTGTAGGCGGCCATCCAGACGACCCCGAATCCGGCTGCGGAGGCACCTCGGCCCTTTATGCCGATCGTGGGCACGAAGTTGTACTTCTCTACCTCACGCGAGGCGAACGCGGCATCGAAGACAAGTCCCTGCAGCAGGCTGCCACCATTCGGACCGTCGAAGCAGAAAGAGCCTGCATCATCCTGAAAGCCCGGCCCGTGTTCGCCGGACAGATTGATGGCGACACGGAGTTAAACCAATCCCGCTACGAAGCTTTCCGCAAAATCCTGGACAGCGAACGCCCTGACCTGGTCCTTATGCACTGGCCCATCGATACACATCGCGATCATCGCGCCGCATCGTTGCTTGTCTACGACGCCTGGCTCAACAGCGACAGAAAATTCGATCTCTACTACTACGAAGTGATGCTCGGGGAACAATCTCAGGTGTTCCAGCCAACTCACTACGTCGACATCACCACCACTGAAAGCCGCAAGCGTGCCGCAACTTTCGCTCATTCCAGCCAGCGTCCCGAGACAACTTTCTATCCCTCACATGAAATCATGCACCGTTTTCGCGGTATAGAAAGCGGCGTCAAATTAGCGGAAGCATTCATTCGCCATCCTCAAAATCGTGAAACCGGCCTCCTGGAATTGTGAGACGCGTCTCTCCACAAACGACTACGCCCTTCCTGCAGCAATGGGGGTAGCCGCAGAAAGGGCGCGCCGTCTTCAGGAGAGAAGCTCGCAATAATTAATTCTGTTCGCTAGGAGGTGGTGGCGGCGCCGAGCCGGAATCCGTTCCTGCGGCTGGCGCTCCCGGACTGTGCATTCGCTTTCCACGCATCGGCAGTTTTGCCGCTTGTACCGTGTAACCTGCCGGCACGGCAAACAGTGTCGCCGCAGGTTCCTGCCGTTGCAGGCTCGTAATTGTGTACGTAGTTTCGCCGAAGCGCGGATCACTGCGCGTGGTCTTCACCACAATCTGCAGGTCTGGCGAATACCACCGCTCACTCGTAACAACTATGGCTTTCTCATTGCCCATCTGTCCGGCCGGTATCGTGTGCGTATAGCGCGTTCCCTGCGCGCTGATTCCGTTGATCGTTTGCACGCCCAGGTCTTCCTTCTTCAGCGACCCGTCGGCGATCTCCTTCTGCATGTGTGCTTCGAACTTACCCTGGAAATCTCCACCGGCTCGCTTTGCACCCTTATGCGATGGCGATTGTTCCGCAATTTTTGTGTCGGGATGCAGCACATACGCCGTCGACGCAACCGGGTCGAAAATCATGATGAAACTCTTCGGCTGTCCAGAAGCCGCAAGCGGCCCAACCGCCGGGAGCGTCGTCTCACGCCGCGTGCGTCCCTGGGTGTCGCGGAATATATTCGTTTGCGTTCTGCGGTTGATCGAGTTGCCATCCGCCAACGTCTGCTTGGATTCCAACACGGCCACGGCGGTGTACGGCGCGCCGGTAACCACAGATCCCGGATGCATTTCCCCAAATCCCAGGATCTCCATGCGTCCGCCCATCGGTCCCCCGGGAACAATCGCGTCGGGAGGAGGACCTCCAGGCCCGCCCGGCCCTTCCTGTGCATGCACTCGGGCGGCTCCTGCACCAAGAAGCATCGCTCCGCAAAGCACGGAAAATATCCACTTGTTACTGCTCATCTTTCATCTCCTCTTCTTCTCTCCACTTGTGCAGGCTCTTCCTGCATGAAACTCAAAATCTAATTCTCTGTTTGCGGCAAACGCACCGCCTGAGGCTGCCCATCATCCCCCAGCAGCAAGTCCAGCTGAATCCAATCGCCTGCGTGCTCTTCGTTCACCGTCAGCCCCAGCGCTCCCAATGCTCCACGCTGCATCTGCACATGAACCACCGTCGCATCACCCAGAAATCCCGGCATGCTCGCCGGCAACAACGTGAAATCGCTCGTATCGTTCGAAGCCACTAAGACCTCGCCCAACTCCGGACCTGCGGGCTGAACCTTCGGCGAATTTACGCTCGCGTGAGAGTTTCCAAGCTGTGAAGTGGGATTCGTCTTCGCAATTGGAATACTCTTTTCGTGCCGCCAGTTAATCCATCCGATCGCACCTACCAACACCGCGGCGGCCGCCAACGCCCACGTCGCGATCAACGCGTTTCGCCGGCCCTTCAACGTCCTGTGCTTGGTCCGAAATTCCTGTCGCAAACGCATTTCCACTCGTGAAGGAGCCTGCTCATTTTCATCTTCGGCTCCCAAACTTCTTAGGTCCCCGCTCAGTTCCATCCAACTCTGCTGAAACGCCGCACATTGCGGGCATTCACGCAAATGTTCCCACGCCGCTTCCGGCAACAAACTATCCTGCCCAGCCGCATCCATCTCCAGCGCAGCTAACTGAAATTCTTCGCACGTCATTGAATTTTTTTCCATCGCCATTACCTGCTCGCTCCGGCGCGTTTTGGCGCCTCGCGCAAAATCTCTAATTTTGCCAGCAACAGGGCCCTTCCACGGTGCAGTCGTGAACGAATTGTACCCACAGGGCAATCCAGCATTTTGGCCGCTTCTTCGTAACTCATTTCTTCCAGCAGACACAGCACCACAGTCTCGCGAAATTCCCATGGCAATTCCAAGACCGCTTCCCGAACTAGCGCGCGGCGTTCTCCTAACTCCGCCACGCGCGCCGGCGTCACCATCTCAATCGTCTGAGGATGTGCCGCGTGCCCATTTTCTTCGCGCTCAATCAATGGCAGATCCCGCGAACTACGCTCCAGGTGTTTCATCACCCGATTCCGCGTCACTCCGTACAAAAAGGCTCCGAGCGTTCCGCGCTCAATGTCATATTTTTTTGGATCGCGCACCAGGGTCATGAACACATCCTGCACAATCTCTTCTGCGGCCCATGCATTGCCGGTCATGCGCAGCGCAAAGCGATACAGCGGCGCTTGGTGCCGGCGATAAATCTCCGTAAAGGAGTCTTCGTCGCCTTTCGCCGAGCGGCGCAGCAGGACCTCGTCCCGTTCGATAGAATCGATTTGCATTTCTCCTGGTCAGACGCCCTGCTTGCAATGATAATTCCCGCGAAAGAGCAAAAAGTTCCCGGTCGCTGGGCGGCAGCGCAACTCCTTTATGGTCAATAATATACAGAAACTGTCTGTTTGTTTGGATGTATTCGAAGAAAGATTGGTTTCAACGCGAGGATATTACTTGGCTTCCACCTTCAGTGGATGAAACATCTTTGCCGCAATCCGTGTCACCATGCGCCGCGGCACAATCCGCTGCGATTGTGCGCCCATATAATTTCCAAATCCGGAAATTACGTAGCTCTTACCTTCCGCTAGCGCCTGCAGTCCCACTCGCGCGACTTTATCCGCTGTCTCTTGGATCTTGCTGCTGAATTTTTCCTGCCCCGCGATCACGTGAAATTCTGATTCCGTCGAACCCGGACAAAGCGCGCAAACTCGGATCCCGTGCGGTTTCATCTCTTCGGCAAGCCCTTCGGCAAAAAGCAGATCGAAAGCCTTTGTCGCCGCGTACGTCGAAATATAAGGAACCGCCTGGAATGATGCCGTTGATGCCAGTATCAAAACATCGCCTCGCCGCCGCCCCACCATTCCTTCAAGATACAAACGAGTGAGATGGACCACCGCGAGGCAATTTACCTGCACCATGTCCAGCAACCGCTGCGTTTCCACGTTCGTCAATTCGCCGTACTGGCCGAATCCCGCATTGTTGATCAGTAGGTCGATCTCAATCTTTTTTTGTTTCGTGAATTCGTAAATAGTCTGCGGCGCTTCTGGCTGAGCCAGATCAGCGGCTAAAACTTCTGCCCGAATGCCGTGCGCTTGTTGCAGCTTTCCTGCTAACCCCTCCAATCTATCCCCTCGCCGCGCCGTCAGCACCAGGTGGGTGCCTTCAGCTGCCAGTTGCGTAGCAAACGCAACTCCAATGCCGGCACTCGCACCGGTGATCAGCGCCCACTTCCCCGCCCACTCCTTAGCCATTTGCGAATTTCCTCTCGCCGGTCACTCTCTTCCAAACTTCAGCACGGACTCTTTCAGACGGTTGCCTTCGTGTTTCATTCGGTCCATCAATCGCTTGGCCCACACGAATTCCGCCGCAAGCAGCGTAAGCCCAAGGAAGATCACTACCCAGCCGGGACCAGGTGTGAAAAACATAATGAAACCGATAAGTAGCAGCGTGAACCCGCCAAGCACACGAAAGAATCGGCGGACTTGCTCAATGGAACGAAAGAACATATGGCCTCTGTAGGCGGAGGGGCGAGAACCTCTATTGTGGAGGCAATTCAATCTGCAAGCAATAGGAACCGAAACATCGTGTACGTCAGTCGCTGCCACCCGCGTATAATAACCACTGCTCAACAGTCAACGCCGAATCTAATCCCTAGGAGAAGCCATGGCTGCCGAGTACCTGCTGAAGACTGAGCCGAGTGAATATTCCTTTGCCGACCTGCAGAAAGACAAAGAAACCATTTGGGAGGGCGTCGCCAATCCTACCGCCGTTATGCATATGCGCGCGATGAAGTCCGGCGATCGTGTCATCATCTACGAAACCGGTAGCGTGCGCAGCGCCGTAGGCACCGGTACCGTCCTCTCCGCCGACGCCTCCGATCCAAAGAAACCGATCATTAAAATAAAAGCGGGTCAACCAATCGCGAAGCCAACATCTCTCGACCACATCAAACGCAACAAACTTTTCGCCAACTCTCCACTAGTCAGAATTGGCCGTCTCTCTGTCGTTCCGCTCACCGCGGCCCAGTACAAAGCGCTCGCTGGTGAGTGACTATTCTGGGTATCCGCTTCTGCGATATCTGGAGCTTTTGTAGCGGCCACCTTCCGAGGTGGGCACTTTCCCAACCACAAATCTCTACTTAACCCCAGCCCCCGCAGGGCCAGGTCCATGGTGGTGCCACCACCCTGTTGATTTCGGCACAGAGTAAAGTGGCGGAGTTTTCGCCTTCTTCTCACGCTTCGGCCAATGCCACCAATGCCAGTGCCCCTTGACTCTATTGGACTTACCGTCGGTGCCAGCACCTTGAGGCGCTTGCGCCCTCACAACTTGGGGCCCCATGCTGCTCAACATTAGAGCGCAGAAAATCACCAGGATGTACCGTTTCATAGGTGCGGCTCCGATCATCCTTTTGTCCCATGTCGAGACGTCCCGGCGCTACTGTACCAAAGTACTCCTGTAGCCAGTTAGCAACGGGTCAAATCCCTCCCAACCAACGGCCGGGATGTCGCGCCTGCGAACGAATTCAGGCTTTGTAGCGCTGGCTTTTATCCTCGCGCTTTTAGCATTGTCCCAGATCACAAAGGAGCAGTTGCAGTAATCAGCGCAGGCGGAATTGACGAAATGTATCCACAGCGAAGTGGAACAGTAGATTTCCTGGATTTTAGTGATGGTTAGAAATGGCGGAGAGAGTGGGATTCGGACTCTCTCCACAGTCTCAAATCTTTTACCTTATTGATTCTACATTCCTCCAAATTCTGAGAAAACGCCACAAATGGCAAACTGAGGTACAAACCGGGTACAGGTAAGCATTCGTCACCGATACGGAATACTGCAGCAAAACGCCAAGTTAGTTTGAATGGAGATCGGCTCACCGGAAACTTGGACCAGTGACGAACATTTCAGGGCAAGCGCTTTAATCGGAATTGATCCCGATTGCGAAGTTAACGCGACCCCTCCACCGTGAGTTAGGGATTTCCCTAGTTTTTCACAAATCACACAAAATGTAAGGTCTTTTCAGCCGTCTATGAGCGGCGGCCGCGGACTGTCGATTACCAAGGAGAACGACTGTGAACAACAGAATCATAGTGGTATTGATGCTGGCGGGCATGCCGTTTCTGTCGGGGTCGCGCGTTTCGGCGCAGACGGCGACTGAGCAGGAAATTGAATTGTTGCGGAAGGATATCCGGTCGCAGAAGAAAGAGCTGATTGCGTTAAATCTCAGTTTGACAGCCACGGAGGCGACAAAATTTTGGCCAGTTTACGATCAATATCAGTCTGAGTATAGGAAGATCGGTGATGCAAAGGTGGCGCTGATCACGGAGTACGCACAGAACTGGGGTACGATGACCGACGATCAGGCACTTAATTATCTGAAGCGATCCGAGGAAATTAGTGAGTCGGTGATTCAACTGCGGAACAAATATGTACCGCTCGTGAACCAAATATTGCCAGGAAAGAAGACAGCAACATTCTTCCAACTGGAACGTCGAATCGAACTGTTGGTCGAAGTACAGCTCGCCTCGCAAATTCCACTGCTGGTGAAAAGTCAAGGTCAATAATCAATGGTAATAGCGGTGAGAGTCCTCAAATGCACCGAATTCTGTGAGACAACTCACCGAACAGACGAACACCGGTCAGCGAAAACGCTAGCGGATTTTTGAACTTGATCAATCGAAGAATGGCGAGATCACGCCGAATAAACGGCTGAGTGTTCTGCGCAGATGGTCCTAAAGGCATGTTCGTCTTCTTGAATGCGCAAGCTGAACGGATGCAAACAAAGAATGTCCACTTTGTGGATTTCCTCAAGAATGTTGCCGAGTTGCTCGAGGCGAATCGCCGCCCCCCTTTTGCCTTCAGCCCACAATAGAGCCACAGCTTCGCCGCGAATCGCGACTCGGGGAGGTTCTACCTTTGCTGCGTTCGATACAGACCGGATCAGATTCCTGAAGCCCTCAAAAAATCGATCCGCGTCAAGCCAGCCGTCTACCATGAATGTGGAAAGCGTGTCCGTGGCATCCAACGAAAAGTGGGCTCCCTGTCAAATAGCGGCATCAACATCTACGCCTTGCGCCTCTAAGCCCTGAAGGAGGATATCTCGGTATCGTTGTGTAGCGAACACAATAGCTGCATTCCCGGTCTTAAGAGCCGTCCCGATAAAGTGAGTAACCCTTTCCAGGAAAACTCCATCATTGGAATAGAACTGAGCGTCGTGGCCGCGAATGACCTCCGGTTTTCTAGGTATGGTTGCCCTGTTCTGGTCTCGGTCCGTGGTCCAGAGCTACTTTTTGTTCAGGTCGTCGTCCTTGTAGTACTTCGTGCCCTGCAGGGTCAGCTGCAACGCGAGGCCATTCTTTGTGATCTGATAGACCCATACTCCCGGGGCGACCTCGGCCGCTCCCGAGTGAGCCGCGCCCTTCTCTCCGGCCTTTGCGGCCGCATCCGCTTGTCCCGAACCAGACCAACCGGAATCGAGGAATTGGCTCAAAGCCTTTTCATTCTCGAACACGAAAATCACTCGATAGTCCTTAACGCCGATGCCGAGACCAGCACCGGCCGAAGCCATCTTCATGAAGATTTCCTGCTTGGTTTTGGAATTTACGGCAATGCCTGAGCCACGGGCCGTGCTAAGCAACAGATTCACGCCCATGTTATTGAATACCGCATATCCGGCTGACTTTTGGATGGCGGGCTGAGCTGTGGGTTCGAGCTTGTACAAATCCTGTAGAGTCTCGGCTGCCATCTTGCGGGATTTCTCTCTTTTTTCCTCGTTGTCGTCCGTAGCATTGGATCCAATCGCAGAAAGTAAAGCGAGTGCGAGCACGAAAGCGATCATCTTAAATCTCATGAAGCAGTTCCTCCTTCTAAAACGCATCAATTTGTTGCTGGACACTTGGCGGGGAAGGACCGACACGTAGAGCATGCTTTGAAGACACCGGGGAAGCAACTAGGGAACTTCCTAGTTCTGGTACTTGCGGGTAAATTGGGTCCGTCGATCGCCCTCCGCCCAGGGAGGTTACGGAAGGCTCTATTCTCGGACTGTCGGACGAGTTACGTCTGATCCGTGGAGTTTATGCCAATCGATACCTTGCGCGTAACTTGGGTTTTCCCTAAGTTCTTGACTTCTTTTTGTGATGGCAATGAACGCCGTATTGAGATAGGCTCTCGGAACGCTCCAGTCAATCTAGGTAGGTGCGGCAACAACCCCACGAACCTCATATTTCTGACCTTTGCCGACAGCCCTGAAAGGCCACCCTTATGGAGAGCAGGTCATTGGACGGGCCACGTCCCCGCTTCCTCGTCGCTGATGCCCATGCCATGTTTGCGGATGCACTCCGCGTCTATCTGGGAACGACCTATACCGTTGTTGGCGTGGTGCAGGAAGGTCGTGCTCTGGTAGCGGAGACCCTTCGACTTCGTCCTGACGTCGACATTGCGGACGTCGCTATGCCGGTCTTGAACGGATTGGATGCGGCCAAGAAAATCAAGGGGAAAATGCCACACGTAAAGGTCATTTTCCTTACGATTCGGGACGACCCATATCTGGCTGCGGCGGCACTCGAACTCGGTGCAGTCGGATTCGTCTTGAAGCATTCAACTGGCCAGGAACTGCTGAGGGCGATAGACCACGTGTTACATGGCAAGCCTTATTTGACGCCGAAGCTGCGAGCGGACGATTGGGCGGCGATGAAACAAAGAGTGAAACAGTACTCCAGGGAAATGACTTCGCGACAGAGAGAAGTTCTTCAATTGGTCGCAGAGGGACAGGCGCTGAAAGAGATCGCCGGGCTACTCGATTTAAGCGAAAAGACCATAGGGTTCCGTAAGCAATCTATTCGGCAATCTTTTAATCTCAAAAACAACGCTGATTTCGTCCTTTTTGCTTTGAAGCGTGGTTTGATCTCTCAACTGGCGTAACGGATTTATCGCTCCTAGTTTGGGTACCAAATGAGACTCCGGGAATGCGGCGCACCTAGGTAAGGGCAGACCTCCGTGGCTGGATAATGCCCCTCGCGGTTACTGGCTGCTACTTACCAACGGGATAACTGCCGCGCCCCCGGCTTGATACGTGCCTGGAAGGAGGCTCACGGTGAAAGCAAACACTCAAGCGTGGATGATTGTTCTCGTGATAATCGGGTCGGTAAATTTTGCAATAGGTCAAACTCAACCAAACAAGAAAAAGACGAACAACCAGCAGGAAGAAGTAAACAGCGGGCAAGAGATCGGGAAATCCTATTCGAAATTGCAGCCTGAGCAGAAGCGTTTGATCGACGACTACGTTAGCCATTACATCCAAATCACTGGAAGCAAGATTGTGCCGCAGGAGGCCTACGATAATGCTCGGCTATCTATGCGAACAACGTTTGATGCAGTAACCCACGCACTTTTGAAAGCGAAGCTGATAGATGCTAAAGGGAAGAGCCTGGGTCGCGCCATTGACCTTGTGGATGCAGTTGACGAGGTGATGGGTGAGGGATCCGGTGTCGGTGGCGATCGCCAATTCCGCATCTATGTCTACCTCAAGCCGAACGCGGTTGACGTCCTCTCAAAGAGCCAGGAATTCTTCCGCGATCGTGACAACACCGTTTATCACAAAGGCTTTCCAATCTCCTACCGCCTGAAAAACGGCCCACCGTCGATTCAATTTTCGATCTCGCGCGATAAAAAAATGGCCGACGTTGACGTGGATTACCGCTCCTCGAGTTTTCCGAAGGGCTTAGTGAACGGGCACCTGTCGGCTGCGAACTCGGACGTACGCGCAGGGAACAACCTAGATAAACACGACGAACGATGGGCGGGGTTAAACGGTTGGTGGCGGGAAGTGTTCGGAATTCTGGGAGGAGGAGGAAAGCCGACAAAAGAAGGGGCAACTGAAAGCTTAGGGCACATCCCGTTGAATCCCGCGGTAAAAGGGGATCAGGGAATCGACAAAAGCGCGCACGATTTTCTGAAGAGCTGGGTGGTAGACAAACAACCGAATCTTTCTGCCGCGTATTTTTCACGTCGCGGCTATCCGTGTTTGGAGGCGATACAACACACGAACCGAAAGCAGATGGCTTCTGGCATGGTGAGACTGGGCGCAGTCATGGCAATGAACAAATTCAACACGACTACAGGTGCAGTGGCTTCTGTGGGAGACGTGTTCGAGCCTGCCGGTCAATGGTTGCCAGAATTGAAAGAGTCCAAAAACGGGTATGCGTCGGAGTTCAGGTTGGTGAGTGTGCCACCGGACATAGGGGCGGATGTGGAGTGCGCAGCGGTGCCGGAGGATGAATCAGGAAAGCATCCCAAAGAGAAGTACTACGGGACGGCGTTTAGGGAGAAACAGGGCGGCAGCGGGAACAGGATGATGTCGCTACTCTGGGCGCAGGAAGGAGGGTACTGGAAGATCATAGCTATCCGCCTCGAAGACAACAGCGATTTGGGGATCATCCCAAAGAAAGCCTCCGTCAGCGCGCCTGCGGAAGAAGAGCCCAAGTCAATAGCCGGCGATCCCGTGGCGGTAAAGGACATCACCGATTTCTATCAGACCTGGATTGTGAAGCGGGACAGCGCGCGGGCTTCTAAGTTCGCGTCGCATCGGTCGTTAGCCTGTTTGCAAGCCCCCTCTTCGACGGAGAAGAGTCTGGCGCCGGCGGCCCGGGTACAGTCGGCACTGGACCGCGTACTTGGAAGAATACCGCAGGGGACAAATTTGGCCGACCTGATGTCGAGCGTGCAACCGGTGAATGACCTGCTACGACCCTTGGAGCAAGAAAACTCAAAAGCGTTCGCGATAATGGCTGTACCCGACCAGAAAGCGGCTAGCTTCTTGTGCCAGAACCGGCATTTACCGGAAAAAACGCCAGAGTTGCTGCCAGCGGATGCGAAGTACGGGGCCTACTACTTGTCCGCGAGCCGAATGAATTTTGGCGAGGAGCAGTCACCGGCGCTTCTCTTGTTGTGGAACAAGGAGAACGCGGGATGGAAGGTGGTTGCATGGGCAGTGGAGGTTCCGTAAACGAAAAGCGCGGTCGCGTGAACTGAGTGAAAGGAAAAGAGAAACTGTTCTCTGCCAAACCGAAGTGGAGACCGGCTGCGCCTGTCCGCGGATTTTCGCTACGGATTCTGGAGCGAACCGGCTGCGATGGACTGGCGGGCGACCTCGATTGGGCGCTAAGAGGTTGGATTGACTTGGTATGAGCTGAGCTTTTCCTAGCGTTGCGTTCTACAATCGTGAGTTATCCCGATTCCTTACTTGTTGGTGTGGAGAAGCTCGCAGGGTGGCCTAATCAAAGAGGCCGTTCGAATCATTCGACTCGGCTCTCCACCCTACCTTTCAGAGTTGAGGTGGGTTCGAGTGGTCAACTGATTTGCCGCCGGAGGCTTGAAGGCCCGTTGCAGTGTGGGCAATGGTCCATTGATGAATCGAATTTTACTTCAGGAAAAGCAACGGGCGGCTGGAATCTCGAAACCAGCCGCCCGTCATCGCTAGGTGAACGCACGCCGATGGAACGTGCGTTGCTGACCCCCGCGAGCAACGCGAACCTTTCCGAACTTCGCAAGGTGTCGCCATTGATGCCGTGATATACCCGTGGCCGCTTCGGCTTCGCCGTATCCGAAAGAAATCCTTTTGATAGGTTCCATCTTTTCCTCCAACGCTTCCTGGCGCGTTGGGCCCGATAGTAGCTAGGCGATGCGCTCCCGGCATTAGGGATTTCCCTAGTTGTGCAGACACCGGGTCAAGCCTAGTCTCTTCAGACTGGCGTGTCAGCGTCACCGCAGCGGGTGAGCCAACAGGCAGGCAGATGAGGGCACGGTGACATTCGAGGTCAAAGACAATCAAGAATTTGCTCGATGGACCGGAAAAATGGACAGCGAGAATCCGACAGCACTGCGGGGCGGACCGCTCCCGATTTCCGCGCTCCCGCCATTGCTGCTATCGCAATGTGGGCGCTCTTCGCAGTCGTTGTTAAGGAGTTACCGTAAGAATCGGCCCCGTCGATGGCGGGATTGAACTACCGATGGATGGGCGTTCGCCCTTGGAGACCGATCCCGTTGTTGGGTCCCCTTTTTTTAGCCGAGGCCGCTTTTGCTTCTTACACCAGGAGGCTCGATGAAAACGAAAACAGCAGTCCTTGTATTGGTACTGTGTTTTGCCGGATCGGTCGTATGCCTTGCGAAGGACGCCAATCTAGGAACTTGGAAGCTGAACGAAGCCAAATCCAGATTGAGTCCGGGAGCGCCCAAGAACCACACCGTTGTCTACAAAGCAGCGGGAGCCAACATGAAGGTCACTGTTGACGGTACGGACGCCGATGGAAAACCGACCCACAATGAATGGAGCGGCAAGTTTGATGGCAAAGACTATCCGGTCACCGGCGATTCGACTTCAGACACCCGAGCCTACAAGAAGATTGACAATTCTACCAACTGCGTCGAGCTGAACTTCTGCACCCTCGAATTAACCGTTAAGAAGGATGGAAGGGTTACGATGAGCGGGCACATTGTCGTTTCCCCGGACCGCAAGAGTCGTACAGTCACGCTGAGTGGGACCGATCCGAATGGCAACAAAATTAACACGACTGCGATGTACGACAAGCAGTAGCGATGAGCCTGTTCTTCAACAAATCGTATGATGCCCTTCCGGCCCGGTTGGTATGGAAGGGCAATGTTTCTTGCGTCAGGGTGCGTCTCATCGTTCACACGCTCTCTTTGCCCGGCTTCAGCGGAAGAAAACGTATCAGGAGTCGTGCGAGACGCGCAAGTCAATGAAGGCCGTGGATTTGCCGTTATCTACAGTGGGTTGTTGGCGGAAAATCGCCATTTCACTCATCTTTGGCCGCTGGTAGCAATCCGACCTGAATGAAATCGTTGAAGTGTCCCGCTTGGGGCGAAGCATCCTGCCGATTGTGGGTGAAACTCATCAACTTCTGAGCTTCAGGTTGGACTTGGCGACTCAATATCGTCCTGAGTCAGGAGTCTACGCTGAGGCAGACTTCTATTACGACCGTGACGGACTGCCGGGCATCTGCGTATTCTGCGATGGGTCTGATCACGATCAGCCATACAGAAAGGAAGGCGATTCTGCTTTGATGAGCGTGAGGGGTAACGTGCCAGAATCGGGCTTGTCCTCGTAAAACGTCCCACCATCAGTATCGGAATACTCTTCATTCCACGACGCCGGTATGCGAAACGTCACGACTCCACCGCGATAACTGATTGTTTTCATCACAGGCGGCTCTTTCGGGCCTGATTCGCAAGAAGAGAAGACTTTCTTGAAGAAGTTCATGCAATATTTATACTACGCCGACCCGACGGTGCCTTAGGTCCTTCCATGAGAAGGCCGGCTGATGTCAAGGCACACTTTCGATTTCTTCTTTCTGTAAGTCTGTTCTCATTCAGCTAAGCCGCCCCTGTCGCCGTCCTTCCATTCGCACTCTTTGTCAGCGATATTCGCTCGGTGCAAGGTGGGTGTTCTCGTTCAGTAGGTGCTGCTACCTGATAATCGACCTCTCCTTCTACCTTTTGGGTGGAAGTTGGGCCCCAGGACCTAGTCGCGGTCACCTGGACTCGGCGGTCGAGCTCAGCCGTTCGGATTAAAACTCGCTAGGCCACAGAGAGCGCCGGTGGCGTAGAGCGTCATCAGAATCGTCCGGTGGAAAAGAGGGCAGGCCGCATCGATAAGCTGAACAACTTCTTCTTGGCTGAGGATCGCTGGCAGGCAATGGTTCCTTTTTGGATAAGGAGTGTCGGCGACGCTCCAAGCTCTTCTTAGCGTCTTGGTGTAGAAGAACCGCAGGGCCGCCAGCCGGATCGCAACTGTGCCCGATGACTTCCGTTTTTGAAAAAGCTCAGCTTGATATTCACGAATGTGTCGAGGACCTAAGCGATCGGGGGAACAGTTGAATCGTCGAGCAAAATCTTCGACGGTGCGGATGTAATAACGTATGGTATGTTCAGAGTAATTACGTCGCTGGAGTTCTTCCAGCATTAGTTTACGAAGATGGGTCACGGGGACCTCCTGTGACCCAAACTTGGCTTAGCTCTCAGGCAATCACTGCTCCGTTCGTCCCACGCGAAGCGTCCGCCGCCGGGCGGCTACGTCCTAACGCGGCTCGTCCCGGATGGCTAGTTCCAGCTGAGCCTCCGTTTGCCCACCGTTACGACCGTCAGAGCAAGCCGCCATCACCAACCAATTATAGCAATTTTGTACACGAGCAGAATGACTACGGCCACCAGCGCGACCCAGACGGACGGCGTGTAGCGTCGGAAGAAGTACAGGGTCACGCCTGCCCAGCAGAAGCATGCAGCTATTAAGGCGCCACAAATATACAGCGCAGCGACTGCGGCCGAGAAGCTCGGGCCATGGACGTGCCTGAGCCGGAAGAACTCAGCTAGTGTCCTTACCACGATGAGGAATTGAACCGTGATTCCTGTCCGAGCCCAGCGCTTTCTAGTCGCGGGGGATATTCTAGCGGGCAACGCTTGGCGACAATCGCCATTGCGCTCACTATGCTCGGCCAAGTCACTTCGTGGGTGGTCGGCTAATCGGGAGTTAGCTTGCTCAGTCAGAGCCGTAGCCTATGGCAATTTCAGGCTACCCGATTTGTCAGGCGTCAACAGTTCAGGATCGATCCCGAAGTAGAAAACCAAATCCACAAGCGATGGGTGTGGGAGTGCTGCTTTTCGTGTTTCCAAACACCAGTCAATAAAGGTGAGCTACAGTCGCGGCGCCTACGTCCGCTTTGGTGGCAACTTCCAGAACGTTTCCGCAGCTTGGCAGTATACGAGGTAAGCCACAAATGCCCCGAGAACATTTCCCACTTCCTCATCGTTCGCTTGTGACGAGCGCCAGACCTTCAGACGCCAGGCGGCGCAAGAGGCGGCCTGCTGCGGCAGCCAAGTCGCCAGGTAGCTCCGCTGAGACGGGCTCGCTGATTCGGACTACTTTTGTATGGACCTCACGGTCGGTCCCTGTGACCTGAAACTCCACAGCTCCGACCAGTTGCGTCTCCCCCGCAGAATCGAGGTCCCATATGAGGAGCGTGGCGGCTAGCGCTCGTGCGCGGCCGGTATCGACGAGGCGCACATCTGGACTCGATGCCAATTCGAAGCGCAGTGCCGTGTCCAGATAGCGGTCGGGAGCGGACGACCATCGCCAAACGGCGTCCTCGGTCAACTCACCATTCGGTTGCTGGTGCAGAACACGGCGGCCGATGTGTCCGCGTGCTAGTGTATCGAGCAGCCGGACGGGAGTTGCGTTGGGAGCCTTAGTCACTTGCGTCGCTGCTTGTGGCAGTTGTGGCTCTAGCAGTTGCGGCTCAAGCATGTGGCTCGGTGTCGTAGCGGGGCGCCGCAGGCAAGCGGCTTCACCCAGGCAGATGATCGTAAAGAGCAGATAGGCGCCTGATCGGGAGACGCGCGTCATCGGTTTCTTTTCCCTGGCGGTCGTGGACCATAGACCAACGACTCGGGCTGCTCCTCGAGCATTCGCGAGAGCTCGCGCACTTCTTGGAGCGAATCCCGAATGGCCGGCAGGGTGCGCCGGAGATCGTCCGCCGCCAGTCTGGAATTGTCCGCCGCTTCGCGCGCTGCTTGGGTCGCGGCCGGAAGGTCTGCGGCCTTGATTGCGGCCCGCGCCTCTTCAGAGAACTTGACCAGTGACCCTTCGCTGCCGATCACTCCGTCCATGTCGGACCTGATCTGCTCGATCTGCGCACTTGTCGTCGCAAAGAATTTCCGAGAGTCGGCGCTCAGCGTTGGTAGCTCGCTCTCGCGCATGATGCGGTCAGTGTTGTCGAAGAATCGGTCGCTGCGATCGAGGCTATCGGGCATCCGCGCGATAATCTCTCTGAGGGTCTGCAGCGTCGCATTAGCGCGGTCCAAAAGCGCAGGCAGCCGATCTTGCGCCATCTCGAACGGCGAGGTCAGCGACGGAACGTAGGGCCGATTCGGTTTGAACCCAAGCTCCATCGGCGGGGGTGGATTCTCGGGTTGATCGAGCAATAAGTACGCCTCACCCGTTATTGGGTTGCCCATGAGCACGGCCCGAAGGTTGGGGAACACGCCTCCAACGTCGGTAATCGTCCGGAGCCGGCTGACGTCCAGGCCAATGGTGTTAAGGCGATCGAGGAACACCTCGAAGTCGATTTGGACGATCGTGCCGCGTGGGTCCACACGTATGGCTGTGACGCGGCCCACTGGCACGCCCCTAAGCCGAACGGGGCTAGAGACGTCCAGGCCGAAGACATTGTCGGTGGTGTAGGTGACCATGCCGATTGCGGGACGCTGCTTCAGCCGTTGAATGAAGAAAACCGCCGTTACCAAGAGGAGGACCAGTGTTAATACTATGAAGAAGCCAAGGCGCGCGTAGCTCTTCTCGACAGCCATTGGGTTACCCTCCCTTATGCGCGGACGTGCCAGGCGCCGACCGCGTGAAGAAATTGTGTACGAACGGGATCTTTGATTCGTCGCGCAGTTTGCGCGGGTCGCCCGCTGCCACGACCCCTTTGGCGGCTTTGTCCAGCACGATGCAGTGGGCGGCCACAAGAAAAATGCTCGGCAGTTCGTGGGTCACAATAACGACCGTGATGCCTAGATCGTGGCTAAGCGTAAGGATGAGCTGGTCGAGCTCGACTGCCGAAATCGGGTCGAGACCGGCAGACGGTTCGTCGAAGAACAACAGAGCGGGCTCGAGCATAAGAGCACGAGCAATGCCGGCGCGTTTTTTCATGCCGCCCGAGATTTCGTCGGGTAGATGCTCGGCGAACGGACCAAGCCCGACGAGGTCGAGCTTGGCCTGGACGAGCTCCCGCGCGGTCGCGCCGCGTATCGCGGTCCATCTAGTCAAGGGGAGAGCGAGGTTTTCCGCGAGCGTCATCGAGCCAAAAAGCGCTCCCGACTGAAAAAGCACTCCGAAACGCGGCACGCCCTCGTAAAG
>CAVSDV010000019.1:0-445400 GCA_963726725.1 Candidatus Acidiferrales bacterium
CAAGTCCTGACCATCGCCATGGCCGGAGAACTGGGCGCTAGTCGGAAGTTGTCCATTAACTCGGCTTACCGACAGATATCAATCAGCGGGCGCCACAGTGGACGCAGCCTGGAGCGGAAGTCGTAGCGAAATTTCGGATTGACTTGTTCGACGCAGAAGCTTAACATCAGCCCTCGTTTTTTGGCAGAAGGAGATTCAGAATGACAAAAGTTCTTCGCTGCAACGACCTGATGCCTGGCTGCACGTGGGAAGGGCGCGGCGACACAGAGGCAGAAGTCCTGATGCAAGCCGCCGAGCATGCCAAGACCGCTCATAATCTAACGGACATCTCCCCAGAGATAATCTCTCAAGTCCGTGGCGCGATCCACGACGAGGAACAAGCACAAGGGGCTGCTTCTTAGTTTTTGACACACACCACCCACGTTCCTCCTCCTCGCCAAAGCGAGGTCTGCGTCCTACCGGATCTGCGGAGCCGCAGTTGTCCTAATTGGGTTACTGCGCTCTTCCAAGAGTTTTCGTCGAGAATATGCACTTTTACAAAGTTGTAATCTGAACACCCGCCAAACAATGAGGCGCGCCCGATTAACGCACAGTCTGAACATGTGCCTTTCATGGATTTTTTCGCGCTTGCCAGTGGGAAGCTGGAAGTCGTGTAGGCACACACCAAATCTGGGCTCGCCCACTTCGACGAATGGGCGATCGAGGCAATACCGTTTGTTTTTTCTAACGCGCCATGCGAATTACTTGTGCGCAGCAGCGGCGGTTGCGGTGAACGATTTGTAACCACAGGTACCCGCTTTGCGCATGGCGTCCAACGCTTCTGCGTTGGTCATTAGCGGTGTGGTTTGGCAGTTGCGCAGAGCGCCACCGGCAGCGAATGCCAGTGCGATCGCCGCGGCAGAGACGTTGTCCGGCATCTCCGTAATCAGGACGGCGTCATGCTGGCCGAAAGCAAAGTAGGAATCTTTGATTTTGCCACCGAGCTTTTCAATGGGTCCGCGGATGGCTTCAAAACGGTCATGCGGGTTGGCAATGAGCCGCGCGAGCGCGTCCGGGGTATAGCTGACTTGATGGAGAAAGTACGGCATGAGGGACCTCCTAAACAAACATTCCGAGGGGCCCTAGGTTCACCCACTATACACTCTTGCGGCCGCAGCGTGCTTACTATTTGGGCGCATTCACAAATCCCAACACCCGACTTATCAGTTTACCCAGAAAAGTCCCTCTGAACGGAGCGAAATCCCAATGCGGAGCCTGAGATTCGGTACTGCATGAAGTGAAGCGTGTACGCGCTACAGCCGGAGCTACGCGCGCACGCACCTTGCACCACTAGACCCTAACGGCAGGTCCGCGTGACCACTTTACCAGTGGTCCTCGTCGTGATCCCGGCCGGAACGCATGGCATGCGACAGGACGTAGTCAGCGACGGCACGCCCAACCGCATTCCCTTGCACGCAGGAATTGCGGTAGTGGATACCGCCGAAGACGCGCGCGTCGGCAATCTCCGCGGTAGCGGCGGAGAAGCTCGAGAAGGATCGGGGGTTAGTCTTCGCGAGGGAGATCTCGGAGCTAACGGTGAATGGAGTATTGTCCCCGAACGAAGACTCGAGGACAAAGGCGGCAGCACCGCTGACCGTCGAATGGCCGGAGGGGTATTCCGGATGTGCTGGAGTTCCGGGGGGAAGCGCGTCCAGCCAGGGCGTCCAGTTGGGGTCCACCGTCGTAGCATCGTTGTTGTCGGTATCTCCGCCGCGGATGGCGGTAATGGGGCGCCAGAAAACGAAACGGTATTTGGCATCCCATCAAGCGATGGCCGCGTCCGCCATGGCCAGATTCATTTGCGCAAACAGGTGCGCGTTTTCGGAGAAACTTAGATTGCGCGCGGTGGCAATTTGCGACGCAATGCGATTCCAATAGAGAGGCGTGTTACCCGCCCAGAACAGCGCCAAATCCGACTGGTCCGGGGTGCGCTGAGAGTCTGCATACACTCCCATCATCTTCGTTTCGTTGTAATCGGCGGTGTAGGTAGCACTGCTCAACGCGGGCGGTGGTGCCGGACGAAACTGCGAAGCCCGCTTCATCGCCCAGGGCGTCATGGAGGCAAATTGCGGGCCAGCCCCGGGCGCGTTCAGCAGCGGTGTTGGCCGCCATACTCCGATGGCAGACGGCATGCCCACCAGCCCGAGTGCGCCAACAAACGGAGGAGGCGGAGGGTTGAACCCATCCGTGCTCCGCCAATCCCAAATCCTGTCTGCGACCGTTTGTCCCCATGCCATCCCCGCTGCGATGGATTCCGGCTTCTCTCCCGTGATCGCCGCAATCGAGGCGTCGCGGTGTTTTGTCAGCGAATCTGACTGGGTGGAATAGAGCTTGAGCAGCATCGCGTATGCTGCCTGGATTGCAGCAGCTCGTTCGGAAGCATGCCGCGGAGGGTTGGACGTTACATGGATCTGCTGATGGCGCCCGTCGATTCCGTTGACGGCATCGAAGACGGACGAAGAGACAAGCGCAACGACGCGCGAGGATACGAGCGGGTTAGTTGCCCCTGCCAGGACGGTGTCGTTCATAATCCCGATCCACTCAAGTACCGGGTCGGGAGCGGCCGCCGAAACGGGCATTGGGTGCGTCCCAAGCAGCATCACGAAGCCAAGCACAAATAGACAGGACTTTTTCAGTAGTTGCATTTCTTGTTTCCTCTCTCCCGAAGATTTCCTATAGGTGGGCCGAAGCAAATGGGGGCAAAGCAAGGGGGGACGAAGTCAGCAGGGAGTGAAGGGACCTGGTAAGAGGATGTGTGCTCCGCACCTGGCCACTCTGCCGATTTGCTTGGTGGACCATATGCTCGGCTCCGGAAAAAGTAAAGTTATTATTTCAGAACTAATCGTTGACAGAGAGAAGACCCAGCATACAGAGGCAGCTTAACCCCGGATCAGAGGCTTATAACAGGGTTACCGGTAAATTGGGCACTAGGACTTTTCCGGTTGTCCGGCACTGAGAGCAATGCTGAGGGCGCAACGGAAATACTCAGAACTCAGGGGAGCCCAATTCCCAGCCGGAAGCGTGGAAAGTCCTGATGTTGGCGTAGCTGATTCCCCAATACCAACCGAAGTTGAAACTGATAAATAGCACCCAATACGAAACGCGTTCCGCACTTGGTGCGAGCTTATCAACGTAGTCGGAAAGCGGGGCTATCGGAATCGCGCCGGGTAGCAAAGCAAAAAACCAAGCAACCTGCCCTTCAAAACCGCCGGAATGACAAAAACAATGAACGCCGCAATTCCTAACAAACAGCTTGCAGCGATACATGCCCATTTCCAGTCGGGAATATGACGACGCATGCGCTCACCACGTAGACGCCCACAATCTAGCACCGGTGCAAACTGGCTAAAAGCGAAATGGGTGGACCGCTCGACTGCTCGATTAACCTAGGCAAACACCCTTGACCTGCTTACCGGAAACTGGGTACTGATATGGAATGACCAGTCAACTACTACCTCTGTTTTTTTCTGCTTCTCCTTGGAAGGCAGCGCAAGTCGCGGTGATCCGACTTAACAGAATTAGAAAGATCGAATGAACAACAATTGAGTCCCGTGCGGCCTATCCGATAAGCTAACCGACCGCACACATGTATTGGTTTACGCGGAAGACCCTTGGGTGTATATGTGTGGTTCTCTGGAAGATCCAAGCGGAAATCTCGTTTAGGTCGAACATGGTGCATAAGCTATTGTCAACGGTTGTGGTGAGTCTGCTATACGCAAGCCTCCAAACGTCGCAGCCCACGTATAGGATTACCTTGACCTTTGACTACGACTTCAGCGTTACTCCCGCTTGTTCTCAGGAAGTAAAACAGGCATGTGTGCGGCGATTCAACTTTTATGAAATTTCTCAGGGAATATCGAAACGTGCGCTGCTGGGTTCGATTCCCGTGCCCGCTGACGCCAAGGGGTTCGTCAAGGGTATTTCTGGCACGACTGAACCATTTCTCTTTGACCCTGGAAAGCACAGGGTTGCTGTTGCAGCGCAGATGCCAAACGGGACGGAATCGGATTTGGGGAAATGCTCCACGATCATCATAACCCCGGGGCGCCCGACGGCGGCCGCATCCCGAAAGTGCTGGATTTTCTGGACTGCGAACCGAGGGTGGAATACCTCGTCAACCTGGCCTCCAATGCGGTGTTGAAGCGTAAAGTGAAATCGGCCATGCAACAGGCTCGTCGTGCGTCGAAGGTCTCCGGCCAAACCGAGCATGTCTATGGTGAGTGCCGATACGCTACCCGCAAGACTTGGCCGTGGAAACGACGGGTCATCTACAAAGCCGAGGTGGTGCGCGCCGCGAACAAGGAACCAAAGGACAACCCGCGCTTCGTAGTCACCAACCTAAAACAGGATCCCCAGTGGATTTACGAGCAGATTTACTGTCAGCGGGGAGACATGGCAGAATCGTATCAAGGAATTGCACGACGGCATGCAGATCGGCCGGACCAGTTGCTCGAACTTCTTGGCAAACACCTTCCGGGTGCTACTGACGGCGGCGGCTTATGTGCTGATGCAAGAGATGCGCCTTCGCCTGGCACGGACCCACCACGCCCGGGCGCAAGTCGCTACCTTGCGGGAACACTTTCTAAAACTCGGAGCCCAAATCGTTGCCACGGTGCGGCGCATCGTGGTGCACTTGCCTCAAGCGTTTCCCTACCGCGATAGCTTTTATCGTCTCGCTTTGAGCTTGGGCGCGCAAAGCGGATAATCCAGAGTCTCAACGATATAAGCTTTTTAAACGTCAACCCGTCGGTGAGGGTGTCTCGTTTCGCTTCAAAACCAAACTTCAACTCCACTAACAACTTTAGAATCAGTTTTCCCGCTCTACTTACCTCTGCCATTACTCGCAGGTTGTCACGCACTCAAACAAAAGAGCGACTGAACCACTCTTCACGAATAATGCAGGCTAGGCCCCATCCTATTTCCATTTTCGCGGTAATCTACATTCCCTTCCTTTGCCGCAAATTTTTGCGGAGATGACCATGACTGAAGAACTTAAATACGCAGTCCATTTGCCGCCACTCGTTGGTATGTGAGCAAACTGATCGAATCCACCGAGTCCGACAAGCCGAATTTGGCGAAGCAGTATTTCGTGGACAGGGGATTCACGAGGCTGCGTTTGTACTGTAGAGGATCGACGGAGGTGGCCGGTTGGCGGGTAGCTTTAACCTGAGAATTACACCGTGGGAGGGGTCCCAAGGGGTCCCCCGGTAGAAGTGATTTGGTTATCCGGTGACCTCAGCACTTCTTCCCTTACAAGAAACCACCGGACGATGTCCGGCCGGGGTCCTTCGCCTACGTTGTAAGTGAGACGGACGGCAACTTCGCGACCCCAGGACCGGACTATATCGGATTGCAGTGACTGTTTCTTCCCGCATAGACCAAATCCTCGGAATCGGGAGGTTGAGGAGGGGTGGGCGGACTCAATAACTCCCCCCAGGTTCACGGATGCACGTGCTGTACCATTTTGCCCAAAGTTCTGAGACTTGGGGCAAGACATTGATAACGAGGAACATGTCGCATCGGCGAGTTAATTCGAGGGTCGGCCCTGACGTGCAAATTGGCGAAATTCTGGGCACAAATGTGCAAGTTAACTGATAATTCGGTTACGGCGATAAGTGAGGCTGCGTTCATCCTCGAAAGGACCAACAATCGGTGGCCTACGGATACAGTCACCCGGCGGTGAGCCATCACCTTTGAGCAGACTCTACATCAATACAGTTGCAGTGGTGTGCAGTTCAGAGCCAGTCGAAGCCGGCGTCAACTTCTATGGCTCTGACTTCGGAGCAGCGATCTTTTGCTTCTCTTCCACAGAGAACAGTATGTAATTCCCAAAGTTCATTCGCTGGTGAACTCGTCTCCCTTTCAAATCGCTATAGAGTTCTGCTGTCTGCGGGACCCACATGTCCACGCCCTTGCTGCTGAAATGCACGGGACCATACTCAACGAGCGTGTGGTCGACGGTAAGCTGGATTTCCGGTATCGCATCGATCATGTCCGTCTGTAGTTTCACGATCTGATATGTGTCCGCGGTAAACCACGCTCGCCCCTTCAACGCCACCACATGTGATGGTCGGCTCGGCCCAAAGTTATACGCACGAGTCGTGTTCGGTTTATCCGCTCTCTGCCGAAAATAGATCTGCCACGCCTGTCGCCCGTTGACGGAACTCTGCCCTTCGCATCTCATGGAAAATGAGTCTGAGTCGTTTGGGTGGAAAATAAGCAGCAGTGCGGGTAATCCTTTCGTGGTGATCCCTCCTGGCGAAGCGGAAGCTTTACTGCCCCGGCTCAGAGTCTCTTCCACGTCCAGCATTCCAGGCCGAATCTCCTTGATCGATACCATGTATTCGTATGTCCGGTTTTCTCTCTCGGAAACATCTCCCGATCGATTCACGGTTTCCTGAGATATGGACTCGGTGGCAGTGAATCGCTCCACGTTGTCCACGAATTCCCGGACGCGCTGCCCAATCTTTTGCAGTACCTCTTCCTGATTGCACGTCGATCCTGCTTCAATACCCGGCGCAATCTCGTCCACATCAGGAGGCGACCAGCGAGACTCCACTGTGGTGGAAGCAGCCCCCGCAACCTTGGCCGCGCTCCTATTCCCCACATCTGCACTCGCATGTTCGGCAGGTTGCGGCTTTTCCGATGCGTTCAACACTTCGAGGTGCCTCGTCGCTGCAGGTTCTTCCTGTTTATCGTTAGTCCTTTTCGCGGCTGTGCCCCCCGCCTCAAGTTGTTCAATTTGTTGTTTCACCAGGTCATAGTTGGGTCCCGGCGGGAAATAGGTCAGGCAGTGGCGCAAATGCTCCAACGCGCCCGGAACGTCGTGTTTCGCAACCAGTATGATCGCCAGCAGTTGCTCTGTATCCGGCTGCACGTGAAGTGGATCCATCGAGAGGGATTTGCTGGCGCTGGCTTCGGCAATATCATGCTTCTTCAACTGGTAGTTGCCCAGCGCGTTGTAATACCACAGCTCCAGTGTGCCCCGGGAATTGCGTTCTAACGCCTCTTTGGTTTCTTCCGCTAACTCTTGCCACTTTCCCGCTTTTGCAGACATCGCGGCCATCTGCTGGTAGGGGAGCGCAAACTTGGGGTCGGCTGCAATTGCATTCGAGTACGAGTTCCAAGCCCCGGGCGACTTCGAAGCCTCTTGAAGCTTCCCTAACTGGTACCACGCCTCGGCGAACTGGTGATCAATCTCGACGGCTCTCTCCAGTTCGCGCTTTGCTCGGTCCGGTTTATTGTCAAGCCATTCCCGGCGCGCCTTTTCGAACGATTTCCTGGCTTCCTTGGGCGCAGAAGTCGTCGTCACACTAAGAGCCATGTACTCGGCTCCTTCTTCGCGCTTCAAAGTAATGGTTCCGATGTTCGGATTACTCTGCACATCGCGGTTTAGGATAGTGAGTTGAGAAGAGTCGAACCCGGGCAACACCGCCGATACTGCACAACCAACTAATTGTGTAATCAGCGATTTTTGCGTTCCTATAATAGTCGGAGAACCGATGGGCTCGACCCGGCTGATTACGAAAATACCGTGAGAATCGGTCTCCGTGCTGTAGCTGGCCTTTCCATCGCATGTCACGATAACCGGAATCGGCTCCCAAGGAAGGGTGCCTTCCGCCAGAGTTACACTTCCGCGCAGGTGATCTCCCGTGCGTCCCTTGTTGAAAGCATCCTCCCATCCTCGGCTCATGTACTTATTGGCATCCACCGTGCCTGACGAGGTTCCAGCACTCGACGAGGGTGGTGGCCCGCCACCCTGCTTAGAGCCTTGCGCGAAGCACACCAGTGGCAGGGCGAAGAGGCCAACCACTGGAAGGATGAGTCTCGTTTTCATTTGGGATTCTAAGGAAAGTATCCTACTTTCCATCATCTGTTGGAAGGGCCCGGGTGGGTACTTTGTTGATACGTTGAGGTGTCAGCGACGGGTAGAGGAACATCAAATAACGAGTGGCTGCGCAAGCTCGAGCGAGTTACCAACCAGATTGTCCAGCATGAACTCGCCCAGCTAGGGCGTTAAACAGATGGGATGAGAAGGAGTTGGTCGCCTAAGGCCCCATACTCGTAATTGTTTCCGATGCAGGTTTGGTCTCACGCTCCGATTGCCTATGGCGAGCCTTTAAGTACTTCAATGTCTTTCAGACGGTGACCTTCTTCAACTTAAATCCCGCCAACGCCAGAAGCCCAGGGCCCAGCAACATTAGAGTGGTTGGTTCCGGAACCGACGCTGGCGAACCACTTAGCGTAAAAGCTCCATTGAACGGACCTTGTCCGGTAATGTCCGTGCCCACTCGTGACCAGTCGGGATCTAGCTTCGCGTTCCGCATCCACGTCTGCAAATCTGGTGTAAACGATGTGCCAGGCGGAACGATCGGTTTGGGCGCGGAGAGCCAGAAGAAATCCCCGTTCGTCAACAATACTTGTGGTACAAAAAAGTAGTGGTCGGCAGGGAGATTGAACGGCGCTGTGAAGGTCACATTAAACGAAACCTCTTCCCCCGTCACAGCACCTTCGCCCGCGGTGAATTGGTTTGGGCTCGGATGGATACCGTTCAGAACAGAATTGTTGGTAGTGAAGCTGTTACTGAGGAGCGCCGGTGTGAAGCTCAAGCCGCCCGCGGCAGAGTCGCGCGAACCGAACGCCACGTCTGATGGGGAGTTGACGCGTGTGAGTACGTTTCCCGAGGCTGGAAGTGTGGAGTCGTTGGGAAACACCCGATAAATCTCTACAACAACTTCGCTAATGCTTGAGAGCGACGCATCAGAAGGCATCAAACCGACAAATGAGCCACCAGTAACGCTCAACGCGCCGGTCAGAATAAAGTCGTCAGCCGCTTCGATTTCCATTTGGCCGGCGGTTCCAGGACGCGAGGCCATCGCCATCAACCCGTCGGGGTTACCGGTGTTGACGATGAGACTGTCGGCTGCGGCCGGAATGGCCGCAAGAAGCCCAACCGTCAATAACATGGCAAGAAAAACATTTCGCAACATTGTCGTCTCCTTCGGGAACGCTTGCCTTGCGTTGCTCTGTGACACGCTCAACTAGCAAACATATAGTGTGCGCTGTCTTTGCGTATCCTTCTGCGTCCCCGTCACGGCTCTTTCGGCCTGACAATGGGCGATTGTCAGAGTTGCGGAAGTCTATTTGCATACGAGCAGTTATTCAACAGGGTAATCGTAAACATTTTGTCGCCCTCGTCTCCAGGTACTGAGCGTACCTATCCTTTGCCCATTCCTCCAAAACTGGGTCCTTAGTGATACCGGGTGTGCACCCTTCGGGCTTAAGGGTGCGGTTTTTGGCTTAGTCATTAGCCTCCGCACACCTCTGCTCTCACTTTTTCTCTCCACCCTCCTCCCCCGCTTCTCTCGGCCCCAACTTCTCCTCCTCCACTCGTTCCTTCTGATACATCTCCGCAATTTCTCTCAACTCTTCTTTTTTGCAATCCCATCAATTTCCCCTTCTCATCCCTCCAGATCTCCCACCGGTGCCGCAACGAAGCCCCCTCCATCTTTTCCTTCGCATCCCCTTTTATCGTTGTCTCCAATTCCTTTTCGCGTTTTCGTCCTTCTCCAATTTCCTTGCGCAGCTTCGCCCGCAACTCCTTCTCTTTCTCTCACTCTTCATGCAATTGCGTTAGCAATCGGTTGTGTACACCCACCACATTCACCAACGCGCTCGTTGTCCACGCAAACGTAAACAGTCCTGATATCCCGATGATGGGACTGCTGTCCCTCCAGTTTGAGTCCAGATCCACAGTTCCAAATCCCAGCGTGGTATTCGCATTCGCGCAAAAATAGAAGGCATCATGCGCGCGTTGTATCAACCCCAATCCCAACAACGCAAACCCCCAGGCAAACACCTCCACCATGTGCAACGACAGCAGCAGAAATACTGCCAGCCCAAACAGTAGTACTGTCTGCAGCACATGCGGTCGCCCTTTCAACAATTTCTTCTCGCCTCGCACATGGAAAGCCAGCACCCGGTGCAATCCCAATCCGTGAAACAGCACCAGGCACACCAGAATGAACGACCCAAGTCCCATCGCGGCCCACGGCTTAAGCTCGTCCGGAATATTCATCAGTAACGAATTCATGTTAGGCCGGTCCCTTTTCCGCTGCCCGGTGCCGCCGTTGCATTCGCGGTATTATGTCCCAACTCGCCTCATCTGGTCGCAATTCTGCGCATCTTCCTGCAATCTTCTTTTGTAATCTTTCTATCTCGCCATGGAAGCGGAACACACACCCGTCGCCTGCCAACTCTCTTCCCCTGAACTCCGAGCACGCGAAGTCACGCTCTTCGCCGAGTTCAAATCTGGTGTTTTTGCTGTTGAAGAACTCCCGGATGGCTCCACCTTTCACTTCCCCGGTGATGAAAAGTGCCTTGCCGTCCTTGCAAATCTAATTACCGCAGAGCGCTCCTGCTGCCAGCTCCTTCGTTTCGCCTTGCATTCCGCTCAAATCACGGCACGCTCACTGTCGTCATCACCGGCCCTGAGGGCACAAACCAGTTTCTCGGCTCTCTTTTCCTTTAACCCCTCTATAAACGTTTTAGAACTATTCCAAATAATATTTCAGCCTTTAGCTGTTCAAGCCCCCCTCTCGTTGTATAATTTTCGTGCACTCATCAAATTACGGAAGTTTGTTGTCACTTTTGCAAGTCATAACCGCCTATGCCTGCATTCTATAAGATTGACAAGGAAAACCGCCTTGTCATGACCACGGGTTCGGGTACAGTCACCGTAGCTGACGCTCTCGCCCACCAGGAAAAACTCTTGCGCGATCCCGATTTTGACCCCACCTTTTCCCAACTTCTCGATTTCAGCCACGTCACCAAGATCGAAGTCAATTCCGAACATATCCGTCGGATCGCTCAGAACTCCGTATTCTCTCCCGTTTCCCGCCGCGCCATTCTCGTCAACAACGACACGGCTTTTGGTCTGGCACGCATGTTCGCCATTCTTCGCGAATCCGCCGGCGACAATGGCATCGAAGTCTTTCGCAATCTCGACGATGCCCTCGAGTGGGTCCTCGCCCGCCGCGCGACGGCCTGATTCCCTTGTACCGCCCGCATCCTCCCATCTCTCGCTGTCATCCAGAGCAACGCGAGGGATCTGCTTCTTCTTTCTTTGTCATCCCGACCAGGGAGTCGCGCTTTACGCGACTCGAAGTGGAGGGATCGCGGCAGCAACAAAGCCCGCAGCCAGTCACCGTGACCACCGCAGCCTCTGCACTTCTCCGCGCTTTCCTTCTAACTTTTAACTCTCGACTTTTGAGGCAAACTCCCTCACCCATTTGCCTCTCCCCACCAACTCTTTTACTCTCCCCAAGGAGGCTTCTCCCATGTCCACTACCGTTCGCCATTGGAAACTCACCGCCCGGCCTACAGGTCTAGTCGCTCCCACCGATCTCCAACTATCCGAATCCCTCATGCCTGCTCTCGCAGACGGCCAGGCCCTCGCTCGAGTCAAATACCTTTCCATCGATCCCACCATGCGTGTCTGGATGGCAGATGTTCCTCAGTACATGCCACCCGTGGCACTCGGTGAAGTGATGCGCGCCTTCGGTCTTGCGGAAATCATCGAATCCCGCCATCCCAATTTCAAAAAAGGAGACAAAGTCACCGGCCTCACCGGTCTGCAGGATCACGTCGTCATCGACTCCACAAACGCCGCCACCTTCCACGCCGTCCCCTCAATTCCCTTGCTCTCTGACACCAATTTTCTCGGCGTCCTCGGCATCAACGGACTCACCGCCTATTTCGGCCTGCTGGAAATCGGTAAGCCCAATGCGGGCGAAACTCTGGTCGTCTCCGCCGCCGCAGGAGCCACCGGCAGTATCGTCGGACAACTCGGGAAAATTCATGGTTGTCATGTTGTGGGAATTGCTGGCAGCGACGATAAGTGCCGCTGGTTGCTAGACGATCTCGGCTTCGATTCCGCCATTAACTACAAGCGCCCGCAATGGAAGGATGAATTCATCGCCGCCACTCCCAAGGGCGTCGACATCAACTTTGAAAATGTCGGGGGAGAAATCATGCAAGCCGTTCTCGATCGCATGAACCTGCACGGCCGCGTGGTTCTCTGCGGACTCATCTCCGGCTACACCAAAGAGGATCCCGCTCTCGCCAGCTTCTCGCAGATCCTCATCAAGCGCCTGCAAGTCACCGGCTTCATCATCATCGATTACGTTTCGCGCTTTATGGAAGCCGGCAAACAGCTCGGCATGTGGAAACTGATGGGCAAGCTCAAAGAAAAACAAACCATCGTCAAGGGCCTAGAAAAAGCTCCCGAAGCCATCAACATGCTCTTCAAAGGTGAAAACACCGGCAAGCTTCTAGTCGAACTCTAACCGTCTGGTCACTTGTAGTGGCGGGTCTTGAGACCGGTTCTTTTTACTTTTCTACGGGTGCCGCACCCTTCGTCGATAAGGGTGCGGGTGTTGTCGTTTCTCAGGGTGCCCTAGTCTCGGTATGTGAGAGTGGGGATTTTTCTACTTTTCCCTCCGCTTCGTAGGGAGTCGGAACTTCAGCACCGGCATAAAACGCCTGCGTTCGCTACACTGTGCTAGAAGTGCAGTTTATTTGCGGACGGCATAGTGCAGCTTGACCACGCCGTCTGGAACTTTGTGCAGGTGATCAGTTTTAGCGGAACAGTGCGACGGCTGGGTGCGATCAACGGAATGCCTTCGCCTATAAACTTGGGGATTACGTGAATCATGAACTCGTCGATCTCTCCCTCGTCGAGAACGAGGCAATGATGCCCGCGCCACCATGATCCAGACGTCGTTTCCCTTTCCCCCCGCAGACGGGTTGCGAACGCTCTCATTGGTTCGTTCACGAACTTCACGCCCGCCGGCGCTGCCGATTGCAGCTGACTATGTGTGAAAACGTAGTTTTTAACTCTTGTGTCGAAAGCCGTCCCGCTGACACCTTTCTCTTGAAAGTCGAGCGCCAGGTTGTACGTCTTCCTGCCCCACAGGATTGTGTCGATCGATTTATAAAACGCGCCAATGCCATAGTTGCCTTTGGACGCAAACGGTCGAGCCAATCGACAGAACCGTCCGTCCGGCCAATAAAGCCGTCAGCACTCGTGGCAATGTAGACCATGATTTTTCGCTTGTGGACCATAGCGCACAATGAACGCAATCCTATGCCGAGCGCCTTAGGATATCCAGCAATGGCGCTTAGGGAAGAAGTCGCCTACCTTGTTCTCTTTGGGAATTATACTTTCACTACGGACTGTTGTTAGCCGTTGTATCGCCAGAGTCTGCCCAGAGCTTGTCGAAGGGGCCGGCCTCTCGAACTTAGAACTGAAAACTTTTTAGAAGCCATCTCATAAATGGTTGGGCCCTATCTAAACGGCCGCTTTTTCAAGGACTTTGGCGACCCCAAAGCATTTATGAGATAAGTACTAGTTAAAACTATTTCCTCAGTGCCCCGAATCCTTCTTCCGCGCTTCATCCAATTTTCGCACAAACTCCTCAAACTTTGGCTTCTGCTCCGCCGTCAGGAATTCCCGCATTTCCCCGCGCGCCTTCTGCCGCAGCGCTTCGATATCCGCGTCCGATTTCTCATGCACTTTCTTCATCTCTTCGTGCGTCGAAGCAATCACCGCATCCAGTTTCTGGCTCTGTTCCGGACTCAGTCCAATCTCCCGCGTCATCTCCGCAACGCGTTTTGCCCGCCGTTCCGGTTCGCTCATTGGGGGATGCGAAGTTGACGCGTAACTACGATGCGCGAAACTGTAGCCGAATGTCGCACCAATCGCCGCACCAAGCACGAATACAATCGCAAGCCACAGCCGCGCTTGCATTCTGGTCTGCGGATTCATCGATGCGCCTCTACATTCGTCAATATTTCATCGTTGGCTTGGCCGGAAGAGTCTGAGTCAAATAAACTTTCGCCCGGTAGCGTCATCTGCCTGGCCTGATACTCGCGTTGTGTCTGCACCGCCCACGTTCCCATCAACACCAGCAGCAATGCGCAAACCGCCGCCAGTCTGGGAGCCAGTTTCTGCACGCTGAGCCAGAATCCATCCTGCACTTCGTCTTCTTTCTGTTTCGCTGCAATCGCATTCATTACCTTGCTGCTAAACCACGGCCCTGGCTGCACTCCGCCCGTCTCCGTCGCCAGAGACAACAGCAGGTTCCTCGTCTCTACTACATCATCCAGTGCCACCAGACAACCCTTGCACTCGGCGGCGTGTCCGCGCAGTTGCGCAGACAACTCCGCCAGCAATTCCCCCCTCTCAATCACCGCATCGCCGGGCACACGTACCAGTTCCAGTTCTTCCCGGAAGTGCCCGCACACTGCTTCCCCATTCAGGTTGTCATTTACCATCTGCCACTCACCTCGTTTACCAAATTCCTGTTTGCCACGGCTCTCCCGTCACTGTCCCGGTTCGCGCCGTTTCATCCTGTCCATGATCCGCCTGCGCGCCCGGAACAACCTTACCTTCACCGTATTTCCGTTGATCTCCAGCATCTCTGCAATCTCTTCAACGGAAAATCCTTGCACCTCTTTTAATACCAGCATCGCCCGGTCGCGTTCATCCAGAAATCCCAACAAGTGCTCAACTCGTTCACGCGACGCCAACCGATCACTTACATCCGCAATCGGCGACTCCGCATCCTCCGCTGCCTTGTACTGCCTCGCCTGCTCCTCACTCAATTCCGCTTCGAAATACAACGGCCTCGACTTCTTCTTCCTTAGCACATCCCAGCATTCATTCACCGTGATCTTGTACAGCCACGTACTAAACGCGGCCCGCTGGTCGAACCTCTTCAGCGAAAAATACGCCTTCACAAAGACCTGCTGCGACACATCCTCGACGTCTTCCTTATTGCGCAAGATGCCGCTGGCCACCGCAAAAACCCTCGACTGGTGCCTCTTGACCAGGATCTCAAACGCTTCCTGGTCATCTCTTTTGGCCAGTCGCACCAATTCCCGGTCGTCGTCGCGCCGTTGCGCGTCCGCCGCCGGGGTCAACACAGGAGCGAGCACCGTCGATGCCATTTCGTCTAATTTTGGGACGTGATCCATACTCTTTTGGTTACGCCTATTTTCCCAGCCTGTCCATCTCCGCGCAATCCATTCCCTGCCACTGGCCTGCCTTCAGGGGGTAGAGCTTTAGCTCGGACATCGTCCAGGAAGGCAAACTGGGGCTTTAGCCTCCGAGGACTCCGCGTTCTCCTACCGCCGATTTCCAGCTGGCCTTCGCATTCCATTTCATTTGTCCCGCAAATAATCTCAGCAGCACGTTTTTCCCCCGCCTCCGCAAACACCGCTGCTCCCGTTCGATAGCCACCTGTTAGACCGTTAATTCGCGCGCTCCTATCCCCATTACCCACTTCGTAATATTAAAATTTTCCGCATCTCCTGCTGCACAAAAACGGTCCGCGAACCTGAGCAAACCTTTCCCCACTCTAATCCTCGCTCCTAAACCCCTTTGCTCTGCCCTGTTAGCGACCTTCCGCAATTCTCCCGCTCACGTATGTACCCCTTCCATATTCCCCTCTGCGTACATATGTTTCAACTATTCTCTGAAAGTCTCGACTTGCTAGCTATAACTCTTTGTGGAATACTCAACCCATGATTATCGGTGACCGTCTTCGCGCTCTGCGCGAGGAAAAGAAACTCTCTCAGGGTGATATCGAGAAGCGTACCGGTCTGCTTCGTTGCTACATCTCTCGCGTTGAAAATGGCCATACAGTTCCAGCCATTGAAACACTTGAGAAACTGGCACGCGCGCTCGAATGCCCTCTTTATCAACTCTTCTACGACGGCGAAGAGCCGCCTCAACTGCCAAATCTTCCCAAGCGCAAATCGTCTGACGACATCGCCTGGGGCAGCGCTGGCAAAGACGCGCGTTACCTCAACAAGCTGCGCCGCTTGCTGAGTAAGGCGGATGACGAGGATCGTAAACTCCTCCTCTACATGGCCCAGAAAATGGCCAATCGGTAGAGAAATTCGTTTACACTGGCACTGCACCTAATTACCAGGTCCAAAGGGAAAGGCCGCTCTAACCCAACCAGAGCGGCCTTTTTCTTTACTTCAATTCCTAATATTCCGTTGCAATCTATTTTAGTGGTCCTATAACTCTCACAACCCCTCCGGCTTCAACTTCTCACCGTACGCTATTCCCACTCGATCGTGCTGGGCGGTTTGCTGCTGATGTCGTACACTACCCGCGTTACTCCGGCCACCTCATTCACGATCCGAGTCGACATTCTCTGCAGAACATCGCCCGGCAATCTCACCCAGTCCGCCGTCATCGCATCATCCGACTGCACCACGCGCACCGCGACCGTCAGCCCGTACGTTCTTCCATCCCCCATCACGCCCACGCTTCGCACCGGCAGGAGCACCGCAAACGCTTGCCACACCTTCTCGTACAGCCCTGCGCGCCGTATCTCCTCCACCACAATCGCGTCCGCTTCCCGAAGAATTACTAGATCTTTACTGGTTATCTCGCCGAGTAGCCGTACTGCTAAACCCGGTCCCGGAAACGGATGTTTCACTAATATCTCGACTGGTAACCGCAAATCCTTGCCAATCCGTCGCACTTCATCCTTAAACAGGTCCCGCAGCGGCTCAATCAACCCAAACGGCATCTCCTTTGGCAACCCACCCACATTGTGGTGCGACTTGATCGTCGCCGATGGGCCCTTAACCGACACCGATTCAATTACATCCGGGTAAAGTGTTCCCTGCACTAGCCATTTGATGTCCCCGTGGGCCTCGCCCTTCTGCAGTTTTTCCGCTTCCGCCGCAAATACCGCAATAAACTCCCGCCCAATAATCTTCCGCTTCTGTTCCGGGTCACTCACACCCTTTAATTTCTCCAGGAAGTGTTCCGAAGCGTCCGCTCCCACCACCCGTAAGCCAAGTCTTTCCCGATACATCTGCAATGTGTTCGCAAACTCGTTCTTCCGCAGCATCCCCGTATTCACAAAAATGTTCGTCAACCGGTCGCCAATCGCCCGGTGTACCAGCACCGCCGCCACCGTCGAGTCCACTCCCCCGCTCAACCCGCAAATCGCCCGGTGTGTCCCCACCTTCTGCTTGATGGCTTGCACTGATTCTTCAATAAACGCTGCGCCACTCCACTTCGGATCTGCCTTGCACACGCGGAACAGGAAATTCCGTAAAATGTCCGTCCCATGCTCGGTGTGATTCACTTCCGGGTGAAATTGAACCGTATAGATTTTGCGTTTGGGATCTTCGGCCGCGCCGATCGCATTTGCTGTCGTTCCCGTCAGATGGAACCCCGCCGGCAGTTCCAGCACGTTGTCGCCGTGGCTTGCCCAAATCTTTATCTTGTCTGGCAGCCCGCCCAACACGTCGCTTTCCGCTTTCTCGAGGCAGAACTGCGCGGGGCCGTATTCCCGCCGCTCCACTGGCTCTACTTTCCCGCCCAATTCCTTGGTAATCCACTGCATCCCGTAGCAGATTCCCAGCACCGGTATCCCCAGCGTCAAAACCTTTGGATTGCACTTCGGCGCGTCCTTGTCGTACACCGAACTGGGCCCGCCCGACAAAATAATTCCCGTTGGCTGCAACTTCTGCAAAGCGTCTAACGAACTCGTACACGGCAGCACTGCCGAAAACACCTGCTGCTCGCGAATCCGCCGCGCAATCAGCTGCGTATACTGCCCGCCAAAATCCAGCACTACGACCCCGCCAAGTTCCGCCTTCAACGTAGCCTTTTCCGCTTGCTTCATCTCCGTGGCACCTTCCATTTGCTGGCCTCCGCCCCACTGCAGTCATCTCGACCGAATTCTCCGTGTCCTCTGCGTGCTCTGCGATTAATTCTTCTCTTTCCTTTACCGGACCACTAGATTCAACAATTTATCCGCCACATAAATCACCTTCACCAACTGCTTTCCCGCCACATGCGCCGTAATTCCCGCATCCGCATTCGCCAACTTCAACACCTCATCCTGTCCAATTCCCGCCGCCGCTTTGATCTTCCCTCTCATCTTTCCATTAATCTGCACCGGGATTTCCACTTCATCTTCTTTCGCCAATTCCGCATTCGCCACTGGCCAATCCACCGTCCACAATCCTTTGCTGTGCCCCAGCATTTCCCACAACTCCTCCGCCAGATGAGGAGTCATCGGCGCCAGCATCAACGTCACCAGCTCCAACACTTCCTTCCGCACCGCCGGTCGCACACCATCCGTCAACGGCTCCGCCGCATAGATCGCGTTCACCAGTTCCATAATCTGTGCAATCGCCGAATTAAAATGCCATCGCGTCTCAAAATCCGCCGTCACCCTCTGCAAAGTCTGGTGCGCCTTGCGCAGCAGTTCTTTTTCTTTCCGGGTGGTTCCTGATATCTGATCCCTGATGACTGATTTCCCTTCGCTAGCACCTTCAGCGCTCAACTTCGTGCACTCCACTGCATGCTTATCAACCAACCGGAACATGCGATTCAAAAATCGCCACGCTCCCTCAATACTTTCTTCACTCCACTCCAGATCCTTTTCCGGCGGGGCTGCAAACAACGTATACAGCCTCCCGGTGTCCGCCCCATACTTCTCGGCCATGTCGATGGCGCCCACCACATTGCCCATCGATTTCGACATCGCCGTGCCGCCCTTCAACACCATACCCTGCGTAAACAGCCGCGCCGCCGGCTCAGAATGCTCGATGAGCCCCAAATCCCGCATCACCTTCGTCCAGAACCTCGAATACAGCAGGTGCAGAATCGCGTGCGTAATCCCGCCAATGTACTGGTCAATCGGGAACCAGTAGCCAACCTTCGCCGAATCGTACGGTGCCTTTTCATTCTTAGGGTCGCAATACCGGTAGAAATACCACGACGAATCCACGAACGTATCCATCGTGTCCGTTTCCCGCCGCGCATCGCCGCCACACTTCGGGCAGTTCACATTCACAAATTCCCCATCCGTAGCCAGCGGGGATTGCCCTTGGCCCGTCAAGTTCGGATTCGCCGGCAGCACCACAGGCAAGTCTTTTTCCGGCACCGGCACCATCCCGCACGTCGGACAATAAATCACCGGGATCGGCGTGCCCCAATATCTCTGCCGCGATATCCCCCAATCCCGCAAACGGAATATAGTCTCGTGCTTCCCAAATCCGCCGGCTTCCGCATCCGCCGCCATCGCCGCGATCGCCGCAGCCGACTCCAGCCCCGAATACTTTCCCGAGTTCACAGTGATTCCATACTCGGTAAACAACTCCGGTACCACAGTGACTCCTGACTGTGCTCCTGTGCCGGGTGCCCCAAGTTCGTTCTTTAAACCTGAGGCTTGGGTTATCTTCTCTTTGCTTTCAGCTTTCAAATTTGAACTGTCGACCTTCTTCTCCACCACCACCGGAATCTTCAGCCCAAACTTGTTCGCAAACTCAAAATCCCTCTCATCATGCGCGGGAACCGCCATGATCGCCCCGGTCCCATACTCCAGCAGCACGAAATTCCCTACCCAGATCGGAATCTTCTCTCCACTGAACGGATTCACCGCATACCGCCCGGTGAAGAATCCATCCTTCTCCGCGGTAGCCAGATCCTCCGCCTTCACCGAACTCTGCTTCATCTGCGCCAATTTTGCTTCAGAGGCCACCTGCTTCGGAGTCCCTGCAATCAGTTTCGCCACCAGCGGATAAGTAGGCGCCAGCACCAGCGCACTAGCCCCATATATCGTGTCGATCCGCGTTGTAAATATTTCAATTTTTTCTGCGCCGGAAACGTCCGCCACTGCGAACAAAACCTTTGCGCCAATCGATTTCCCAATCCAGTTCTCCTGCATCGCGATCACGCGATCGGGCCAGCCGCCCTGCAGTGTCTTCAGATCATCCAGCAACTGCTCCGCATATTGCGTAATCCGCAAAAACCACTGCTCGATCTCCCGCGCCTCCACCACTGTATCCGGGTGGCGCCAGCAGCGGCCTTTTTCCACCTGCTCGTTCGCCAATACCGTGCAACACTTCGGACACCAGTTCACGCGGCTCTTTTTCTTGTACGCAATCCCGCGCTCCAGCATCTTGAGGAAAAACCACTGGTTCCACCGGTAATATTCCGGCTCGCAGGTGGAAATTTCCCGCTGCCAGTCGTAGCTGAAACCAAAGCGCCGCAGCACCCGCTGAAATTCCGCAATGTTTTTGTTTGTCCACTCACGCGGATGAGTGTTGTTCTTGATCGCCGCGTTTTCGGCCGGCAATCCAAACGCATCCCATCCCATCGGATGGAGCACATTGAATCCCCGCATACGCTTTACGCGAGCCACCACATCCCCAATCGCGTAATTGCGCATGTGTCCCATGTGCAGCGTACCCGAAGGGTACGGCAGCATCTCCAGCACATAATATTTTGGCTTTTTCTTTTGGTTGAGTGCTGCACCCTTTGCACTCAAGGGCGCGGTCCTTGACTTTTCTGCGGGTGTCCCAGGTTCGTTTTTTGAACCTGGATTCTGTCGTGAATCCCCTACCTCTGCTTCACTCTCAAATACGCGATTTTCTTCCCATCTTTTCTGCCACTTCGTTTCTATGGCTTGCGGGTTGTAGTCCGCCACGGGTCGTTATCCCCTTCGCATCTTCAAGTTTTCTAGTCCTACCTCAAACTCTTTTCATCTCACTAAACCAGGCATCCAGTTCGCAGGGGAGGATCTCAACTTCCTCAACCACCCAACTCTCTGCACCTCTGTGGACCTCTGCGTTATTCTTTTCTCTTTCCTTATTTCTTCTTTTTCTTCGCAACCGCACGCCTTGGGTTTTTCGCAGCCTCAACATCCGCCTTAGCCTTAATCTTCTTCTCCGTAGGAGTCAGCCGCGCCGCATCCTTCGCAATCGTCTTCCGCATTTTCTTCATCGCCGACGTCAGCATCGAATATCCTTTTTCCGCTTCCGGCGCAATACCCGTCAATCCCGAATACTCCCACAACGCTGCAACGTTTTTCCGGTCATCCCCGGGATTCTCAATCGGCGTCTCCAGCACAAACGCGCGCCCCACCAATCCCGTGTTCGCCGCGCTGCTCAACCGCGGATGCTGCAAAATCCGCCGGAACGCCTCTTCGCCGATTTTTCCTTCGCCCAGATTTTCGTGGCGGTCCACTTTCCCGCCCAGCGCAATCTTGGAATCATTCACGTGGATCACCGGCACATTTTCCAGCCCAATCGTGCTCTCGATCAGATCCAGCGTCTTCTCCAGGCCTTCCGCACGGCGAATGTCGTATCCCGCCGCATATAAGTGCGCCGTATCCAGGCAGACTCCCGCATTCAACCCACGCAGCCCGTGCAGCAACAAGCCCACTTCTTCCAGTTTCGATCCAACCGCCGTGCCCATGCCCGCGGTGTTCTCAATCAAAATCCGCATCTTCCCCATCGGCACGCGTCGCGCCGCCTGCTTCACTGACTCCACAATCGTCTTAATCGCCAATTCCATCGAAGATTCCCCGCGCGCGCCCGGATGCACCACCACAAAATCCGCGCCCAAGGCCAATCCGCGCACCAACTCCTCATGAAACGCCTGGATCGACCGCGTCCGCAGCATCGGCTGCTCTGCCGCCAGGTTAATCAGGTAATTCGCATGAATCACTAGCGGACCAAGGTGAAGCTCTTCCCGTCGAGCCCGGAACGCCTTGCCATCCTGCTCCGCAATCCGCACGTTCCCCATCTGCCACATCCGCGGACTCGCCGAAAATATCTGCAGCGCATTGCAGCCCAGTTTCTTGGCTGCCTCCAGCGCGTTCAGATGGCTCCCCGATATCGAGCAGTGGATGCCAATGCGCGTGCTCCCGTCCATCCAGACGGGTGCCTGCGGTGCCGGTTCCGGCTCAGGCCGGTACTCATCCTCCGGGTCAAATTGTGTGTTATCTACTAGTGGAAATTCAGCCATGCGTGAAATTCTCTCTATATGTAATCCCCCATTGTAACACACCCCCATTTCCCGCATTGGTGGCGCAGCGATTCCTGGCTGTGCTCCGGGGTTTCCGCAGGAACGCAGATCTCCCGATCCATTCCTGGGATTTTCCGCTAGGTGCCACACCCTGCTTCTTCACGGTTGCGGGTGTCATGTACCGCTGGCTTTTATGCGAGCGCCTTTGTCTTCTGGTGCGGGTTTAGTTCCAACTCCACTCAAACTCAATCCCTCGACCACCAACCAGCACCAGAGGCGCGAAATAAGTTAGCCCAGCCCGCAAGGGCTCGGCACAAATCCCAATTTCATCCAAGCGCCGTAGGCGCGGCAGAACCCCTCAGCCCAAGTGCCGTCGTCTGCTCGCGCAAATCTCCCTCATCCGTCTCACTAATCTGTTGGTCTTAACCCTACCTTCGGTATGCTTGATAAGCGTCCTGCGGATGAAACGAACCACTCCACCCATCAAGAACGTTGCAGTTCTGCTAGTCGTTCTTGGCGGCGGCTACTTGGTCAACATATCGTTTACGGACCGCGGCTGGGGCGAAGCTCTACGCGCCAGAGAAAATGTCCTCAAGCAACATTTGTCAACAATGCGACAGGGTATCGACAACTACACCACCGACAAGAAACACGCCCCAGCATCTCTTCAAGATCTTGTCGACGCGCGCTATTTGCGCGAGATCCCCGTCGATCCAATAACTCGTAAGAAAGTCTGGGTCCTTCAATTTATTCCTGACTCGCCAGCCTCGAAAACCAACTTCCCGCAACTTGACGACGTCCACTCCAACTCTACGAAAAAGGCCTCTGACGGGTCTAGCTACAACACTTGGTAGCCTGCGGGTGCCGCACCCTGCGGTTTTAAGGGTGCGGATTTAAATCCAAACCCATCCAATCTCAACCCGCCAACCGATCATCCAGCGCCGGAGACACGACACACTCCCTCATAACCCTCCCCATCACGCATCCAATTCTCGCGGTGCCTGTCATCCTGAGAGAAGCGATGGATCTCACCCCCTAATCCTGCAGATTGTTGAATCACCCCGCCGTATTCTTCTCTTAACTCTTAACTTTCAACTCTAAACCTTCAACTCTTTTCACACCCACCCCTTCTCCCGGTAACTCTTCAACCCAAATTCCAGCGCCGACCTAATTCCTTCCCGCACCTCCGGCGTCAACCCCTTCACATGAAAACAGCATCCTCCCTTCCGCAATTTCGCCAACTCTGGCGCAATCTTCTTCATCGCCCCCGGATCCATCGGCGAGTAGTAAAACCCCACATACCCTTTCTGAAAAATTAAACTCGCCATCGAAACAGGATACGGCTTTCCCGCATACGCTTTCGGCGAAATCACTACCGGCACGGGCACCGTCAAGTGGTAGTCCCTCTTGTTTCGCACCATTCCCTTTGTCACCTTGAACGGCGGCACATGCTTCGCCAGCATCCCCTCCAATTCATCAAACACCACGCTTAAGTCCGCGTCCTTCCCCGCCGTCTCACCCGCTTTGTTAGCCACCTTCGCTTTCACAACCTTCTTAGTCATGCCAACCTCCCCCTCTCCTCTTCGTAGCGCAGCCATCCACCCGGATCATCCGTCCCATGGCGACATTACCCTTTCGCGATCTAAACGAACGCCCTTAATCCAGCGCGACTATCCCAATAGCGAAGTTTACGAAAACCATTGCTACTCCCCTTGCGAGCAGCCTGAACCGACCACGGCCCTTCCTGGCTATCGCAAACAGTAGTGCACGGCAATGAAGGAGTACAGCAAAACGGGCCGAATTGTCTGCCAAGGGCCTGGGGCGGGCTGCATTCCGTGCATCCTGCCACCGCAACGGAGCCAGGAATAATCAAATACGACAGCGGCAAGCGTCGCAAGCGTCGTGAAAATTACCCCCGCAAATACGCTGTTCGTTCGCCACTTTGGAATTTCATCGGTATGTTCTCGCAAGGCGAGACTTACCCACGCGGCTACCAGGAATCCAATCGGCAAGAGGTAAAAAAATCGCCGACATTACATAAACAAATGTGGGCTCTACCCCATCCATACTTGGTTCTCCTACTTCCTATTCCTACTTTCCCGCCCAAGCCATCCCGTCCGGCTCATTGCCCGTACTAAATGTCGTCGTCACTTCCAGCGTCTTCAGATCCACCACCCCCACTTTGTTTTCTGGCGTAACCGCCACAAACGCCCGCGTCCCATCCGGCTGAATAAGTATTCCCTCTACACTTTTCCCCAAATGGATTCGCTTCACTTCTTTTTCCGTCGCCACATCCACAATCACCAAATCCCCTGCGCCCATATCCGAAATCAGTACCAGCTTTCCATCAGGGGTGAACTTCAACCGGTTCGCCCTCTTCGTGTGCACGTCCAACGTATTCGCCACCCGCTTCGAGGCCACATCGATTTGCGACACCGTCCCATCTCCTGAATTTGCCGCCCACACTTCTTTCTCGTCCGGAGACATATCAATCCCCTCCGGCCCTTTGCCCACCGCAATCTGCGTGGTGGTCCACTGCCCCGTCTGGGCATTCAACTCAAATGCCGTCACGCTGTTCGATCCGATATTTGCGGTGAACAGCCGCTTTCCATCCTTCGTTTCCACCACCATGTGCGTCCCGATTTGTGAAGTCCGCAGCGTCCACGCACCCGCCTCATTTTTCGCCGGATCGTAATTCGCAATCGCGTTGCTTCCCTCCACCGTAAACACAAATTTCCCATCGCGCGTCGCAAGAATCCCGTGCGGCGAACGCAGTGGGCTCAACTCCACGCGATGAATTTCCTTTTGCGTCGCCAAATCAATGACGCTTAACGTAGTCCCGCTCCGCTCCGGACCGTAATTCGTCGCGACCGCCAGCTTACCGTCAAAGCTCGCAGCCACTTCATGTGGCACCGCCCCGGTCGGCACCTTCGCCACCACCGTCAACGTCTTCAGATCCACAATCGCCAACGCATTTTCCGACTTATTCAACACCAGCAACGCCGGCGAAGGGGTCGTACTCATCACCGCATAGGCCACTGGTTTGTCCATGGCCGTCAGCGCCATGCACGCCGCTCCTACCAACGCCAGCACCACCAGGCATCCCAACCCCTGTGCCCAATCCATCCGAGTTTTCTTCATGACCATTTCACCTCCCACATCAGAGTCTCTCGGGTCAAAACGTTTGTCATCCTGAGCGAAGCCAAGGTTCTGATCTCAGGAATTCTGCCCATCGAACGGCCCGTGTTATCCCGACCGAAGGCCGAACGTACTTTGCTCGGCCGTAGTGGAGGGATCGTCGCAACCACACACCAGTAAGGGAATCCTTGGGCGTGGCGTCGTCACTTTCTCCGCATCTTACGCAACCATCAACTCGAATTCTTCTTTCTGACTTACTTAAAACTTCAAACTCCTCATTTACGGATTCCCCTCCCCCGCATGCAACACCACCGTCAACGGCGCCACACTCTCCGATTTCACATACCGGTTCACAATAAACTTCTTCCCGTCCTTCGTCACATCATACGCAGACAAATCCGTCGACGAAATCATGGCCCGCCCATGAAACGGAAACAATTTCACCGGCATGCCCGCGCTGAACGTCCCTCCCGCATTCACTTCCACCGCCGTCAATTCCCCGTGCGGCCCCACGTAAAACATTTCCTTTCCATCTCCGCGCCACCTCGGCTCGGTTCCGCCGCCGCGCGAAACCTGCCACTTCCCCGATGCGCCGGGAAACGTAGTCACATAAATTTCCCAGTCCCTCGATTCGTTCGACTGGTACGCCACCCATTTCCCGTCCGGCGAAATCTGCCCATTGGCATAACTTGCTTTCCCCGACAGAAATTGTTTGTCGCCGCTGCCGTCGGACGCCACCGTCGCCAGCCCAATTTCGCCCTTGCTGAATTGCGCCGTGCACAGGATCTGTGAATTGTCCGCGCTCCACGAGTTCGGAATGAATTCCTGTCTCCCTATTTTCGCAACCTGCTGCAGCACAACCTTCTCCGGCTCCGTCCCTTGAAACTTTTTCACGTCCACCGTAACGCTTCCCGCTGCGGAACGGTACGCGATGGTTCGCCCGTCGCGCGACCACGCCCCCGACACATCCTCCGCCGGATCGAAGGTAAACCGCGAAGCCGTTCCTCGCTTCAGATCGTGGATCCAGATGTCCACGTTCCGCGCCTTTAAATCCGTGCGATCCACCGCCACATATTTGTCGTCCGGCGAAAGCGACGGGTTCGCCAACACGCCGACCTCTCCCAGTCGTCCTAATTCTTTCCCTTGGCGGTCAAACCACGTCAACGCCGATAGCGTTGAACCTGCACTGGCGTTGTAGACTACCGTCCCCTTGTCCGCCGTCGTGAACGCACCCCAATACGTCGAGGCCTGGAATCCAACGACATCCGCGATTACTCGCTTCTCCTCTCCCACGTGCGCCGCCGCTATGTCCAGGGGCGACGCTACCAGCGCCCCTCGCTTATCCAAATAGAACAACTGTCCATTCCCATATGCGGGATTGGAGTGCGCCATCACCAGTTTCTTCCGCTCCTTGCCGTTAAGCGTTGCTTCGTAAATCCAACTGATCGGATCGTCGTCCACATTTGCAAACGATCCTCCCCAAAATAGAAAGTGTTCTCCATCCGGCAGGAATACCGGCCAGCGATGCGAACTCTCCTCAGGGAGGAAATATTTCTCCGTCACCTCTTCGTTATGCGTTCCGTCGGGATTGACCCTCCATATCCCGCTCCCGATTTGTGGCGTGTACAGAATCACGCCCTTACTTCCCCAACTTCCTCCGCGTGCATTCGGTGTCAGAGCCAACGTTTCTGCACTTCCCCCTTCCGCCCCGATTTTCTTCAATTTCCCATCCGCAAAAAACGCCAGGTACTTATTGTCCGGCGACCAGAATGGATAGCTCGCCCCTTCCGTTCCCTTCAGCACAATCTTCCCCTGTGCTCCCACTTTTTGCAGCACCAACACGCTCTTCCCGGATTCCTCATCCGGCGACGTGTACGCCAACATCTTTCCATCCGCCGATAACGCCATGTGGTTCACTTCGCCCAGCGTGGTAATCGCGAAAACCTGCTGCTCCACACTCACCTTCTGGTGAAACATGAACCACGTCATCAACCCGAGCGTCGCCACCACTGCCCCTAACGCCACTCCTACAATCCATCCCAGTTTTCTCGATCTCATTGGCGACGCAATCGCCGCCCTAGATTCCGTTCCCGACAACGCCGCTAGTGCGAACCCCAAATCCCGCGCCGATTGAAACCGGTCGGCCGGATTTTTCTCCATGCAATGCCGCGCGATCGGTGCAATTCCCGGCCAACCTCCAATCTGCGCAGCTTCGATCTCCGCCGCCTCGCTGTTCAAAATCGCGTTCATCGTTTCGATCGCCGAATCGCCCACAAACGCCCGCTTCTGCGTCACCATCTCGTACAATATCGCGCCGAAGCTGAAAATGTCCGACCGGTAATCCACCACTTGCCCGCGCACCTGCTCTGGCGACATGTACCCAACCGTACCCATCACTGCTCCTGGTTCCGTCAACGCCGGCGCACCCATCGTCGGCCCCGTCATCGTCTGCGCCCCTAGTGTGGACGTTGCCGAAGACACCCCATCGCCACCAAGCGAATGTTTCGCCAACCCAAAGTCCAGAATTTTGAGGTGATCGTCGCGCGTGAGAAAAATATTGTCCGGCTTCAAATCGCGGTGCACGATTCCCTTCTCGTGCGCCGCCGCCATTCCGTTCACAACCTGCCGCGCATACTCCGTCGCCTTGCGGCAAGGCAGCACACCTTCGCTCAACCGCTCGCGCAACGTCTGCCCTTCCAGAAATTCCGACACCAGATAATTCGTCCCGTTTTCCGAGCCTACATCAAAGATCGCCAGCAGATTCGGATGGTTCAGCGCGCTGAGCGTCCGCGCCTCTTGTTGAAATCGCGTCAACCGCACTGCATCGCGCGCCACCGATTCTGGCAACACCTTGATCGCCACCACGCGCTCCAACCGCGTGTCTCGCGCCTTATACACTTCCCCCATCCCGCCCGCGCCTAGCGGTGAGATGATTTCGTACGGCCCCAATCGCAAACCCGCAGCAAGCCCCATAGGCCCGCGATTATACCGTTATCAGCCCGTTGGAGTGGCCGATCTTTAGATCGACCACGGCGCCGTCGTGGAATTTGAGTGCCGCACCCTGCGCCTTCCAGGGTGCGGGTTTAGTCTCAACTCCTCCCAGACCATGCGTTCATCAGGCGATGTCATTCTGAGAGGATGTGATTAAATTGCCAAAAAGCGATTTTTTCGTGCCTAAACTTCTTGTTTTCAGCATCACTTTTGGCCGAAAAAGAAAAAAGTCACAGCCTCTGAGCGAAGGATCTCAACCGCTCCTTCTGCGGAATCCTCCTTCATCTTCCTTCCTAAAACCGAAAAGCGGTCCAAACGCCACCCGCAAATTGTTATGCGCTCCGTGGTTGAAATAAATTGCATCGCCCACGTCGTGCGCCCCCTCTCATCTCACCATTTGCCCGCCCCCATCCATCCGCGTAAACTAATCTAACGCACAAATAGCGAGGGAAACACCGCCCATGCTAGTTGTAATGCAATCCCAAGCCACGAAAGAGCAGATCCAGGACGTCTGCGACCGCATTGAATCGTTCGGCTTTAAAGCTCATTCCATTCCCGGCTCCGGCCGCACCGCTATCGGTATCACCGGAAACAGTGGCGCCGTTGACCTCGGCGTTCTCGAATCCATGCCCGGGGTCATTGAATGCATTCCCGTCACTAAGCCCTACAAATTGGTGAGCCGAGACGTCAAGCTGGAGGACACCGTTGTCCGCATTCCCACTCCGCTCGGTGAGGTACTCGTCGGCGGCCCGCACATCGCCATGATTGCCGGTCCCTGCGCCGTGGAATCCGAAGAGCAATGCCTTGCCACCGCCGCGCAACTCAAATCCACTGGCGTCCGGCTCTTCCGCGGAGGCGCTTACAAACCCCGCACCTCTCCCTACAGTTTTCAAGGCCTCGGCGAGGCCGGCCTGAAAATTCTCGCCAAAGTTCGCGACACCTATGGTTTTGGAATTGTTACCGAAGCCATCGACAATGAATCGCTTGATCTGGTCGATGAGTACGCCGACGTAATCCAGATCGGCGCGCGCAACATGCAGAATTTTTCCCTACTCAAGCGCGCCGGCCGCGCCAAAAAGCCCGTGCTTCTCAAACGAGGCATGTCCGCCACTCTCGATGAATTTTTGATGGCCGCCGAATATGTCATGAGCGAAGGCAACTACAACGTGATGCTCTGCGAACGAGGCGTCCGCACCTTCTCCGATTTCTCGCGCAACACTCTGGATCTAGCCGTAGTCCCCGCCGTAAAAAGGCGCAGCCACTTGCCCATTCTCGTCGATCCCAGCCACGGCACCGGCAAGCGCCACAAAGTTCTTCCACTCTCGCGCGCCGCCGTAGCTGTAGGCGCCGACGGCCTCATGGTCGAAGTCCATCACCAACCCGACAAAGCCCTCTCCGACGGCATCCAGTCCATCCTCCCCGCCGACTACGCTGACCTCTATTCCGAAATGCAGCAAATCGTCGCCGTACTCCACCGCAAGTTAAACTAACGTAAGTGCCGGACTTCAATTCGCTACTTTGTTTTTCTTTGGGTCGCCACTGTGGTTTTGTGAGGATGAAGCTTTTCCTGGTTCTTTCACCGAAAACGCATATCTCGCGATCGGTACGCTCCTCCACTCTGAATGCGAAAAAATCCTGTCTTCCCGGCCGAAGGCTCGCGCCTTCTGCGATCCACAGTGGAGCGATCGTGCCGCGATTGCCAGCCCCACGCAAATCATCGTGACTAGCTCGAACTCTGCACCTCCACCCATCCCTTCACTTCCTTGCTCACACCCCGCCCTCTCCCTTACCATATCCCCACGCATTACGGACCCTCAGCCGCTTGACGGCAAAAAAATCTCCCGTTCCGCCATCCTCCAAAAGCTCGGTGGTGGCGGCATGGGCGTGGTCTACCAAGCCGAAGACACCGAACTCGGCCGCTTCGTCGCCCTCAAACTTCTCCCCACCGAACTCACTCGCGAACCGCTCGCGCTCGAACGATTTCGCCGCGAAGCCCGCGCCGCCTCCGCCCTCAACCATCCCAACATCCGCACCATCTACGAGATTGGCGAGCGCAAAGGCATTCGCTACATCGCTATGGAATTCCTCGATGACACCACCTTGAAGCACCTCATCTCCGGTCGTGCCATGGACACAGAGCAAATCCTCTCTCTCGCCATCGAAATTGCCGACGGCCTCGACGCCGCCCACACGGAAAATATCGTTCATCGCGATATCAAGCCCGCCAACCTCTTCGTCACCAAACGTGGTCACGCCAAGATTCTCGACTTCGGTCTCGCCAAAGTTTCCACTTCGCTTCGCTCCAGTTCCAGCGGCGAATCGAACACTATGGCCACCGTCGGCGTCGATCCCGATCAACTTACTAGCCCCGGCACTTCCCTCAGCACCGTTGCCTACATGTCTCCCGAACAAGTCCGCGGCAAGGAACTCGACGCGCGCACCGACCTTTTCTCCTTCGGCGTCGTGCTCTAGGAAATGGCCACTGGCCAGCGTCCCTTCCGCGGCGATACCAACGGCATCGTCTTCGACGCGATCATGAAGCGCGTAACGTCGATCACGCTCCGTTGGCTATGAAAACTCTTGTCGTTCTTCGCCAGCGCAGTCGCGATATTAGATATCAGCGCCCAGCGATCTCAGGAGCCTCAACGTGATAGCTTCCACACAATCGATCATACTCCCAAGTCTCCTCCGTCATTCCAATATTCAGTTGTCATCCCGAGCAACGCGAGAGACTCGCTTTTTTTGTAACGATTACCAAACAGGCAGGCACAACCACTCAGCCGAAACACACTTTACTTACAACTCAAAACTTCTCACTTATAACTGCCATGCTCACATCTTATATCTGCCCAAATCCTCGTCCGACAACCCCTCCAGCCAATTCCTCAGCTGGTCATTTGAATTCCGCTCCGCCAACGCCGTCGACACTTTCGAATTCTTCAACACCTGTTCTTCGACAAAGATAGGGCAATCCATCCGCAACGCCAGCGCCAACGCATCGCTTGGCCGCGAATCAATGCTCATCATCTCCCCATCCCGTTCCACCCAGATCAGCGCGTAAAACGTGTCATCGCGCAGATCATTCACCACAATCTTCTGCACCGACACATCCAATCCCAGAAACACATTCTTCAACAAATCGTGTGTCATCGGCCGAGGGGTCTGCACCTTCTCAATCTCCAGTGCAATCGCGTTCGCCTCATACGCCCCTACCCAGATCGGCAACACCGCCTGTCCCTGCACGTCCTTCAAAACCACAATCGGCATTTGTGTTACCGGATCCATCATCAGGCCGCGTATCTTCATCTCTACTTCCATCGCGCCCTCCCTTTTCCCATGCCGATCACCGACTACCAAACTCATCTTTAAGTAGTGGCCGATCTTTAAGCCGGTTCACTTTCTTGGGCTATTCTTCTGTTCCCCTTGGTACTCTGTGTCCCTGCGTTACTCTCTTTTCTTCCTTTGCTTTACTCCACCATCTCTCCCACCAAACTATTCGCCCCCGCGCTAGTCACCTTCACTTGCACATACTCTCCCAGAAGTTCCTTCTTCTGTGAAGTGAAATTCAAGATCGCATAATTTCCCGTGTGCCCGCTCCACTGATTCTCTCGCCGCGATTTCCCTTCCACCATCACTTCAAAGGTCCTTCCCACCATCCATGCGTTCCGCACCAACTGAATCTCCCTCTGCCGCGCCAGCAACACTGCCAGCCGCCGGTTCTTCTCCTCCTCAGGAATCGCATCCTCCATCTTCAACGAAGGAGTGTTCGGCCGTGGGGAGTATTTGAACCCAAACATCAAGTCATACTGCGCCGCATCCAATAGCGTCAGTGTCTCTTCAAAATCTTTTTCCGTCTCTCCCGGGAACCCCACAATCACATCCGTAGTAATGCTGATCTCCCGCTTCGCCCCGCGGATCAGCGCCACCTTCTCCAGATACTCTTCCCGCGTGTACGTCCGCTGCATCGACCGCAGCACACTCGTCGATCCCGATTGCACCGGCAGATGTACGTGCTCGCAGAGTTGCGGAGTAGCGTCAATCGCCTCCACTATATCCTTCCCAAAATCTCTTGGATGTGACGTCATGAACCGTACCCGGCGTATCCCCGTCACATTCGCCACCGCCACCAGCAAATCCGAGAAACGCATCTTCCGCGGCGATGGGTCCACATAGGAATTCACGGTCTGCCCCAGTAACTGAATCTCCCCGTATCCCAGGTCCGCCAGTTGCCGCACTTCTTCCAAGATCGATGCGCTCGCCCGGCTCCGCTCCGGCCCTCGAGTAAATGGCACCACGCAATACGAACACGCCTTATCGCAGCCTTCAATAATCGTGAGATACGCGCGCCACGGATTGTCCCGCCGCGTCATCTCCGTCTCAAACGTTTCGTCGGTATCCTGATCGAGCCCCATCACCCGCCGGTTGCCCGATTCCAACTCCGCAATCAACTGCGGCAATTTTCGGTAGCTCGCCGACCCACACACCAGGTTTACCCAAGGAGCCCGCTCAAAAATCTCTTCGCCCTCTTGTTGAGCCAGGCATCCCAGCACGCCAATCACTTTCCCCTCGGCCTGCCGCTCGCGAAATTCTCCCAGCCGCGAAAAAACTTTCTGTGCCGCCTTCTCTCGAATGCTACACGTGTTGTACAGAATCACGCCTGCATTTTCCGGGTTCTCAACCTGGCGGTATCCCCGTGCCATCAATACGCCCGCCACCTTCTCCGAATCGTGGTCATTCATCTGGCACCCAAACGTCTCCAGATAAAATGTCCCTTCAGCTGAACTTGAAGGTGGCCCAACCTTTGCGTTTTGTGCAAAAGTTGGGTTCTGACGATCAAGGGCCTCGGTTTTCCGCTCTTTGCTTTCAACCTCACTGCCAATGCCCGCGGAATAACTGCCATCCCGAGTATCGCGAGGGATATTCTTCTCTCCTGCAATCGCTCCCACTAAATCTTCCCGCTCAATCCGCGCGGATCTCTTCTGCGCTTCCCGCGAACGCCTCTTTAACCGCTCCGCCATCGCCAAGGCCTGACTCTTCGCCGTCGCGTCCACATCCGTGGCGCCGACGCTCTTGTCTGTGCTCTTGGGCTCCGCGCCATTCCGTGACCCAATCAAACGTTCAATCCCAAAATCAAATCCGTTTCCCATATTTTGTTAGTCTACCATCTCTCTCTAAACCATACTCCTCCGCTTTATGACCCTCTGTCGACCTCATTTGCCGTTACCTCTCCAGCCCCTTCGTCTTCCACCAAGCCACCAAAAACAAGACCCCCAGCGTCATATCCGTCCCCGCAAACATCAAATCCCTCGCATTCGTCCTTCCGTTCAGCACCAACACCACCACCGCAATCCCAAACGCAAACTTCTCCACCACGCCAGGCAACATCATCGGCCGCAACCGCACCGGATCACGCGCAATCACCAGAAACGCGATCTGCCAAGCCAATCCCAGTCCCGCAAACCCATAATAAAATCCCGGATGCGTAATCGCCGGCGGATCCTGCCTACCAATCACATCAAACAAAAAGTACAGCGGCGCCAGCACCAGCACTCCCCATATGCCCGCCACCCAAAACACCACCTTTGCGAATTTCATCCTATCCTCCTCACCAATAATTTCTCACACTCCCGGGTGCCGCACCCTTCGCCACTAAGGGTGCGGGTTTTGCCTTTTCCCATACTTCGCGTGCCCCACTCTCGGTTTTGAGGGTGGGACTTTTTCTTTCGTTACCTCCCAGCGAGCAACAACCGTCGAACTTGTCATCCTGAGGCCGCGCCCTTTGCGGACGAAGGATCTCACCCGCACTCTCACCTCGAATCCTTCCGTCACCACCCAACCGCTCACTGACCGCTGAAATCTGATCACTGATATCCGTATCCCGTCCGCTCAATACAACGTAATCACGTCACACCGCCATCTCATTTCTTTTGACCATGTTTCACCCCGTGTGCTACGTTTCTCTTGTCTCTAAATTTTATTTTTTCTGAGGGGTTTTTCCTATTCTTCTTCTCTCTGCCATCTACATCGGCAACATTTTCGACATTCTTGCGCAAACCGGCTGGGTCGCGCGCGCCGTCTTGCTCCTTCTCCTGCTCTTCTCCTTGATCTCCTGGGCGATGATTTTCCAGAAGCTTAGCCTCTTTGGCCGCGTTCGCCGCGAGAGCGATCAGTTCCTCAAGATTTTCCGGGCCACCAAGGGCGTCGCCAATCCCCAGGGACTCGTCTCCGCCGGCTCTCCCTTCGCCAACGTCTACGCTTCCGGCTATCGCGAACTCCAATCACAACTCACGCCCACCAGCACCACCGCAGCCCCTGCAAAACTAAAAAGTATGCAGGCCGTCACCGTCAACATGCAGCTTGCTTCCTCCGAAGAAATTCGCCGCGTGGAAAAGGGCATGTCCTGGCTCGCCACCACCGCCGGTGTCACACCCTTCATCGGCCTTTTCGGCACCGTCTGGGGCATCATCGACGCCTTCTCCGGCCTGGGTACCTCAGGCGCCGCCAGCCTTCGCGCCGTAGCGCCCGGCATTGCCGAAGCCCTGGTCACCACCGCCGCAGGCCTCTTCGCCGCCATCCCCGCCCTCATCGCCTACAACTATTTCCTTCAACTCATTCGCGATCTCGCGCAACGCCTCGACACCTTCGCCAACGAGTTCGCCGCCCAAATCGAAAAAACGTTCACCTAAAGAACCACCATGCCTCAAATATCCAAATCCACGCAAACCTCACTCTCCGACATCAACATGGTCCCGTTCATCGATGTCGTCTTGGTTCTATTGATCATCTTCATGATCACTGCGCCCATCCTGCAATCCGGCATCGAAGTCGACGTCCCCAAAACGCACACGGTTGCCAAAGAACTCACTGCACAGCACATCGTTGTCACTCTGGACAAAAATCAGCTCATCTACCTCGGCAACGATCCGGTCAACATTCACCAACTCGGCGACAAAATCAAGAAGCAATCCAAGAGTCAGAAGGATGTCATCTATCTCCGCGCCGACGAGACCGTTCCGTTCGGCGCCTTCGCCAGCGTTATTGACACGCTTCGTCAATCCGGCGTCTCCAATATCAGTATTGTCACGCAACCCATCACCGATCGCGCGCAGACTCGTTAATCCATGGCTTACGCTGCCACCAATTCGAACGGCGCAACGGACATCCGCTTCAAACCGTTCTTCACCTACTCGGTCCTGTTTCACATGGGGCTCACGATTGCCATGCTTCTCGGTGTCTACATCCAGCGTTCCGCCATTCCCTGGGGCGGCGTGGGTGGCGGAGATTCCGGCGTAAAAGTAAATCTAGTCAGCAGCGCTGGTATTCCCATGCCGCAACCAACCGTCGCAACTGAAAGCGCCACCGTCGATCCCACTAAGGGTCTCTATAAGGAAGAACCGAAGGCACCGCCCGAACCGAAAACCGACGCCACGAAAATTCCCAAGTTCGACAAGCTCAAACCGCCTCCGCCAACCAAAGCCTCCAAAACCTTTGAGAACAAGACTCAGCCTCCCGACAATGCCGTGAACTACGGCAAGGGTGGCACGATGAGTGTTCCTTCCGGCTACAGCAACGCACCCGGTCCGCTCAACGGTGGCATGGCCATTCAAGGTCAAGGTGGAGGCGAATTCGCCGCGCGCTACCCGTGGTACGTCGAAAGCGTTCGCAAACGCATCTCCGACAATTGGCTGCAAAACACCATCGATCCCTCCGTCCGATCAGCGCGCGCGGCGCACACGGTAGTCACCTTCACCATCAATCGCGATGGCACTGTCAGAAATGTTCGCCTCGACACCTCTTCCGGCAATCGCTCCATGGACGATTCCGCCATGCGCGCCATGCAGAGCATCGACAAAATGCCGCAACTCCCGGCCGACTGGCGCAGCAACTCCGTAGACGTAGTTTTCGACTTCGACCTGGGCCGCCGCTAGCTGGTGGCACAGCCATTCATGGCTGCGCTCTTGGGTACTCGCGCTTTACACCGACTCTCGACTCTCGAACCCATCTCCCCAAGTACTTTTCTCCCCTTCGACTGTTCCCTATTGCACACTAGATTTTCTTTTTCTTACTCTCCCCGCTTTCTTTCCATTTTTGCTATTCTTATATTTACTTCCCGTTCGCACCCCATTCCGCGGACGATTCCGGTGGAGGCATCGTTGTCCCTGAAAATCCGTCCCCTTTTGTTCTCTTTGATACTCCTCTGCACTCCCGCAATCCTCCACGCGCAAGAACAAGGCTGGTTCCGCACTGGCACCGGCATCGGCGCAGAAAAGCCCCGCATCGCCGTCCCCGATTTCGCGCCCAAATCCAATGAAGCCACCGCCCACGCGGCTCTTTTCACCAACGTAGTTCGCGACGACCTCTCCTTTAGTGGCATTCTCGATCTTGTAAGTCCCAGTTTCTATCCCACTCAGCCGCCACTCCTCACGCAACCCGGCGAACTTCGATACCTCACCTGGACCGATCCTCCACTCAATTCCAATTTCGTAGCCTTCGGCTATCTCACCGAAACTTCCGCCGAAGTCGTCATCTACGCCTGGATGTACGATGTCCGCAATCCATCCACGCAAGCCGTCGTCGGCAAGGTCTATCGCGGCGCGCCCACCGATCCCCAAGTCCGCAAATTTGCCCATCAATTCGCCGACGAAATCGTCAACAAGCTTTCCGGCGGCGCCAGCAGCATCGCTTCCACGCAAATCGCCTTCATCAGTTCGCGCACCGGCCCCAAAGAACTCTGGCTCATGGATTACGACGGCTCCAACCAGCACTCGCTCACGTCTCTCGGCAGCATCTCCCTGACTCCGCGGTGGTCGCCGGACGCCTCGCGCATCGCATTCACCTGTTTCGCACCCGCCAACGGTGTCATCAGCGCGCAAATCTGCATGTATTCTCTCGACGCCAACAAGTTAGTTTCTTTTGCTCGCTTCCGCAGCACCAACACTTCCCCCACCTGGTCTCCCGACGGCTCCCAGGTGATGTTCTCTTCTTCCATGCAGGGCAATCCCGAACTTTACGTCACGGATCCCAGCGGCAATCGCCCCACGCGCCTCACGTTCACCACTCACGGCGCAAACACTTCCCCCGCGTGGAATCCCAAGACCGGCCAGACCGTCGCTTTCGTCAGCGATCGCGGAGGTGTCCCCCAGCTTTATCTCATGAATTCCGATGGCACGAACACGCAGAAGCTCGATCTGCCAGACATGGGCTACCTCATCGATCCTTCATGGTCGCCCAACGGCCAGCTTCTCGCCTTCAGTTGGCGTCGCCCCTCCGGCAACTACGACATCTACATTATGGACGCCGCCAGCCGCAGCATTCGCCAGATTACCCGCGACACTGGGCGCAACGAACGCCCCAGCTGGGCTCCGGACGGCCGTCACCTCGTCTTCGAATCCACGCGCGGCGGCTCTCGCCAAATCTGGATCATGCTCGCCGATGGCTCCGAAGCCCGCCAACTCACCACCAAGGGCCACAACGAATCCCCCAACTGGTCCACCCGCTAAAATGTCAACCTTCTCGCATTTCGGTTTGTCAACCCGAGCAAAGCGACGGATCCGCTTTACCTCTGAAACTCTGCCCACTCTGCGCTCCGAACTCCGTGCCCTTTGTGTTGAATTTCCCCTCCTCCACTCGCTCCAAAACCATTTCCCAGCTACAATCTATCGTGTCACGACATATTTCCTGAATTACACCCGCCTGCTCCAGCTATCTTGCTTCGGCGGGTCATCTGCCGTCATACTTTTGTCTCAAGGAGAAATAGAATGACTCTGTTCAACCGCCCGCTCGTTCGCGTGCTCGCAATCGCTGTTTGCTCCATCGCTCTGTTGGCCTCAGGCTGCGGCAAGAAACCGGTCACAAAATCCACGGGAACCTACACGCCGCCTCCCTCCACCGTGAAGCCCACCGCCTCGCTCTCTGCGGACAAGACTTCCATCAATCCTGGTGAGTCCATCCGTCTCTCCTGGACCACCACCGACGCCACCAACGTTTCCATCGCTCCGGAAATCGGCGCCGTCACCGCACAAGGCAACACCTCCGTCACTCCCGGTGCCTCCACCACCTATACCCTCACGGCCAGCGGACCCGGCGGCAACACCGACGCCACCGTGCGCATATCGGTAAGCACTCCGACTACGACCACGGAGCCCGTCGCCAAGACTTCCACTCTCGATCAACTCTTCCTCGAAGAAGTGGGCGACGCTTACTTTGATTACGACAGCGCCGAAATTCGCGATGACGCCAAGTCCGCTCTCCGCAGGGACGCCGATTTCTTTAAGAAATATCCGACCATGCGCATCACCATCGAAGGCCACTGCGACGAGCGCGGCTCCACCGAATACAACCTCGCTCTTGGTGATCGCCGGGCCAGCGCCGTCAAAGCCTATCTCGTCGGCCTCGGTATTCCAGGCGACCGCCTCAACACTGTCAGCTACGGCAAAGAAAAGCCGTTCTGCATGGAAGCCGACGAAACCTGCTACACCAAGAACCGTCGCGGCCATCTGGTCCAAGCCAAGTAACCGTAACGTCGGCTTCCAGCCGGCTCTTGGTTTTGTTTTGCCTGTGGAGGGGCGGTTACGCCGCCCTGCAGTTTTTCTCTTACCGGAGGGGCACGATCCACCGCCTTCCTCTGCATATCTGCGTTGCGTGCGCTAAGTCTTCCCTTCCTTTTCTTCGATCCCCCGCATCCCCTCCAAAAAATCCTCCCCGCCACCAATCTCATCCAACGTTCGTGTTACCATTCTTCTGCGCCTGAGAAAACACTCATGACTCTCACCCAAAAAACTTATCACGTCGATTATCTCGTCGTAGGCTCAGGCGTAGCAGGCGTTCGCGCCGCCATCGAACTCAGTCAAGCTGGCAGTGTCCTCGTCCTCGCCAAATCCGATCTCAGCGAATCCGCCACCGCCTACGCACAAGGCGGCATCGCCGTAGCCCTTAGCGACGAAGACGAGATCGGCCTCCACGAGCAAGACACCATCAACGCCGGCGATGGCCTTTGCAATCCTGAGTCCGTAGCTCTTCTCGTCGAAGAAGGTCCTCGCTACATCACGCAACTTATCGAATGGGGCACTGAATTCGATCGCTCCGGCACCAAACTCTCTTTCACTCGTGAAGCCGCGCACAGCCGTTCGCGCATTCTACACGCCCACGGCGATTCCACAGGACGCGAAATCAGTCGTGCCCTGCTAGCCCGCGCGCACACCATCCCGCATCTCCACCTGCGCGCCCACGCCTACACTACCGAAATCATCGTAGAAAATAATCGCGCCGCGGGTGTCCGATTTCTCGACGAAAACGATTCCTCTCTCCACGAACTGCGCGCCGGTGCCACGCTGCTAGCCACCGGCGGCCTGGGCCAGCTCTACCGCGAAACCACCAATCCCGAAGTCGCCACTGGCGACGGCATGGCCATCGCCTACGATGCGGGGGCCATCCTCTCTGACATGGAGTTCGTCCAGTTCCACCCCACCGCTTTGGCGATTAAAGGCGCACCGCGCTTCCTCTTAAGCGAAGCCCTGCGCGGCGAAGGCGGCACGCTTCGTAACATTCATCTCGAACGCTTCATGAAGCGCTATCACGAAGCCCAGGAACTCGCTCCGCGCGATGTAGTAGCCCGCGCCATAGTCAGCGAAATGCAACGGACTAATTCCCAGCACGTTTATCTGGACATGACCACCAAGTCGAAGGAATTCCTCGAAAAGCGTTTCCCGCGCATCTACGCCACTTGTCTCAGCTATGGACTCGATCTTTCCTGCGACGTCGCTCCTGTCAGCCCCGCCGCGCACTTCATGATGGGCGGCGTAAAAACCGATCTCTGGGGACGCACCTCCCTCCCCGGCCTCTACGCCGCGGGAGAAACCGCTGCCACCGGCGTCCATGGAGCCAATCGCTTAGCCAGCAATTCTCTGCTGGAAGGTCTAGTTTTCGGCGCGCGCGCCGGCGCCGCCATGATGAAAGACGCTCCCGTCTCCAAAAAATCCACCAGCGCGCTTCCCGGTATTGCCGCTCCCAAAACCTGGAACGATAATTCCGAAACCACTTCCTCGAAAAAACCAAAGCCTGCTCCCTCCGAAGCCCTGCAAAAACTTCGCGAACTTATGTGGCATGACGTGGGCATCATGCGCAGCGGCAAGGATCTAAAACACGTCATTCAAGCCCTGGCCGCCATGGCAATTCCGCAGTCCGCCAAAAACAATCGCGTCGATCATGAACTAAAAAACCTTCACAACCTCGGCTCTCTCATCGCCCGCTCCGCCATCGCGCGCGAAGAAAGTCGCGGTTCCCACTACCGCTCCGATTTCCCATATCGCGATGACGACGATTTCCAAAAGCATTCCCTAATCTCTAAATCACACGACCCCTCATTCATAATATAATCCGCACTCACTATGGTTCCTCTTTTAAGGGCGGCTTTACGCCGCCTCTTCGCATGGCGCTCGTTGATGTGGCGACTCGTCCTACCTCCGTAACTTATGTACCGGGATGGCACAGTCGGCCACTACGTAGGCTGGGAGGCGTTAAGCCATCCCAACGAAAACTGGGAAATGGAAGCGGAGGCGCTGGTGGTCCCAGTAAAATAAGCGGGATCTATTGAATGCGAAAAGCCAAGGCTACAGATTAATCGGTGGCGGTGGCACTGCGCTGGACGAAAGTGGTGTCGGCGGTCAGGCCGAAGGCTTCCAGCATGCGCGATTGGACGATGGCGGTAACATCGTTAATGGCATCGACGCCAAAATCGGCGGGGCTTACACGGTAGCGGAGTTTGCGTTGGCCTGCAGGCGTTTCGACGATACGGAGGACGGCATCCGCCACTTCCTGGGGATCTGCAGCGGAACTGGTGAGGAGTTGATTGATTTTTCCGGGAATGTTGTTTGCGGCGCCGTAGGTATCGGTACGCGAGATGTCGGAGGCCATGACAATATTGCCGAATACGGGGGTCTTGTAGGCGCCGGGCTCTACGATGGAGGAGTCAATTCCCTGCTGGGCTAATTCGTAATGATAAGCCTCCGCTAGAGCTTCCATGGCAAATTTGCTGGCGCAATAAAAAGCGAACGAAGGAATGACCACGCGACCGGCACCACTGCTGATGTGCAGGAGCAGACCACTGCGCTGGCGGCGCATGTAGGGGAGAACGGCACGATTTATGCGAACGGAGCCGAAGAAATTGGTGTCTATGATGCGCTGGGCTTGCTCGACGGTGGAGGCTTCGGCCATACCGATGAGTCCATAGCCCGCGTTGTTGATGGCGACATCGATGCGGCCAGCCCGTTCGACCGCAGCGCGGACGGTTTGTTCAACGGAAAGATCGTCGGTGACATCCATTTCGAGGATGTGGAGGGGAAGCGATTCCCTTTTGGCGAGTTCGCGGATTTCCGAGGCGTTTGCGGAGTTGCGGCCGTCAACATCGCGCATTGTGGCGAAGACGGTGTGGCCCTTGCGGGAGAGAGTTTCGGCGAAAAGCCGGCCGAAGCCGGTGCTGGAGCCGGTGACGAGAGTTATTTTTTTTGTGTCCATAGCGGGCCTCCTGGGGAGGGGTATTCTGAACCGCGTCGTGGGGGATGTAAAGCGCGAGGATGGACATTCAAAATCTAAGCGAAGGAACGAGAAGGGGCTGGAAATTGTGCGGACTTGGGGCGTAGCAACGATGCGCCTCTACAAAGAAAGAGCGTGCGCCGATCTAAAGATCGGCCACTCGAAAAACAGCAAGGGCGGCCTAAAGCCGCCCTCCTACGAAAACCATTGGCGATGCTTAGAATTAAACGCTGAAGGAGCTGCCGCAGCCGCAGGTGCTCTTGACGTTGGGGTTGTTGAACTTGAAGCCCGCGCCCTCGAGAGTTTCCACGTAGTCGATTTCGACGCCATCGAGATACATGGAACTCATCTGATCCACGGCGACTTTGAGGCCGTTGAAATCGACCACTTCATCGGCTTCCGTGGTCTGATTCTCAAATGCCATGTGGTATTGGAAACCGGAGCAGCCACCACCCACCACAGCGACGCGCAGCGCCACGGGCACAGGGTTCTGCATGCTCATGATTTCTTTGACCTTAACAGCGGCGGTCGGTGTTAGGTTAATCATTTTCTATTGGCCTCCGGCCGCGGGGGTTTTCCGCAGCAAAGTGTACAAATTAGTATAGCACATGCTGGTGCGAGGCAAGTTATGGAGCACGGGTTAGTTCCCGATAACTGACCATTGGTGTGAAATATCAGCGCCCCGTTAACAGATGGACATAAGACGACAACAGCACCAGTCGCTTCGACATAACAGAGCGCTTCACTTAAAATAGATGCACCTATGCGACATAAAGTGACATTACTACCTGGTGAAGGAATTGGGCCGGAAGTTGCGGCAGCAACAAGAGCGATCCTGGATGCTGCGGGCGTGAAGATCGAGTGGGAAGAGTTGGGGGCGCGCGCGGAGAACACGGATAAGGGCACGACGGGCGCGGAAGTGTTGAACACCGCGGCGATCGAGTCTGTGCGGAAAAATCACGTGGCGTTGAAGGGCCCGATGGCGACGGCAGTGGCCGGCGGTGCGCGCAGCGTGAACGTGGCGCTGCGGAGAAGCCTGGATCTGTATTCGAACTTGCGGCCGGTGCGGAATGTGCCGGGAGTGAAATCGCACTTCGACAATGTGGACGTGGTGATCGTGCGCGAGAATACCGAGGACTTGTATTCGGGGCTCGAACATGAAGTGGTACCCGGTGTGGTGGAGAGCCTAAAAATCATCACGGAGAAAGCGTCTACGCGAATCGCAAAGTTTGCGTTTGAGTATGCGCGGAAGAACGGCCGGAAAAAGATACACGCGATTCATAAAGCGAACATCATGAAGCTGGGTGATGGCCTGTTTCTGAAATCGATTCGCGCGGTGGCAGAGAAATTTAAGGACATCGAGTACAAGGAATTGATTGTCGACAATGCATGCATGCAGATTGTGATTGACCCGCGACAGTTTGACATTTTGCTGCTCCCGAATCTTTACGGCGACATTGTCAGCGATTTGGCGGCGGGATTGGTGGGTGGATTGGGAGTAGTGCCCAGCGGAAATATTGGCGAAGAGTGCGCGATCTTCGAGGCGGTACACGGTACGGCGCCGGACATTGCGGGCAAAGGCTTGGCGAATCCCACGGCGCTGATTATGAGCGCGGTTTTAATGCTGAATCATCTGGGCGAACGCGAGGCGGCGACGAAGGTGGATGCAGCGCTCATCAAGGTATACCGCGACGGCAAACACGTGACGAAGGATGTGGGCGGCAAAGCGGGAACGAAGGAGTTCACGGACGCGGTGATTAAGGCATTGAAATAGGATTTCTCCATGCCGTCAAGGCAATGGAAGACAACTCATGGATCCTCATCTCAGGGACTACATTTTTCGCCACTATGAACATCTTATGACGGAGAAGGAGTGGCTTGCCCACCGGCACCTCTTCGGGACGGAAAAAGCTGCCCGAGGCCGTTCGGATGAAGCGGCGCAGGAGGACGCAAAAAAGCAAGAACCCGTATCTTAGAGAGATGTGATCCAACGGTGCGGAAGTACTTGCTCTGGCGCGCGGTGGATTCGAGAGCTTTAAACACAAAACGGCTCAACGAATCTTCGATACCCACTCGAAGGACATGTACATCAACCGCTGCCCTCAATGCGGCGAAGTAGCAAAAACAGCTAAAGCCCGCCAGTACCGATTTTGGAGGCACGACTGGCGCGAACCTGCATGAATTGTGACTGGCTAGGCAGACAGGAAGGAATCATTTCCTCTGGGGTTAAAGCCCAATCCACACAATCACATAGAGTCGGAGTTCTGCCCTTCTTCCCCCTTGAAGTGCTCCGTTTACAACTTTTTACAATCCTTTGCTACGTCTTGACACATCGGCCCGGACGCGTCTTTATAGTCTGATTATCCTAGGTAGTGGTTCATGGAGTGGGCGAGGCGAGGAATGTTTAAGAAGTGGAAATTGACGGAGCGCACGCGAACGCTGTTGACTCTGGAACTGGCGATTACTCTTCCCGCCGCCGCGCTGATGGGCTTCAGCATCTGGAACCTGAAAAATATTCAGCGTGACAAAGCTATTGAAGCGGCCATTCAGCGCGACTTTTCTTACGTACTGAAGATCGCGGAAAAGAAAAGCTGGGAAAAAGCCAATGATGCCCTTACTTCGGTACGAGAAGAGTATCCGAACGCCGACGACGGCCCACAAATCAAATCCAAGCTGGAAGATGTCCTTCGGAAACACCCTGAGTTCGTGATGGCAATGTTGTATGACAAGAAAACGAACATGCTGGTCAGCGCTATGCAACCGAGCCATGCAAATGATCCGGACTTTTGCACGTACGCCGGCGAATCGATCAAGGACGTAACGATGTGGCTGCCGTTGGAAGCGGGGGACCTGGCGAAACACATCCACATGTTAAAAGCGAAAGACGAGCCCCCGGTGAGTTTCTATGACGGATGGGTGGAGCGGAACAATCAACATATTTATTGGGACGTCGCGTACTTTATCCCGCCGGGGGTGCCGAGCGATCGTGTCGTGGTGGGCGTAGTCGGTTTTGACCAGAATTACCTGCGCGAAAAGTTTTTCCCGGGCGTACTGAAAGCAGTGTTGAACAGTAAGAGCAGCGTGCTGCGGGCCGATCCGAATCCACCGGCGATGATGATCCATCAGAATAAGGACTATACGCCATGGGTGGCTTCCGCTAACTGGGATGGGGGCCATTCGGAAGTGGAGCGGCCATTTTCCGACACCTTCCCCCACTTGACCTTGGCCATCAAATACCCCGGAACCACGATTGCCGATATTGGGTCGAAATTCCTCCGATACAATTTTACGATCCTGGGTGGGCTTTCACTGTTTATGATCGGCGGCATTTTGTTGACGTATCGAAACATTTCGCGGGAAATGAAATTGGCCCGGCTGAAATCGGACTTTGTAGCCAATGTTTCGCACGAACTGCGCACGCCGCTGGCATTAATCCGACTCTATGCGGAAACTCTGGAACTGGGGCGGCTGAACGCCAAGGAAAAATACCAGGAATACTTCCGGATTATCCGAGAAGAGAGCGAACGGTTGACCGCCTTGATCAACAACATCCTGGATTTTTCACGCATCGAGGCGGGACGCAAGGAATATGACTTCAAGGAAACTAACCTGGCGGAACTGGTTCACTCCACGCTGGAATCCTACCGATTCCAGATCGAACAAAACGGGTTTGCCTTCGAGGAAAATATCTCTTCGGATATTCCACCGGTGAACGTGGACCGTGAAGCCATTGCCCGATCGCTGCTGAACCTGGTGAACAACGCGCTGAAATACTCGAAGGACAGAAAATTCGTGGGCGTCAGTCTCTATCGCTCGAATGGTAGCGTGAATCTGGAAGTTCAGGACCAGGGTATTGGCATAGCGCCAAACGAACTAGAAAAGATATTTGAAAAGTTTTACAGGTGCGGAGATCCACTGGTACACAACATCAAGGGGTCTGGACTGGGCTTATCCCTGGTGAGGCATATCGCACGGGCACACGGGGGAGACGTGCTGGTGGAGAGCGCGCCTGACCGGGGCAGCAAATTCACTATCGCGCTGCCTTTGGATCCGTCTTCGCGAACAGGTGCCGCGATCGCGTGAACGAATTGGGTATTTTAGTGACGCCACGCCCTGGGCGAACCACTAAGGAGATGGAATGGGAACAACGAAGATACTGATCGTCGAGGATGAGCCGAATATGGTGGCGGGGCTCCGCGATAATTTCGAGTACGAGGGCTTTCAGGTCACAACGGCGCTTGATGGTGTGGAAGGGCTGGAGCGCGCGTTGAGGGATTCGCCCGATTTGGTGGTACTGGACGTAATGATGCCTCGCATGAGCGGTTTGGATGTGTGCAAGCAGTTGAAGGCGAAGCGGCCGTCGATTCCTATCATTATGCTGACGGCACGCGGGCAGGAAGTGGACAAAGTCGTAGGCCTGGAACTTGGCGCGGATGACTATGTCACGAAACCGTTCTCAATTCGGGAACTTCTAGCACGAGTCAAAGCCGTTTTACGGCGGACAAAGACGCTTCCGAAAGACCAGGATCGCTACTCGTTCGGCGATGTCGAAGTGAACCTGCGCACATATCAGGTGCTGCGCGGAGGGCAACCGATAGAATTCTCGACCAAGGAATTTGAGTTGCTTAAGCATTTTCTTTGTCACACAGGAGAAACCCTGAGCCGCGACCGGCTTCTTGACGAGGTTTGGGGGTACGAGAATTTTCCGACCACGCGGACGGTGGACGCCCACATCGTGCGTATCCGCCAGAAGCTGGAGCCGGTCCCAGAGCAGCCGCAATTTTTTCTGACCGTTCACGGTGTTGGCTACAGGTTTATAGGATGAGGCAAAAAATGATGGCACTGAGGGAATGGAAGCCGGAAATCGCGCTAGCCAATTTTGGAGACGTCGTGGTTCAGGAGCGGGCATGCGAAGACCTGTGGATAGCCACGCCAATCGTAGCCGCCGAGGAAGATTCGTCGAAGGGTGAAACGTCATCACTGGTGGACGAATTGGCCGCGCTGCGCCGTACGCATGCGAAGCTGCGACAAGACATATTTGAAGCCGCCCAAACCCAGCGGCGGCTCTGCGCACCACGCCAATTGAATTGGGGCGAATACGAGGTCGCCGGAGAGATTTTTCCAGTACGGCATCTCTCGGGCGATTTTTTCAAGGTGATGGAGCTGGGCTCGGACCTTGGGTTGGTCCTCGGCGACATTGCCGGAAAGGGATTCACCGCGGGAATCTGGGTGGCTCATCTGATGGGGATGATTCAGCGTTGTGCACGGCAGTACGCGGATCCCGCTGAAGCGGTTGCCGCAGTCAACCGCGAGCTGTGCCAAGACCCTGGCGAGCCGCCGCTGACGGCATTGTTCTTCGCGCGGATCGATCCGCTGCGCGGCGAACTCTTATATTGCAATGCTGGCCTGCCAGCACCGGTGTTGATGAGACACGACAAGACGGTAGAAAAACTGGAGGAGGGAGGGCCGATGATGGGTGCCCTTCTTGGAGGAGTTTTTAAGACGGGAAGCGTCATTTTATATCCTGGCGATATGCTGATCGCTCACTCCGATGGTGTGACTGAGTGCAGAAATGCGAACGATGAAGAGTTTGATATGCAACGTCTACTGAACGCCGCGGGAGCCGCGATCGGCACAAGTGCCAATCTGGCACTTTTCTCCACTTTAGGGGAGGTGCTAGATTTTGCTGATGCGTGTCCGCCGGGAGATGACGTGACACTGCTGGTTTTACGCCGACGAGGCGGAATCCGGGGACGGCAATCCGGAAAGGGCAGCAAAGATATTTTGACGGCTGACGGTAACAGTTCGGCGCAACGAGCGCAGAAGGCTGGCCGGGGAGCACGAGGTTTCAAGCAACTGAGCTGAGTTAACCGCTGAGGTCCGGGAGTTGTCGGAAACGGGCCCGGAGCTAGGGGTGTCTCTCGCTTCGCAGGGAAAGGACTAGAGATGATGGCAATAACGATGAACACGCTTCTTCTCGATGAATCGAAACTCAGTCACGCCCAGGACGACGACCTTCATGCATCTCCCGAAACGCTCAGCAAGCTCTATACGATTCACTATCGTCATGTGCTGCGAGTTTGCAGGCGATTCTTCCGACGTCCGGAGGATGCGGAGGACGCCGCAGCTGAAGTGTTTTTGAAATTGCGGACGGTCCTGAAACAGAAAGATGAATCGCGCCCGTTTCGTCCTTGGGTGACGCAGGTGGCTGGGCGGCATTGTATCGATATATTGCGGAAAGCGAAGCTCGAGAAAGCGGCGTCCGTTGAGGGGATTGAGGTGGCGGAGCTGGCAGACCGGGCAATGCAATCTCCGCTGTCGCAAGTTTTAGAGAACGAAGAGCAACGCAGGGTGAAGAAGGTGTTAGACACGTTGCCAAAGCATCATCGAATTCCACTCGTGCTGCGGTATTACAAGGATATGAGCTACTCTGAAATCGCCCGTAAACTGAATCGAGGGCTTCCGGCGGTCAAGTGCATGATTTTCCGGGCGAAGAACCAAATGCGAAGGCATATGTTGGCAACTGCTAATTGAGCAGATAGTGCGATGCGCTTCTCTCAACATGTAACCGGTAACCGAAAAACCTGCCTTTAATAGATTTGGTAGAGGAGGATGTTCAGTAGCACAAATCGCCAATGAATATGGGGTTTTGTGAAGATTTTAGAGGTTGGGTATACCTCAGGTTTACCTATTCCCGATTCCCTTCTGCATCGCGTTTTAACTTCCAGTAAACTTCCGTCTTTGCGAGGTCAGATCGCAGAAATGTTAGACTCGAATCACGAGACTCTTCGCCCGCTTCCCTGTTCTCTTCCATCAGACTTCCGAGAGGGGTACCACAGAGAATCGAATTTCGAAACGTGCTCCTGTCTCCTAGCAACGCTTGCTCGGCACGTTCTGTCGTTTCTGCGTGTTAGAATCCGCGCCAGTCGGAGTAGGGATCATGATTGCTCACAGCCCCCTCCACGGATCCGGACGAGCGGATTTCCCGCATCCGGCTCTAGCCTTAGGTAACAACGCCCATGCGGCGCAAGGGATAGGGATGACAGACGGCAGGGGGAGGCAGCCATCGGGTGATAAGGCGCCGCCTGCGATCCCAAAGGACCCGACCGTTCTGGCTGCGCCGCGACAGCGCGCGATGCCAGAGCCGTCCCACCTGGAATCGAAAAAGAGCCAGCGCTGGGTTGTTCATGGGCACTCCGTAGTACCGGAGGTGTCCACGCACCACCGCTTGCAATCACTTGCCCTGTTCGGGGATGGGTTCATGCATACGACGCTGCAGCTCGGCTTTCACTTCGTTCAGCTTCGCCTGCAGCCTTTTGCGGATCGTTTGCCGCAGCACCGTGTACATTCCGTTGCTCCTCTTCTTCACGCAGATATGCGTGAAGCCGAGAAAGCTGAATGTCTCGGGCTTCCCTTCTCCACGCCTTTGCCGGTTGTTGATCGCAAATGGACCAAATTCCAGCAACCGCGTTTTCTCGGGATGCAATTCCAGGTTGAACTTCCTCATTCTTTCGGTGAGTTCCGCCCGGAACTGATCGGCATCCGCTTTGCTGTTAAAGCCCACCACGATGTCGTCCGCGAATCGCACGATGATGACATCACCAGGCTCCCGCTTCTGACGCCATGCTTGAGCCCACAGGTCGAACACGTAATGAAGATAGATGTTTGCCAAAAGCGGCGAAGCACTTCCGCCTTGGGGCGTCCCTTCTTCCACGCGTATTCGCTTCCCATCCTCCAGCACGCCGGCGTTCAGCCATTTCTGGATCAGCCGCACGACGCGTCGGTCTGCAATCCGGTGCTCGACGAACTTGACCAGCCATTCGTGGGAAAGCCCATCGAAAAAACTTTTGATGTCAAGATCGAGCACCCAGTTCACCTTTCTCGTCAGCAGTCCCGTGTAGAGCGCATCCAGCGCTTGATGCTGGCTTCGCCCGGGTCGAAATCCGTACGAGAAGCCGAGAAAATCCGTTTCGTAGATGGCGTTCAACACCTCGACCGCTGCACGCTGGACGATTTTGTCTTCCAGCGCTGTGACTCCGAACGGTCTTTGCCGCCCGTCGGCCTTGGGGATATACACTCTACGCACCGGCTTCGCTCGGTACGCTCCTCGCTTCAGCCTTTCGGCAAGGTCCTGGAGATTCCTCTCCAGTTCTTCCCCGTAGTGCCGCCACGTCTCCCCGTCCACGCCCGGCGCAGCTTCCTTCTTCAACGAGAAGTAGGCCATGCGCAGCGTTTCCAGGTTGTAGACGTGGTGCAGGAGCGCTGTGAACCGCAACTTCTTATCCTTCTTTGCTGCTTGACGTACCCGCTCCAGCGCACTGGGCGCGTCTTTCCGGCTCGGTGTCCGGGACGCGTTTTGCTGTGGCAGGTTCCCTTTGGCCAACCCCTTTCCCTCCGTCCCCTCCGCCGCCGGTTGCCCGGCGTTGTTCGGAGACTTCACAGGTACTACAGGGCTGTCCGACTTCCCATGTCCGTTCGTCATCGGCGTGCGTCCTTAGACTTCCCGATGCGTCCCAAGGCTACTGCTGCCCTGGGCGGACGTGGGATCTCCCGGTTCCCGAGCGAGGTGCCTGCGTACGTGCACGGGGTCTCTGACCGCGCGGGACCCTGGCACACCTCGCGCTATCGGTGTACCAGGTATTGCCTTCCGCACGCTCCTACGGCGTCGGCGTCCCAGAGTAAGTTTCTTACGCGGCTGAATACCCGGCCCGCACGTTCCCCTGTCAACGCTTCGACGCCGCCCTCACGAGCAGCTCCGCATGACTCGGGGCCGATGTGGGTCGCTAATCCACCTTCGTGTGACTTTTTCATTCACTACAACCTCGCCGGTTTAACCGGCGCACAGGAGCCACAACTATGCCCAAAATTACCGTGAAGTGGCTGCTCTACAGACATGAAGGTCTTGAGTTCACTCCCGTATCGAAGCCATTCAAGACAAGAGAACAGGCTGAGGAAGCGCGGAAGAAATATCCCGAGCGTGAACGCGGAGCAATCGGTGAGGGTGTGGTCAAGACTGCTTGAAAAGAAACCTTGCACCTCCCCTCGCCTACCAACAACCATCAGTATTCAACGAATTGGGATGGAACGAGTAACCGGGGTCAGCGATACGATGCCGTACCATTACCGGTAAGGGCTGCCGGCCTTCTCATGGAAGGACCTATCGCGACTTGAATAAAGCGCCCGGCCAGATTACGGATAGGACTGAACGTTCAGCCTCCGGAGAACGCATGTACGACTAGCTGTGGTTTCGCCTTCATGTTCATCTACCTTGTGGAATGAAACCCGGGACTGCCGGTCTTCACCACTTCATTGAACCTCTGTCTGGTCTGAATTCGATTGATTTCGTCAAGCGCGTCTTCCGGAAGGGCGGAGATGTTGAAATTCTCTCGCGCGCGGGCCGCAGTCCTGGGCGTGGTAAGCAAAGCCGTGCCACGCTGCACCGCCCAAGCCAGCAGCACCTGTGCCGGCGTCTTTCCAACTCGTGCGGCAATTGCCGAAATGACTGGATCTTCGAGCGGCCCCGGCCTTATTCCGTGACCCAATGGCGCAAAAGCCAAAAACACAATGTCCTTCTCCTTGCAGAATTCCAGAAGCTCCGTTTCCGGCAGATACGGATGTGCTTCGACTTGGACCACGGCTGGCTTGATTCTCGCAGATTCGTAGATGGGCAACAGTTCGTTCAAGCTGATGTCAGACAGTCCGATGGCCCGGCATTTGCCACGGTCCACGAGACTCTCCATCGCCCTCCAGGTCTCGAGCAAAGTCACGCCGCGGTCGTAAAGGATATTGCCGTTTTGATCCCGCGGATCCTGCTCGTCCCCCGGTTGAAACGCAAATGGAGTGTGAATGAGATAGAGATCCAGATAGTTGAGCCCGAGTCTGTCCAGACTCGCCTCGAAAGCCGGTTCGACGCGCTCGGGCCGATGATTGGTGTTCCACAACTTTGTGGTAACAAAGATGTCTTCACGCGCAATCCCTCCAGCGGCAAGTCCTGCCTGCAACGCCTCGCCCACCTCACGCTCGTTCCGGTATCGTTCCGCACAATCGAAGTGTCGAAATCCAGCTTCCAGCGCGTCTCTGGTAGCACTTATCGTCGCGGCTGCATCGGGAATCAGGGTGCCAAAGCCGAGTGCGGGCATATGGCCGGCTCCGTGGTTGAGCGGAATTCTCGTCATCCGAAGATCAGAAGATTCAATCATTGGTTACATCTCCAAGCTATTTTGCGTCCGGCATCACCGCCCGGATTCAAAAATTAGATGTCCGGTCTTCGCGACCGAGTACAGCACACAATAATTCCCGAATCGCTCGCTCCTATTGCATGAGAGGATGAGACCATATGCAAAAGAAGATGGCGCGCTTGTTGCTATTTGTTTTTGCATTCGTCATCTTCGGTGCTTCGCTTTGGCAAGTCTATCTCATACGTGATGGAAGTTATGCCGTCTGTTATTCGCGAGAAAATGAGGCGTACCTTTTCCTAGCAGGCTCGCACACCGGTTTTCATTCCCGTGCTATCACTTACCCTTTTCGGCTCGGTCTGGGATATCTGTTCGGTGGATATGTTGCCGCCGGTCTCGCTGAGCCCCAGGACGAACAACCAGCCCTCATTGTTTTCCACATCACTCCCGGCACGTCGGAGCGGGAGGTTGATGACTTAAGCGAGAAAGACCAAGACGCGAGTTTCATTACGCCTTTCTCCGATGGACTGTACGGCGCGTGCCCCGGGAGCGTGCTCTGCAAATGGACCGGCAAGCGGTTTGCGCCTGCTACTCCTGAACAACTCAAAAGCGTTGGCGGTTTAGAAAATCTGGTACGAGGAAGCACAGGAAATCGCCCGGTCAACGGGTGGTTCATGACACCCACATACGCGCCGAGTCAAAAGTCAGAAATCCCTACGGGCAAAGCTATGTCCGTCATCATGCAAAACCACGGTCAAACGGGGGGTCTACATAACTGGATGACAGTCGACATCGCGCGAACAGGGCTACCTGTTGAGCGCGTTTACGACGTAGACGGTCGAAAGCTTAAGCTCGTCAGCAAAGCCACGTACGAGAAAATGTTTTCGGCCACTCACGCAGAAAAGTGAACAATTCTGGTTCGGAGCTTGTTGCTGTTGCTTCTCGTTGCTTGAAGTCCCGGTCGGCTAACCGGACAGTACCCACTTGACGGTTTGGGCGTTACACAGGCATTGAGTCCAGTTCGCTATTGGGCAGTCCCGTCGTTCCGGCATCGCCTTGGTATTCCAAGATAAGGCCATCCGTTGGGAAACGATGAAATCGCCCATTGTTTTCCGTGAGGCTCGGCTATCCCAGTGGAGATCTTTTCGTCCAGCGTGGCGATGGACCCGAAGGGAATGCAGAGCTGTTTTACTATAATCCATTCCTCGTAGCGAAGCGGGTGTGTCTGAACTAGAGTAGTGGCCACCGATAGACACCAGTTCGTATCGCGGCGTGGACTGGATGAAGGGGCACATCCGTGATACACATCGCGACACATGGGAGCATGGTCTACAAGGTACTTCCAAGCACATACAGTGCCGTCGGCGCTCTTCTCAGTGCTCGCAAGTACAACTGTCCAACTGACGGTCTCCGCAGCAGGCGGCAGATTCGAGTCCCGCCACCCGGGTCATTCTTTCGTGAATACATAAACATGATCCCAAGATCACGCAGCGCACTGATCTACGCCGCCAGCCTCGGAGCAAGTATCGGTATTTTCTTCTTGATTCGGTATTTCGGCCACTCGCTCGTAGCCACCGCAGCACCCGGACCGCAAGGACCTGTCAGGCCCACGACTTCCGAAGCGCCCGGCATCTTGCTTCATGTTTTGCTCGCGCTTGTTGTCATTCTTGCGGTGGCTCGCATTCTTGGCGCTATCTTTCGCAAGATGCATCAGCCACAGGTTATGGGAGAGGTGGTCGCCGGGATTCTTCTTGGACCATCCTTTCTTGGTTGGTTGGCTCCGGACCTTGCTTTTCAGGTCCTTCCTGCGAACATCGCGCCTTATCTTGCGGTGATCTCTCAGGTCGGCGTTGTGCTCTACATGTTTCTCGTCGGTCTTGATCTGGATATTACTCTACTGCAAAAGCGTACCCAAGCTTCCATTGCCATCTCTCACGCCAGCATCGTAGCCCCTTTCTTGCTTGGCGCTGCATTCGCGCTCTGGCTATATCCCCGGTATTCGACCGGTGCAGTCCCTTTCACCACATTTGCTCTTTTCATCGGTGTAGCTATGTCCATCACCGCATTTCCGGTGTTAGCACGCATTCTCACGGATCGCGGAATGCAAAAGACCCGCCTGGGAGCGCTCGCGCTGGCGTGCGCTGCCATCGATGACGTCACCGCATGGTGCCTGCTGGCTTTCGTTGTCAGCGTCGCACACGCCCAGACCGGAAGTCTTTTCTTCACCTTGATCGCGACAATTGGCTTCATCGTCTTTGTCTTGCTGATTGCCAAGCGCGGCGCTTTGTGGCTCGTGCGCCGTCAGACTGCCACGGGGTGGACGACTCAGGACATGTTCGCTGTCGTCTGCGCTGCCGTGCTTCTGTCGGCATTGGCGGCGGAACGAATCGGTATTCACGCGATTTTCGGCGCTTTCCTTCTCGGTACCGTGATTCCGCCCGATTCCGTGTTAGCGCGTGATATTCGCGTGAAGTGTGAAGATCTGGTCGTCGTGCTCCTGTTGCCCGTGTTTTTCGTCTTCACCGGCATGCGAACTCAGATCGGTCTGCTCCATGGAACTCGTGATTGGTTGGCCTGTATTTTGATTATCGGCGTGGCGTCGGTCGGTAAATTCGGAGGCAGTTATTTCGCTGCTCGGTGGACAGGTTCGGAATGGCGTGAAGCCACATCGCTCGGCGTCTTGATGAACACACGCGGCTTGATTGAGCTTATCGTCCTCAATGTTGGGTTGAACCTGGGCGTGCTTTCACCGGCGCTATTTACGATGTTCGTGTTCATGGCCATAGTCACCACCCTGATGACCACCCCGATACTACATGAGTTGACGGAATCTCGCGGTCAATTCTCGGATCAAACCGTAAGATGAACCAGACCGTCTAAGCCAAGCACAAATCAGGGCTTACGCTTGTCACTTGGACGTGTAGTCGGGTTATCGGAAAGTTTCGTGCTAAAACCCACTTCTCGGATTTGGACGTCAGGTGTTGAGATGCAATCGTCGTGACTCGAAGCGTGAAAGGCAGAAGCCGCGCGCCGAGTGCCCACACAAACAGCCGCCTTTTGCTCGTGTAATGAAACATTTCGACAGCCTTCAGCGTCTCTCCAGTAGACTCTTTCACCAGACCCCTTACAACAAGGGAGGCAACATGAGTTCCCCCAAGAACCCAGGCAGATTCGCAGGCTTTCTGTATGTACTCTTCTCAATACCTGGATTCTTTGCCATGATCTATGTCCCCAGCAAGCTGCTCGTGCACGGAAATGCAGCGGCCACGGCCAGCAACATCGCACCCTACGAGACGCTCTTTCGCCTCGGCATCGCGGCGCAACTCATCTGCCAGGCCGGTTTTATCTTCGTGGCCCTGGCTCTGTACGATCTGCTCAAGGGGGGTCAATCAGCGGCACGCCTCGCTCTGGGTAATATTGGTTGTGGTCGCGATCCCGATAGCGTTTCTGAATGAGGTGAACTCAATCGCTGCCCTCGTCCTCGTGCGCGGCGCTGACTTCCTGTCCCTATTCGAGAAGCCTCAGCGGGATGCTCTGGCTATGTTGTTCCTCAGTCTACATAAAGAAGGAATTGGTGTCGTCGAGATATGTTGGGGTCTTGGCTTCTTTCCCCTCGGGCTGCTCGTGTACCGGTCGCGATTCCTGCCGCGCTTCCTGGGCGTCTGGCTCGCCATCGACGGCTTCGCCTACGTGATCCTGAGCCTTACCGGCATACTGTTGCCGCAATATCAGGACAAGGTGTTTACCTACTCTCAGCCCGCCTTCTTCGGGGAGGTCGCGTTCATGCTATGGCTTTCGATCAAGGGTGCCAAGCCCCCAGCGCTGGATGCCACAGCCTTGTCGTCGGTGGCTGCCTAGTGCCCGATAAGTGGCATCCGCGGAGAAGTGGTTTCGGACCGATTCCACATCTACGAGTACGGCGTCAAGCAGGAGTTGACGGACTGCGTGGCCCATTGGTCGATTCATTCAAACACTGAGATTCCTCCTCTCCTTTGAAGCCGCGATTTTTATCGGGCTCTTGTTGCTACGCTCCTTGCAATGGGTGGCCTCCGTACGCGTCGATTCCTTCGTCCGCCAGCGTAATTAGGTCAGTGCCCGTGAAGTCGGCAATCAAGTGGGTACTATCCTCCACTTGATTAGCGCCTCTCCAGTGAAATCCATGTACACTCGGAAAAGGTTTGGAGGTTCGTTCCGTCCTTTTGGCCCTGCGGCAGTTCGTCAAGGAGCGAAAATTGTTGAAGCTGAGCTCCGTTGTTTTGCTCCTACTTCTGACTGCGTGGGGGCCATCCGGTGCGGCACAGTCGGCAAAGCTTGGGGAGCCCACAGCGAATCCCGGCCGACCCACGGTGGCGACTCCCGCGACGATTACACCAGTGGGCTACCTCCAGTTTGAAACGGGCTTTCTAGGGGCGAATCATTCACCAGAGTTTTCCTCGCGATATAGTCTCACCGAAGTGGTGAAACTCTCGGTTGCGTCTCGATTGGAACTTCTGGCGCCGATGGAGCCAGTCGTCCGCTACAACGCCAATGGGATTGCGGGGAGCGCCGTGGGAGATTTGTATTGGGGCGCGCAAGGCGTGTTTTACAATGGCGAGGGTGCGAAGCCAACGTTGGCGGTCAGTTATTTCTATCATGTTTATGATGACGGCGCCCCCAGTTTCGACATCGGAAGTCCAACCAACGCCATCGAACTTCTAGCAAGTGGTGATCTGAAGAAGTTTCATTTTGATGCGAACGTTTTTTTCACCGAATTGGTGCAAGATTCTGTACACAGGGCTCAGTTCGGCCAAACACTCTCGGTTTCCTATCCCATCACGCAGAAATTTGAACTGACGGGTGAACTATGGCACTTCACTCAGCCGTTCCTACAAAGTAATGCGATTGGCAATCTTTGGGCGCTCAGCTACGCTCCTCGGAAAAATCTTGTTTTGGATGTCGGTTTCAACCGGGGACTGACCGGTACATCCACACGTTGGGAGGTGCTGGCAGGATTCACCTATTTGCTGCCCCATCGTCTCTGGAGAGCTCACTGACTAGCGGCTCTCTATCTGTTCCATCACCTACTTGATGTGTGGTAACCGCGTTAGACTGTTAATCAGATGGGAGGAGTTGCTCAAGATTTCAGGGGATGTCGCACGCGGACCTCCTTCCAAAGGCTATGTATATAACCTGTTTGGTCCCCGCGTCGGCAATATTCCGTTTTTCATCCTTCTTACTGGCTATGCTCAACTGAATTGCAAACTTCTCAGGCTCCACGCGCCAGATTCTTAATGGCGAATTTACGAACTCGGGGACAGCCCACTTCCCGTAGCGTTCATCTATTGCGGCCTTGATGTCGTCGAGAGGGATGGATTTGTCGTATAGCGCCGTCATCCCGTAGCGGCAACTTTGATTCATGTCGATGCTGACTTGCTTCGGGAATACGGTGTCTGTTTCTGCGGATTTCTCTAACCAGACCTGGGAGCAATTAGAAGAATTGCATCTCAATAGTTTTGGGTTCGGCAACACAATATGGCTGCCGTTCTCTTCGGTAGCTGTTTGGCCGTAAGCCAGACCTAGCATCAAGACCAATGCGGAGAGGACTCTTTTCATTCCGCCCCTATAAGAACTTCGCCTGCGATTCAGGTTAACACCCCGCGTTTTTTAGGGGAACTTATTCCACGATGCAGTTGCGTCTTGGCGGTCAACTCGGCGAGAACCGGAAAAGTGGCGTATAGTACCCATGTTTCCGGGAGTTGAACATGCTCTTAGGTCGCTTCTACCTATCGTGAGGAACTCATCACCGACTTTGTCATCATTAGTGCCTGCTGTTCGAGTTCTTCGAGTGCTGGTTTCCAGACGATGCTCTCGGTCGCGCCGTTTTCCTTAGATGTACGAATGTCAGTAACGAAAAACACGACTGCAATTGCGCCTTCTTTTGCATAATCCATTGAGACCCCTTGTGCAGGCACTTCCACCGTGGTCCCAGACGCAATACCTAGTGGAAGGTCAACTGACACACCCAATCCGACTTTGTCTTTACCCGTGGGATAGATGGCTATCCATCCGATTCGGTAACCAGTGATTGGCTTGCTGCCGACATTCTTCAAGACTGCGGATTCAAGCATATCCGTGGAAGCGTGTTTAGATTCGACGAGAATCGCGGGACAGTCAGCAGGCCGAAGATGTAGCATTCCGGTCCCTTGGCGTTGGCCAAGCGCACCGGATGAAAGTGCAAGAAACACGGTTAAAAGAACGCCGAACATGAGTTTGCGCATGTAGTTGTCTCCGAAACATCGATACGAGAACAGCCACGTTAACCGTACCACCACGTCCCTTGGGAATCGATGTGTTGTTTTTTTAGGAAGAAAATAACACTCCAACTCCCGGTTAACCGGACATCTTCGTTCTATTACCTGATCGATGCGCAAATCCCGAACGAATTGCGAGTTGTCATCGAACTCTGTCACACCAAGTTTGTCGATCATGACCTCTCGTAGAACGCACGAAATCTCTTCGTCCGTCCATTTGGTCGTTCGAGGATTTCCCATTCACCGTGGATAGTTTGCGACCAAAAACCGTGTAAGGTCGCGCACAGTGTCGTATCCAATCTCGAACTTTGTCTTCATTGGTCGCGTCAGTCGTGCCAGAACTCAGCCAACTGCGGAAGCAAGAATCGCGCCAAAGAGCATCGAGCGACCGAAACGTTGCGGGTGGAGAGCGCCGTACCAGGCTGGCACGACGATGGCGGAAAGAACAAGAATTGTTATCGTCAACTCAACCGTGTGCGACCGAACTAATTCGGGCAACTGTTCTACACCGAGTGCAACCAAAAATATTGCCAACTTTCGCGCCGAGCAGATTGGGGAACAACAGTCTCAAGCGGTGTGTCGGGTCTGAGATTGCGTCGCAAGATGTCGAACTCGGCTGTTGCGTTCTTCCGAATCAAATGAAATGCACGTTGAGTTAAGCATCCATCGGCATCCGCGACGTCGAGTTTCCCCCTTATAAGCTGCTTCAAGTCGCCAACAGTCAACGTCTTCGTCGCTTCTTCATCAGTAATGCTAATGCCAAATTTCTCTTCCACTGCCATGACGAGTTCCACAGCGTCCAGTCCCATCTCAGTCCTCCGTCATCGCAATTTAGAGATTACACCGCCATCGTTGCCGTTTACAGGCGTTAAGTCCCGGGAAGTCGACAAACCGGTAACTTGGGTACCGGGACGGTTTGTGCGTTTGGACGTAGCCGCCCGGCGGACGCTTCGCGTGCTGTGCTCCTCACGTCATGCCGCAAGGTAGCGCTTTCAACTGCGATTTGCGCTTTTCTTTGATTTTCATAAGCCAAGCAAAATCAGTCGATTGCAAACGAAAAGAGATTCAATTATCATAGCCGTTAGCTCGACTCCTGCCACTAGCCGGCATCCACCGCAAACGCCGGCGGCCACCTTCAGACGAATTAATCAAACGCGCGGGGAACATCCTGCCCAAGTGCACGGTTCGGTGAAACGCGCGTCCGATTAATCACGAGCGTTTACCGGGACTTGAGACCCGCGGACCGGGAGGCGTGGTCCATTTTGCGTGCTGGTGGTCACAAGGAAGTGTTCTTGCGTCACAGACAATTGTGCATGGGCGGAGTAAGAGCAAGAAATTGCCAGTCACTCCACTGGAGATTGCAGATTGCGTAGCCGGGTTAAATCCCCGGATTGCCGACTGTTCGCAAATTAACGGCAAGGGAGCCAGAGGTTCGTGAAACACACGCGAATCATCGTCACGCGCTACGGCGGACCGGAGGTGATCACTGTCGCCGAACAGGAACGCCCTGCGCCAATGCCGGGCGAGGTCCGGGTGAAGGTGCTGGCCGCGGGCGTGAGCTTGCCTGACGTATTGGCGCGCGAGGGCGTCCATCCGGAAACACCGCGCCTGTCCTATACGCCCGGTTGGGACCTGGTCGGCATTGTGGATCAGGTCGGCGAAGGCGTCTCCGGTTTCGAACTGGGCCAGACGGTTGCGGCCATGCCGATCAGCGGCTGTTACGCACAATATGTTTGCTTGCCGCAACGCAAGTTCATTCCAGTGCCCGCAGGTTTGGACCCTGCAGAAACCGTCGCGGTCGTCTTAAACTACATCACGGCATACCAGATGCTGGATCGTTCAGCGAAGGTAAAGCCGGGGCAGCGCGTGCTGATTCACGGCGCCTCAGGCGGCGTCGGCACTGCGTTCCTGCAACTGGGGAGGCTCGCTGGCGTGGAAATGTACGGAACGTGTTCGGCGCAGGCGGCGGAGGTAGTCAAGGAGCTTGGTGCTACCCCGATCGACTACCGCAATTCTGACTTCGTCCAGCAAATCCACCGCCTCGCTGGCGACGGTGTGGATGCTGTTTTCGACGGCATCGGTGGGGAGAATTTATGGCGCTCGCGCGCAGCGCTTCGCGAAGGCGGTTGCGTGGCGGTCTACGGATTCCAGGCCAAGCTGCACGCAGGAAGGATGGCTTCGGGCGCGCCGAGCGGGCGGCACCCGATGCGCGAATCCGCGATCTTGGGGTGGTACATGCTGCGGAACTGGTTTCTGCCGGGCCGCAAGAGCATGGTGCCTTACAGTATCCAGTGGCTGATGCGATTGAAACCCGCCTGGTTCCGCCACGACCTGCTCACGCTGTTCGATCTACTGCAGCAGAAGAAGATCAAGCCGCTGATCGCACAACGCTTGCCTCTCTGCCAAGCGCGGCACGCGCACGAATTACTGGGAAGCGGAGGCGTAATCGGTAAGATCGTGCTGATGCCGAACGGGGTCATCACCTGAGTCGGGATGACATTGCCCAGCTCCAAGTTGACTTTCAGCCGCTATTCGAAGCGGCAGCAGCCCGAGCTACTGGCGATCGGGTGCGGAAGAGCCAGGTGCAGCGGCGGCAGAAGATGCAGCGGCCTGGGAGATGACCATGAATTCGAACGATTTTCCGTCGACCTTAAACTTCATTTTATTTTTGTCGAGCGTGAACTGGATGGCCGTATTCAACGGAATGATGGTCTGCTCGGAGGGCTTTGGCTGACGAATGGTGTAGTCGGTGGTGCCAGAGCGGACGACATACTGCTGGCACAGGAGATCGAGTTCCTGCTTTTTTGATTTCTTTGTGCCACAAGCGACAGATGTGTGGGAAAGAATGATGCCCGGCTGCGGTTTGGGGCCACCGGAGGCGAGGGTTGCATTAAGAAACAAAACGGCGAAGAGTGTTAGAGACTTTTTCATGTGGACTCCTGGCACAGAAACGATTGATCACAGCTCCACCAAGACCTTGTTTCTTCGGGTTTGGATTCCGGCACAGTAGTCTATCACCACTTGGACGCATCGATCAGTCGCGCTAACTGCTTTTATATGCGTCGAGTAACCGGAGATGCGGGTACTATGAGCCACTTGTCCGGGAACCGCGTTGATCAAGCACTAGACACGCTTCTTAACTTGTAACACCATGAATCGCGTGGCGGTCATTCAACATCATTTTCGCACCGGGACACTTGTCATCGCAGGAGTCCTTACCGCACTTCTGTCGCTCGCCGTCGATAGCCGATTCGGACCCCGACCTTTAGTCTGGTTCAACTTCAAATACGGAGCGGTCGTAATCCAGGTACCTTGGTTGATCGCCATCTTTTTGATTAGCGTCGTTGCGACATTTCTGGCCGCGCGCAACGGAACAAGATTGTCGCGATGCCTGCTCATCGGAATCAGCCCTCCACTGATCATTGGAACGCTATTCTGTCTGTTAATGGCACTTATCCTCGTGATAGAAGCCGCTCGAGGCCATCGAATTTACCCTCTCGATTTCATCGGCCATCCGTTGGTCGGTTGGTTAGTCATTCCTCTTGGCGCCGCTTTTCTGGGGACTCTTCCGTTGCTTGGCGCTCGTCGATCAAAACAAACCGCAAGCAAATAACCAGTTTTCTCAACGCCTTACCGGTAAAGTTCGTACTGTACCCAACCTCTCCGGGAACGTTTACCAGTTTGCGATCGAAGGGTGCTGAAGAAGGATTTCATTTCGCGCAGCACGTCGGCCTCACTTGATAAGTACACGTAATGACTTCATGAAACACTCCGGTATACCGTTAAACAAAAAACACATATAACTGTTATATTTGTCAATACGTTAGAATAATGAGAAAAACGGGTAAACCAAATAGACGGTCTAATAGATGTGGTAGAGGAGGAAGTAGACGATCACGCCGGTGACGGAGACGTACATCCAGAGGGGGAGGGTGTAGCGGGCGATGATGCGGTGCTTGTCGAATTTTTCGAGCCAGGCGCGGCGGAGGGTTACGAGGATCATGGGGACGATGACTACGGCGAGGATGGTGTGAGAGATGAGGATTGCGAAATAGACGGGGCGGATCCAGCCTTGGCCTTGGAAGCGCGACATGGCCAACTTGGTAGTGGTAGACGAGGTAGGAGATCAGGAAAACGGTAGAGACGGCGAAGGCGGAGACCATGAACTTTTTGTGGAGCGCGATTTTGTGCTGACGGATGGCGTTGTAGCCGAGGGCCAGGAGAATGGCGCTGGTGCCGTTTAGGGTGGCGTTTAGGGCGGCGTGGGAGAACATGGGGTGGTGGTAGTTCCCTTCTGGATGGAGATTGAAAGCGATACCGGATATCAGAATCGATGTCGATAGCTGGGAAAAGATCTGAAACGTTTTGAATCTAAACCCGCACCCTTAACGACGTAGGGTGCGGCACCCGTGAAACTTCAGAGCATGTGGCCACCTCAAGGTGACCGCTACAAATAGCGAAAGACAAATCTAAAGATTAGCGCGGAAGCTTGTCGTACATCATCAGGCCTAGCAGGATCGGAATGTGCATCACCGTGACGTGCATGAGCCACTTGGCGCGGGAATTCGTTTTGGAGGCGGCAGCCCAAAGACAGAACTGCACGGAAGCAGTGCAGGTGACCAGCGCGCCGAAGAAATATAAGACACCAGTTAGGCCGACTAGCGACGGCAGAAGGCTGACGGCGACCAGGCTGGCGGCGTAGAGAATAATTTGACGGAAGGTGCGCGTGCCGTCTTTGTCGACCACGGGGAGCATCTGGATGCCAGCGCGGGCGTAGTCTTCGCGATACATCCAGGAGATGGCGTGGAAGTGCGGAAATTGCCAGAAAAAGAGAATGGCGAAGAGCAGCCAGGCGCCTGTGCCGAGTGAGCCTGCTGCCGCGGCCCAGCCGATCATGGGAGGAATGGCTCCCGGAATGGCGCCGATGAAGGTCGCCCAGATGGTGCGTTTTTTCAGCGGTGTGTAGGCGAGAAGGTAACTGATGCTGGTGACTACGCCGAGGAAACAGGCTAGATAGCCGCCGACATAGAGGAGATCGACGGCGCCGGCCAGACAGAGAATGACACCGAAGCGCAGGGCTTCCGTGGGTGTGAGTTGACCCGTGGGAAGTGGACGCGAAGCGGTGCGGCGCATGTAGCGATCGGATTCGCGTTCGATGTAGTGATTGAGAGCGGATGTGCCGGCGGCGATGAGCATGGTGCCGAAGACGACGTGGAGTAGTTTCAGCCAGGAAACCGGGCCTTCCGCGCCCATGTAGTAGCCCGCGCCGGTGGTCATCAAGACGAGAAATGACACGTCGGGCTTGGTGAGCGTGACGTAGGCGCTGAGCTTACTGGGTTGCGCGAGCCGCGGCAGCCTGGGGCGCAGTGCTCATTGAGCGGGAACCTCTGCTTGTGTGGTAGCGAAGATCATCTCTCTTTTGCGTGGAACGAGACGATAGCACAAAAGGACGGTGATGATCGAAGTGGCGAAGAGTAGCGCGCCGACCACGGTGTGAATGACGGTAAAGGTAATCATGACAGGCATGGGTTGCGGGTCGGTGGCGGTGGAGATGCGTGACCAGTAAGCGGCAATGCCGAGCAGAATTTGCAGTCCAACGATGGCGTGAAGCGCTATGCGCACGCGGGAGATTTCTTTCACTTGCGCGAAGCGGCGGCGCAGGTTGGAGGCGGTCCAGATGACGCTGGCGAGGACTACGACGGAGCCCATCACGTGCGGCTTCACGGAAATGTATTGGTGGCGGAAGCCCGCACCGAGTAACGCCTGGAGGAAAACGATTGTGGCGTTAAGAGTGACAATCGAATGGATGCATGGCGTGCCGCGGTCTTCATATTGCGGGAGATTCTCCATCCACCAGTGGCTGGTGAAGAAAGCGATGCTGACCAGGATGGCGAACATAATTTCCGCCGTGCAGGCATGCATGACAGGGAGCCAATAGTGGAGCAACTTGATGACTGTAAGTCCGCCTAGAATACCCTGAAAGATGACGCCCGCGAGCGCAAGGAACCCAAGTACTTTAAGGCGAGGACGTTCGTCTTTTTTCCAGAGAAGATAGGCGAGGATGATGATAAATATACCGAGGATGGCGGCAATTACGCGGTGAGAGTGTTCATAGAACGCACCACCGGAGAGCATGCGGAGCGGGGGAAAGTACATGCCGAAGGAGGTGGGCCAGTCCGAGACGGAAAGGGCGGCGTCTTTGGAGGTGACTAGAGCGCCGGCGGTGAGGAGCAGAGCGGTCCAACACACCACGAAGAGGGAGAATTTGTGAATTCCCGGATGATAAGTCGCTTTCATAATTTCGGGCCCCAAACCGAAAACAAAAACCTATAACTCCATTGTAGTCAATATGTTATACAGTTCCGATGTCAGGGTGTAGTAAAATTTGTAGTAACTCATCGCGCGATCTTGAAGACTTTCTTCGCGCGTGCGTTTCGATACGTGTGCATCGATCGCAACGCTGCGCGGATGTCGTCTGCGTCAGTGATGTTGTAGCGTGTGAACATCGAGTTGGTCGCATGCCCGGTGATCTTCATTGCGACGCTCTGTGGCGTGCCGCTGCGATTGAGATCGCGCGCCGCAGTTCGGCGCAAATCATGAACCAGTTTACCACAGTAAGTCGTTAGCTTCCCGCAGTGCGATGTGCTCTCTGTCCGTGCGCCACATTTCCGGCACGTGATCTCGCCCACTCCTGCGAGCATGCAGGCGATACTCCACGGGTGGTGATAGATGGTCTGTGTGATCGGTGCACCGTCGCGATAGAACACGAGTGCCGATACCCGACAGCGACAGGCAGTGAATGCACAGTTCCCATCGATGACGATTCTGGCGCAGACGGCAGCGGTTACGTCTCTGAAAACGTAGCGTCCGATACGACTGCCGATATTGTGTTCGCTGGCCTGTCGTTTGCGAAGTGCCCGACGATCCGCTCCGGCTTTATTCGCGTGCCGTTGGAACTGCTGCAAGATTCAACGCCGAAGATTCGCACACAGCTGGCTCCGCTCTTTGACCGCCGCGTCGCACGCACGGCTGGACTTGCAGCTGTGACCGCGCTGTTGGCTGATGCAGACACGACGACTGCCGCTGCAACGAATGCAATCACACTCGACGAAGTGCTGTCGTTGATGGGCGATCTGCATGGTGGGTATTTCCCTGCAGCGTCGTTTGCGATGAATCCGGCGACGTATATCGCGCTGTTACAATTGAAAGCGTCGACAGGTGGCGGTTACATGATCGAAGCCGAACGCGACGCGCAAGGTTTCCCACTCTTGGTCGGCGCACGTGTTTTTTGTCCCCGAATTTCCCGACGATGACTGGTTCTGCGAAGGCAATTAGTTTCGGCGATCATTCACGCCTGATCCGGCGCGAAGTTGCGCGCAGTTTGGTGTTGCGTGCATATCCAGAACGTTTCGCAGAATACGGTCAAACAGCATTCGAGTTGTTCTGGCGTGTTCAATTCGCGCAGGCAAAGGGCAGCGTAGGACCGATGCCCTGTCGTTTGCTCGTGATGCATGCATGAAAAGTTTCCCGGCAAACGGTCCATTGCCGGGACGACGCGCGAGGGAAAGTTCGTTTCCCCCTCCAAGAGGAAATTAATTTCTCCCTCGCGCTGCTAAAGTCTTCCAGCGTGCGGCGATCGAGACACGGGCGTCGTGCGACTGGCGCGCGCGCGGCAGGTGTAGATGCTTACCTCTTACTCTCATCCACGTCTGTCATGCCATAATATGCACAACAGCTGCCTGCCGCACTCGTCAATATAGAGGCGGTAGGTAAACGCAGAAATCGAAAAATGATTTGGAGTAGACTGAGAATCCCGCCTCTGTTGAGAGTCAAAATCCAAACTAAGTGACCCTATAGAAGAACAGCGGAAGCACGCAATTCCTCTTGCCGCAACGATTCTGTCAGCACGGAGAATCCCGGAGTCGAGAAGCGGTGGCCGGATTGATACAATGCAGCACTGGACGTAGGGTACTCTAGTTCCATGAGGTCCCCACTGACAGGTTCAACCGGGCAGATTAGGAGAAGCATCATGAAGAAGCACATCTACACTTGGAGTTATTGGCTAGGGCTGGTGAGTGCAGTGATCGCCTTGACGATGCGGGCATTCAACGCGCTTGGGGTCTTCCTGCCCGGAACCGTGATACAAGGAACGACCATCTGGTATATGAGTTTTTACAAGGCAGCACTTTTGTTTTTTCTGATCAACATTGCCACGGCTATCCACATCTACTCGCGTGTGCCCGTCAATCGAGACTCCGATGCTGCAACTGATAAACGAGTGGTGGAGGGTCGCCCGCCTGCGAAAAATTTCCGAACCGCAGCAGCGGGGAGCTGACGGCACGACCTTGGTCAAGAGTTTGATCAGCCTGGATTCTGCTCCGCGCAATAAAAAAGGGCCGTTCTACTCCTAAGTGACCGACCATTTCTGCTACTTTAGTTCGAGAGTACAATGCCTGCAGGCAGCCCGGAGGGTCTCCGTGACCGACCCAGCCAAAAGCTTAGGTCCGAGCTTGTGAGGCTGCCCACAAGTTCGCTTGTTGAAAGTGGTTCTAATCTCGAGACAGGTCAATATTACTTCAGTACTTCCCGACGATGGCAACTTGGCACGCCCGAAGCGCTAGCGTCGCGTGTGGCGTGCGTCACGATTGCACCGCAAAATTGCAATTTGCGTGATTCCGGCGTTCGCTTCCAGATGCTGCACGGACGCCCCCAAAAGGTAAAACGAGGGTAAAATGAAAACGGCCTCCGCGCCGTAAGTCTCTACGATGGGTACTCAGGCCAGATCGGGGGTGGCAAATACGGTTTATCTGACCACGCTACCAATGCCTGGGCAAGTTGAGGATCTTGAATCGATTTAGCATCTGAAAACGTATGACGCGGCATTGCATAATTATTGGTGGCGTTGATAAGAAGTGAATTCGCTTCTTTTTGAGAAATTACTTCCAAGGGCCTTTTCCAACCTTTGCTCGAACCCTCTAGGTCGACATAGAAACTTTCAAAGCGTTTCTTGTGCCGTTTGCCCGGACCCTCTTTTACCATTGCGTCGAGAACTTCCTGGATGACAGTCTCCGCGGCTTCGAATTTGGGATCTCCCGGGGTGGCCTCTATATTAGTTTTAATTGCTGTTGCAAGATCAGAGGGATTCTCAATTTCGAAAGTGACGCTCCCTTGACCTCGCTCCTGCTTTACAAGATGTTCCCGACAAGCTTTTCTAATTTCTTTGATACTTGGGGATTGTCCTGTCTGAATCGCCTTTCTCCATTCGTCTAAAAGAATCCGGTGTCTCCCAAGTTCTTCGTGAGCGAACATTGCGACGCCTACTGCAGTTGAATACTCTTCTTCTCCATATAGGGCCACAGTAGCTCTCAAGAGATGCCCACACTGCTCTAGCGCATACCACGAGCCCTTCAACAAATCAGGCGCAGTAACATACATTTCGATCTTCACAACTGCGTACATCGGGAGCGTTCTGCAAATAGTACGCCTAAAGCGCTCGCGTCGCGTGTGGCATGCGTCACAGCTGCTGCGCATCCGAGTACTGGAATTTTAGTACCTCCCCAAAATCGGTACGAGCGCTCCATTGGTTTCCCTTAGAGTCGCCTCGTATGCTTGCGACTAGGTGGCGAAACCATGAAAAGACTGTCTGAGGCGGGAGGGGATGCGAGGAGGGGCGGCTGGAAACGCGACCAGCAATTGAACTGGGATTTGGTGTTAAAAATCTGCGCCGTAATTATGGGATTTTTGGCTATGACAGTCCTGCTGGTCTATGAGAACTTCATGCACTCTCGATAAACGCCGCAAGTGGCAGGTCACAGGGGTTCTTAAATCGCGCTTTGACGCCCCAAAAAGTGTCAGGGAAATGTAGTAAATATCGTGGTACCCCACGTGTCACGGGGTATCGCGACACGTCGCCGACTGTTTCCACAAATCACAAATAAGTCGTTTGTTTGTTCTGTGGCACGCGCTGTAGCGATGTCGCGCGATGTCTTGCGATGGGCCGTCTTTTTCGCGCCCCAAACCCGAAACAGCGATTATACCGCAAGCGGAAAAAGGTGCGTGCGGCGTGAATACCCTGAACCGGGAAGGATTCTAACTGGGGGAATTTGAAAGAGAAGGAGATTTTGCTGGGCTCGCAGGGAGAGGTGGGTGAGCGTTGGCAATGAATTCGTACGTTGAGATCTTTCGAGGGCGTCGCGGCAAAAAGCACCGGGACTCCGCTCAGGATGACACAATCGATCGGAGCGCGAAGAAGGCAGAGCGGGAGATCGAAACAGAAGCAACAGCAGATCCCCCGCTCGCTGCTCGGGGTGATAGTTGAAGTTGCCCTCTGAGGTCATGGTGCAGTATTTGCTTTGCGCCATCCCACCAATCTGATAGGGTTCAAGCGTTTTATCGCACATCGTTTCCCGCCCATCGATTCGCCCCGATTTTGCGTTTTTCGCAAACCGAAACTTAAAAAAATTGAGGAGTAAATCTATGGGAACTCTGGATGCAATCCTGGCGGATGCAGGAAACCAGTTTGGTATAAGCACTGCCAAATCAACTTCTTTGTTGTCTGGCCTGATCGGCATGATGACGGAAACTCCCGGAGGCGTTGGTGGCTTTTTGGACCGCTTTCGCAAGGCCGGACTGGGTGAGTTGGTGACTTCATGGCTGAGCGGTTCAAGTCCAACCCCCCTCTCGACCGCTTCGCTGGAAGCAACTGTCGGGCGCGATGCGATTGATAAAGTGGCTTCCAAAGCAGGCTTGTCCGCTACAACGGCGGCTTCCGCGTTGGCGTTTATGCTGCCTAAAGTGATCCGACGACTCGCCCCAGGTGGCGTTATCCCCACGAATCTGTCTTCCGATATTCTCGCGTACGCGGGAAGCGCCACGAGCGCTGTGGCGGCGGGGGCGCGTCGCGCAACGTATGCGACGGAGAACGCCGGACGGAAATCGGGCGCCCCGGCATGGCTTTGGCCGCTGCTAGCCTTGGCAGCGGTACTGCTGATTGGTTACTGGATATGGAATTCGCGCGGCGTGACGACGAACACGGCGTTCAACATTGAAGAGCAGGTTCGCCTGGCGGGTCAGAAGGCGGGAGCGGCTCTGGCGGCGCTGAAACCCGGTTTCACGGCGCAGGATCTGGTCTCCGCCATGAACCTGAACGTGATCAACTTTCCCACTGGCAGCGCGCAGATTCCAGCGGACGAGTATGCGTTCCTGGACAAGGTGGCCATGGCCATCAAGGCGGCTCCAGCAGGAACAGTGCTGGAAATCCGCGGACACACGGACAATAGTGGTGATGCGGCATCGAACTTGGCGCTCTCGCAGCAGAGGGCGGACGCGGTGCGCAATTACTTGATCCAACAAGGCGTGGACTCGAATATGTTGACGTCCCGTGGCTACGGGGACACACAGCCAGCGGGCTCGAACGACACGGACGAAGGCAAGTTCAGGAACCGGAGGATTGAATTCGCCATCCGGTAAACAGCAGCGAACCGTGGTATTGGTTGCTGCCCAAAGCTAAGTTGGCCTGGTGCGAGACCGCTCTTGCCGGGCCATTTTGGGGGCTTATTTAGTTCGGCACAGGGCCAGGGGTGGGGTCTAAGGAGGGCTCCCCGGGTGTAGGCTAGTACTAGAACCTACTCCGGGAGGCCTTCATGGTGAGATCCTTGGTGGCGCTGGGCTGGCTACGCGATGTGGTGCTGATCGTGCTGTTGTGCGCCGGGAACCACGTGCGGCACACCTCACCCGCTATTGGGTGCGCCATCATGTGTGGTGCCCTGTTGATCTTTGCGGAGCGGTTTGTGTGGGCTTGGCACTTGTGCGACCTGCGGGATAAACAGGCGCCGGTGTCTGGACAGTAGGTTTGCGCTGAGTTTTTCGATACCAATGACACTCTAAAGTGAGGTGAGGCCGTTTGAGCGGGTAGCGGGAGGCGTGTGTTTGCGCTTGAATTGATGGTGAGATCCTTCGACTACGTCCCGGCAAACGGGGCCTGGACTTCGCTAGGACGGCACGTCAGTTGTGGAATTTGTGGGGACTTCGGCGGCGCGGAGGACCAGGTCTTTCAGGGCGGCGATGAAGGCGGGAGAATCGCCTACGGCGGGCATCATGCGGAAGCGTTCGATGCCGGCTTTCTTGGCGTCGGCGCGGCCTTCGATATTAATTTCGTGGAGGGTTTCGATGTGTTCGGTGACGAAGGAAATGGGGACGACCAGCATTTCTTTTACACCTTCAAGGCCTAAGCGTTTCAGCGTGCCTGCGAACGAGGGTTCGAGCCATTTCGCAGGGCCTACTTTGCTTTGAAAGCAGAGGAGATGCGTTTTGGGCCAGTTGGGGAATTTGGCTGCTCCCTGTTCGCAAACGAGTCGAACGGTTTCTTCCACGTGGCGCGGATAGGGATCACCTTTTTCGACTAGGCTCATGGGCAGGCCGTGGGCGCTGAAAACAAGATGAATGCGCGAGCTATCGGGAAACTGGCGGAGGATTTTGCCGATGTTAGTTACGAGCGCCTGGATGTAGAGCGGGTGATTAAAGAAGTGCTCCACGGTGCGTTCGGGAAGCGTGTCGGAGGGCTCGCCGTACACTTTGCGCCATTCTTTGAGACTGCTTAGCGTGGTGGCAAAGGAATAGTGCGGATAGAGCGGGAGAAGCACTAGTTCGTCGAGATTGTTTTCTTTTTTGATTTTGGCGACAGCGTCTTCGGTCAGCGGCTTCCAGTAACGCATGGCGGTTACGGCTACGGGATCAATGTACGGTTCGAGAGCAGCGACTAGTTTCGTGCGCTGGCGTTCGGTGAGAATGCCGATGGGAGAACGGCGTCCGATCTGGCCGTAACGTTGGGCTACCGGGACGCAGCGTTTTTTTGCGATGTAGCGGGCTAGCGGGCCGCGGAAAAAATTCAGTGGGCCAAGGGGGATGATGTCGGGATCGAGGAAAAGATTCGTCAGAAATGGCTGGACGGTTTCCAGAGAGTCGGGGCCGCCTAGTTGGAAGAGGACGATGCCCACTCGTTTTTTGGTGGTGCCGTTCACGATAGTTCCCTTTCCTTCGGGCGCGAAAAAACAAGCAACAACATTGGCTTTCATCAGGGGCTAAAGCCCCGTGAGTGTCGAGTCTTTATGCCGGAGCTAAAGCTCCGACCCCCTACAAACCAAAGGCAAATGCGAAAGCAAAGTCCAAGACAAAAAGCAAAAAACAAATTCAATAGAGCCGGTCTAAAGACTGGCCACCACATCCGCCAAGAGAAACCCAAGATGGCCACCAGAAGGTGGCCGCTACAAAAGGCAAAGACAAAGCGTAAATGGCGGCGTAAAGCTGCCCTTACGAAAGGCACAACCCCCTAGGCGCTACTTCTTGGCAGCGGGCATGGAATTCTTTAGACGATCGATTTCGGTGCGCAGGATTGAGGTGCGCCGGGCTATGGTGACGTAAAAGAGGAAGAATACAGCCCAACCGATGATATAGGCGGCGAAGATGCTGTCCAGATTTTTCATGCTGCCTCCACTTCGCGACGAAGCACTGCAACTTCGTCGGACATTTTTTCAACGTTGAAACGTTCAAGAATAAGGAAAGCCATCAGAACGTGCATGGCGAATGCGGAAAAGAACAGCACCGAACGCATGGTGGGATCGAGTCCGGAATTTGCGCCACCCATGACTACCGGAGAAGGATGCTGTGTGCGCCACCAGCGGATCGCGCCGAAGACCAACGGCACATCGAGAAAAGCAAAAATCCCGAAGAGGGCGCTGAGCAGCGCGCGGCGATCGGGCTCTTCTACCAGTGTGCGTAAGAGAAGGTAGGAAACGTAAAGGAGCCAGAGGACGAACGTGGAGGTGAGGCGGGCGTCCCAGGTCCACCAGATGCCCCAGACGGGATGCGCCCATATGGGACCGGTGATGAGGACGACGGTGGTAAAGGCCAGGCCGACTTCCGCGGCGGAGACACCAAGCCAATCGTAACTTTGTTTACGGCGCCAGACATAGAGCAGGTTGGCGACGAAGCAGATGAAGAAGGCGGTCGAGCCTGCCCATGCAGCGCCTACGTGGAAATAAAAGATGCGCTGGATAGCGCCCATGGTTCGCTCTTCAGGCGCGATGTAGAAGGAGGCGTAGGCGGCGACGATGACGAGCAAGAGCGCCACAACTCCGAGCAATAGACGTTTGGTCATTGCGAGTTATTCCTCCAAGAGATATTCGCCGAAAAGCCATAGCGCCGTCAAAAAGACCGTGTCGAAAGCGGCGAGGAAGGCAATTCCCTTCCACTGGACGATGGGATTACGGTCGAGAAGATTTGCGGTGACGAGCGAGCTGATGACCAGCACCGGCGTGAGCAACGGCAATAGAAGTAAAGGCAAAAGTAATTCGCGCATGCGGGCTTGCGCGGAAATGGCGGAGATGGCGGTGCCGGCGATGGAGATGCCCAGGCTGCCGGTGAGCAGAACGAGGAGCAGGTATGGAAGCTGCGACCACAGGCGGATGTTGTAGAAGAGAGCGAAAAACGGAAGCATGAAGAGTTCGGTGAGGAGCAGGAAGAGCGTGTTGGCTAAGAGCTTGGCCAGGAAGATGGAGAACGGATCGCTGACGGCGAGTCTGAGAGAGCTCAGCGTGTCGTTGGTCTGCTCGCGCAGGAAGCAGGATTGGAACATCAGCGATGAGGCGAAGAGAATCGCCAGCCAAAGCAGGCCCGGGGCGAATTGGCGAGCTTCTTCGGTGCCGGGAGTGACGGCGAAGCTGAAGAGCACGAGGACGATGAGGATGAAGACGCCGGTGGTGGTGAGGAGTTCGCGCGAACGAAATTCGGTGCGGAGTTCTTTGCCGAGAAGGACCGCGGTGTTGGAGAAGAGACTCATGGCGGCTCAGGCAGCTCCAAAGGTGAGGATGGAGCGGAGAGATGCGCCGGACTGGGTGTCTGCGACGACGGAACCTGCGTCAAGTTGCACGGCGCGGCGAGCCAGTGCGGAGATTTCGGATTCACCGTGGAGGCTCATGACTACGGTGCAACCGGAACGATTCACTTCACCGAGAGTCTTTGCAAGCCAGGAAATGCCGAGAGGATCGAGGCCGGTGGCGGGCTCGTCAAAAAGCAAGACAGAAGGACGATGTATAAGAGCGCGGGCGATGGCGATGCGTTGACGCATACCGCGGGAGAATGTGCGGACGAGAGAATCGCGACGATCGATCAGGCCAACTTCATTGAGAAGTTCTTCGGCGCGGGCTTCGGGATTTTCCACGCTTTGTAATTTAGCGAAGAAGATTAGGTTTTCTTCGGCGGTGAGTTCGTCGTAGACCATGGTGGTGTGGGCGACGTACCCCGGGCGGGCGTGGACGGGCGCGGCGGGATCGTTACCGGGAAATGTGAGTTTTCCGGCGGAGGGCTTGACGATTTGTGCGGCGATGCGAAGGAGCGTGGTTTTGCCTGAGCCATTGCGTCCGGCCAGTGCTACACATTCGCCGGGGACGATTTCGAAGGAGACGCGGCGAAGAGCGTAAAGACCGCCATAACGTTTATCGATTTTCTCGAAGCGGAGGCCGGTTGGTGGTGGAGTGGAGGAGTTCAATTTTATTCACCGGCTGAACGGAACGGTTTAGTATTGCGATTCTGTTTCGGGGCTAAAGCCCCCTTAAAGTTATGCGGGTTAATGTCGGAGCTAAAATTCCGACCCGCTAAAGAAAAGCAAGGTCCACAGAGCCGGTCTAAAGACTGGCCACTACATGAACCAAGAGAAACCCAAGATGGCCATCTGAAGGTGGCCGCTACAAAAAGACTTACCCACGAACCAGGTCGCGCAATTTTTTTTCCATTACGGCGCGCTCTTGAGCGTAAGCTTCTTCGGAAATTGTGCCGGCCTGGCGCCGCAGTTCGAGGCGGAAGATGGAATCTTTGAGGGCGTCGAGGCTTGAAGTGACATCGGCATTGACGGCGGCGACCGTAGGCGCAGGAGGTTTCGGTGCGGCGGGTGCTGGAGCAGTCGCTGCTTTTATCTTTCCTGATTGAGTGCGTGGCGCAGCAGGTTGGTCTTCATCATCATCTGCGGGCACGGAGGCTACGACGATTTGTTTGCGCGAAAGGACTACGGCGCCCAAGGCAAAGAGTGCAGCGAATCCGATGAGTATGGGCCACTTGAGTACGTCGAGGCGCCCGGGAACGGCTTGGACATCCTGGCCACCGGTACGCGAGTTCCCTTCCTGCGGCATCTGACCGCCACCTTGGGATTGATCGCCCGCACTTGCATCGGCGGCTTGTGGAGCGCCTACGCCAGAAACATTCACAGTGAGCGTGGCTTTAGCCGCAAGCGGTTCGTGCGAAAAGACGAGCATGCCCTGTTCCTGGCCGGCTGCGACCAGACCTTCTCCAGTAAGCGTCACGCCTACGGGAGCCACCACGAGAAGCTTCAATCCGGGAAATGCGGTGGGCAACTTCACAATGGCCTTTTGATCTGGATACGGAAGTTCGTAAGAGAGTCGAATGTTGGTCTGTCCCGGACGGAAAGCGTAGGCGATGGCGAAGCGGCCCTTGCCCTTTTCAATGGAGGCTTGAGGCACGTCCATGCCGAGGGTGCTGGTGGCTGCAACTTGCTGCAAGGTGGCGTTTTCAGCGATGACGAAATCAAAATTGCCTTCGCTGCGGAAGTAGGCGACTGCAGGCTGCGAACTGTTTTGAACGACGTACTCTTCTGCCCCGATCAGCTTGTCGCCTCGAGGCTGAAAAATGACCACATGGTTCACGACGGTGATTGATTTGGGGTCTTTCGATACATCGAACACTTCCACTTCGACACTCGGGCGGCCTGGTGGGAGAAAGGTGTTGAAGCTGACTCCCTGGTAGGTGACACGAATTAGCACGGGGCCGGCGCCGATGGCATCACTGGTGGCGGTGAATTGGCCTTGCGCGTCGCTCTTGACGGAAGCGAGGACCTTCATACCTTGCGTGGGTGCGAGTAGATCGAGATCGGCATTGGGTACGGGTTTGCCCGTGGTGCGATTGATCACGGTTCCGGTTGCCGTACCTGCTTGTGCGATTGAAACGAAAGTGAAGGCGGCGAAGATGGCGGAGAGAATTGTAGGGAATATGAGCGACCGCAAAGACCTCATCGAGTACCCCGCTCCGCCCCTGCGGGACGAGTTGGGCGAGGACGCCGAACCTGCGATTCGGTGACCTGCTCGATTTCCGTAAGGATGATGGCAGCTTCATTCTCCAAACTGGTTTTCATGCCTTCGTAATCGCCTTCCGAGTATTTGCCGGCTCGATATTCAAATTTAAGGTCACGTAGATTTTCGTAGATGCTATCACGGCGTTCAAGAAGCTGATCGAGCTTGGTGCGGTGTGGAGCTAGGTCGGAGGCGTCGGGTTGAATGTAGAAGATAAAAAGCATGACAACGGCAGCGAGGCCGAGGCATGCGCCGAGCACGGCATAGTCCATTGGCGCGATAAGCAGGAGCGTGAAAGTAGCGGCGAGCATTGGATTATTCCTCGGTCTCCCGGTTGGCCTGTGCGCGAGCGCGTTCGAGCGCTTCGGAAGAAATCTTGGGACCCGCGCTTTCCGGAGTGGCGGTCACGGGCTTGCGCCATTTGCGCAGCACGAAAACGACGAGACCGAGGCCCAGCAGTGTGTAAGCAAATGGCATGATCCAGGCGACAAGACCAAAACCGTGCTTCGGTGGTTCGACGTAGACGATGGCGCCGTATTGCGCGACGAACGCCTGGATGATCTGCTCGTCGGTTTCGCCCTTGGCGATGTGCGTATCAACTTCCTGCATCATCGCTTTGGCAGTTGGGCAGGGGCCAGAGAATGCGCCACCGGGATGCGAACATCCGCCCGCGGACATATCGCAGCCCTTGCACATGCATTTGAGGTGCATGCCAACCTGTCGCGCACGATCTGATTGAGCAGAGAGATTGGTAACCCAGAACGGGACAATCGCAAGGCTAAGGATAAGTGCGAGGAAGACGAAACGTTTGGCCTTAATCATGACCCTCTCGCAGAGTGACCGAAGGATGGAGAACCGGTGCGACTCCAGTTGGAACGGATTCTGGAACGGCGGCCAAGGCGATTGTGGGGCGACGATTGGGCATGAGGGCGAGGAGAGTGCCGAAAACAACGATTGCTCCGCCTAGCCAGACCCACTTCACGAGTGGATTGAGATAGGCGTGAATGACGGGAATGCCGGTTTCGGGATCCTGACCGGCGTAAACGACGTAAAGGTCTTCGCGCAGCGAGGAGTAGATGGAAACCATGGTGCCGGATTCCTGATTGGCCTGGAAGTTGCGCTTTTCGGGGTACAGCATCATGGTCTGCTTATCGTTCTTCATGACTTCCAGAATCATGCGCTGCGCGGTGTAGTTCGGTTCGGCCTTGGTGTCGCCGCTCTGGAGAACAAGAGTGTATGGACCGATTTTGAGTGAATCGCCGAGATTCATGCTTTTCTGCACGTCTTTGTTGAAAGCAGCACCCGCAAGGCCGATGAAGATGAGTACCATACCGAAGTGGACGACGTAGCCCCCGTAGCGGCGAGTGTTGCGCATAGCAAGTTCGTGAGCAGACATCACCAAGCCCATACCGGTGCGGGCCGCGATGACTTTCGCGCCGCGATAGAACTCCAGGAAAATGGTCCAGGCGACGAAGGCGCAGAGAATAAAACTCATGTCGGAATAGAAATGGCGATAGCCGGCAAGGTAGAAGGCGGCGCCGGCGATCAGGCTGACGATCAGTGGCCAGCCGAAATTGCGCTTCATGCTGTCTGGTGATGTCTTGCGCCACGCGAGAAGCGGACCCACACCCGTGAGGAAAAGAATCGCAAGGCCAATGGGAATCATGACCTTGTTGAAGAAAGGTGTGCCAACGCTGATGCGGGACCCAGAGAGCCATTCGGAGAAGACCGGGAAAAGCGTGCCGGAGAGAACGGCGATGCAGGCCACAACAAAAAGCAGATTGTTGAAGAGAAAGCTGGATTCGCGGGAAACCATGGAATCGAGCTGGTTCTCGCTCTTCAGGTAATCGCGATTCTTTAGATATGCGCCAAAACAGACCAGAAGTACGAGGGCCATGAAGCCGACGAACCACGGACCAATTTGTGAATTGGCGAACGCGTGCACGGAACTGACCACGCCGCTGCGCGTGAGGAAAGTGCCCATGATACAGAGCAGGAAGGTGGAGAAGACCAGCCAGACGTTCCAGACCTTCATCATGCCGCGCTTTTCTTGCATCATCACGGAATGAAGGAAAGCCGTGCCCGTGAGCCAAGGCAGCAGCGAAGCGTTTTCGACTGGGTCCCAGCCCCAGTAGCCGCCCCAACCGAGCACGGCGTAGGCCCAATGCGCGCCAAGAAGAATGCCGACGCTCTGAAAACACCAGGCGATCATGGTCCATTTGCGTGTAAGGTGAATCCACTTTTCACCGGGATAGCGAGCCAGCAAAGCGGCCAACGCAAACGCGAACGGAATGGTAAAGCCGGTGTAGCCGGAATAGAGATTCGGCGGATGGATGACCATCTCGGGATACTGCAGCAAAGGGTTCAGGCCGTTGCCGTCCTGACGCGTGAAGAATTCAAACGTACCGTTTGTTTGCATCAGGCCCAGAGCTTTGAACGGGCTTTCCACGAAATTGTTGAGAGTGAGGAAGAAGATCTGGACGCCGGCGAGAATGACGCCGACATAAGGCATCAATTCGCCATTTTTGTTGCGATACGCGATCAGAACAGAAATGACGTAGATGGAGAGAAGGAAGCTCCAGAAGAGAAGGGAGCCTTCCTGTCCGGCCCAGAGCGAAGCGACTTTGTAGAAGGTGGAGAGGTCGCGGTTGCTGTGCGAGACCACGTAGGCCATCGAGAAATTGTCGGTGAAGAGGAGGTAGACGACGCTAAAGGTGCCAACGAAGATTAGAGCGCAGGTGGCGATGCCGGCTTGACGAGCGCTCTTGATGAGCAGGGGATGTCGTGTTTTGATCGCGGCGATGCCAGCGACGAACGCGTAGACTGCGCAGACGAACGCGAGCAGAAGCGAAAAAGAGCCAAATACATCCATGCCTTCCGCCCTCCCCCAGGTTTATGAATCTCAGGCGTAAAACAGATTACATGCTGCTTTGCTGCGTGTTTGCAGCGGGCACCGGTTTATCCCCACCGGGCGCCGCCTCGTACTTGGAAGCGCACTTGGCTTGCACGTGCTCGGCGACAAACTGACCGTCGGAACCCGGGCGCCCTTCCACCAAAGCTTGGGATTTGTCGATAAAAGTGTCGGGAAGCGGTTCTGTGCCGGTGTAGCTGACGGCGAGGGTCTTGCCCTGTTCCTCAAGAACGAAATCGATGCGGTTGGGGTAGCGCTTGATGGTGCCCGGCGCGACGGTTCCGGCGAGGCGCATACGGTGGCCACGCGCGGAGCTATCCAGTGTCTGGTACTCGGCGATGGTGTGGTAGTAGGTTTTGCTTTCGCCATAACCGAGCCAAGCCATGAAGGCCATGGCAACGATGATGACCCCGATTCCTACGCCGAACTTTGCACGATTTTGCACAAATCACCTCTGCAACAGCGGGGTAGAGCTCAATTCTAACATATTCAGCAACATGTGCGTCCCAGTCCTACTTTCAGTTAACAGGTCACTTTTCTCAGTGATGGCCGTCACGTCCACAACTACTTTTGCAGCGAAAATTCACGGTTCATGGCCTGACGAAAGGCCGCAAAGCGATTGGAATCAGTGCGTTCGTTGAGATCGAAAGGACTGCCGTTGTCGACGAGGATCGGGGCGTCGAAATCGGCTTCTGTGAGCTTTGAGGCGAGAACAGACAGTTCTTTGGAGAACAGCAGCACGCGCTTTGGCTTTAAGGAGCGACGGATGCGGACAAGCGTTTGACGTGACTGCCTTTCAAGGAGGCCATTGATTTCGGACGGGGAGAGACGACCTTCGAGGGGGCACTCGAGAACATGGGTCAGGAGGAGGCCGCGCTTTTGGAACTCCGTGAGGACCTCCTCACGCGATCTCCCTTCCGTGGTGATTTGGAGCGCCTCGAGCAATTGGGCAGCTTCACCAGAAAACGGGGCACTGTCGGCGTAAAGGAAAGAACCCTGCTGGGCGGGCACGACAGCGCCAAGGAGGACGATCTGGATATGGACGGGGCGGTAACGAGTGGCCCATTCGAGTCGCTGGAGGCGGCGAGCAATATGTGCGGGAGGGGCAAATTGCCCGCAGCCGTCACAGGGAAGCAGGTTGGTGTCTGACATGGTCCAATTACAGGGTAGTGGAATGCGGAGCGTGGCGCAAACAGAATGAAGGACAAAGAAGGTACAGGGGTGGAATTAGCCCAGAAAACCGGATGAATTCATCTAGGTGTAATACGTATTAAGTCGGCTTGACATTACGTATTGTACCAGCTTAAATCGTGTCCTCGTTACAAAGGATGAAAAGCTGCATTATGGAATTACAGGCCGCGACTTCTTCCCTTTCATTTCCCATTTGTGAGGGCCAACGATGCGCTTGAGTTTCGGCAGACACTGCATTCTGTTCATTTTTCTCTGCGCGGCGATTCCTACGAGGAGTGACGGTCAGGCCGGCAACGGTGAAATCACGGGAGAGGTGCGGGATTTTGCCAACACCGTCGTTGTTGGGGCGCATGTCGTGCTGAACGAAGTGACCACGAACTTTTCGTATGAGGCCAACACGAACGAGGAAGGGATATATCACTACTCACACCTGAAACCGGGGACATATGCATTGGCTGTCGGAAAAAGCGGTTTTCAGAGGTATGAGCAGGAAGGAATAACCGTGCGCACGGGAGAAAGAATCCGCGCCGACGTCACCCTTGCGGTGGGAGCAGTCACGACCAGCGTGGTGGTCAAAGAAGATGTCCCGCTAATGCGGACGGAGTCCGCGACGATGGGGCAGGTGATCGACTCGGCGGCGATTCCGGCGCTGCCGCTAAATGGACGCACATTTGTGAACCTGGTGGGGCTGGCACCGGGGATCTCGCTGCCGCCGGGTTCGGCACTGCCACGGTTGAGCGGAAGCAGGCCGCGGACGAACGAATATCTTTATGATGGGATTTCAGTGTTGCAGCCGGAACCGGGACAAGTGGCATTCTTTCCGATTGTTGATGCGATTCGGGAATTCAACGTACAGACGAATGACTCGAACGCCGCGTTTGGAAGATTCAATGGCGGCGTGGTGAACCTGACGACGAAGTCTGGAAGCAACGCGTATCATGGGACGGCGTTTGAGTTTTTGCGGAACGAGGCGCTGAACGCACGAAATATATTTGCATCGGCAACCGCCGCAAGTCCCAACAAGCCGGAATTTCGACGGAATCAATTTGGATTTGTGCTGGGTGGGCCGATCAAGCGCGACACGACATTCTTTTTTGTGGATTACCAGGGGACGCGGCAACTGATCGGGCGGGTGGTGAGTTCGACCGTCCCTACGGTGACCGAACGCGGAGGAGACTTTTCGGCGCTATTGTCTGCTCCGCTGTATCGCACGCCATCGGGTGCAGTGACTACCGTGGCAGCTGGGAATACGCCGATTATTACGACGGACACGAACGGGAATACGATACAGGTGCGGCAAGGGATGGTGTTCCGCCCGACGGACCATCTGGCCTACACGGGAAAGGTAATTCCGGCAGCTACGTTCGATACTGCGGCAAGTTCCCTTCTGAACCGCTACCCACAGCCCACAGCCACTGGATTGGCCAATAACTACGTAAGGGCGGCAACGAGCCGGACAATCAGGATCAGTTCGATGTGCGAATTGACCACCGATTTTCGGAGAGGGATCAGGTGTTCGGGCGTTTTTCGTATTTCCACGATTTTACGGAACCAGTCACACCATTGCCGGATGGAAAGCGGACTACAGCGGATTTTTTCAACGTAGCGACGTTTGCGATTACGTCGCAGTTTGAATTGGGAACGTGCTCGCGGAATCCAGTGCGGGGACCATCGTATCAGGATGCGGATTTGGCGTTGATCAAGCGGACGATGATTACAGAACGATTCAGTGTGGATTTCCGGACAGAGGTTTTTAATTTCACAAATACGCCACCGTTGAATGCACCGAATGTGTTGGCGGGCGCGGCGGGATTTGGATCGATCACATCGGCGGGGGATCCGCGGGTGCAGCAGTTTGCGTTGAAATTTAATTTTTGACGAGCCGAGACACGGAGAGCGGTTGCACAACCGGGATGGTTCATCGGAGTTTTAACTGTTATGCAACCGCGCTTGGTTCTGTTTTCTTAAACACGTAGATATTGGGAAAGTTGCTTCGGAAAGAGGATTAGTCCGCAAATTATCTGTAACTGCCTGCACAGAAAATTGCCGTGCCGATTAGTTGGCGGACCTCCTCAGAAGGTGGTCCCTACATGCGTCGCTGGCCTGGCTGAAGCCCGGCACCTACGAACTTCGAAGGCTTACCAAAACTAAGTAATACCAGATGACGGGGATGCAGAGAATCAGTGCGTCTACGCGGTCCAGGACGCCGCCGTGTCCTGGGAGCAGGCCTCCGGAATCTTTTGCGCCGGCGCTACGCTTGTATGCCGACTCCAGAAGATCGCCCATTTGTCCGGCAATGTTGCCCAGGAAGGCCATGATTAGGAGATGAGTGAGGGGGAAGCGGATCCAAAAGCTGAAGGCGTAAGCAACGGCGAGGGAGCCGATCATGCTGCCTGCGGAGCCTTCCCAGGTTTTTTTGGGTGAGATGTGCGGGGCCAAGGGATATTTGCCGACGGCGCGACCTAAGAAGTAGGCGGTGGTGTCGGCGGCCCAAGTGAGGACGAGCGCGAAGAGGAGAAATTTGGGACCGTCGAGCGGAATGCCTTGGAGGCGAACAGCATAAGAAAGTGGGAGAGCGATCAGGAGTAATGCGCTTGCGGAGATGCCAGCGGCGGGAAGAGTTTCAACCAGCGGGCGGTGGCTCCAGAGGATAAGGCAGGTAAGAATCAATGCAAAGAGGAAAAGTGCCGTGGCGGGCGACTCGACAACAGATCGGACGAACCGATTAACCGGCAAACCTCGATAGCCTTGCTGGAAGAATAGTGTCTCGAAGCGCGCAGCAAAGAACTGCGACAGTATGATCGCCAGAGCCGAGAAGCTGGTCCAGACACGGTAGGCGCGGTGGCCTATGGCGTCGCCTAGGGCGAAATATTCGCGGAGGGCTAGGATGGTGATGGCGGCGGTGGCGATGGCGACTACGGCGGTGTTGGTGAAGAGGACGATGGCGATGACGACAGGGATGAGGACGGCGGCGGTGGCGACGCGTTTCCAGGTCATCGAGAGGAGAGTCCTTTTGGGCCGTTCCGTTGTAACGGCGCTAGATTACAGCCAAGAAGGATAGCAGATATTGATGGAGGCATGACCATCGGTTGACATCCATCGCTTCACTAGGGATGACACTAGAGTTGGAGTGTGGAATTAGCTGAATCTAAGCCCGCACCCTGAAGGGCGCAGGGTGCGGCACCCAATGAAAAAGATCAAAAGAGGAAAAAGAAAACGACGAGAAGCAAAAGAAAAAACCAAGTAAAAGAAGTAGAACCGACCTGAAGGTCGGCCACGACATACGGCAAAACGGAAGGGATTAGCGGGCCGCGGAGGCTGGAGGGGCGTCTATGCCGCCGTAGCGGCGTTCGCGCTTTTGGAAATCGATTAGGGATTCAAGGAGGCGGGCACGATTGAAATCGGGCCAGAGGGTTTCGGTGACGAAGATTTCGGCATAGGCGATTTGCCAGAGCAGGAAATTGCTGACGCGCATTTCGCCGCTGGTGCGGATGAGGAGATCGGGGTCGGGCAGGTCAGAGGTGTAGAGATGACGCGAGATCTCTTCTTCCGTGACGGCTTGCTGCGTGGCGTGGCCATTTCTCTCGGCCAGGACGGCGTTCATTGCATCGACGATTTCGGCGCGGCCCCCGTAGTTCAGGGCGACGTTCAGGATCATGCCGGTGTTGCCGGCGGTGGCTTCGGTGGCTTCGCGGGTGTCGCGTTGCACGGCTTCGGGGAGTTCTTCGGGGCGACCCAGGAAGCGCATGCGGATGTTATTCCTCTGGAGCAGAGGCAATTCCTTGCGGAGATATTCGCGGAGGAGTTGCATCAAAAATTCGATTTCGGCTTTGGGGCGGCGCCAATTCTCCACAGAGAAGGCGTAGAGGGTGAGGGCTTCGATTTTGAGACGGGCGCTGGTTTCGATGGTGGTGCGGGCCGATTGCGTGCCAGCGCTATGACCGGCGATTCGGGGGAGATGGCGCTTCTTGGCCCAGCGGCCATTGCCATCCATGATGACGGCGATATGACGTGGAAGGCGGGTTAAATCCAGCTTTTGGAGGAGCACGGATTCTTCAGCGGTAACCGGGCCGAATTCATCGACCAGAGAAGGGAGAGTTGGAAGTTGGAGTCGAGATTGGGACAAATTCGGCCGATCCTGTAAATCCTCTTTATGTCGCAAAGTTAACACAGGAATTGGGTGAAGGGCAATCGGGTGTTGTGGAAGAAACACGGGGGTGCGGCGGGGATTAACACAGAGATCACAGAGGTCGGCGCACGGTGGACACGGAGAGCAGGGACTGCGAAACAGTTGAGGTCCTTCGCTTCGCTCAGAGGCTGTGACTTTTTTCTTTTTCGGCCAAAAGTGATGCTGAAAACAAGAAGTTTAGGCACGAGAAAATCGCTTTTTGGAATTTAATCACATCCTCTCAGGATGCCAGTGAAGATCCCAAAACGGCCAATTTTCAGCAGATTGGCGAAAACATCAGGTGGCAGGGGGATGGAGGGCCTGGATGATGGCTTGGCCGACGAGCACGAGGGTCAGGATGATCATGAAGACAGCGGTGACCCAGGCGACGATGTTGAAGACGACCGTGTTGGTGTGCTCGCCCATCAGATCCTTACGATTGACGAGAAGCAGGATGAAGATGATGACGATCGGGAGCCAGACGCCATTGCCTACTTGCGAGAAGATGAAGATTTTCCAGAGCGGCGCGTTGGGGATCAGGACGATGCCCGCGCCGACCACGATGAGGATAGTGTAGAGCCAGTAGAAAGCGGGGGCTTCGCGGAATTTGTGATCGACGCCCGATTCAAAACCGAGTCCCTCGCAAATAACGTGGGCCGTGGATAGTGGGAGAATCGTGGCGGCGAAGAGCGAAGCGTTGAGCAGGCCGAAGGCAAACGCGTAGGCGGCGAACTTCCCTGCCAGGGGCACAAGAGCTTTTGCGGCCTCGCCAGCATCGGTAATGTTGGTTTGACCTGAGGCGTGCAACGTTGCCGCCGTGCAGATGATGATAAAGAAAACGATGACCATACAACTGATGCTGCCAAAGAGGACGTCGAGCCTGGCTTGCGGGTAATGGCGCGGGCCAACCTTCTTTTCGACGAACCCGGCTTGCAGGTAGAAGAATTGCCATGGCGCAATAGTGGTGCCGACGAGTGCGGTGAGAGTGACCAGGTAGCCGACGTCCCAATGAAGACCGCTCGGAATAAAGGTCATTCGCGTTGCCAAAATCCAATCGGGCTTCGACAGAATCGCCGAGAAGAGATACGTGAGATAGAAGCCGCAGGCAACCAGGAAAACGACTTCGACCTGGCGGGAACTCCCCTTCAACACAAGAATCCAGACAGCTATGGCGGCAAGCGGTACGGCGACAAGTTTGCTGACGCCGAAGAGTTCCGCAGCCGCCGCGACTCCCGCAAATTCGGCGACGACGTTGCCGAGGTCGACGAGAAATCCGGCGGTCATGACGAAGAAAGTGGAACGTAGACCGAACTCTTCGCGAATGAGATCGGAAAGGCCCTTACCGGTAATGACACCCATGCGTGCGCACATTTCCATAGTGACGTAGAGGGCGATGGTCATGGGAATGAGCGACCAGAGTAGCGCGTAGCCATAGGCGCTGCCGGCCTGGGTGTAGGTGGCGATGCCGCCAGCGTCGTTGTCGACGTTTGAAGTGATCAGGCCGGGGCCCAGGACGGCGAGGAATAGGGCGATGCGGCGGCGCCAGGACTTGCCACGAGAGAAAAAGTCGAGGATGCGGGCGCGGATGCTGTCGATGACGTTGTTGATTGTGGTTAGGTTTAGGGGCATGGGGGCCCCGGAAAACTAGTTGAGAGGCGGGAGTCGAAGGCCAAATGATAGGAACAGGGAAAGTCCCCGCCCTCAAAAGGCGAGAGTGGGGCACCCGGAGAAAGACGTGTGCGAGGGGAGACGAGTTTGAAGAGCGGGCTAGGCATTGACTAACCGGGAGACCACGTCGTCGACGGTGACGGTGCCGATTGGGTGCTGATGTTCGTCGATGACGGTTAGCATGCGGAGATTGTATTTGTCGAAAAGCTCGAAGACGTCTTTTTCGCTGGCATCGGAAGTAACGCTGATGAGTGGTTCGGTCTTCATGTCGGACATGAGTTGGTCTGGCGCGGCGAGGAGCATGCGGGCAACGGGGACGGTGCCGGAGTAATTAGCCATTTTGTCGATGAGCACGATGGTGTCGAGCTGCTCGAGGTTGAGGTCCTGATTACGCATCCACTGAAGGACTTCCTCACGGGTAGATTGTTCGCTTACAAAAACAAATTCCGGATTCATCATGCCGCCGGCGGTGGAGGGATCGAAGGCGAGAAGTTCGCGGACTTCGTTGGCCTCCTGATTGGGCATTTCCTCAAGGACCTCCTCGGAAGTTTCTTTGGAAAGATCGGCGAGCAGGTCGGCAGCGGCGTCGGGAGCCATTTCTTCGATGATGTCAGCGGCTTTCTCGGGATCGAGTTTTTCGACGATCTGGGTGGTGAGGCGTTCGTCGAGTTCGGCCAGCACTGCAGCGGCGGTTTCTTCGTCGAGAGAGGCGATAATTCCCTGCCGTTCGGCGGCGGAGAGTTCTTCCATCATTTCGGCAAGATCGGCAGGATGCAGGTCTTCCAGCTTTTCGTGGGTAATGCGGAGTTTGACGCGGCGAAGCGGATCGGGTTCGATAAGGTTCACAAATTCCCAGAGAATGGCACGCTGCGGGAGCTTGGTTTGAAGGCGACGGATCATTTTGGACGGAGCGAGTCCCTGAAAGAGTCGGCGCATGGCGCCGGGAAGTCCGACATCGACCTGGGCGATGCGAAGCTCGATGTGCTCGTTGGTGCGGTATTCGGTGAGATCGACGTCATTGACGCGGACGACCTTGCGACCTTCGGTGTCGATGATCTGCTGGTCGAGAAGGTCTTTGCGAACGGCCAGCCAGGATTCGTTCGGTTGATAGGCGTCGAGAGCTCGCTCGTTGACGTTCAGATCGATACGACCGGGCGTGACTTTGGAGATTTGGTCGTAGCGGGCAACGAGAGGCTGAAAGCGTCCACGGGAAATCAGAAAATGGGAGACCCGATTGGGCTGCTCGGCGGGCTCAATAAAGAATTCGCGGACGCGTCCAACATAATTATTGTTGGCGTCGTAGGCAGCAGAGCCCATGAGTTCAGTTGCGTACAACATAAAAGCACACTTTCTGCGGAGTCAGAGTTGCGGGGCGTGGCACCCTGCTCCTGAAAAAGAAAAACCCGCGATGCTTTTGAGGCGGCCGCGGGCAAGAACTGCGCGATGCTGGACTTACCGTTAGCTCGATGTGAATGCTCCCACGCGGACAGTCTTGGGGCAGCCCCCCAAAAAGAGGGGCAAAGCGGTCAAGTGGCGGCACCTACCCCGGGGACGACTAGGGTGAGGGTCGAAATCGCTGGACACGCTCATCGTGGAAAATTCACTCCGAAGTTAGGAATAAGCCTGCAAGGAATTAAAGTCAAGAAGAGAATGGGGATATTGGAAATATTTTTTCGAGTAAGACGAAGTGGGAAACAGGGACGATGGAAGAAAGTGCTCGATTGAGATCCTCCGCTCAGGATGACTTAGTGCCAAGCACAACGGCTATGGCGGGCATTTAAATGTAAACCCACACACTTAAATCCGAAGGGGGCGGTAGCCGATTGGCGCTTTATGAGTTGAAGAGCATGTTAGTGGGTTGCTGGCCGCGCTTTTTGCAGTCGTCGAGGTATAGGACCAGATAGTTTTTCAGGATGTAATCGCCGGGGGAAAAGCCTAGCTCGCGGGCGGCGCGGTCGATGGCTTCGGACGGGCCTTCCAGTTCGACGAATGTGCCGATAGGAGTTTCGTCGACTTCGATGAGTAGGCCCTGAGCCCATTTAGAGCGACCTGGGAGTTTGTAGGTGGTGCGGTATTTTTCGTAGCGAAACCAGCCACGAAGGCCGAGGCCTTCAAAGATTTTCTGAAGTGTGCCCGCGTCAGTGATGACCATCTCCGTCTCTTCGCGGACTTTGTAGCGACGGCCGGAGGGAGAATAATGGCTGGGGAGGAAATCAGAAGCTTGCGCCGCCCATGGCCAACGATTCGGGCGGACTCTTGAAAGTAAGGAGGTGGCGCTGGGGAGCCTTTGGATTGGACTTCTTGTGATCTGGAGCCGGAGTTTCCGTTCGTATGCGGAGGAGTTGACCGTGCTTGGCGAGGCCACCCTGGGGAGTGTCGAAAATCAGGTTGGATTCGTGAACGCGGGGTGATTTGGGGAAGACGGGTACGGCGCCAAGTCGTTTCAGGCTTCGTTGGAAGGATCTGGGATCTTCGATCAAAAGTTTGATTTCGGTTTCGCGTGGCATGGCGGTTGGCTCATTACTAGAGTAGCGCAGTGGAATAGGTGAGCGGTAGCGGTGTGACAGACTGGATCAGATATTAGCGACCGGATATCAGGAGACCAAGAGTTGCCCGCTTCCGGCATTTGGCATTCAGCGTCACGGCGGACACTTGTTGAATGGGGGCGGTGTCTTTGCGTGGGGGCGGAGTTCGGCTAGTATGTCGAATGCACCGGTAGTGGCAGGGCGACCGAAACCTACCTCGGGGCTTCCGACAAAAGAACTATGACGACCGACTCCAACTCGGCAGCGACCTCTTTTTCTCCGGAGCAGACGAACGGAGGAGGAGTGCAACCTCCCGTGGCACTGCGCGAGGCGGTGGAGCACGTTGTTCACGGAGATCGCCGGGTGGATGAGTACGCATGGCTGCGACACAAAGAAGATCCGCGCGTGCTGGCTTACCTGCAGGAAGAGAACGCATACACCGACGCTGTGTTGAAGCCTACGGAAGAATTGCAGGAAAAGCTGTACCAGGAAATGCTGGGGCGGATTCAGCAGACGGATTTGAGCGTGCCTTCACGATTGCGTGGGTATTCGTATTATTCACGTACCGTTGAGGGAAGACAGTACCCGATTTATTGCCGAAGGGCGGAAATTGCGCCGTCTTCGGGTGGGGAGAATGAGGAAGAGGTGTTGCTGGATCTGAATGAACTGGCGGAAGGACATTCGTTTCTGGGATTGGGATGCTTTGAAGTTAGCGACGACAACCGGCAACTAGCATACGCAACGGATACGACTGGGTTCAGACAGTACACCCTGGAAGTGAAAGATCTGCAGACGTGGCAGACACTTCCCTTTCGTGTGGAGCGTGTGACGAGTGTGGCGTGGTCTGCGGACAACCACGTACTGTTTTACGTGGTGGAAGACAAGACGACCAAGCGTTCGCACCGGCTTTACCGGCATGTGTTGGGCTCGGACCAGGCGGATGCACTGATTTACGAAGAGAGAGACGAACGGTTCCGGATTGAAATTGAGCGGACGCGGAGCGGGTCGTACTTATTGCTGGGAGCGAACAGCCACACGACCAGCGAAGTGCGCTATTTGCGAGCGGACCATCCTCATGGGGAATTCCGAGTTGTGGCGCTGCGGGAAGATGACCACGAATACTCTGTGGATCATCATCCGGGGAGTTCAGAAGATCCAGCCGGCGGCGTTTTCTTTGTGCGGACGAACAGCACTGGGCGAACGTTCCGGTTGATGACCGCGCCGACGAGTGACCCTGCGTTGGCGCGTTGGCATGAAGTGGTGACAAACCGGCCGGGCGTAATGTTGTCGGCGATTGCCTGCTTCCGAGACCACCTGGTGCTGTGTGAACGGGAGGATGGATTGCCGTATTTGCGTATTGTGGATCTGACGCGTGAGGCGACTTCGGCGTTAGCTGCATCGCACCGGATTGAGTTTGCGGAACCGGCGTACAACGCCGCGTTTGGCGCAAATCCGGAGTTCGAGACCGAGTATTTGCGATTCACGTACGAATCATTTATTACGCCACGGTCGGTGTACGACTACGAGATAAAGAGCGGCAAGCGCGTGCTGCGGAAGCAGCAACCAGTTCTCGGCGGGTATGACGCGACGCTCTATGGAACTGAGCGATTGCACGCCACGGCAGGGGATGGGACGAAGATCCCGGTGTCGGTGGTGTTCCGCCACGAAACGTGTCGGGATGGTGGCGCGCCGTTGCTGCTCTATGCTTATGGGAGTTATGGGATTTCGATGCCGGTTACGTTCAGCTCGAATCGGCTGAGCCTGTTGGATCGAGGCGTGATTTTTGCGGTCGCGCATATTCGTGGTGGTGGTGAGTTGGGTAAGCCCTGGCACGACATGGGGCGGATGCAACACAAGATGAATACGTTTACGGATTTTATCGCCGCGGGGGAATATCTGATCGAGCAGGGCTATACGTCGAAAGAACAAATTGGCCATTGAGGGCGGGAGCGCCGGGGGATTGTTGATGGGCGCGGTGGCGAATCTGCGTCCAGACATGTTCCGCGTGGTGATTTCGCATGTGCCGTTCGTGGATGTGCTGAACACCATGATGGATGCGTCGCTGCCGTTGACGGTGGGTGAATACGAAGAGTGGGGAAATCCGCACGTGGAGCAGGATTATTTTTATATGAAGCGGTATTGCCCGTACACCAATCTGGAGCGGAAGGACTATCCGACGATGTTGGTGAAAGCCGGATTGAACGATAGTCAGGTAATGTACTGGGAACCGGCCAAGTATGTGGCGAAATTGCGGACATTGAAGACAGATGGGAATCCGTTGTTGTTCAAAGTGAATATGGGAGCGGGGCACGGCGGGGCCAGCGGGCGATACGATTACTTGCGAGAGATTGCGTTGGATTATGCGTTTTTGCTGGCGCAGATGGGGTTTGAGAACCAAGTTGCTAGATCTGAGTGTTGAGTCTGGGAAAAAATCACCGACCAAGAATTACCACAGATGGCGAAGAGGAACAGAGGACACAGAGAGAGTAAGACCCGCACCTGATGAGTGAAGCTTCCACACCGCTAATGCAGCAATACAATGGGGTAAAGTCGAGATACCCGCATGCGCTATTGCTGTTTCGATTGGGCGATTTCTACGAATTGTTTTACGAGGACGCGATCATTGCATCGCGCGAACTGCAGATTACCTTGACGTCGCGAAACCGGGAAAAGGGCCAGCCCATTCCCATGTGCGGAGTGCCTTATCACGCGGCGGACGGGTACATCGCGCGGCTGATTCGAGCGGGCTTCAAAATCGCCATTTGCGAGCAGATGGAGTTGCCAGGCCCAGGGAAAAAACTGGTGCGGCGGGAGGTTACGCGCGTAATTACACCGGGAACGGCGACGGACGTGTCGGTGCTGGATGCGAGAGAGAATAACTTCTTGGCTGCGGTGTGGCAGGACGCGGCGAAGAGCAAGATCGGGTTGGCAATGGTGGATTTGTCGACCGGAGAATTTCAGGCCACGGAGTTTTCGGGGCCAAATGCAGAAGAAGCGTTACGCGATGAACTGCTATTAGTACGGCCAAGGGAAACGCTGCTCCCACGACCGCAACAGTTATTTGAAACGGCAAAGACTTCCCTGCTGGAAGGCGCGGGAGGGGTGGAGTCGCGATTGGAAGAATGGATCTTCCATCTCGATTACGCGGAACGGATTCTGCGTGAACAATTTGGCGTGTCGGAATTGACCGGATTCGGGATGGACGGTCATCCGCACGCACTTTCGGCGGCGGGCGCCGTGGTGCATTACCTGCGAGAAAATTCCGCGCGCGGAGAAGATGGGCCGAGTGTGGAGGCACTGCGGCACCTGGACCACATCCGGTATTACCAGCAACATGATTCGCTGTTGCTTGATCCCGTTTCGGTGCGGAACTTGGAGTTGCTGACTCCCATTTTCAGCGAGGACGTGAAGGCCAGCGGGCCCACGACCTTGGTGGCGGCGCTGGATTCCACGGTTACGGGAATGGGGGCTCGGTTGCTGCGTGCATGGGTTCTAAAGCCATTGATCGATCGCGACGAGATTGAAGAGCGACTTGGCGCGGTTGGACATTTGCTGCAACAGACCGTAGTGCGTGGAGAGATCCGAAAAGAGCTGCGCGGGATTCAGGACCTGGAACGATTGACGAGTCGCATCACGCTGGGGCTGGCTACGCCGCGCGAATTGGTGGCGCTGCGAAAGTCATTGGCGCAACTGCCAATCTTGAAGAACTTTGTGACGCCTCCAGCTACGGGCGGAAGTGAGTTGTTGCGCTGGTTGTATAGCGAGATCGACGAGCTTGTGGACGTGAGGGAGCGACTGGAGAAAGCGATTGCGGAGGAGCCTCCGGCCATGGCTAGCGATCCTGGGATTATCCGCAGCGGATATAACGCGGAATTGGATGAACTCCGAAACCTGAGCCAGCACAGCAAACAAATTATCGCCTCGATGGAAGAGCGGGAGCGAAAGCGGACGACGATTGGCTCTCTGAAGATACGGTTTAACAATATTTTTGGATATTACATTGAGATTTCGAAGACCAACCTGCATCTGGCTCCCGCGGATTATGAGCGAAAGCAAACGCTAGTGAACGCGGAGCGGTTCACTTCGCCGGAGTTGAAAGAGTACGAGCGGAAGATTCTTGCGGCGGATGAAAGAACCCTGGAGATTGAGCGCCAGTTGTTTGTGGATCTGCGAACGGGGATTGCCGCAAAGGCGGGGCGGTTGCGGAGAACTGCGGCCGCCGTGGCGCAACTGGATGTGCTGGCGTGTTTTGCGAAATTGGCGGCAGATCGGAATTATGTTCGACCGGAATTCAATGTGCTGGGGGAGTTGTTGATTGTGGGTGGACGCCACCCTGTGATTGAAGAGTTGTTACGCGGTAAGGGTGAACGATTCATCCCCAATGATTTGTGTTTTGAGCCCAAGGCCCAACAGTTGCTGTTGATTACTGGGCCGAACATGGGCGGCAAGTCTACCTATTTGCGGCAAGCGGCGTTGATCGTACTGATGGCCCAGGCGGGATGTTTTGTGCCGGCACGACAAGCGCGACTGCCGTTGACGGACAGAATTTTTACGCGTATTGGCGCAAGCGATAATCTAGCGCGCGGACGGTCGACATTTTTGGTGGAGATGAGCGAGGTGGCGGCGATTCTGCATCACGCTACGCCGGCAAGTCTGGTGCTGCTGGATGAGGTGGGGAGAGGGACATCGACGTTTGACGGGCTATCGATTGCGTGGGCAGTGGTGGAGCATCTACAGAAGACAACGAAAGCACGGACTTTGTTTGCTACGCATTATCATGAATTGACCGAGTTAGGGGATTTGCTGCCGGGCGTGAGGAATGTGCATGTATCGGTAAAAGAGACGCCAAACGAAATTATCTTTTTGCGGAAGGTGGAACCGGGTAGCGCCGACAAGAGTTATGGAATTGAAGTGGCTCGGCTGGCTGGATTGCCGAAGAGCGTGATTGAACGCGCGCGGGAAGTGCTGAAGAAACACGAACAGAGTGAGCATGAATTGAGCGAGACGCTATCACCGGGTGCAGCCGAGTTCGGGCAGAAGAATGGAAATCAGAATGTGTTGTTTACAGCGATTGACCGTGCGGTGATCGAGAAGTTGAAGGGTGCAGATCTCGATGAGATGAAGCCGATTGATGCGCTGAATCTGTTGGCGGAGTTAAAGAAGCAGGTGGAGTGAGGCGAACGGCTGATAGCAGAGACCCGACATCAGAGATCAGGAAACATTCTGAGAAGTGGAAATGGATGCGTGGGGAGAGGTGTGTTAAAACCAGCGCATGGGAAAAAACGAAATGATGGTGGTTGGAGTGATGTCGGGTACGTCGGCAGACGGGGTGGACGTGGCATTGGCGAGGGTGAGCGGGGGCGGAGCGACACGGGTCCGTGGAGAGTTGCTGGCACATGCCACGTTTCCCCTGGACAAGGTAGTGCGAAAGGAAGTGCTGCGCGTGGCGGAGGGCGGGGCGATTAAGACAGGCGAACTGAGCCAGTTGAACTTTCGGATGGGCGAAGTTTTTGGAGATGCGGTTTTGGCAGCGTGCAAGAAGTTCAGGGTGGCAGCTTCCAAGGTTCATTTGATAGGCAGCCACGGACAGACGATCTTTCATCAGGGGAAACCAGTTCCCTTCCTGGGGCGTGCAACCAGTTCGACATTACAGATTGGTGAAGGCGCGGTGATTGCAGCGCGAACCGGGATTAATACAGTTACGGATTTTCGGACGGCAGATATGGCAGTGGGAGGACAGGGCGCCCCGCTGGTGCCGTATGTGGATTGGCTATTGTACTCGGACAAGAGACTGGGCAGGGTGTCGCTGAACTTGGGCGGAATTGGGAACGTGACAGTGCTTCCCGCGGGAGCAAACGCGTCACAGGTGTACGCGTTCGATACCGGGCCGGGGAATATGGTGATTGACGCGCTGGTGGCGCACTTTACGAGGGGCAGAAAAAGATTCGATGAGGACGGGAGGATTGCTCGTCAGGGCAACAGTAACAAGAGACTACTCGCGGAGTTGATGAACGACGAGTACTTGAAGGTGCGGCCACCGAAGAGTACGGGGCGAGAATATTATGGAGGACCATTTGTAGAAAGATTGTTGAAGCTTGGGAAGCAATTTGGGGCATCGCCGGATGATATGGTGCGGGCGGCGACGATTTTTACGGCGTTGTCAGTGGTGGATGCATTGAAGCGATTGGTTGCACCGCGCACGAAAATCGACGAGGTGGTTGTGTCGGGGGGTGGGGCGCATAATCCGCTGATCATGGCGCAACTTGCCGCAGCGTTGGATCCAATTGAGGTGATGCCGTCTTCGGCGCTGGGCGTGAATGTGGATGCGAAAGAGGCTTATGCGTTTGCGTTGCTGGCGTATGAAAGTTGGCATCGGCGACCCGGGAATTTGCCATCGGCGACGGGGGCGAAACGCGGGGCGATCTTGGGGAAGGTTTCGTATGCGCCAAAAGAATAAAAATGGGGCGCACATCGAGAGGAGATCCTTCGACTGCGAGCCGACAATCTGCGTCGGCTCTTCGCTCAGGATGACAGCTCGGTTGGCGCGGTGGCGATGGGCTGCCACTTTTTTCTTGTTGTTGGCGGGATGCGGGCGCTTGGCCAAGAAGGATCCTGGCGAGGTTGTTTTTGTGATTGAGTCTAGTCCGACAAATCTGGATCCCCGCTTTGGGACGGACGGAGTTTCGCAGCGGATCGACCGGTTGTTATTCAATGGATTGCTTAATCGCGATCGGCAGATGAACCTGCATGGAGATTTGGCTGAGAAATGGGAGAATCCTGATCCGCTGACGTATGTATTCCATTTGAAACCAGGGATCGAGTTTCACGACGCCCGGCCACTGACATCGAAGGATGTGAAGGCGACCATCGAGTACATGATGAATCCGGTGAATAAATCGCCGAAGCGCGGCGCGTTCACGATGATTGCGTCGATTGAGACATCGGATGCGGCGACCGTGATCTTTCATCTGAAGGAACCCTACGCGTCTTTCCTGTGGAATCTGGAGAGATCGGCAGTGGGAATTGTGCCATCAGATGCGGGCATTGATTTCGGGCGGAAACCGGTCGGAACTGGGCCGTTCCGCTTTGTGAGCCAGGCACAGGACGAAACGGTGGTGCTTGAATCGAACGGCGACTACTTTGAAGGCACGCCTGCACATCCTCGCAAAGTGACCTTCCGGATTGTGCCGGACGCCATTGTACGTGCACTGGAGCTGCGAAAGGGATCGGCGGACGTGGAGATGAGTTCCCTTTCGCCGGACATGATCCCGGTGCTGGCGAAGCGCGCTGAACTGCAAGTAAGTGATGAGCCGGGGACGAATTTTGCGTATTTGGGAATGAATCTGGAAGATCCGATCTTGTCGCACAAGGAAGTGCGGCAGGCGTTGGCGTACGCCACGGATCGTGGATCGCTGGTCAAATATTTGTTGCATGGACAGGCTCGACTGGCAAGCGGGATTTTGCCGCCGAATCACTGGGCGTATGAAGCGAAAGTGAAGACGTACGGCTACGACCCGGCCGAAACGGAACGATTACTGGATGGAGCAGGTTACCGGCGCGGCCCAGATGGAAAACGAATGCATCTGACGCTGAAGGTTTCGACACAAGAGCAGGCGCGACTGCTGGGAGCGGCGCTGCAGGATCAATGGAAAAAGATCGGTGTTGATCTTGAAGTGCGACCGCTGGAAACGGCGACATTGTTTTCAGATCTTACGAAAGGCAATTTTCAGTTGAGCTATTCGATCTGGATTGGAGCCAACAACGATCCGGATGTATTCGACCTAGTGTTCTCGTCGAAACGAACCCCACCGAATGGCGCGAACCGGGGGCACTATCGCAACGCAAGGGTGGATGAATTGATCTTGGCGATTCGTGCGGAAATGGATCGGCGAGAAGCGAAAGGAATTGTGTAGCGAACTGCAGAAGATTGTGGCGGAGGATTCGCCGTATATTCCATTGTGGTATGTGGATGTAGTTAGTGTGCACAGGCGGGAGTTGGCCGCGGTGCAGTTGACTCCTACTGGCGATTTTGATTTTTTGGCGCGGTGAGAGTGGACAAAAGATAGTAGCGGATCCCTCGCGTTGCCCTGGATGACAATGATAGCTAGGCAGGTTGGATTGAGTTGAACTTCGGCCTAAACTCGCACCCTTACGAACGAAGGGGGCGGCACCCGAACAGCATCAAGAGAGGACGCCTTCGTCGCCTTCGAGGGCAGCGCGTATGTCGTCCGCAGGGATGGCGCCCTCGCGGCCAATGCACCAATGATCGCCCCGAAGTTCAACAATCGTTGAAGGCATGATTCCGTTGGTGTCACCAGCATCGAGAATAAGAGGGATTCGATCGCCAAGTTGGCGGAACACTTCATCACCGCTGGCGCAGGTGGGCGAACCAGAGATGTTAGCGCTGGTACCGGTGAGAGGCACGCCGATTTCGTTAATTAATTGAGAGACGATGGGATGATTGGGCCAGCGGAGCGCGACGCGGCGGGTATTGGCGGTGACTTTCAGCGGCAGGCGGGTGGACGCATCGACGACCAGGGTCAACGGACCGGGCCAGAGAGTTTCGGCAAGGCGGTAAAAATTATCGGGAAGCTCACGCGCGAGGATGGAAGCATGATCGAGCGAATTGATGAGGATGGGGAGTGCGCGGGTTTCCAGGCGGCCTTTGACACGAAAAATTTCGTCGACGGCGGCAAGGTTAACCGGATCGGCGGCAAGAGCGTAGAGCGTGTCGGTCGGAACGGCGACAATTGCGCCGCGATTGAGCCATTGCGCAGCGTAACGTATGGAGCGAGAATCGGGTTTTTCCGGGTTTAACTTCAGAACTTCAGCCGACAAGGTACGTTCCTGACCTATCCTGAATTCACAGTGGGAGCGTTCACCGCTGAAAAGGACGCTACCACACGGTTTGCCTGTTCCGCAATGCGATGAAGCGGGGTCAGCTGTCGGTAGCGTGAAGTAAATGCGGCCGCTACAGCAGGTGGACAAATAACCACTCTTAGTGGGCAGGTTTCTCGAGCAGGCTGGCAACGGCTTTTTTCAATTCAGCGTATGTGGATTCTGAGAACTGGCCGTGGACTTGCCAGATTACATGGCCCTCTGGGTCTGTGAGGATAATGTAGGCGTCGTCTGGGGCGCTGAAGTTTACAAGTTTCTTCCATTCGTCCTGTTTGTCGTATAGCGGAACGAAATGTGCCTGTTGCTGGGGAGTGATATCTCCACGCATGCCGTGGAGGATCATGGGCTTGACCATGCGGGGAACGCCTTCGAGGTGCGGCATCTGATAGTAGTTCACGCGGGGGTCGAGCAAGAGTTCCGCACTGATGCGTTTGCCCCAAGGTTGACAGACATCGCCGCTCTTTTTAGAGAAGCCAAGGATGAGGATCTCGATTTGTTGCGCAGACGGCTTAGGTAACGTGACTTCAGAGTCGTCGAGGGCCTTGGCTTTGACGGCAGGAATGGTCTGAGACCGCGCGGGGAAAACAGAGACAAACAGGCAAAGAAATACAGGGGTCAGAAATGGAATACGACGCAAGTGAGTATCTCCCGAGATAGCTGTAGTTGAAAACTCTACAATAAAATTCAGAGTACAAAGATAGATGGTTTCTCGAGCCGAGACGTTGCTTTGAACTATGGGAAGTGCGCTTAAGGGTAATTCCTTCTTGCGGCGGATTGGCGGAGATACGGTGCAGTGGGTCGCACCCCTACCGCGAGGGAGAATCATTTGTTACTCTCGCGGTGATGGCAGGGAATGAAAAAACAGTGCGTGGTGGCGGGCGAGCAGCGACAACAGAAACGCCAGCGGCTGGTGTGATCAGCAGCCGTGATAACCGGTGGTTGAAAGCATTTCGACTGACGCTCCGCGGCGGGTTGGCTACGGAGAATGGAAGCGTGGGCGTCGAGGGCGTACGGCTGGTGGAAGAGGCGCTGCGTTCGACATGTACCGTGGAAGCTGTTCTGCTCAGCGAATCCGGCGAACGGCACCGCGAGCGACTGGCCCCCCAGATTGATCGGGTCGAAATGGGATTTCCAGTGTTGCGAACCACCGACCGATTATTTGAGGGCATCGCCGACACGGAGCATCCTCAGGGCGTGGCGGCACTGGTGAAACCGCGAGAAGTGAAACTGGAGGACTTACTGCAGGCTCCGGAAGGACGACACTCCCCCCTGCTGGTGGTGCTCGCGGGGGTGCAGGACCCGGGAAATGTCGGAACAATTTTGCGAACGGCTGCAGCATTTGGAGTGACGGGAGCAGTTGCCGCGTCCACGGGACAGGGTGGGACAGCCAGCCCGTTTTCACCGAAGGCGCTGCGCGCTTCTGCGGGAGCTGTATTGCATCTGCCGGTGATGGAAGGGATGTCTCTGTCGATACTGATGACGCAGTTCAAGGTGCAAAAGATCAAGACGGTAGCGTCTTGTGTGCACGATGATGCGAGGGGTGATCGGAAAGCCCCAGTCTGCCCATGGGAAGTGAATTGGTGCGAACCGATGGCGCTGCTGGTGGGCAATGAAGGTGCAGGATTGCCGGAAGAAGTGGTGCATGCAGCAGATGAGCGGATTCATATACCGATGGCGACGAAGGTGGAGTCCTTGAATGCGGCGGCAGCAGCGGCAGTGTTGTTTTATGAGGCTTATCGGCAGAGATCGCGGAGAGAGTAGGTTGCGGATGAGCCTGGCGACGGAATGTACAACCGACGTTGCATGGCTCAGGCCCAGATTACCTGCGGTGCGTTGCGTAATGTTCTTCGGATTGGCATTCGCAGGGATGACACACGCACAATCGAAAACGGTGGAAACCGCTGCGACTGCGCCGCAACTGGTAATCATCGATACGGACATTGGCGATGACGTGGACGATGCATATGCGCTTGGGCTCGCGCTTCAAAGCCCTGAATTAAAGATTCTGGGAATAACCACGGCGTGGGGTAATACTCCGTTGCGGGCGCGACTGGTGGGGCGTTTGCTGGAGGAAACGGGACGACAAGATATTCCCGTTGCAGTGGGAATCGAGAAGTATCCCGAGAAGGGCAAACTTACGTTTTCGCAGGCGCGCTACGCACTGCGCGGTCCACAGAAACAGTTGCCAGGCTCAGTCGATTTTCTGTTGGGAGAGATCAAGCAACATCCGGGAGAGATAACCCTGATTGCCATCGGCCCTGAGACGAACCTGGGCGCGGCCATCGAGAAAGATGCGCAAACATTCCAAAAACTGAAACGGATCGTGCTGATGGGCGGTTCTGTGTACAGGGGATACGAAGGATCTAACTACCCAACGGTTGCGCCGCATGCGCAGCCGGAATGGAATATTTTGTGCGATGTGGCAGCGGCGAAGAAACTGTTCACTTCGAGCGTGCCGCTGTATGTGATGCCGCTGGACTCCACGCAAATTCGCTTGCAGGAATTGGAGCGGGCGCGGATTTTCAGCAATGGGTCGCCGTTGACCGACGCACTGACAGTCTTAACACAGCAGTGGTCGGCGACCACAAATTCACCTTCGCCCACGCTGTTTGATGTCGTAGCAGTAGCCTACGCCATCAAACCGGAACTGTGTCCGACCAAAGCGATGCGGCTGCGCGTAGATGACGAGGGCAATACGAAAGTGGAACAGGGCGAGCCGAATGCGCAGGTGTGCTTGCGGTCGGACTCGGATCAGTTCTTTGAATTCTATATGCCGAGAATGTTGGGCGGCAAAAAATAGGGATATCCAACTTGTTGGCTGATGTCAGAGATCAGCTATCGGATATCAGGAAGCATCGACAAGAGCACCAGCGACATTCCAATTTGTAGGCGAAAAGCTCTAAACTCGTAGGGTTATGGGATTGTTTTCTTCATTGCCGGAACCTGCGACGACGGCTGGATTGCAGCCGTTAGCGGAGCGTATGCGCCCGCGGACTTTGGACGAGTTCATCGGCCAGGAAAAACTGTTGGGGCCACGCAAGCCGCTGCGCGTACAAATCGAATCAGACAATTTGGGATCGATGTTGTTTTGGGGGCCGCCGGGTTGTGGAAAGACGACGCTGGCGCGAGTGATTGCACGGTTGACGAAGGCGGAATTTGTGTCGTTCAGCGCAGTGTTGAGCGGAATCAAAGAGATCAAGGAAGTGATGGCCGTGGCGGAGCAGAAGTCTCGCGGCGGTGCGCGGACGATTGTGTTTGTCGATGAAGTGCACCGGTTCAACAAGTCGCAACAGGATGCTTTTCTGCCGCATGTGGAAGCGGGGCACATTCTGTTCATCGGAGCGACAACGGAGAATCCGTCGTTTGAGGTGATTTCTCCGCTGCTGTCTCGAACGAAAGTCTTTGTCCTGGAATCGCTGACTACACCGCAGATTGTGGAATTGCTGCAGCGGGCGTTGGCGGATAAAAACCGCGGTTTGGGGAACCAGCGCATTGAGTTGGGGACGGACGGAAAAGATTTCTCCACAGAGTCAGCAGAGGAGCGCAGAGATAGCGGAGCCATGATTAATAACAACGAGAATGTGTTGTGGCGGATCGCTGCGTTCGCGAATGGGGACGCGCGCATGGCGTACAACACTTTGGAATTGTGCGCGCGGGGTGCAGAGCCAGATGAAAATGGGATCAGACACATCACCGCGGAATTGCTGGGTAATGTACTGCAGCGGAAGATGCTGCGGTATGACAAGGCCGGCGAAGAACACTACAACTTGATCTCTGCGCTGCACAAATCGGTGCGGAATTCAGATCCGGATGCGGCGCTATACTGGCTGGCGCGGATGATCGAGAGTGGCGAGGAACCGCTGTTTCTGGCACGACGCATGGTGCGTATGGCGAGTGAAGATATCGGATTGGCGGAGCCTGGCGCACTAGCAGTGACTTTGGCGGCAAAGGATGCGTTTGATTTTCTGGGCGCCCCCGAGGGATACCTGGCGTTGGCGCAGGCGGCGGTGTACTTGTCGTTAGCTCCGAAATCAAATGCGCTCTACACCGGGTACGGTGCGGTGATGGAGGACGTGCAGAAGACGGAAGCGGATCCGGTGCCACTCCATCTGCGCAACGCGGTCACTGGATTGATGAAGAATGTGGGCTACGGCGAAGGCTACAAGTACGCGCACAATTTTGAGCAAAAGGTTACCGACATGCAGTGCTTGCCGGACAACCTTGCGGGTAAGACCTACTACAAACCCACCGATCAGGGATTTGAGACTAGATTGCGAACACGGATGGAAGAGATACGCAAGTTGAAGGTGCGTGGAGCGGGAAAATGAAAACCTTAAGGCAAATCATTCTGGGCGCGATGACATTGGTGATGGTGGTGCCGAGTTTTGCGGCGGATTCGGCTGGGCGCCCCAAGATTTATGGGATTGCTTTCGTACGTGTGAAAGCAACGGACATGGAGAAATCGAAGGCGTTTTATGGAGGCGTGTTAGGACTGCAATCGGGCGGACCCGCCTGCAAAGGGGTGGCGAATCCCTGTTTTACAGTTAATCCGTCGCAGCACATCGAATTGCTGAAAACGGATGTGCGGGACAAAGGACCGTTTCTGCCGGACATTGGCCTAGCCACAAATAGTGTGGAACAGATGGCGGCGTATCTGACTGCAAAAGGGATTCCGACGTCGAAACTTTTGCGCCGGCCCGACAGTGCGAAATATCTGGAGGTATTGGATCCAGAACACCATACGATTGTGTTTGTGGAAGGCACGGCAGCAGTCGAATCTGGAGCATTGCACAAGGGAGCGGTTAGTAACCGATTGCTCCATGCGGGGTTTGTGACAAAGGACAGCAAGTTGGAAAGCCGTTTCTATGAGGATCTGCTGGGATTCAATGTCTACTGGCACGGCGGATTCAAGGAAGATGAAACAGATTGGTATATGGTGCAGGTGCCAGACGGAACGGACTGGATTGAATACATGCTGAATATTTCGTCTGCGGCAGAACACAGAGAGCTGGGAATTCAGTATCATTTTTCGCTGGGCGTGCAGGATGTGAAGGAGACGGCAAGGGCGCTAGAGGCGAGAGGCGTGCGGGTGGATGGGCCGCCATTGTTAGGGCGTGATGGGAAATGGCAACTTACTTTGTACGATCCGGACGACACGCGGACGGAAGTAATGGAGTTTGTGCCGGTGGAAAAACCGTGCTGCTCGGCGTACGGAGGGACGCAGCCGAAGCCATGAAGCGGACCTTTGCATTATTCATTCTTGGTTCTCTTCCCTTTTCGACACCCGGGCAACAACCAAAGCGGCCCCAGATACTTGGCATCATGCAAGTTCGGTTACTCGTAAGCAATGAGAAGAAGGCAGATGATTTTTACTATGGGATCTTGCGCACGGTGAGCCCCACTGCGATCGCGGGCACTCCTTGCGACTGGTGTGAACACGCACCGATTGGAAACAGCCTCGGACCGATCGAATTTGACACGATACATGGCAAGTTACCCAGTGATCTCCTGAAGCTGATCACGTTTCGCACCGATGATGCGAAAGGGTTGCGTGAGCTTCTGAAAAGGAACAACGTTAAGGTCGGTTCACTGAAGACATGGGAAGGTGGCGGCGGCTTTTTCGCACTGGACCCCGAACAGCACCGCCTCGCCTTTGTGCAAGGAAGCGGGAACACCGTTCCCGAATTTGGCATGATCGGGGCTTATTCAGCCGGAGCGCGGCGCTGGGCTCCCATGATCCATGCCGGCTTTATCGTGAAAGACCGGGCGGCGATGGACAAGTTTTATCGAGACATTTTAGGATTTCATTTGTACTGGTCGGGCGGGATGAAGGACGGGGAGACGAATTGGGTGTCGATGCAGGTGCCCGACGGAACGGACTGGATCGAGTACATGCTGAATGTGGACCCGAACGCGGATCAACGCTTGCGTGGAGTGATGAATCACATTGCGCTGGGCGTGCCGAGCGTGAAAGAGGCCGCCATCCAATTGGAGAAGAGCGGCGTCAAACTAACCGAGCAGCCAAAGATCGGGCGCGACGGGAAATGGCAGTTGAATCTGTATGATCCGGACATGACGCGAGTGGAATTGATGGAATTTGCGCCAGTGGAAAAGCCATGCTGTTCGGAGTTTACGGGGACCCATCCTAAGCCATGATCGTTCGATTCCTGGGACATTTGAATGTGATGTGTGTTGATCGGGCGAAATCCTTCGACTGCGGTCTGCAGAAATCGCAGAACTGTGGCCAGGATGACAGATCTTGCGCTGTTGCGGCCGACGCTCAAGAGGGACTGCAATCTAAACCCGCACCCTTAATAACGAACGGTGCGGCACCCGGTAATGTCACAACACATTTCTTGCTGATGGCATTTCTTGTTTTGCTGACCATCCTTCCCTGCCCGGGGCCGACGCGGGCGCAGAACATGGACAAACCGGTGCAGAGCGTGGACGAAGAGGTGACCGCGTTTGCGTATGCGCTGGATGGGCGGATCGCCTATTCCGTGCGGCACATGTACAAGGCGAAGAAGTACGACCTGGAACGCGATGACATCTACATGATGGATACCAGCGGGAAAAAAAAGAAGATTTTTTCCGGCGAGAAGTTCTCGACCGGCGACAAGCCAGTGACATATCTGATCGAGAGTTTTACGTGGTCACCGAACAGCAAGATCCTGGCCGTGCAGATGGATACCATCACCGTGGACATCGAAGATGGTCACACGGAAGAGGCGCGCGCCCTATTGTTTATCGACGATTCCGGGCGCGAATTGCGTCCGGCGGCCAAGGGAGTGCTACTCAACGCGGAAAACCCCGTCTGGCTGCGGGACAATGCGACGGTCTTATACATGACGGAAGAGGTGCCGCCGCGCGCTTTGTTCTCCATGCAATACATTAACATTTACAGCGGACCTGCCGGGAAAGCGTTTGAAGGCCGAACTTTTGCCGCAGTGGCACGCATCTCGGGAACAAACTCAGCGATAGCCTTGGAGCGCGACAAGAATCTCGACGGTCCCCCGCGTCTGCAATTGCTGGAATTGCTGGCACAAGATGACAAGGAAGTAGCCACGCTGGATGCGTACGCAGGTGGGTTGAGCTTGTCGCCCTCGGGAACGTATGCGGCGTATTACCTGGATAACGAGGTATTGGAGATTCGAGAGCTTAGCGCACCCAAACGCATCGCGCGAATGAGGATTGGTCTGGGTGTGCTGCAATGGTCGGCGGATGAGACGAAAATCTATCTGAAGCGGACGGTGGAGAAAAAGTCGGCGGACCTGGTGCTGTTTGCGGTGCCTCAATTGGCGGCGTATGCGAATCGGACGGAGGTACCTGTCAGCGAGCCGACACCTGACTTCTTATTGCACGGTTTGACGATAAGGGAATACGGCGTGTCGCCGGATGGGCGATTTATCGGAATCGTGCTGCCGGGAAAGCGGAATTTGCAGATATTTTCGATGAAGTGAGGCCCACTGCGGGAACTTCAAAGTCGAAAGTCAAAACTGCAGAGTAAAGTAAGAATTGGCGCCTAACGGCGGCGCCTCATTTTGTGTTCCACGAGCAGGCAGGCGTCTTCAATGACGATAAGGCCAGCGGCGTGCGCTTTTTCTGCAGCGGATTCATTAGCGATTCCCTGCTGGAGCCAGAGAACTTTCGCTTTGATGGCGATGGCGGAATCGGCTACTGGCGGAACATCTTCGGGACGGCGGAAGACATCAACCATATCGATCTTTTCTGGAATATCTTCCATCCGGGAGTAGGCTTTTTCGCCCAGCACTTCATGTTCATTGGGATTTACGGGAATGATTCTGTAACCGGCGAACTGAAGATATTGTGCTACTTCAAAACTGGGACGGGCCGGATTAGAGGAGAGGCCGACTACGGCAATGGTTTTGGTTTCGCGCAGGATGTCGGCGATGGGATCCGCGGATAAGTTTGCGTTAGCTGGGGCGTGAATCTTCATGGAAATTGGATGCGGTTGAGTCTGGGTTCGTTAAGAACATAAGAGACAGGGATTACCACAGCGGTCGCAGAATTCGCACATAGTTCTCGGGGCCTCGCGTCAAAGAGTCTTGGTCACGAGAGCGGGCAGGTGACTCTCCATGAGATGGGCAATGGCTCCCAGGAGTTTTGTATTTTCTGGGGGATTGCCTACGGAGATGCGGATCGCATCGGGAAAACCCATCCAGGCCATGGGACGGACGATCACTCCCTCATGGAGCAGCGCGTCGCAGAAGGACTTGGCGTTCTGGCCGAGTTCGATAAAAAGAAAATTGGTCTCACTGGGGACAGGATTGAGGCCCAGTCCACGAAGTTCCTTGTAGAGCCGCTTGCGTTCGACACGATTCATCTCGGCGGAGCGCTGCACATGTTCCGCATCATCCAGTGCGGCAAGCGCGGCGGCTTGACCAATGCTGGTGACATTAAAAGGTGTGCGCAACTTATTCATTTCGGCGACCAGCGTGGGATGACCGATGCCATAGCCGATTCGCAACCCCGCGAGTCCGTAAACTTTCGAGAAGGTGTGCAACGTGAGGATGTTGTTGTACTGCTTGAACAGTTTGATGGCGTTCGGCATATCGGGGCGTTCGGCGTATTCCTTGTACGCTTCGTCGTAAACCACGAGTACGTCACCGGGAATTTTCTTGAGGAAGGACGCAAATTCTGCGGAACCAAACGCAGTGCCTGTTGGGTTGTTGGGGTTGGCAATGTATATGATACGCGTCTGAGGCGTAACAGCGCGAGCCATGGCGTCGAGATCGAAAACGTAATTGCGAAGCGGAGTCTGGATCAGCTTTCCACCACTGGCTCGAATGGCGATGGAAAACAGCGCGAAAGACCCTTCGCTGGTGATCCCTTCTAGGCCAGGGCGGAGCAACACGCGTGAAGCCAAGTCGATGATTTCGCTCGAACCAAGGCCTACAAATATTTCCTCGAAGTGCACACCGTAGCGCGCTGCCAGCACCTCGCGGAGGCGTTTGCTGCCGCCATCGGGGTACCAGTTCGCATCACCCAGGGCACGCCGAGCGGCTTCAATGGCTTTGGGTGAAGGGCCCAGCGGGTTTTCGTTGGACGCCAGTTTTACGGCGTGAATCTTCAGATCCTGCTCGACTTCTTCGACAGGCTTGCCCGGAACGTAGGCCGGGAGTCCCTGGATGTAATCGGGGATGAGTTCTTCGAGTGTGTGCGTCATGGGCGTGATCGCCTTCCTGTTGCAGCAAAACTTATGGAACGCATATCGATATGCTTATTATGCACATTTGGAGCGAGGAGTGAAGTGACGGCGCTCATACCGGTTCGTAGTGGGAAACTGGTGATGTTCGGTAAAGGTGTTACGACTTCATATTGTTTACTGGTGCGAGATTCTTTAACTGGAAGATTTCGGACTTGGTGAGGGGGCGGAACTTGCCAGGAGGAACATCGAGCGTGATGGGGCCCAGTTGAACTCGCTTGATTTTTTCGACCAGGAAGCCCACTTCGAGAAACATGCGGCGGATCTGGCGATTGCGGCCTTCGATGAGGACAACTTCGTACCAGGGGTTAGCGGTGTCTTCGGCGAGCCGAATCTTTGCGGGCGAAGTTTTCACGCGGCGGCCATCTGCGAGCGGGATGCCGATACCTGCTCGAAGCTTCTGAATTGCTTGTTCGCTGGGCTTGCCATTTATTTTTACCAGATAGGTCTTGGGAATGTGCGAGCCAGCCTTGGTGAGTTTCTGCGCCAGTGCGCCGTCATTGGTCATGATCAGGAGACCTTCGCTGGCGTAGTCGAGGCGACCGACGGGGTAGACACGCTCGTTCAACTGGCCCAATAATTCCATCACTGTCGGGCGGCCTTCGGGGTCGGTCACTGTAGTTACGTAGCCCTTCGGCTTGTTCAACAAGAAATAGACGAAAGGCTGTGCGCGTTTCAGGGGTTTTCCATCGACAGTGACGGCGTCTACCTGCGCATCAGCCTTGGTCCCCTGCTCCGTGACGACGGTTCCGTTCAGTGTGACCCGACCAGCGGCGATTATCTCTTCGGCTTTGCGGCGCGACGCGATTCCAGCAGCAGCGAGAATTTTTTGTAGGCGTTCGGCGGCCATAGCGGCAATCCGTGTCTGAGTCTAGCGAGGCGGGCGCGGCTTCCGCGGAGAGAAATTGCGGTTGGACTTGGGGCGCCCGGAAGAACGGCGTGGTGGTTTACTGGGGGAGTGTGAAGGCCGATTGAATCGGTCGAAAGAGTCGTCCTGCCGGTTGAATTTGCTCGAAGAGATTCCTGGGCGACTAAATCTGCTAGAAAGGTCCGATAGACGATTCGAATCGCCAGATGAAGAAAACTTGCGCGGACCCTTGGGCCGGGATGATTTGGAGTCTGGACGGAATGGTTTTGAACGGGGGCCGTCTTTGCGTGCTCCACGAAATTTGGCGGAAACATTTTCACTACGGCTTGGAGGACGACTGGTTGTAAGCCACGGCGCGCGCGGCTTTTCGGCAGACTCGAGCCGCTCATCGTCAAAATCATCAAAAGTTTCAGACGCGTTTGCTGGCGTAGACGGGCGGCGCTGGAATTTGGTGTAGTGTGTCGGACGGGTATCGGGCTTTGAGAATGGAGGAGCGGAAAAGCGCTGCGGTCTTCCGGGGGCATTTGACCTGCGAGGTGCTTCACCGGTTGGAGCGAGGCGATATGCTGGTTTCCCTTCGGGTTTTGGCCTGGGATGCGGCATGAATTTTGCTGGTCGAGTGGGATTATTCAGCTCCTCGACTTGTTCTTTGTTGAGCACCACATAATGACCAACCGGAATGCCTTCCAGTGAGAGTGGGCCGAGGCCGATGCGTTTCACTTTCTCGATGGGGTGCTGGTTTTTTTGGAGCGCGAGCGCGAGCACATCCAGCTTTGCACCTGCAACCTGCGCTTCGTACCAGAAATTCTGTGCGTGGCCACGCGTGGAATCCGGTTGGCGGATCACGCGAACGATGCTGTTCGTTTTCAAGCCGAGTGCGTCGAGTTCATCGAGATTGAGCCGGCCTTTGACCTTGATGTGATAGACCTGCGGAATATTTGACCAGGACTTGAGCATCCTGTCGGTGAGTGCTCCGTCGTTGGTTAGAAAGATCAGGCCGCTGGAGGCGTAATCGAGATTGCCGACGGGATAGACGCGTTCCGGAAATCCGCGGAGAAAATTGCGAAGCGTTTTGCGGCCTTCGGGATCCGCCAGCGTGGAGACGACTTCGGGCGGTTTGTGCATGATGAGATAGACAGACTTACGATCCGCAATTTCTACAGTGCGTCCGGCGGCTTCGATCTGGTCGACTTCAGGATCGGCTTTTGTGCCAAGCTCACGAACGATTTGTCCGTTGACGGATACTTGGCCGGAAAGAATAAGTTGTTCCGCATGGCGACGAGAGGCAATGCCGGCGTGGGCGATGATTTTTTGTAGGCGTTCGAGCATGCTGTTAAGAGAATAGCAGATATCCGTAGACGGATTTTAGGAACTCGGCCTCGGACCATTTGACACAAAGTTTGAAGCCGACGTCGAGATCCTTCGCTTTGCTCAGGATGACAGGGTACTCGCTTGGAGTGAGAGGTAAACCCGCACCCTTGAGAGCGAAGGGTGCGGCACCCAGATTGAGAAAGCTATTCGCCGGCGGATTTGGCTTCGGCTTTGGGTGGCGCTTCGTCGAGCTGGCCGCTGGGCATGCCTTCGCCGGTTGCGGTCACTTCCTCTTCGCGCAGCACTGGATCCGCGCTTGCGTCCGCAAGTGCTTCGGCCTGGATGGACTCGATAGTGCCCTGCGTTTTAGCGGGCACCGACGGATGAGTTGCGGCGAAAACTTCCGCGGAACTTTCGGGGACTGGAAGATTTTCCAGGGTATCGGCCGTGGGCGAGCTTAGAAGGGATTCGTCCGTGGACTCATCGGCCACCGCAATTCCTTCGTCGCTGCCGAGAGCTTCGCGGGCAAGTGCTTCAAATTCCTTCAGGCTGGGAAGCTCGTCGAGATCGCTGAGTCCGAATCGCATCAGGAATTCTTTGGACGATTTGTACAGGATGGGGCGGCCCATTACTTCTTTACGGCCGGCAGTGGTGATCAGTTTCTTGTCGAGCAGCGTGCTAATGACGCCCGAGGTGTTGACGCCACGAATCTCGGAGATTTCGGGAGCGGTGACGGGTTGCTTGTAGGCGATGACCGCCAGCGTTTCAAGCGCGGGCATCGAAAGGCGAAGCGGCGGGCGCAGACTCTTGATGAAGCGGCGAACGACGTCGTGATGCTGCGGCTTGGTATACATCTTGTAGCCGCCGGCAACGGCGCGGACTTCGATACCGCGTTCATCGGTGGCTTGCGTAGCGATCAGTTCGTCGAGAGAGGCCTGGACAGCCAGTTTTTCTTCGCCGAGGGCTTGCGCCAGTTGCTCGATGGTGGCGGGCTCGTCGGCGGCGTAGATGATGGCTTCGAGTGCGGCTTTGCGTTCTTCGTTGGTCATAGTCATTCACAGTTTACCGTCATCGGCGAATTGTTGAAAGACCGCCGATGCCGGAATTGGATATCAGGAATCAGCGGTCGGATATCAAAAATCGAGATTTTTTCGCCTAAGCTGGGGACGCGGAATCATACAACAGATTTTCGGCAGAGGGGTGGCAAAGCGCATGGTTCCTGATTGCTGCTTACTGTTATCTGATCACTGTTCCTCACCCTACTGATACTCCGCGTCTATGCGAAGGGCGCCAGATTCGTCGAAGGCCACGTCAAAGCCCTTGCTTTTCTTTACCACGATGTCGCCAAACTGTATTTCCTGGACAAGCAGGATGGCCTGTAGCTTAACCATTTCCAGCACGGCGAGGAAGGCGACGATCATGGCATGGCGCGAAGGGCAGGCATCGAAAAACTGGATGAGGTTGACGCTGCTGGTGTCGCTGGCAAGGATTTGACCGCGAAGTTGGGCGATCATTTGGGCCACGGTGAAGACGTCGTGCGTAAGCTCGATGCGGGTAACTTCTTTTTTGCGTTCGAGGACTTGCTGAAACACGCGCACCAGGTCGACCAGCGAGACAACTAGTTCCCCTTCCGTGCCTTCGTCGTTGTACAGCGACTTGTCTGGCTTCGACCAGACGTTTTCTTCGATCTGCTGCTTCTGGTAGAGAAGCTGCGCGGCGTTCTTGAATTTTTCGTGCTCCAGCAGGCGCTGGACGAGTTCTTCGCGCGGATCGGCGGATTGTTCTTCTGAGTTAGCCAGCGGATCGGGCGGCAGGAGCATTTTCGACTTGATGTAAATGAGCGTGGCCGCCATGTAGATGAATTCGGCAGAGACGTCAATGTTCTGCACTTCGAGGTTGTGGAGGTAGTCGAGGTATTGCGAGGTGATCTTGGAGATCTGGATATCGTGAATATTCATCTCCTGCTTCTTGATGAGGTCGAGCAGGAGGTCGAGGGGACCTTCGTAGAGGGGGATGTTGATTTTGTAAGGAGAAGCCATGGGTCTGTAAGAGAATATCAGATATCGGCGATCAGATAGCAGGAAGAGGTGACGCCGAGGGCGCAAATGTGGTGAGACACTTAGGTTGAGATCCTTCGCTCCGCTCAGGATGACAACGCGGATAATCTGTACATTAAACGACGGGTTTGAATCGTCTCCACAACGTAACGATTGCCCAGATCAGCCCGCCAATGAGCAAGAAAACGTGGCGTTTTGTGTTCCCCCTAGTAAGACAAATTGGAAGAACCTCAGCTTGGGCTGTACACCCACGGTAAGAATGCAGACTGCGCACGCCGGACAGCCAATTCCCTGTCCGGGAAATGACAAACCTAGGAGAGTGCTCCAACGCAGGGCGGTGCCCACGTAGCCAAATGTAATCAGGGCAACAATCCACTTGTTGCGTTTGTTCAGCTTCATAAATATCTACTACGTATGAGGAAGGAGTAGATATCGCGATCAAACCGGGTTATTCGAGGTCGCCGTTTAACGTTCCCTAAAAGGAGGCGATTTCGTGGCGCTTGCGAGGCCAGTTGAAGATGGCGGTTCGCACCGCGTTCCATGGTTTTTTGCGCGGACTTCTGGGCTTCGTGGGAGCCGTTGTCGAGGATTTCCAGCACGCGCTTGGGATGCTGCTCGTATTCGACGCGACGGGCGCGGACGGGTTCGATCCAGGTGATGAGGTGGTCGGCCATTTTGGATTTGCATTCAATGCAGCCGATGCCGGCGGTGCGGCAACCTTCGGCAGACCAATCGAGAGTCTCTTTCGGAGAAAACAATTTGTGCCAGTCGTAGACGGGGCAAACGTCTGGATTGCCCGGGTCGGTGCGGCGCTTGCGGGCCGGATCGGTGACCATCACTTTGGTTTTTGAGCGGATGTCGGCGTCTGATTCGGAAAGCGTGATGGCATTGCCGTAGGACTTGGACATTTTGCGGCCATCGAGGCCGGGAATTCGCGGAGTAGGCGTGAGAAGGACCTGCGGTTCTTCCAGTACGCTCGTTGATGAGAAAAACCTTGTTGCATCGGCAGGCAATTTTTCAAAGAAATTGCCCAGCCCCATCTCATGAACTTTTTGACGAATCAACATCGTGAAGATGGCACGCTGCTCGGCGGTGAATTCATGATTTGGCGGGAGCACAGGCACGGCTTGTTGAAGATCGAGCATCTGAGCCCAAACGCTGCGGCCGATTTTTCGATTGGAAACGGAAAATAGTTCCGGCCTAACGTCGAAACCGTAATAGAGAACAAACCGGCGGACGAGTTCGCGGGAAAACTCCACATGCGAGACCTGATCTTCGCCTACCGGGACGGAGAGAGTTTTGCCGGGCTCAGAATACATGACGATGTCGGCGGTTTGCAGGGTGGGATAGCCGAGGAAGCCGTAGGTGTGGAGATCTTTGTTGGTGACGTTGTCGATCTGCTCTTTGTAGGTGGGGATGCGTTCGAGCCAGCCGAGCGGCGTGACCATGCTCAGGAGGAGGTGGAGTTCGGCGTGTTCGGGAACGAGCGACTGCAGGAAGATCGTAGATTTCGTGGGATCGAGACCCGCGGCCAGATAATCGGTGGTAATTTGCAGGGAGTTTTCGGCGACGGCGCTGGTGTCGGCGTAATCGCTGGTGAGGGCGTGCCAGTCGGCGATGAAGTAGAAGCAGTCGTAGGCGGGATCGTTCTGCAGACGGACCCAGTTTTGCAGTGCGCCGAAGTAGTGGCCGATGTGGAGGCGTCCTGTGGGGCGCATGCCAGAGAGGACGCGGTTTTTCGCGATCGTGGTCAAGAGCAGTCCTTCGCTAATTGCAAAAATTTGCTAATGGAAAAGGATAGCAGATATCAGGAAGCGAAGAGTACAGGGCTGGCGCTCGATAGTTGTGACACTGCGCTAAATTCTAAAGCCTAAAGACGCCAGAAACTAAAAGCGCAACGCCAACGATTAGAAGCGACCAATACGAGTACGCTGGCCAAGCAGGCCATCCTCGTGTTTTTGCGTTTTTCAGGTACTTAGATTAAACCTGATGCCACATGATTGGATTGATTCCGCTTTCGCGAAGACGGTAATAGAGGTGGATGAGCATGGCCGAGGAAAAACCAGTAAGGCAGATTCCCAGGAATAAGAGTACTTTGGCCGTCAAAGAAGCCTTCCTATTTATGTCGCGCGATTGAGCAAATCCCGCGCGATAATGGTGCGCTGGATCTCGCTAGTGCCTTCGTAAATGGAGATTACGCGGGCATCGCGGTAGATGCGCTCGACTTCGGTTTCACGGGAGTAGCCCTGGCTGCCGTGGATTTGCACCGCTTTGTAGGCGACACGATTGACCATTTCGCTGGCGTAAAGTTTTGCGCGCGAGGCTGCAGAACCCATTTTCCCGTTGGAATCTTTGATGGATGCGGCTTGATAGAGTAGCGCGCGGGCGGCTTCGATTTCCGTGTGCATGTCTGCAAGCATCCATTGGATGGCCTGAAACTCGGCGATGGATTTGCCGAAGGCTTTGCGGGCGCGGGCGAATTTTGTGGACTCATCCAGAGCGGCTTGCGCCAGGCCAACGGATTGTGCGGCGATACCGATGCGGCCTCCATCCAGCGCGGAGAGGGCGATCTTCAGGCCCTGGCCCTCTTCGCCCAGCCGATTGGCTGCGGGCACTGTGCAATCGTTGAGAATAATTTCCACTGAGGGCGAGCTGCGCTGGCCCATTTTATCTTCATGACGGCCGACTTTGAATCCGGGAAACGTTGGCTCAACTAGGAAAGCGGTAATCCCCTTTCCACCGGCTTCGGGATTGGTTTTCGCGAAGACAATGAAGACTCCCGCAGCGCTGCCGTTGGTTACCCAGGTCTTGCTGCCAGAGAGTTTGTACTCTTCGCCGTCGCGAGTGGCTCGACATTGAATGCCTGCGGCGTCGGAACCCGCAGCTGGTTCTGTGAGGCAGAAGGCGCCGATGATGTCTCCAGAGGAGAGCGGCTTGAGGTATTTGGATTTTTGCGCGTCGCTGGCAAAGGCCAGCAACGGAAGCTGCACAGCGGAATTGGTGACGGCGAGCGCGGTGGAAATGGCAGCATGGACGCGAGCGACTTCTTCGAGCATCAGAACGTAGGAGATGGTGTCTAGACCGGGACCGCCCCACTCTTCGGGCATCAGCATGCCACAGCAACCCATCGTGCCAAGTTTCTTGATGATATCGAGCGGAAAATGGTCGGCTTTTTCCCAGTCTTTGACGTGGGGACGGACTTCGGTGGCCATGAATTCGCGAACGGTGTCGCGGATGAGCAGTTGGTGATCGGCAAGAGAGAAGTCCATGGGTGATCAGTTTGAATATTAGCATGACAGAGGAAGGTGATCAGAGATCAACGATCGGATATCAGGAGGCGAGAGGACAGAGAGCTGTTTGGCAGGCAAGACTTATTGATTGAAATCCTTCGCCTTGCTCAGGATGACCTTTTCTTCGTTATCAAGTGCGAGCTTGAAGTGGACTCTAAATCCGCACCATTGAAGGCGAACAGTGCGAGCACCCAGCAGTGCGCTGGGCTTATTCGTTGGTCCAGTAGGCTTGTTGGCCGACGAAATCGTCGTCGGGGAGGCTGCCTAGAATAAGGCGGCGGACTTTTAGAATGTCGAGCGAACCCTGCTCTCTATAAAGCACCTTGCCATCGGGGCCAATCAGCACGGTATAGGGAACGGCACCCGTCCACTCGGGGTCAAAGGCTTTCATCTCTTCGTAAGGGTCTGTGGAATTGAACAGCAGGTTGCGCGTGGAGGCGTGCTGCGAATCCAGGAAGCGGCGAACGCCCTTTTCTTCGTCGGGGAAATTAGTACTGACGGTGATCAATTCAAATGGGCGCTTGCGATACATGCGCCAGGTCTTCTGCAGCTCCGGAAATTCTTCGGTGCAGGGCCCGCACCACGTGGCCCAGAAATTCACTAACAACGTTTTTCCTGTCTGATTGCTATGAAGGGCGCGCATTTCATCGGAGCCCGCTTTCACCAGAGGAATAGCCTCCTTTTCAATGTTTTTCATTTCGGCGTCCTGCAGGGATTCCTTGTAAGCCCATTTGATGGAACAGCCGACCGCTGGAGTTTTCTCCAAAGGCACGGGACGGCCCGCAAGAACTGCGTCGATGGCGTTCGCAGCGTCAGGAACTTTTGCATAGGCTTCGCGGGGGTTGCTGTCGACGCGGCCTTGATAGCGGAGGTTGCGTTGCTCGTCGAAGACAAAAACGTGCGGCGTAGCGACCGGACCGTATTTGTGCGCGACTTCCTGGGTTTCGCCATCGTAGAGAAAAGGAAAATTGAAGTGACGATATTCGGCGCGAATCTTCATGTCGTCAAGTGAATCGCCGACGTCGGTATAACCCATTTCGTCGAGGCGGAGCGCCTTGGGACTATTCGGCTGGATGACCACGAAAGCCACGCCGCGATCGCGGTAATCGGCGACGAGTTTCTTGATGCGACCCTCGTAGACTTCCGCAGTGGGGCAATGCACGGCGGTGAAGATTACGACCAGGATCTTGCTGCCTTTGAAGTCGGCGAGCGAGTAGGTTCTGCCCTCTATCCCAGGAAGATGGAAATCGGGAGCGGGGGAGCCGATGGCGAGTGTCTTCGGGTGTTCTTCTTCGGCGGCTTGGATGAACGGAGCGAGGGAGATGGCGAGAAGCAGTAGAGTAACGATTTTCTTGTGCGGAGCCATAGGAAGGTTTTACACCCGGGGTGGTGTAACGTCCAGATGAGTGACGATGAAGTTGACTCTAAACCCGCACCCTTAAAGGCGAAGGGTACGGCACCCGGCGTATTCTTTAAGTATTTTGGCGCGGCAGTAAATCAGTAATCCACTAGAGTTTGAATAGTTCGCGGAGGCGCTTGGTTTGTTGGCGCGAAACAGGGATTTCGGACTGTTTTTTGTCGTTCATTTTCAGCATGAAGCTGGACTTAAACCAGGGCACGACTTCCTTGATGTGGTGGATGTTGACGAGATAAGAACGGTGCGAACGCCAGAAGGATTCGGATTGCAGCGCGTCGAAGAGTTCTTCGAGGGTGCGGTAGTTGGAGGAACCTTCGACGTCTTTGGCCACGACGGAGATGAGACCGCCTTCGATGGAAGCGAAGATCAGGTCTTCCGCGTCAACGAGAAGCAGACGCTGTTGCGATTTGACGAGGATCTTTGAGGGCGAAGAGGTTTGTTTCGCGGCGCCTAGCTGGCTCACTAATTGCTCGAGGCGTTCCGTGGGACTGACCTGCGTTTCAATTTCGCGTCGCGCGCGTTGAATGGCCTTTGCGATGCGTGCCTTGTCGAAGGGCTTTAAGACGTAGTCGACCGCGTTCACATCGAAGGCCTGTACTGCATAGTGATCGAAGGCTGTGGCGAAGACTACGTGCGGGACTTTCACTTTCCTTTCAACCAACTTTTTGAGGACGCCGAAGCCATCAAGTCCCGGCATTTGTACGTCGAGAAAAACTAGGTCCGGCGAATGCTCTTTGATCAGGTTGACGGCGTCGAGGCCGTTTTTGCCTTGGCCAATTAGATTGATTTCGGGGAAGCCTTTCAAAAGAAAGGCTAATTCTTCGCGCGCTGGTTTTTCGTCGTCGACGATGATGGTAGTAATGGACATGGAAGAGCAGGGGCCAGTATAGCGCGGGTGGTGAACAGGTGGCGAGTAGGGACTGATCGCGGATATCCACAATCGGACTGCGCGCGCGTGCGACGCATGGCATATTCAGGTTATGATGCCAACGCAAATTCTCTGCAAGGGGACTCCACTTGGCGAAGCAGGTAAAGGCACCAGCAAAGGGCAAGGAAAAGATTCTTGAGAGCACGGTAATTTACGACGGGCCGATTTTTGGCGTGCGGCGAGACAAAGTGCTCGAGCCCGGGGGACTTGAGACTACTCGCGAGTTGATCACCCATCCGGGTTCTGTAGTGGTACTTCCAGTCTTCAAGGATGGACGGATTCTGATGATTCAGCAGTACCGCCACGCTACTCGTCAGTTCTTGTGGGAATTGGTGGCCGGCCGCATTGATAAGGGCGAATCGCCGAAAAAGGCCGGGGCCCGGGAGTTGATGGAAGAGACCGGATACCGCGCGAAGAAACTGGAAGTATTCCTCGATGTCTTCCCTACTCCGGGTTTTCTGGAAGAGCGGATGTATATCTTGCTGGCGACCGGATTGACGGAGGGCGAGGCGCGGCCGGAGTTCGACGAGAAAATTATTTCCCATGCCTATAAGGTACATGAATTGACAAAGATGATGCAGAGTGGCGAATTGCGCGACGCAAAATCGATTGCGGGAATCCTCTATTACCTTACATTTTTGAAGTAGATTTGGTTTCCTCATAGTTTAATTCGATTTTTCAATGGTGAAATGCTGTGTAGGAGGGTGTTCCGACCAAATGTCCTATTGACTGGGAAACTCATTTTGATACACTCCGCGCAATTCGTGCTCATTGCGGCGATTGCAGTTGAAGTCCGCCCAAGGAGTCACCGTCAAAAGGAGACACGAAGTGCAAGGAACTGTAAAGTGGTTCAATAATTCAAAAGGATACGGATTCATCGGACGTGAAGACGGCCCAGATGTTTTCGTGCACTACTCGGCGATCGTCGGGGATGGTTACCGGACGCTGCAGGAAGGAGATCCGGTAGAGTTTGAGATTGTACAAGGCCCGAAAGGGCCGCAAGCCTCAAACGTAGCCAAAGCGGGATAGTTGGGTCGACGGTTAATTTCAGGTGCCGGCGGGGGCGAGAGCTTCCCGCCGGTTTTTATTTGGGCAAGAAGATTGAAATGGCGTGGAATTGAACTGATGTCAGAGATCAGCAATCAGATACCAGGAACCAAGGAAAGAGGACCAGCTTTCTGATTACTGATATCTGGTATCTGATATCCGACGGCGATTATAATCTCCAACATGGACAACAAACAGATTGCGCGCATTTTGCAGGAAACTGCACGACTCCTGGAAATTGATGGAGCAATTATCGGTCGCTACCGAAGCTACGAAAAGGCCGCGGAACTGATCGGCAGCCTGCCGGATTCGGTCGAGCAACTGGTTGCAACACCGGAAAGGCTGACCGAATTGCCAGGGATTGGCGACCGCATGGTGGAACACCTGACGGAGATCGTAAAGACGGGCGACTACAGCCTGCGCGCCAAACTGCTGAAGAAGTATCCCGCGACTATATTGGATTTGCTGGAATTGCAGTCGCTGGGACCGAAGAAAGTGGCCTTTTTGTGGAAGACGTTTAAGGCTGGTTCAGTTGCCGACGTGGAGAAGCTGGCGAAAGAAGGCAAGCTGCGCGACCTGCCAGGTTTCGGCGAAAAAAGTGAACAAAACATTCTGAAGGGAGTGGAAGTTTTTAAGAAATCTTCGGGTCGCTTCCACGTCAATGTGGCCGAGGCGGCGGCCGTGGCGATCAGCGCGTACATCCACAAAATTGGCAAAGCCGTGGAGTCGATTACGCCGGCGGGGTCCTTGCGGCGCGGGAAGGAGACGGTAGGCGACCTCGATCTGCTGCTGACGCTGGCCGACGGACACACTTCGCAAAAAGAAATAGACCGCATTGCTGAACACATTCTGACCTTCCCGGGCATCGATCAAACTCTGGCCCATGGCGAGAACAAGGTGAGCTTTACACTTCAGGACGGACTGCAGGTGGATGTGCGCCTGCTGGAGAAACGGAGTTTTGGGGCGGCGCTTTTGTATTTCACTGGCTCTAAAGAGCACAACGTTGCCTTGCGCGGACGTGCGAATGACCTGGGCTACACGCTCAATGAGTATCAACTGGCCACGCTGAAGGGCGAGAAACACGTTGCCAGCGAGACCGAACAAGAGATTTACGCGAAGCTGAAGCTGGACTACGTGCCACCGGAATTGCGCGAAAACACTGGTGAAATCGCCGCCGCTGAAAAACACACTCTGCCGAAATTAATCGAATTGAAGGATATGAAGGGCGACCTTCAGATGCACACGACGGCAAGTGACGGTAAGAATTCGATTGAGGAGATGGCTGCCGCCGCAAAGGCCCTGGGCCACGAGTACATCGCGATTACGGACCACTCCAAGGCCGTCACCGTGGCGAATGGGTTGAACGAAAAGCGCATGGAGGAGCACATCAAGCGCCTGCGCGCCGCCGATGCAAAAGGATTGGGGATACGCGTATTGGTTGGCTCAGAAGTCGACATCCTGAAGGATGGCTCGCTGGACTATTCTGACGAGATTCTGGCGCAACTGGACGTGGTAGTCTGTTCCATCCACTCCTATTTCAACCTTGATCGCGCAGAGATGACGGAGCGGATGCTGGCGGCGATTGAAAATCCCTACACCCAGATTGTCGCCCACCCGACCGGGCGCCTTTTACTCCGCAGGGATCCGATCGACTACGACATGGAAAAGGTTCTGGATGCCTGCGCAAAGTACGGGGTGGCGATGGAGTGCAACTCCTACCCCGACAGGCTGGATTTGAAGGATGTGTACTTGCGGATGTGCAAAGACCGCGGAGTGAAGGTGGTGATTTCCACGGATTCTCACAACGCCGGAAATCTATCGTTCATACGGTACGGAGTAACGATGGCCAGACGCGGTTGGTTGGAGAAGAAGGACATCATCAATACCCTGCCCACAGAGAAGTTTCTGGGGACGCTGCGGGCCAAACCCGGCTGCTACACCAAGCCATGGGACGAAGAAGAAGGCCGCCAAGGGGCGCTAGCGGACCTTGGACAGCTCCTGAGAGGCCTGGGCCGTCCAGTCGGGAACATTTTACAGGGTGCCTGCGTTTATAGGGTTAGAAGCGCCTGGAGGCGAGATTCCATGAAGACATTACTGGGTCGAATGAGTGGGCTGGGACTGGGACTGGCGTCACTCTTGGTTGTCAGTTCTCTGCAAGCGCCCGCAGCGCGGGCTGAAGAAGTCGTGAAGTCCTTTGCGGTCAGCGGGCACGCCAAGGTCCGCGTGCAAACCGACGATGGGGCAGTACGCGTTTCCACCGGCGATATCAAGCAGGTGGAAGTACGCGTAACCTACAAGGGCTACACGCTGGACAAAGATCTGCGCATCACCACGGCTCAAAACGGAGACAGCGTTGAGGTTGTGGCCAAGACGGGCAACAACTGGGGCTGGAATTGGGGCGTAAATCACCGCCAGCTACGCGTGGAAGTGCATATGCCGAAAGACGCGGATCTTGAGGCTACGACGGGTGATGGCTCGGTGGAAGCGGATTCAATCGTGGGAAACCTCGACATTCGCACCGGCGATGGCCACATCACCGTACAGGGCGCAAAGGGCGATATCCGGCTGCACACGGGAGACGGATCGATTGAGGGGCGTAACCTCGATGGGCGGGTCGATGCCACTACCGGTGATGGCCATGTCAACATTCAGGGGCGTTTTGATTCCCTGAATATTAAGACTGGCGACGGTAGCGTGACGGCGCGCGCCAACGGCGGCTCGAAGGTGCAAAGCACTTGGAACATCCATACGGGCGATGGCAGCGTTGATCTGGAGCTTCCCGGTGAATTGCAGGCCAATATCGACGCCAGCACCCATGACGGGCACATCAGCTTGGACATCCCGGTGACCGTGGAAGGGACTTTCAGTTCCTCTCGAATCAACGGAAAGATGAACGGCGGGGGCACGCCGATTATCGTGCGAACCGGGGATGGGTCGATCCACCTGAACAAGAGCTAGACACTCAGAACGATATAGTAGTACTAGGCTGCAACCGCGTGGACATCTGTGGACGGTGTGTGCCTCCCCAAAAGGACATTGCTCTGCAACACACCCGTAACCTACTGAAAATACAGCCTGAATATTTGGCGACGGCATTGCACCGGTGGTGTACGTTCGGAGGAGCATACCTTTGATCGTACTGATCTTGAGCTTCGCTATATTCGTCTTGTTTGTGATTTCCTTGACCAGTTCCTTCCTGGATGACAGCCGCAGGTCTCGTTAGCAGAAACCTTCCTTCACGAGTTCCATCGCAAAATCTGAGGATGTACTTGCGACGAATTCCCACGCTGAAGGCCCTCAGTGGGATTTGCTTCACAGCCCGACCAAGACCGGCTAGTAGCTCTGCTGGGGCGACTTCCAGCCGCCCCATTTCAATGACGCATAGGGGTTGCTTATTTATGGGTGGAGTGTGCCTCGACAGCGTCCATGGCGCGCAGCGAGTAGATCAGGGCCGCGCCAGCATTCATCGCCATCGCAACACCGAGCGCCTCTGCAATTTCTTCGCGCGTAGCCCCTGCCTTGAGAGCTGCTTCCGAATGGAAAGTGATGCAACCGTCGCAGCGCGTTGTCACTGCAACGGCGAGGGAAATCAATTGCCGGGTCTTCTCGCCCAGCTTGGAGTTGGCGCTGTTGGCGTTGGAGAGTGTTTGATAACCCTTCAGCGAGTCGGGAGTGAGCTTCGCAAATTCAGGGATCGATTTCATGAGCTCAGTCTTGTAGTTATTCCAGTCAAACAACATAGTAATTCCTTTCCAGAGCGAAGATATCTTGCGGTTGGTAAGTATACGATAGGACGGAGAACGAAAGTCATGTCCACCTCTTTTCGATGCGCGAGGATGTAGAAAGTTGATGTAAACTCCCCGTCAAATAGATTGCAGGAGAAAGTAAATGCGGATACTGCGGATGGCGATTGGGTTGGTTCTGCTGATGGCTTGTCTTAACGCCCAGGCACAGACCCCGCCGCTGAAAGTCACCGTGCCTGGTAAGCTGACTCGCGTGATGGCCATTGGAGGCGAGTCGACCGGATGGACGGTGCAATTGGATGAACATACGCCGGTGGACGGCAAAGAGGTGACCTCCATCGAAGTGAAGTTCAGCGACCCAAAACAGGCCGAGAAATACGAGAACAAACGTGTCAGAGTGAAGGGCACCGTGACGCACCGGCATGGCGTGGAAACCGGAGACGTGATGGTGCTGGAAGTGACGTCAATCAAAGGATTGTAGGCTCAGCAGCCGGCGAACTAACCAGATTTAAGAAGAATGCAAATTACAGTGAACTGCTGGCAGGTATCTTGTGCAAGCTAGCACCGAAGTGCGGAAGTTTGATCGTTGCCAGCGCACCAGTTCAGCTCCAAACCCTGGAGATTTTCGAAGATGAGCGCCGATGTGGTATCGTTTTCGGTTCGCATGTTCCGCTCCGAACTGCGTGAGCGGTAGTCCTATCTTCAGTTGGTCCTCAGGGGGGCCCGAACATGAAATCTGTGTACAACGGGGTAGCAGTGCCAATCGACGGGAAGGCGATCGGTTATAGCAGTGGTGCGCTGCAAGTGCCCGACCATCCGATTATTCCCTTTATCGAGGGCGATGGTACAGGCCGAGATATTTGGAAGGCGTCGAGGCGAGTGTTTGATGCTGCTGTAGCCAAGGCTTACGGCGGGAAGCGCCACGTAGCATGGTTCGAGGTTTTCGCGGGAGAAAAGGCGTTCAAAACATTCAAGCAATGGCTGCCGGACGAGACCGTTGAAGCAGCGCGCGACTTTCGCGTGTCGATTAAAGGGCCACTGACGACCCCGGTGGGCGGAGGAATTCGCTCCTTGAACGTGGCACTGCGTCAGATTCTGGATTTGTACGCGTGCGTCAGACCTGTGCGCTATTACACGGGAGTTCCCTCCCCTGTGAAAGAACCTGAAAAAATGGACGTGGTCATCTACCGCGAGAATACCGAAGACGTGTACATCGGAATAGAGTGGAAATCGGGCACCCAAGAAGCCAAGAAACTGCTCGAATTCTTGAATCACGAAATGCTGAAAGACGGCAAGAAGCAGATCCGCTGGGATTCAGGCGTCGGCATTAAACCCATCTCTCCGACGGGAACGAAACGGCTTGTGCGGCGCGCCATTAAGTACGCGCTGGAAAGCGGACGGCCGAGCGTCACTTTGGTACACAAGGGAAACATTCAGAAATTCACCGAGGGTGGATTCCGAGACTGGGGCTACGACCTGGCGCGCGAAGAGTTCCGCGGTCAGACTGTCACAGAACGCGAGAGCTGGATCATGGATAATCTGGACAAGAATCCAGCTCTGACCGTGGAGGCCAACGCGGCGTTGATTGAACCGGGACTGGAACAGGCTACCCCCGACTTCCAGAAGGGCGTCTTTGCGGAAGTGAAAGCGACCCTCGACTCCATTTACGCGACGCATGGTAAGGGTCAGTGGAAGAAAAAGCTGATGATCAACGACCGCATTGCGGATTCCGTCTTTCAGCAAATGCTGTTGCGGCCTAGCGAGTACAGCGTACTGGCGACCTCGAACCTGAACGGCGATTACTTGAGCGATGCTTGTGCGGCGCAGGTGGGCGGCTTGGGCATGGCTCCCGGATCGAATATCGGTGATGGCTACGGCGTGTTTGAAGCCACGCATGGCACAGCCCCGAAATATGCGGACAAGGATGTAATCAATCCTGCATCACTGATGTTGTCGGGCGCGATGATGTTCGAGTTTTTGGGGTGGGGTGAAGTTGGAAAATTGATTGAGACTGGCATCGCCAAGACCATTCAACAGAAGAAAGTCACTTATGATCTGGAGCGCTTGATGACCGGTGCGACTAAGTTGGGGACCTCGGCGTTTGCGGACGCTATCGTGTCGAATATGTAGCGCGGAGATTTTGGATACCAGCTAGCAGCGAGCAGAAATCAGGAAACAGAAAACGGGGAGGCGGCACAAAGCCGCCCTTACGAAAACAAGGAGAGAAACTCGATGGCACGCAAGAAAGTAACAGTGGTGGGCGGTGGCTTTGTGGGATCGACTACAGCACAGCGAATCGTGGATCTTGAGTTAGCTGACGTTGTGTTGACAGATATTTTGGATGGGCCTCCGGTAGGAAAGGCTCTCGACATGATGGAGTCTGGACCGGTGACGCGCACCGACGCGCGGGCTACGGGGATTTCGACAGCCAGTGGGGATTACAGCGCTACAGCCGGTAGCGATGTGGTGGTGATTACGGCAGGATTCCCGCGCAAGCCGGGCATGAGCCGCGATGACCTTCTGAAGGCGAACTACGACGTGGTCAAGGCGGTCGTCGAACAGATCGTGAAGCATTCGCCCAAGTGCATCATCATCGTGGTGACGAATCCTCTGGATGCGATGGCGCAGGCGGCCTTCCGCGTCAGCGGATTCCCGAAGAATCGCGTTCTCGGCATGGCTGGCGTGTTGGACTCGGCGCGCATGAGCACGTTTGTGGCGATGGAATGCAAGGTCAGCGTGGAGAACGTGCACTCTTTCGTGCTGGGCGGGCATGGCGATGATATGGTGCCACTGCCGCGGTATTCGACCGTAGCGGGAATTCCCCTCCCCGATTTGCTGCCGAAGGAAAAGATCGACGCGATCGTGGACCGCACGCGTAAGGGTGGCGCGGAAATCGTCAACCTACTGAAGACGGGCTCGGCCTATTACGCTCCGTCGGCGTCGGCGGTTGAGATGGTGGAAGCAATTCTGAAGGATAAGAAAAAGATTCTGCCCTGCGCCGTCTACCTCGAAGGCGAGTACGGCATCAACGGTTTGTTCGTCGGCGTACCCGTGAAACTGGGCGAAAAAGGCGCCGAAGAAATCATTCAGATTAAACTGACAGCGGAAGAAAACGCAGCGTTGCAGAAGAGCGCAGCCAGCGTGAAAGAACTCGTCGGGGTCCTCGGAATTTAACGAATATTGGTGGAGGCAGCATGTGGGGTAAAGCGCCGTTCACAGTCGCGGACGGGTACGGGCTTGATGTTAAGAGCCTCGATTCGGCTCGTACTTGGTACAAAGACAAGTTGGGCTTCCGGGATGCCTCAGCGGTCGAGGAGGATGATTCCGGAAGACCGTCTTGCCGGCTGGTGCTTTCGGACAAGGGCACGACACTGTCGCTTGTCGAAAAAGATCCTGCGGAAACAACGAAGCAGGACCATGTCATTTTCTATACTTCAAATTTGCAAGGGGCGCGGGAATGGATCATGAGCCGTGGCGTCCCCGTCGGCACGATTGAGTCCGACTCCGGTGGCAACCGTTTCTTCAAAATACTGGATTTCGATGGGAACGTAATCGAAGTCTGCGTCGAGCCTGAATAACCAAAAGCAGGAAGCTGCGCGGCTTGCTTAGAATCCGAACAGCTTCCCTGCACCGATCACTAGCCCCAAGGTAAATACGGCAATGACGACTTCCCCGATGAAGCCGACCGCAAAGGGACGTAACCCTTGCTTGCGCATTTCCTTGAAGTTTGTGCGGAGACCGACGCCCGCGAACGTTAACAAGAACGCCCAGCGGGAGAGATTAGCCAAAGCGGTATTCTGATCCTTCGTAAAGAATCCCGCAGTGGCCAATCCAGAAATCAGCAAAAATCCCAAAACAAATTTAGGGAATTTCTGCCAGAGGAAGGCGGCTTTGTTGCCGACGGCTTGGGCTTGGCCCTTGCTGGCCCAGTAGATGGCATAACCGAGCACAACGAAGCCGATCAGGGCGTTACGCGTGGTCTTAGTCAGGACAGCCAGTTTAGCGGCAGCGTCGGAATACAGCGCACCGGCGGCCGTAGCCTCGGCTGTGTTATCGACGGCGAGGCCTGCCCAAACTCCATAGGCGTGATCACTGAGATGCAGGTAGTGCCCAATCAACGGAAACGTGAAGAGCGATATGGCGCCAAGGGCCAGAATGGCTGCGATAGCAAAGGAAGAGTCTTCGTCGTCGGCTTCGATGGCTCCCTTGGTGGCGATGATGGCACTGACGCCGCACACTGCGGAGCCGACCGCGAGAAGTGTCGTAAGTTTGGGGTGCAGACCAAAGGCACGGCCGAGGAGGGTCATGAAAGCAATTGCCCCCACGATCTCGATGCCAACGAGCAGCATGCTGACGCCGCCTAATTTCCATACGTCGCCCAGCAAGAATCGCGAGCCCAGTAGTACGATGCCAGCCTTCAGCCAGAATTCATACGTCGCTACGCCGGGTTTGAAGATTCCGGCCAATCCAAAGACGTTGGAGATCACCAAGCCGATCAGGATGGCCCACAAAACATATTCAATATTGGGGAAGACCCAATGATGAGTCTTGGCGTACAGATTGACGTTTTTCTCAAGCAATTTGCCTGCATAGCCTATGACTGCAAGCAGCGCGACGCCCGGAATTAGACGCAAGAATTGTGCCCGAAAAGAAATCGATGGGGATTGCGGCAAGACAAGAATTTCAGCCATTTCGTTCTCCGAATGAATCTAGGGTGCCCATTACCAGGGGACTCGGGGAATTACGCCAGTTCGAATCAAGATTACGGCTAGCAAAGCGACGAGCACGGCCCATGTGTCGAGCGAAAGCGCAAACTTCTTTTTGGGGATTTCAACGGCAGTGGACTGACTCACTGGTGTCCTCCTTTGTGGATCTGGTGCTAGAGAATTGACTTGCGGGATAGTATCTTCGCTGCGTCCAACGTGCAGTGACGGACTGCCAATTCTCGCCATCTTGGATGGATTTTCAAACACGGCTTGATACGGCATTGACTTGGCGGCGGAAGCAGCAAGCCAATCGATCCCGGCCGGAATGACTTTTTCCGGCGCGACAGCCTGGCCCACAATCAGAATCGCCGGCGCTGGTAACGGCGACAGCGTAGCGAGTCCTTCGACACTCGTCAATTCCGTGATCTGATCGGGTTGTGTGGCCTTGGAGACGACGAGGCAAGGTGTCTCAGGCGAGAGTCCTGCGTTCAACAGCCAATCGGAAACATCGCAATACTGCACTCCAGGCATATAGATCACGACAGTCGTGTCCAACGTCAATGTATTGCGAAGGAGTTCCTGGGCTTCAGCGGAGCGCGAATACGTGGTGAATAGCACATTGGAAGCGAGAGCACGATCCGTAAGGGGGACGCGCGTAGATGCAGCCGCTCCAAATGCAGCAGTAATACCGGGCACAATTTCAAATTCGATGGCGGCTTCGCGGAGCGCTTGAATTTCTTCCGCCGCACGACCAAAAAGTAGTGGATCGCCGCCTTTCAGCCGAATGACCGTTTCGTGTTTTCGCGACGCCGCCACCAGGAGTGAGTTGATGTCCTGTTGGGTGAGCAATTTGTAACCGCGGCGCTTGCCTACGTCAATGCGTTCCGCCCTTACAGGAATAAGTTTCAGCACTTCGTCGCTGACCAGAGAGTCGTGTAACACGATATCCGCACCGCCAAGAACGCGGAACGCTTTTCGCGTAAGCAGCTCCGGATCGCCGGGACCTGCACCCACCAGGAATACTTTGCCCATCAGCCTTCCACTCCGTGAGGCACTGGACCCTCTGGCAGATCGCGTAGAACTGGACTAGCTACAGTTCCCGCCAGAATGTTCCGAATGTCGTCATTGGAATGACGTGAAAGAAATCTCTGTAGGTTCTCTGTTCCGTAGCGCCGAGACTGAAAGTCATTCAGGAGCCGTGTAATTGCATCCGGAACTTCCTCCGCACGGCAGCGATAACCAACCGGCCGTGCAATCGCGGCCAACTGCCCTACGCCACCCCCAACGCAAAAGTAGTAAGCATCGACCAGCTTGCCATCCGACTTAATTTTCTTGCCTTCGATTCCGATGTCGGCAATCCAGTGCTGTCCGCAACTGTTGGGGCAGCCGGTAATATGCAGCTTGAGTTGATCGCCAAAGTTGGGAAAGCGTTCGTCTAGTTGTTCGGTAAGCCAGCGGGCAAAGCCTTTGGTTTCCGTAAGGGCCAGTTTGCAGAATTCAGAGCCGGTGCAGGCGACCGTGCCGCGCACGAACGCCGAACTCCGCACGGGAAGTCCGTTGAAGGCAAGTGCGGATACAACGGTGTGCACATGCACGTCCGGAACATTTAGGAGCAGAAGATTCTGCATCGGCGTGGCGCGAATCAGTCCTTCGGCATAGCGTTCGGCCAGTTCAGCCACCGCTCGTAACTGTGAAGGACTGATGCGGCCGCGAATCACAGACGCCCCCACGGTGAATAGACCTGGCTGTTTTTGCGGAATCACGCCAAGGTGATCGCGATGAATGTGTTCAGGGAGTCCTTCTGGTTCGGCGGGAGCCAGTTTGAAGGGTAGGTGCGTATGGATGGCATCGAGGAACGATTCGGGCGTCCAACCGTGGGCAATAAATAGATACTTCAGGCGAGCCTTTTCGCGGCTGTGCCGTAGAACATCGCTGGATTGAAATACTTCAGTGATGGCGCGAATAACGGGAATCACCTGGTCATACTGAATGAAGGCGTTGAGACGCACGGCAAGGTGAGGCTCCGTGGAAAGCCCACCAGCCACACGCACGGAGAAACCAATTTCCTCACGCCCATCGCGAATGCGCCGCGTAGCCGTGAGGCCGATATCGTTGATCTCCGGATAAGAACACCACTCCGGGCAACCCGTGACCGTAATTTTGAATTTCCGCGGAAGATTGTAGAACTCCGGATTGCCGCCCAGTTCCCTGTCGAGTGCCAACACCAATGGCGCGACATCAATAAGTTCGCGTGAATCTACTCCAGCAAGAGGGCAGCCGGTTATGTTGCGGACTACGTCCCCGCAGGCACCAGTCGTACGCAGACCAACGGATTGAAGCCGCTCAAAGAGATCGGGAAGCGACTCGACACGAACCCAATGAAGCTGAATATTCTGTCGAACCGTGAGATCGGCCACGCCGTTACCGTGAGTCTCGGAGAGATCCGCAATGCGTTCTCACCTGTTTGGCGGTCAGGATTCCGTTGGGAACTCGAATACGGACCATGAAGTATGGAACGGCTCGACCTTCTCCGCCCTTGCCGCCGGTGACGCCCAGACCATCTCCCTGCGTGTAGACGCCCCAAGACCGGAAATAGGTACCAATCCATTCAGGTGGAATTGAATCGAATCCTCTGCGCGCGAAGTCGCGAATCTCGTCGATGTGATCCCAGGCGTTCTTTTCGCGCTTGAGGCGTTCGACGCGCTGTGCTTTGGTTTCCTGTGGCAGAGACATTTAAAGTGCTCCAGAAATGCAAAAAGCCCACGTGGCCTGAATCTGGCACGTGGGCTTCGAGAGTCTTAGGTGGAAAAAGAGCTAAGTTCGAATGCGCAACCGGCCAGAGCAATAGAGCGGACAACAACAAACGGTTGTCGCGCAGCAACAGTTGCTCTGGCAGAAGAAACTCATATCTTCCTGAGGCTACGGGGACTGAGTGATGAAGTCAACCGCACCTTTGAATAAAATATTGGATAAAACGCATCCATAAATTGGATGTATGAACTCTCTCGTCAGTCACAAGCTCACATCATCCCCCAGGGTGATTTTAGGGGGCCGCGCAAACCCACCCCTTCAAATAAGTTACGGCACCTACTGCGGCTTCGGAGTGGTACTAGCCGGCTTGGTTGCAGGTTTGGCCGTGGTAGAGGGTTTGGCCGTGGTCGCAGGTTTCGCGGGCGTGGCGGGGGCCGCAGCGCCTACCAAAGTGGCAGACTTAATGATGTCGAGGCGCGGCCACTTGGTGTCGATGTATTTCTTCCCGCCCTTGGTGATGGCTTCCTGGTCCATGCCGGCGCTATCGCCATACTGATCGTAGAGCAGGTTGACGACTTTCATGCCGTCGCCATCAACCGCGCCAAACGGCGTGAAGCCCTGGCTGTCGAGCGATGCGTTGTCCTTGAGATTGATGAAGAGTTGCGTGGTGCGAGTGTTGGGTCCGGCTGTAGCAAAGGTGATGGTCCCCTTCTTATTGCTCTGGCTGTGCGGATCGTCTTTAATGGTGGCCTTTTCCCAGGCGGCTGTAACCGAAGGATTGGCATGGATACCAAATTGCGCGACGAAATTTGGCAATACCCGGAAGAAATGCGCATTGTCGAAGTAGTGGTGCTTCACGAGATTGTAAAAGCGATCAGCGCCGAGCGGAGCCCAGGCTCGCGTAACGGTGATAGTGAACTCACCTCGCGATGTGTCAAATTTCACCTGATAAGTGGCGGGTGCCTGGTCTTTCAGAAGCGCGGGCTTCAATAACGCATGGTCGTAGCTCGCGGGCGTAGTTGCGGGTTTCGCAGCAGTAGCGGGCTTGGTGGCCGTGGGCGTGGAGGTTTTCGGCTTGGTCGCGGGTGCCGGCGTAGTAGCAGGCACTTGCGCGAAAGATATGCTTCCAAAGATTAAAACAACCACTATTGCAGTTGCAGCGTAACGACCTAACTTGGTGAAGCGCATGATTATAAGTTCCTCCGATAATGCACGTGTTTACTTTAAAGAGTCCAGATGACCTGCAAGAGTTCTTGCGCCAGCATCGCCGAAATCTTATCTTTCATACACGCTCGGCTTGGCAATCAGTTGAAGTATTCTCGCCGCCGGCCGAGCCACGTCCCGACGTACTGCATTTTATGATGGGAGAGAGGCTGCAAGAAAGTGTCTCACATTTGGAGAGTGCTCAAGAAGGCGGTGGCGCTGCCCCTGGGAAACCTACCGGACGCTGATCAGGTGGCAGGCCGGCGGCCATCGCGTCATGGAGGTGTTTTGTCAATTCATCGCGCTGTTCCAGCGTGTACTCCCCAGCATTGATCGGGTCGAGAAATTCGACGACTATGTCGCCCGGACTGATCAGTAGACTGCGTTTCTTCATGATGCGGTGCGCGCCCGAACAGGCGACTGGTACGACTTGCACTCCGGCTTTTATGGCCATGACGGCAGTACCCTTCTTGAATTCCTGAAGCCGGCCGTCAAGACTGCGTGTGCCCTCGGGATAAATCAGGAAAGACTGCCCACCGCGCAGTGAAGCCGTAGCTTGTTCGAGACTTACGATGGCGGAATCGCGATTGAAACGGTCGACGGGAATGAAATGGGCAAGGGTGAAGGCTTGGCCGACGATCGGGTATTTGAACAGCGAACGTTTCAACAGGATGGCGATGCGCCGGGGAATCGACCACACGACCGCAGGTGCATCTGCAGAGCTGGTGTGGTTCGCGGCAAAAATGCACGTCTGCGCGGGAATGCGCTCTAACCCTTTAACGTGGATGCGCACGCCCACGCAGTTGATGAAGAACATCACTCCTCGAATGGCGGCCCAGTAGAGCGGATCGACGTTTTTCGTGATGGCGGTGTAAATCAGGAGTGGTGGTCCCAGCAGCAGGACGTACAGTGTGATGGTGAGGCAGATAAATGCGGCACGAAGCATAGAATGAGCAAACTCTCTCGAATCACATGAAGATCGTCAAGGCCTATCAGTGAGCAGTGGCCGTAACGGGAGCGGTGGTGCCGCGGAGCAGTCCTTCGCGAATGCGTTTTTCGCGCTCTGTGGACTGCGCGGATTCAACAACCTGGTAATGTTTTTCGCGCATTTCTCCCAGATGAACAACGACGTCTTCCTCTTTTTCCGAGCCTGCACGGCGGAGGTGAAGACTAATCTCATCGCCAATTTTCTGGGACATGACCCAGCGTTCAGGGCGCTTCGGGGGTTCAGCGTTGTTCCACCGCAATATTTCATCACCTGTGCGCAATGCTGACTTGGCCGCTGGTGATCCGGGATCAATCTCCCGAACTACCACGGGACCATTGGGTTGATGCTCGGCTACAAAGCCGAGGACCGGCCGCACCGTTTCGTGAGAGTGCAATTCAAGTCCGCTGAGTGCGAAAACCTGCTTGTATGGCAGCGGCAGGGCCCCACTGACATAGTTGGTAAAGAAATCTGACAGTGAACTACCCGTCACTTTTTCAGCGGTAAGGCGGATGTCGAGGCTGTCTCGATAGAACTTCCCTTCCTTGGCAAAATCCGCGTTCATGGCGCGCAGGACGTCGTCGAGGCTCTTCTGGTTGTCAGTTCGATCGCGAATGATAATATCGAGAAGCACCCCCAAGACCTGACCCTTCGTGTAGTAGGAAACGCTGCGCTGCGGCTGCGTGTAGAGTGCATATTTCTCGAGCCAGGCATCCAGGCTGGATTCTTCCGCACTCTGCCATTGTTCCGCCGGACTGGCTTCGATTTCGCTGATCTGCCCACCCAGGTCCTGATAGAACTCCTGCTTACTCCAGATGCCAGTGCGTACAAGGGTGTAAGAGCCGTACGTGTTGGTTACGCCTTCCGCAAACCACAGCGCTCGCGTGTACATCTCTCGCGTGTAATCGATTGGTTCCAGCGTGGAGGGTCGAATGCGCTTCACATTCCACAAATGAAAAAACTCGTGCGCGGAAACATTCCACATGTAGGCATCCGACGGAACGAAGATGGCCGTGGAGTTGGCGTGTTCCATGCCTCCACCAGAGCCCGCTGCCGGCTTGCCCACGTGAAAGATGAAGGTGTATTTGTCGTACGGCGCACCATCCATCAATCTAAGTTCATACAGGCAAATCTTGCGAAGCGCGTTCTCCACATCGCGCTTCTTCCAGTTGTCGCCGTGGATCACAACGTCGACGGGTGGGGAAAGGTCATGAATGCTAAATTGCTCGAAGGCCGATGCTTCGATGGGGTCGTCGGCAATGGCGTCGTAATTAGAAGTCTGGAGAGTGAACTGACGGGCTCCACCCATGGACTCGAGCGTTGTTACCGCCGCCGAAGCAACATTCCAATTGGAGGGAACGTCACCGAGAGAAAGCAGGCACTTCTCCATCCTCCTGGCGGGAACATACAAAAGAATCATGGCTGGATTGATGAACGCGTGCTCGGAGTTCAGTTGCGTACTGAAGGGCCCAACATCATCCCAGAAAGTGGAGTAGGTGACCTTTACTGTGCCGGTGGCATTGACCAGCCACGTCAGCTTATCGAGTTTCGTGATGGCGACTTTCTCACCGTTGGCGAAGGCTTCGACTTGTTGGACATGGCTGCTGAAGTCGCGAATTTCATAGAGAGCATTCCACGCAGCCATCTGAAATTTTACCTCTCCGTGGACGTCAGGAACTTCAACTGAAACGCGGAAGAGATGCTGTTCGGGATGGGCAAGCGAAACCGTATAGCGGATTGCGGCAGAGGAGGGCTGTACAGCCACGGTGAACAAAATGATGAAAGTGGCAGCAATTAGTGGGAATCGCCCCGGAATGCGGCCTTCGAAATTCCGAACCCATGGTTCATTCGTAACCACAGAGTTCTTAGCGGAGTTAGAAGAGTCGTGGACAGCAATCACAGGGAGTGGGCCTCTGAGGGGATTTGCCTCGAACCAAGCTTGTTCAGCAGTTTGTCGCAGAGTCCATCAAAGCTTCCGTTTGACATAACGAGCAGCAGATCGCCGGGTCTGGCTTCGGCCGCCAGATACTGGGCAATCGCGTTCGCGCTGGGCAACACATTGGCATCTTTGCCCAATGTGCGGATCGTAGTGGCGACCGTCTCTGGATCGAGTCGCTGCTCCTCATTGAGCTGCCCCGCCCGGTGAACGCTACCTAGAACGACATGGTCAGCCAGTGCCAGCGATTCAGGAAGCGTGTCTTGGAACGTCTTGCGGCGCATCGAATTGGAACGCGGTTCCAGCACTGCCCAAACCGCACGGTCCGGCCATCGCAGACGTGCGGCTTGAATGGTCGCCCGAATGGCCGTGGGGTGGTGCGCAAAATCATCGACGACCAGGATGCGATCCACCTCGCCCTTAACATCCATTCGACGGCGAACGCTGCGAAACGTTTTCAAGGCTTGCTGCAAAATGGAGAGTGGAATTCCTCGGCCGTGAGCGACTATCAGCGCAGCCATAGCGTTCAATACATTGTGATGCCCTGTTGCCGACAACTTGAAGTCAGCAAAATGTTGCCCCTTGATCGCCAAAGAAAAGTTCATTCCGTCGCCCTCGGGATAAACGTTCGCCGCAATCCAATCGTTCCCCTTTTCAAAGCCATAGTGAATTACCGGGCAGAATGCTTTGGCGGTGACGTTGTGCAGTGCCTCGCCGGCGTCGGAATCGCCCCAGACCACGACACTCCCGCGCCGCGGAACTAGATTCACCAGGCGGCGGAAGGCCAATTGGTACGACGTCGAAATCGGAATAGATATCAGCATGATCGAACTCAAGCGAGGTGATGATGAGATCGTCAGGCTGGTAGTGGAAAAATTTCGCGGCCTTATCCCAGTAAGCGCTGTCGTACTCGTCACCTTCCAAGATGAACTCCTCCCCTTCGCCGAGCTGATAGCTTTTACCAAAGTTCTCGGCGATCCCTCCAACGAGAAAATTGGGATGCTTTCCGGCCACTTCAAATATCCAGGCCAGCATGGCGGTAGTCGTAGTCTTGCCGTGCGTGCCGCTGACGACAATGGAATGCTTGCCGGGCAGAAATTCCTCTTCAAGAATTTCGGGCAGCGACCGGTGAGGCAACTTACGGTCGAGAATCTCCTCGACTTCTACGTTGCCACGAGAGATGGCGTTTCCCACCACGATCAAGTCAGGTGCAGGCGTCAGATGAGCAGCATCGAACGATGTAGAATAGGCAATCCCTAATGATTCCAGGAAGGTCGACGCGGGCGGGTAGACTCCCGCGTCGGAGCCGGTCACGCGATAGCCGCGCTCGCGGAGCATCCCGGCCAGCGGCGACATAGCCGAACCACCAATCCCAATCATGTGGATATGCTTCATTGCTTAGAGGGCCTCTTCCATTTTAGTCGATTACCGCCGGTTCCAAAAATTCGAGGGTTCCCGTGCCCTTGGCAGTGAGCCGCGCTTTGATGCCTAGGGGGATGGTAAGCATGGGTCGCATGGTGTGACCGACTGGCGCCCCGTACACGACAGGAATGCCGAGTGGCGTGAGTAGTCTCTCGCAGATGTCACGAACGGTGGGCCCACCGGGAACGGGCGGATCGCAGTCTGGAAAATCACCAAGAACGATGCCGCGCACGTGAGCAAACTTCCCGGCTTGGCGGAGGTGCAATAAAGCACGATCAACCTGGTAAGGCTTCATGCCGCGATCTTCAAGCAAAAGAATCGAATCACGAGTGTCCAATTCCCAAGGAGTCCCCAAGCTGGATTGCAGCAACGTGAGACAACCGCCCAAGACACGACCTTCAGCGTTCCCCTTGCGTAACTCTGCCCCCCGCAGCGGCAGATTCCAATGACCCTTAGTGTTGCGAACAGCCCGCAGAAAGCTATCCCGGTCGTAACACGAGCCACTCCCCGAGCTAGCGGCAAAGCCTGAAGCAACCATCGGCCCGTAGAACGTAACCCAGCGTCGCGTCTGCCAGAGAAAAATCTGCACGGCGGTCAGATCGCTATAACCAACAAGGCATTTCGGCCTGGCAGAGCGCAGCTTGGGGTTATTTTCAAGGAGATAGCTTGAACCGTAGCCGCCACGAGCGACGATCAGGCCATCGATTGTCTTGCTTTGAAGTGCCTGTACGAGATCTTGCGTCCGTTCTGCGATTCCACCAGCAAAGTAGCCCTGCGACAGCATTTGCTCTGACTGCTCGACCCGAAAACCAAGAGCACGCAACTCCATTGAACCGACCAGTAGTTGTGTGGGCTCAGCGGGAGAAGATACGGAAACAATTGAGACGGTTGCACCTTCACGGAGAGCTTTTGGCTTGCGAACGCTTGTGGCGCCACGGCTCATGCGTGGCGGCTCTCGACGGGAAGGACTTCCGTAATGATTTCCTGACGCTTGAACTGCTCCACAATCTGCTCTTGTTGATGGTGGCTTACTTCCGCTTCGAACTCGACTATCGACTTGTTGCCAGCCATCGAAACACGGAAATGTTGCATTGCAATCTTGAGCTCCGCCAGAAATCGCTGAACCTCACCCGCAACATTTTCCGCATGGGAGGTGGTGAGTCGAAACATCATGGAACGGCCCTTGAGCCCGAACCGATCGGCAACCCAGGCAAGCACGATGAGGGCAAACAGAACGATGAGCGTGGCGGTGCCGGCGACTGCGTACAGTCCACCGCCAACGGCCATGCCAATGGCAGCCTCTACAAAGATGGTTGCGGCGGTGGTCATGCCGACGACACCGGCACTGTCGCGCAGAATGGCACCTGCTCCGAGAAAACCGATGCCTTGCACAATGTTGGAAGCGATGCGCGTTGGGCCGGTGTCTCCCCATCTGTGCGCCAGTTCAGCCGACAGAACCGTGAACAGTGCGGTGGCCATGCAGACAAACATGCTGGTGCGTATCCCGGCGGGACGGCGGCGTATATCTCGCTCGACACCGATGGCCGCGCCAAGAACGCCTGCAAAGAGGAGGCGGACAACAATTTCATGAAACGAGAGCATTCCCAATTGGGCCCACGCCCTTCTCTGGAAATTCTACTGAACTAGAGTTTGAATTGCGTCAATTTTGCAAAGTGCCGTGCTCTGGTGTGTATCTCCGGTTTCTTCAATTTCAGCAAGCGCTCCAACCCGAATCGCTCTACTGCAAAACTGCCCAACACCGAGCCAAAGACCATGGCGCGGCGAAGAGAAGCATCGTTGGTACTGCCCGCGCCTGCGAGATAGCCCATAAAACCACCGGCAAAACTGTCGCCCGCGCCCGTTGGATCCTGTGGTTCCTCCAAAGGGAATCCCGGAATACAAAATACGCCGTGCTTATCCACCAACATGGCGCCATATTCGCCGCGTTTTACCACCAACGCCGATGGCCCCATTTTGAAAATATGCTTTGCGGCACGCAGCAGGTTGTATTCGCTGGAGAGTTGCCGCGTTTCGGAATCGTTAATCATCAGCACGTCGACATGCTTCAAGGTCTCGCGAAGGTCGGCGTTGCTGCCTTCAATCCAGTAATTCATGGTATCCATTGCCACGAGCTTTGGCGTGCCCTTCACTTGCTTCAGCACGTCGTGCTGCAGAGAGGGGGCGATGTTGGCCAGAAATACAAATTTGGAGTTGCGGTATTTCTCCGGCAGTCGTGGCTTGAAGTCAGCAAACACGTTAAGTTCGGTGGCCAGAGTGACTCGCTCGTTTAAGTTTTCTGAATACTTGCCGGCCCAGAAGAAGCATTTTCCAGCGGCGCGTTCAACGCCCTCGATATCGATAGAACGCTTGTGGAAGATGGTTTCATCGTTTGGATGAAAATCTTCGCCCACGATGGCCACAAGATTTACATGTGTAAAGAACGAAGCAGAGATAGAAAAGTAGGTTGCCGCGCCTCCGAGTGTGCGTTCCACTTTCCCGTACGGGCTTTCCAGGGCATCATACGCAATTGAACCAACAACGAGTAAGGACACAGTGTTCTCCTAGGCCTAGGCCAGATATTTTTTGAGAATGGCAGATAAATTCTTCTTCGTTTTCGCAGGGATGACTTTGGGATCGGTAATGATGGCGTGCTTTAGCGCATCTCCGCACTTGCAGGATCGATCGGCCGGCACGTTTTTGACGGCTTCCTTGAGCACATTCTGGGCGTTGGAGGCATTCTGGTTCAATGTGGCGATTATCTGGGCCACCGTGACGGACTCGTGACTCGGGTGCCAGCAATCGTAATCCGTAATCATCGCGATCGTGGAGTAGCAGATTTCCGCTTCCCGCGCGAGTTTGGCTTCTGTCACGTTGGTCATGCCGATGACGTCAAACTTCATGGCGCGATGATAGTTGGCTTCCGCGAGTGTGGAGAATTGAGGACCTTCCATGCAAACATATGTGCCTTTGCGATGGACGGGAACCCCCGTGGAAACGCAGGCATCCGAGAGCAAGTTGGAAAGATCCGTGCACGTTGGTTTGTCAAACGTAACGTGCGCCACAATGCCATTTCCAAAGAACGTGGAAATGCGCCCCTTGGTGCGGTCGAAAAACTGATCGGCAACCAGGAATTCGCCAGGCCGCAGATTCTCTTGCAATGAGCCGACGGCGCTGACAGAGATAATGCGCTCCACACCAAGCAGTTTCATGGCGTAAATATTGGCGCGGAAATTCAGTTCGCTGGGCATGAAGCGATGCCCGCGGCCGTGACGCGCCAGGAATGCCACGCGCTTCCCTTCCAATGTGCCCACAACGAATGCGTCGGAAGGGTCGCCGAACGGGGTCTTCACCCGAACTTCACGCGTATCCGTCAGGCCGCTCATGGAATAGAGGCCACTGCCGCCTATGATGCCAATCTCCGCGACGGTTCCCTCGTCCTTTGGTGCCGCCTTTGCTGCTTTCACAGATGTCCCCTTCGACTCTTTTGCTTTCGCCATTCCCTGTTCTCCTGGGAGTTACCGGTTCAGGTCCACCGGGGTGATGTCGATTTTGCCGTTGTGTTCATGGAGCGTAGCTGCCGCAATGTCCGGATCATGTCCGAACACTACGATCCAGCCTCCATTTACGATCTGCGGAACCCATTTTCGCTTGGTCTCAAGGGTCTGCAAAGGGTAGAGGTCGTAAGCCATGATCCACGGCAAAGGAATATGGTGACGTGTTGGAAGCAAATCCGCAACAAAGACCAGGGTCTTGCCACCACTGGTGAGCTTCACCGCTTGAATCCACTCGTTATGGCCGGGAATCAATTCGACAGAAATTCCGGGAAGAATTTCGGCGCTGCCATCCAGCAGATCCCATTGCTGCGAATCCAGCAGCGGCTGATAGTTCACGGGAAAATAGCTGGCGCGATCGCGTTCCGTGGGATGAAATGCGTGGTCAAGTTCTCTCTTCTGGACGACATAGCGGGCACGCGAAAAGGTCGGAACGGGGCGTCCGTTGGAAAAGTGCGTATTACCACCGGCATGATCGAAGTGCAGGTGGGTATTAATTACGATGTCTACCTCGGATGGTGCGGCACCAGCCTTGCGAAGAGAATCGCGCAACGGATCGCCATCGGGAATGCCATAAATGTTCTTCAACTTGGCGTCGAGTTTGGTTCCGTTGCCGGTCTCAATAACAATCGTTTTGCCAGCGGCCCGCACCAGCAACGAATTAGCACGCATGCGAATCCGATTGCGTTCATCCGGTGGAGATTTCTTCTCCCATAGCGCTTTAGGAACAACGCCAAACATGGCTCCACCATCGAGCCCAAACGGACCGCCATCGAGGAATTTTACTTCGATGTCACCAAGATACATGATTCAAGGAACCTCAGTCGATGAAACCACTTTCCTTCAAAATTCTGTTTACTGCGGTGAACGGGTCCATCCTGCGTGCAGCAACTTCCGCCGCGAGTTTGCGCAGTCGGACTTCGCCGTCTTTGCCGCCAAGCGCCGTTTGCAGCAGTCGCGATTCAAGCAACTCCACTAAGCGTTTTTCCCAATGCTGGACATGCTTCTTTTCTCGATCGCCACTGGACTCGAAATGCTTCCTGAACTTGGCGATTGTTTCCGCCAGTTCGCTCACCCCTTTGTCTTCGGAGGCAATCGTTCGAATCACTGGTGGACGCCAGCCATCGCGTGGCATCACCAACGAGAGCATGGCGTGTAATTGCTGCTCCAGCCGGTCGGCCCCCTCACGATCGGATTTGTTCAGCACGAAGATGTCGCCAATCTCCATCAGCCCGGCTTTCATATTCTGAATGTCGTCCCCAAGTCCCGGAACGAGAATGACCATCACGCAATCCGCCAGACGAACGATGTCAATTTCATCCTGGCCCACGCCAACCGTTTCGATCAGCACCTGACGCTTGCCCGCCGCGTCGAGCAGCAAGGCCACCTCAGCCGTAGCACGCGCAAGGCCGCCGAGAAACCCGCGCGTGGCCATCGAGCGTATGAACATGCCTTCGTCCCCGGCGTGGCCCTGCATGCGAATGCGATCACCCAGAATCGCGCCCCCCGAATATGGACTAGTGGGATCAACTGCTATCACGCCAACAGCCTCTTCATGTTTGCGGTGATACGACGCAAGCCGATCAACGAGAGTGCTCTTGCCTGTGCCAGGAGCACCGGTAATGCCGGTGAGATAAGCCTTGCCAGTGTGAGGAAACAGGAGGCGCAGCAGTTCTTCAGCCGCCGGCGCGTGATTTTCGATGGCGGTGATGGCGCGGGAGATTGCGCGAACGTCTCCGGCGCAGACCCTGTTGGCCCACTCTTGCACACCGGAAGTCATTGTTGAGCAAACCCCAGTCGGGGAGCCGAACGGCGCAAAGGCATGCCCTATTATTTCTTGCCAAGCAACTGGCGGGCAATGACCAATTTCTGAATTTCGCTGGTGCCTTCGCCGATGGTGCACAGCTTCACGTCGCGGTAAAACTTTTCCGCGGGATAGTCCTTGATGAAACCGTAGCCGCCGTGGATTTGCACGCATTCGTTCGCAACGCGCACGGCCACTTCGCTGGCGAACAGCTTCGCCATGCTGGATTCACGCGTGAATCGCACATCTTTGCGATCGGCCAGCCACGCGGCTTGGTACACCAGCAGGCGGGCGGCTTCCACTTCAGTAGCCATATCCGCCAGCTTGAACTGGATGGCCTGGAATTCGCTGATGGTCTTGCCGAACTGTTTGCGCTGCTTCGCGTATTTTGTTGCCGCATCCAATGCCCCCTGCGCCATGCCCAGACCCAGTGCCGCGATCGAAATACGGCCACCATCGAGAATTTTCAAACTGCTGATGAATCCCTCGCCTTCGGGACCCAGCAGATTTTCCGCCGGAACGTGGCAGTCGGTGAAAATGACCTCGGATGTGTCGCTGGCGCGCATGCCCAGCTTGTTTTCCTTCTTGCCTGGACGGAAACCGGGCATGCCCTTCTCCAGAATGAATGCGCTAATTCCGTGAGAATCCTTGGATTTGTCCGTCAAAGCCATGGCAACGCAAATGTCCGCATAATGACCGTTCGTGGTGAATGTCTTTGCCCCGTTCAGCACCCAATGTTCGCCCTTACGGACGGCCGTTGTGCGTGTGCCGCCGGCGTCAGATCCAGCTTCCGGCTCCGTCAGCGACCACGCGCCCAGCTTCTTGCCTTCGGCCAGGGGCACTAGGTATTTGCGCTTCTGTTCTTCCGTCGCGAATTTGTAGATGTGGTTGGAACAAAGTGAATTGTGCGCTGCAACGAATAGGCCCACGGAGCCGTCGACGCGCGCAAGTTCTTCAATGGCCGTCGCGTACTCGATGTAGCCAAGTCCTGCGCCCCCATACTGCTCTGGGAAAATGATGCCCATCAGGCCCATTTCCGCCAGTTTGGGAAGAATTTCGACCGGAAAATGGGATGCTTCATCCCATTCCATCACGTGGGGAGCGATTTCGCCTTCAGCAAACTCACGTACCGTTTTGCGAAGGTGATTCTGTTCGTCGGTAAAGGTGAAATCCACGGGAACCTCGCCTGAAAGTAGAACCTATACTCACAGTAAGTTTAACTTATGCAGGTAATTTATGCACCAGAGGGTTGCTTTGCAAACAACTGAACACCTACCAGCCGACGGGGTAGTTGTTCTTTTTGTTTTGCTCGTCGAGCCACGCCTTCAGCGGCGCAAAGTAATCTGCCAACGCACTAGCATCGAGTTCTCGCTGCCCGGTCAGCGCTTGCAGCTCGTCGGGCCAGGGCTGGCTCTTGCCCATGCCCAGCATCTGGTTCAGTTTCTCGCCGGCCTTCTTGTTTCCGTAGATTGAGCAGCGATGTAGCGGTCCATCTAGGCCCGCGTCTTTGCACAGTGCACGTTGAAACTGGAATTGGTAAATGCGCGCCAGATAGTAGCGCATGTACGGCACGTTTGCAGGGACATGGTATTTCGCGCCAGGATCAAAATCGGCTTCGCTACGGCCCACTGGCGGTGCCACGCCCTGGTACTTCAAGCGCAACTCCCACCAGGCCTTGTTGTACTGTTCGGGTTTGACACTACCCGAAAAAACTTCCCAACGCCATTTATCAATCACCAAACCAAACGGGAGAAAAGCTACTTTCTCAAGGGCTTGCTGCAGCAGGTAATCAGTGTCTCCCGAGGCCGGTGGCACGGTATCGATCAGGCCAATCTTTTTCAGGTACTCAGGAGTTACCGAAAGCGCGATAGTGTCGCCGACTGCTTCGTGGAAACCATCATTGGCGCTATCGCGGAAAAGCACGGGCTGATTGTTGTAAGCCCGCTGGTAATAGTTGTGACCGAGTTCGTGGTGAATCACTCGGAAGTCTTCTTCCGTCGTCTGGATGCACATTTTGATACGGAGATCGTTGACCAGATCGACGTCCCAGGCGCTAGCATGGCACACAACGTCGCGATCAGCGGGCTTTGTGAAAAGTGATCGTTCCCAGAAAGTCGGAGGAAGCGGTGCGAAACCGATCGAAGAAAAAAAGTTCTCTCCGTACTTAACCATTCCATGTGCATCGGTTTTGCGGTCTTGCAGAATCTTGGTCAGGTTGTAACTTTGCGTAGGCTTCGGTGAATCCATCAGGTCGTAAACGTTGTTCCATTCCTGCGCCCAGATGTTACCCAGCAGGTGCGCTGGAATCGGACCGGAAGTTGGCACTACATCCTTGCCGTATTTCTTGGCCAATTGGCCGCGCACATAAGCGTGCAGAGACAGATAGAGAGGTTTCAACTGCTCCCAAGTGTGGTCCAGTTCCTTCTGAAACTCATCGGGAGGCATATCGTAATTGGAGCGCCACAACGCGCCAACGTCGGAATAGCCAAGTTGGCGTGAGCCCTGATTCCCCAACTCAACCATTCGCGCATAGCGTTGACGCATTGGTGCGCCTACGGCATGCCAGCCAATCCACGCGCGCTTCAGTTCTTCAGGGTCGCGACTGGTCGCCAACAATTTACCAACGGCAGTGACATCAAGACAGGGCTTGTTGTTTCCATCCGGGCACCACTTCCCTTTTCCGTAGTCAGCACCGAGCGATGCCAACACTTGTGCCAATTCCTTCTGCGATTTTGGATCGTTAGGAGCCGGGAATCCGGTGGTGAGTTCGAGCAGCAACCGCTTGCGAGCCAGCTCTGGCGGCAATTGCAGCTTGTCAAAGCGGTGGGCTTCCTTGGCGTAGTTTGCGCTCGCGGTGTTCACAATCTCATTCGCGTCGGCGGCAATCTGTTCGGTATCGCCCGTAATGAAATTTTCCGCTACCCACGAGGCGCGAGACGCCCTGACCCCAAGCTCAAGTAGCCGTTGTTCCGCATCGTTGATGAACTTGGTGGCCTCTTCGACGGCGGGGGTTGTGGCGCTGGATTGTGGCCGCGCCGCGGGTGCGAACAGTAAAGCCAGCAATTAAAGCAGCCGCACCAAGGAGCTTTGCTCGATTCCAGGCAGGATTCATTGGACCTCGCTTTCACATGCCGAGACGTATCAAAACGAAGGTTGGCGTGCTGAAACGTTGTGCTAACGAACCTATCTCACAGATGAGCTTCCTGCGGATGTGACGGCCATCGGCGTATCTCGCGTGAGTGACTGCTCCAATTAGGAACTGGCTCCTCGCTTCTTGGCGACCACGGACTGCAATTCAATGAGCGCTCGCACGATGCCATCGTGATTGACGTTCCAGTGCGTGACCATGCGCACCAGATACGGTGCTGTGTCTTGTGCCCAAACGCCTCTCTCGTGCAGAGCGTCGCACAATTCAACGGCAGTCATGCCTGTGCCGGTGCAATCAAAGATTGCGATGTTGGTGCGCACTCGTGCAGGATCTATCTTTAACCCGGGAATTTGCGCAATCCCAACGGCCAGACTCTTGGCGTTTGCGTGATCTTCATGCAACCGCTGCGGAGAGTTCTCGAGCGCAACCAGTCCAGCCGCAGCCAGCACACCGACCTGGCGCATGCCGCCGCCAAACATCTTGCGGTACACTCTCGCGCGCTCGATGAACTCCGCAGAGCCGACAATCATGGAGCCGACCGGAGCGCCCAAGCCCTTCGACAGACAGAACATCACGGAATCCACGCTCTTCGTCATAGCTGTAACTGTTTCGTTCAGGGCAGCGGCGGCATTAAAAATACGCGCACCGTCCATGTGTACCTTCAGGCCAAGCGCATGCGCATTCTCGCAGATTTCATCTACAAGCTCCGTGGGGTACACCGTGCCTCCCGCCATATTGCTGGAGTTCTCAAGGCAAATCAGTGCGGTTTGCGAGTCGTAGTAGATCTTCGGACGAATTGCGCCTTCCACCTGTTTCCAGGTCAGGATGCCGTCTTCACCTCCACGAACGGCGCGCGGCATGCACCCAGCAATGGCAGACATCGAGGCCAGTTCGTAGAGATTGACATGGCCGCGTTCTTCGCAGACCACCTCGTGACCATGGTGAGTCCAGATCTTGATCGCAATCAGGTTGCCCATGCATCCCGTGGGAACGAATAGAGCCGCCTCTTTCCCGAAGATTTCGGCGGCGCGTTTCTGCAAGCGATTGACGGTGGGATCCTCGCCGTACACGTCATCGCCAACCTCAGCGGCGGCCATCGCTCGCCGCATTTCATCGCTCGGCCGCGTGACTGTGTCGCTCCGCAGGTCGACGGCATTCTCAACCGGAATAACATGATCGGGGTCTACTAACTGGTTCCCTTTTGCAACCGTATAGCTCATCTCTTCCTCACTCGATCGAAAATTCTATTCGACAGATCTTACGTTCGCTTTAACGTAGAAGCTCGACGATTATTTCATTGGAGATGCCAAGCTTTTCTGCCGGAAGCCGCACCTGTTCTCCATCACGCTCGACCATTCCCGTGGAAGCTAATTGACTGACCTTTTGTTCAAAGTCGACGCCATACTGTTGTTCAATTCGTGAAAGATCGATGCCCGAAAGCTGGCGCAGGCCGAGAAACAGCTCTTCCTCCAGAGCCAGGTCAGCAGTGAGCGCGTCAACAGATTGAATGGCGCTGCGTTGCGAACTGATTGCGTCTACATATGCGGCCGCGTCATGGATGTTGGCCCATCTTTGCAGGCCAGAAAACGAATGCGCCCCCGCTCCAAACCCGAAATACGGTTTGCGGCGCCAATATTTCAAATTGTGCTGAGAAGCGAAACCCGGTTTTGCCCAGTTGGATATTTCGTACTGTACATAGCCGGCAGTCTTCAGCACCGATTGCGCCGTCTTGTAGAAATCAGCCATCGATTCTTCCGTCGGAAGATCCTTGGCGCTGTATCTAGCGCCCCCTTGCAAAACTTCAAGCCCTAGCCGGCTGCCTTCATCGATTTCCATCATGTAAATGGATACATGTTCTGGCGAGAGCGCGATCGCTTCTTCCAAGGATGTCAGCCACGATGCGGCCGTTTGTTTGGGAAGCCCCGCGATTAAATCGAAACTGATGTTCCGGATGCCAGCAGCCCGCAAAATCGGTACTGCGCGATAAATGTCGTCCCGGCGGTGCATACGCCCGGCGGCCCTCAACTCCTCATCAATGAAGGATTGCGTGCCGAAACTGATCCGATTGATGCCTGTCGTGGCCCACGCTTCAACTTTCTCCGGCTCGATAGTTTCCGGATCGGCCTCGAGCGTAATTTCTTTAAAGTCACAAGGGAATGTGTCGCGGATGCTTTCCATCATCTCCGCGAGGAGACCCGGTTCCAGCAAACTGGGGGTACCGCCACCAATGTAGACAGTGTCAACCACCCGAGAAGCGCTGGAAATCTGGATTCCGGCAATCTTCCAAAGCTGTTCATGACCGCAAATCTCGCGCGAAACTGCAGCCGTATAGGGAGCGAACCGGCCCTTTACGACCACGCCCGTATGGAAGTTGCAGTAGGTGCACTTCGTCTGGCAGAAAGGAACTTGAATGTAGATGCCCACTGTCTCCATTGCAAAACTTTAACACAGTGAATGCGGGATAAATGGCGATCAATCAAAAATCAGCTTGCGTCCACTTTGGCATCCTTCTGGATTGTAACGAATAGGTGTCGTTCGCGGGGGCCATCGAATTCTGCAAAGAAAATCCCTTGCCACCGTCCAAGCGCGAGCTTTCCATTCTCGATAAACACGAACTGGCTCGTCCCCACCAGCATGGTCTTTACGTGGGAGTCTGTATTGCCTTCCGCATGTTCAAACCGTGGGTCATCAGCAACCAGGCGATCTATGCAGCCTTCTGCGTCAGCAGCAACGTCAGGATCGGCGTGTTCATTGATGAGGATCCCGGCAGTGGTGTGGGGCACGTAGAGAAAACAAATGCCAGATGTCACACCGGAAGATTGCACCACTCGCTGAATCTCATTGGTGATGTCGAGTAATTGCGTCCGCCGTTTAGTTTTTATGTGAAGCGTGTTCACAATCGATTTCCGTTGAGCGTTCTCACGGGATTGGCACTAAGAAATGAAGGCCAGGCTTCTTGGCACCGGAATGTTTTTCAAGCTCGGCGAGCCCATCCGCGCCCCAGCGAGCCAGAAATGGCAGGAAACAGAGGTCGCGAGACTGCAACCCCTTTTGCGGGTAGAGCAGGTTCTCCAGAAACTGCTCGTGCTGCTCGATCACTTTGTCATGGCGGTCTAGGGCTGCGCCGGTTTTTTCCCGCAACTTTTGGATTTGAAAGTGAATGCGCTTTTCCGCGCGCGCGATTGTGCCCTGGATGGTGGGATCAACGCTGGCAATGGCCTTGTGCAGCTTCTTTACGCTCTTTTCCATTTGCCGAAGGTTGGTATCAAATTCGCGGGCGAGCTTCTTCGGAACGTTTACTCCATACATGCGCTTGCGCAGGGCCTGTTTGCCCACCCATATGTCTTCAACTTCCATCCCGTATTTCTTCATGATACGCACTGCTTTGGGATCGACCAGAGTGAAGTCAGCTCTAGGCAGCATCACCGGCATTCGTCCCAGCAACTTTTCGTAGAGAACTTGGGATTGCGCAAAATAGGCGATTTCAGAGGGTCCGCCGAAATTGGCTACCGTCGGAAGCATATAGTCTTGCACGACGGGACGAAAAAGCGCGTTCGGACTGAACAGTTCTGGGCTTTTCTCAAGTTTTTCCAACCACTCCTGGCGCGGCGCGGTTCGTCCGGCGCTCGTGAACGTATCGCCATTAGTGGCAGAAATGACGCGGCGTTTGCCGCCTTCTAAAGAGAATAGTATCGTGCTGTTCGATGTGACGTTGACCTGCGCGGCATACCCGGCGCGCTCGAGTTCCTTGCCACGCCGCAGCAGAAGCGCATCTAACTGATCACGTTGCTCAAACGCTTGCCGCATGATGGGCGCCGCCAGCCGATGCAGGCGTTCATCAAGCGGATCCAGCAGAATCAGTCCTTCATCAGCAAAGATTCGAGCGAACAATTGCGCGAAGGCACTGCCATAGGTAGCCGCAGCTGTGTAAGAGTGTTCGAGAATCTCTGACACCATTGCGCTGTCAGGACCGGCGAGCATTGCCGCGGCATCTTTGACGATGCCCGCAACATCGGCTCCGAGGGGAATGCGCCCCACAGGGATGTCGGCCTCGGCAGGTTTCGGCAACTCGAAGCGATGCAGCTTCCCTTCGCTGAACCAAGTTGTATGGCGAACCTCATCAACGTCGTGGTCTTCTGTGGCCATCCAGAAAACGGGTACGGCTTCGATACCGTCTTTACTCAACTGGCGAGCAGTATGAATTGCAGAGAGCGCCTTATAAATCGCATAGGAAGGTCCACCGAACAGACCAACTTGTTGACCTGAGACGACGGTCACCGCTCCGTTCAGAAGGCGATCCAGGTTTTCCAGCGTTTTGGGACCACTCCCAAACTGCACATTCTGCGCTCGGAGAATGTCGACGACCTCACGGCGTCGTTCGGCAGGAAATTTCAGGTTCTTGGCTTCGGCTTCGACACTCTTGAGATCCGGCGGGTGGGCATAGAACTGTTCCAGCTTCTGGAAATTCTCGATGTAATCACGAATAAGCTTGGTCGTGTGTGGTAACTGATCGGGTCGAAGGGCGCGACAGTCCATGGGCATTTAGATGATAAACGCTAGAAAAAGTGACGGCAAACTCAGAATAGTTAGACGGAGGCCGCGGCCGGATGGAGTGCCGAAATAATGGCCGCAATCTGCTGCTTCTTGTCTTCTTTTAGGGGTAGAAGGGGCGATCGGGGCACTCCTCCATGGTAACCGCGCAGGTCCATGGCAAATTTTACTCCGGCGATCCCGGCTTCGGAGACGATTCGTTTTGACGCATTTCCCAATTTCAGTTGCAATTCCTTGGCCCGGTCATGTTGCCCGGCTTTCGCAGCCTCAAACACCTGCACACACAGTTCCGGAAGCGCACTGGCCAAGGCAAGGATGGCACCACGAGCGCCAACCGCCAGCGCCGGATAGATCAGCGCCGCTCCACCCGTCAACACCTGAAAGTCAGTTCGGGCTGACCCGACCACTTCTACCACTCGCTGAATCACGCCAGAACTATCTTTGATGCCAATAATGTTGGGGTGCTCGGATAACGCCAGGATCTCCGGCGTTTCCAGAGAAACTCCTGTGAACTGCGGCACGGAATAAAGCAGCACGGGAATGGGCGAAGCATCGGCCACCGCGCGGTAGTGTTGCAGAAAGTTTTCGGCGCGATACACGGGCTTGTAATAGTAAGGAGTCTTTATCAGCGCAATTTGATACCCAAGTTCAGCAGCGTACTTGGTGCGCCGGATGGTTTCCGCCGTGGATTCGGCACCCGTGCCTGCGATGAGCAACTTCCCCGGCGAAGCACAATCCTTTACCTGCTGAAGAAGGGCGATGGATTCCGTCCACGAGAGCATGACGGATTCCCCGGTTGAGCCAAGGACGACGTATCCAGCAATCCCAGTCTGATTGTAAAGACTTACATTGTGCTTGATGCCAGAAAGAGAGATGTCTCCCTTGGAATCAAATGGGGTGACGAGCGCCGGGAAAATACCGCCGATCTGCATGCCTCAATCCCCCGTTCCTGGCGAGCCCGAAGCAGCAACTTTGTTCTGGTGAAGATCCTGCAAGCACGCCACTTCACGCTTCATTTCTGTGATCGCGTGAATACCACGCACAGCAGCATGCGCCGCAGAAAGCGTGGTAATGCAAGGAATGTTGTAGCGAATCGCCGCGCGGCGGATCGACTTCTCGTCGTAGAACGATTCGCGGCCCAGCGGCGTATTAAAGATCAAGTTGATCTTCCCCGTTTTGATCAGGTCGACGATGTTCGGGCGGCCCTCGTTCACCTTAAACACCTCATCGCACGGAATGCCGGCCGCATGAAAGGCGGTTGCCGTACCTCGCGTGGCCACCAACTTAAATCCGAGTGCGACGAGTTCCTTGCCGAGTGGACCGATCTGTCGTTTATCGCGATCGTTTACGCTGATAAAAACGGTCCCGGTGCTGGGCAGTTTCTGCCCTGCCGCCAGTTGCGCCTTCGCGAACGCCAACCCATAGGACGTGGAGACGCCCATGACCTCGCCAGTAGAGCGCATTTCCGGGCCCAGAATGGTATCGACGCCGCGGAACTTGTTGAATGGAAACACTGGTGATTTCACGGCGTAGTAGTCGTGCGTGGCAATTTCGGCTACGCCATTGTGGACCACAATCGGTAGCTTCATATCCGCCAAGCGTTTGCCAACCATTAACCGCGCCGCAACTTTTGCGATTGGCACTCCAGTAGCTTTACTAACGTAAGGTACAGTCCGCGAGGCGCGTGGATTCACTTCCAACACGTAGACAGTGTCTCGCTGAATGGCGTACTGCACATTCATTAGTCCGACCACCTTTAACGCCAGCGCCAGCCGCTTGGTGTAATCGCGAATCGTGTTGAGTACGGTCGGAGACAAACTCACAGCAGGAAGCACGCAAGACGAGTCGCCGGAGTGTATGCCGGCTTCTTCGATATGCTCCATGATTCCGCCGATGACCACGTCCGTACCGTCGGCAAGCGCATCGACGTCAACTTCCGTGGCCTCTTCGAGGAATTGGTCGATCAAGACAGGGCGAGCCGGGCCCATCAAGGCGGCTTGCGCAACGTATTCCTGCACCGTGTTCACGTCGTAGGCAATGACCATGGCGCGGCCACCGAGTACGTAACTTGGGCGCACCAGCACCGGCATGCCAATTTCGCCGGCAACTCGCGCGGCTTCTTCGGGAACAAGCGCTGTGCCATTTCGCGGTTGCGGAATTTTCAGCTCATCGAGTAGGCGGCCAAAGCGGCGGCGATCTTCAGCAAGATCAATGGATTCAGGTGCGGTGCCGACGATGGGCACGCCATTGCGCTTCAGCTCCAGCGCGAGGTTCAGCGGCGTCTGCCCGCCAAACTGTACGATTACCCCGGCGGGTTTTTCGCGCTCCACGATGGCGAGAACGTCTTCCAGCGTCAGGGGTTCGAAGTACAGGCGATCCGAAGTGTCATAGTCGGTCGAAACTGTTTCCGGGTTGCAATTCACCATAATGCTTTCAAAGCCGTCTTCGCGAAGTGCGAAGGACGCATGGCAACAGCAGTAGTCGAACTCGATTCCCTGTCCAATACGGTTCGGGCCGCTGCCCAGTATCATGATTTTCTGGCGCTGCGTGGTGTCCGCTTCGTCTTCTTCCTCATACGTCGAATACATGTACGGAGTGAACGATTCGAATTCGGCCGCGCACGTATCTACGCGTTTAAACACGGGCGACACGCCATAACGCGCACGCTGCAAACGAACAGCGGCCGGCGTGGTCTTCCACATTTGGGCCAAGGTCTCGTCGCTGGTGCCCACCCGCTTCACTTCTTTCAGCAGGTCCTTCGAGGCAGTTTCCACGGTCACCGCGGCGGCACGGCGATTGGTAATTATGATTTCTTCGATCTGGTGAATAAACCATGGATCGATCTTGGTCAATTCACAAATTTCGTCGATCGGAAGGCCACGCTCGACCGCTGTCAGTATCCAGTGAATGCGGTTCGGACGCGGCGTTGCCAGTTTTTCACGAAGTAACGAGTCTGGAGTTTCAAGTGGAGCGCGCCAGGGTGTGCTGGGCTCGAGCGAGCGAATGCCTTTTTGCAGTGCTTCCTTAAACGTGCGGCCGATGGCCATGACTTCGCCTACAGACTTCATTTGGGTACCAAGCGTGCTATCCGCGCCGGCAAACTTCTCGAATTGCCACTTCGGAATCTTCACCACCACGTAATCGATGGCCGGCTCGAAGCACGCCGGGGTCTTCTTGGTAATGTCATTGGGGATCTCGTCCAGTGACATCCCAACAGCAAGGCGTGCTGCAATCTTGGCGATCGGGAACCCGGTAGCTTTACTGGCCAGCGCAGAACTGCGCGAGACGCGCGGATTCATTTCGATTACGGTCATCCGCCCATTTTCCGGGTTGATCGCGAACTGTACGTTCGATCCACCGGTCTCGACGCCAACTTCACGAATTATGGCCGCAGCGGCATCGCGCATCCGCTGATATTCCTTGTCGGTCAGCGTCTGTGCCGGTGCAACGGTGATGGAATCGCCGGTGTGCACGCCCATCGGGTCGAAATTCTCGATCGAGCAGATCACCACGAAGTTGTCGCGATAATCGCGCATCACTTCCAGTTCGTATTCTTTCCAACCCAGGACCGATTCTTCTACGAGCGCTTCGTGCACCGGACTCATGTCCAGCGCATGGGCAATGGCTTCGGCAAATTCTTCCTTGTTGTACGCGATCGACCCGCCGCTACCGCCAAGCGTGAACGACGGTCGAATCACCAGCGGGAAACCAAGTTGGTCGCAGAGCCTAAGAGCATCTTGCGCGTTGTTCACTAACGCCGACGCAGGCACTTCAAGTCCAATTTTGCGACACGCGTCTTTAAACCAAAGCCGATCCTCCGCGACTTTGATCGCGCGAAGTGACGCGCCGATCATTTCGACTCTGTGCTTCTCCAGAATCCCGCTTTCGGCCAACTCCACGGCCAGGTTGAGCGCGGTCTGCCCACCCACTGTCGGCAACAGCGCGTCGGGCTTTTCCTTGATCAGAATTTCTTCGATGTATTCCTTGGTCAGCGGCTCAATATAAGTGCGGTGCGCCAATTCCGGATCCGTCATGATCGTCGCAGGATTGGAATTGACCAGCACCACTTCGTAGCCTTCGGCCCGCAGTGCCTTGCACGCTTGCGCACCCGAATAGTCGAATTCGCAGGCCTGCCCGATGATGATCGGTCCAGAGCCGATAATGAGAATCTTCTTTATGTCAGTGCGTTTGGGCATCTATTCCCTTGTTGCTCCAGTTTGTTGTTTCGTGCGAACAGCAGTAATTGCGGCGCTTAGGCCGACATCAAACGTCATCCTCTCGAACTCCCCGGCCGCTGAAATTCCTTCATCAAATCCGTGAACTGCGTGAACAGATAGTGCGAATCGTGCGGACCGGGTGACGCTTCCGGGTGATACTGCACGCTGAACAGCGGCAGCGACTTGTGCCGCATGCCCTCGTTGGTGTGGTCGTTTAGGTTTACGTGGGTAATTTCAACGTCGCTTGATGGCAGCGAATCGGGATCCACACAGAACCCGTGGTTCTGTGCGGTAATCTCCACCTGATTGATTAACAGATTCTTCACCGGATGGTTAGACCCGTGATGCCCGAATTTCAGCTTGAACGTTTTTCCGCCAAGAGCCAGTCCGCACAATTGATGACCGAGACAAATCCCAAAAATAGGAACGCGTCCCGTCAGCTTCCGGATATTGCCGATCGCATATTCTGCCGGCTCCGGATCCCCAGGACCATTGGAGAGAAATACTCCATCCGGCTTGAACGCCAATACATCTTCCGCAGGCGTACCTGCAGGCACCACTGTAACGTCGCAATGATGATCGACCAGCAATCGCAGAATGTTCTGCTTGATTCCGTAATCGTAGGCCACAACCTTGAAGCGGCCTGTGTCAGGGCTGGCGTCCGATTCACCCATCTGCTCAGACCAAGGCGAACTCGCCAGCTCAATCGAACCTTTGTTCCAATCGTAGGCCTTGCCACAACTGACGCGGCTCGCCAGTTCCTGTCCGGCCATTGAGGGCAGCTGACGGGCCTCAAAAATCAATTGGTCTGCAGGAGTGCCATCGGTTGAAACCATTCCTCGCAGCGCCCCGACCGTGCGGATGTGCCGAACCAACGCGCGGGTGTCGATATCCCAAATCACGGGAATCTTCTGCCGATTCAGATAGAGCTGCGTCGTCTCTGAAGACCGCCAGTTCGACGAAATCTGTGAGAACTCGCGCACAATCAGCGATTCGATGTACGGACGTGCCGCTTCCTCGTCGTCTAGATTCGCACCAACGTTCCCGATGTGCGGGTACGTCAAGCACACGATTTGCCCGGAATAACTTGGGTCAGTGAATACTTCCTGATAGCCGGTGAGACTGGTATTGAAAACGACTTCCCCGCCGCGGCGCGTAATAGCGCCGGCGGCGCGGCCGTTAAATACGCGCCCGTCTTCGAGCGCGAGGATTGCGGGTCGATGCTGAACTTCCGTCAGGTGAGCCTCCGTCAAACTTCATTATTTTTCGCTCGCTTCCGTCGCGGACAGCGAACCGAAGTGATCCACAGGCCAGTAGGCAAATACCGCGCGACCGTAAATAAACTGGCTCGGCACCGGCCCAAACACTCGCGAATCGTTTGAGCTGATGCGGTGATCACCCATCACAAAATAACTTCCTTGCGGAACCTTGGTTGGGCCGTAATCCGTCACGTCTGTGTAACGCGGCGGCACGTAGGGCTCGGGGACTATCTGCCCGTTCAAGTATAGAACGCCGCGGCGAATTTCCACCATCTCTCCTGGGAGGCCGACGACGCGCTTGATGAAAGATTTGGAGCGGTCGAGCGGATACCAGAAGACCACCACATCGCCGCGATGGATCGATTCAAACCGATAGACAAACTTGTTGATGAAAATGCGTTCCTGATCGGAGAGCAGCGGGGCCATGCTCGTGCCCTCGACCTTTACCGGCTGATAAAGGAACACGATAATGACTAGCGCCAGGCCAATGGCGATAAGCAGGTCGCGCGTCCACACGCGAATTTCATGCCGAAGCAGGTGATGGGGTGAAGGCGGTGTTGTGTTGGAAGCTTCAGTGCCAGGCAATGAGGAAACATGGGCGGACTTTGGTTCGCCCAGCGGGAGAGAAATCTGCTTATCGTCAGGTTTCAGCATCTCGTGCTGCCTTTCATTTATAACATGCCGCGTGGAATTGGCGCTAGCTACGAATTGCCTTCTGAAGAGAAATCTTTCATGCCCATCGGCTTGGATTCGGAGTAGGAGGCCTCGTGTTGCCTGTGCCGTTGGTCCTCGTTGCCCTGACTTTCCGGCCAGTGGTTTCGGTCCCGACAAGCACTATTCGGTTCTCAAAGCATAATTAAGCGAAGATAGCGCCGCGACCACGGACGTCTCCGTGCGCAAAATAAGCTTCCCCAGCGAAGCTTGTTCAAAGCCACATTGACCCGCTACCGAGAACTCCGCCTCCGTCCAACCACCTTCCGGACCTATCGCCAGCGCCACGGAGGCGGATTCTTTGCCCAATAGCACAGCCTTCAAGGGAGGTGCTTCTGCAGACTCGGAAAGCATCACGCGCACGCCCACCTGATGCGCCGCAAAGGCAGCACCTGGTTTAGCGACGGCCTGCAACGTAGGCAACTGGACACGACGGGATTGTTGTGATGCTTCGAGCAGAATTTTCTGCCAACGCTCCGATCGCTTTAACGCTGCGGCGAGCAAACCCCTCTCGCTGCGTTCAGCACCAAGGGGAACAATGCGAGAAACGCCAAGTTCCGTCGCCTTCTCGAGTGCCCATTCGAACGCGTCGAATTTCACCACGGCAAGAAGTAAAGTTGTTTCCAGTGACGGTTTGTAGGCAGGAAGTTCTTCCAGCAACCTAAAGCTTACGACATCGCGCGAAACGTTCTCGATTTCGGCAAGCCAGACATGGGCACCGTCGCTCAGTTCATAAACTTGCCCAGTCTGCGCCCGCAGCACTCGGCCCAGATGATGCGCCGCGTCGCCTTCCATGACCGCGCTGCGATCAGTAAACTTCTCGACGAAGAAGCGGCGTCGCATCCAACCTTTAGCCGAAAATATCTTTCATCTTGTTAAAGATCGACGAGTTTCGTTCCGCTGGCTTGTTCTCTACCTTCAGTGTCGCATCGAGTTGCTCCATCAACTTCCGCTGCTCCTTCGTGAGCTTCGATGGCGTTATCACGCGCACCAGATAATACAGGTCTCCGCGACCGCCACCGTGAGGATCGGGCAGACCCTTGGACTTGATGCGGAACACTGCTCCGCTCTGCGTACCGTCGGGAATCTTCAGACGCTCCTCGCCGTTCAACCCGGGCACTTGCAATTCCGCGCCGAGACTCGCCTGCGCAATGCTGATCGGTATCGTGCAGTATAGGTCCGCACCACGACGCTCGAAGAAATTGTGCTCTTTCACATCCAGCACAACGTAGAGATCGCCGGCAGGCCCACCATTGGGACCTGGCTCCCCCTCGCCGCTGATGCGCAGGCGCGTGCCTGTGTCCACGCCAGGCGGTATGCGCAGATCAATCGAACGTTCGCGCTCCATGCGGCCCTGTCCCTGACAATCTGCGCAACGTTCCTTGATGATTTGCCCGGCTCCCTGACATGCGGGACACGTGCGGTTGATCGTGAAAAATCCTTGCTGATAAACAATCTGGCCCCGGCCACCGCACGTCTGGCAAGAAACCACGCCGGTTCCCTTTTTCGCGCCGGTTCCGTTGCAGGTTTCGCAATACTCCTGTCTCGGAATTCTGATTTTTGTAGTGACGCCGGTGGCAGCCTCTTCAAACGTCAAAGACATGTCGTAGCGCAGATCGGCGCCGCGCTGCATGCGATTGCGGCTGCCCACCACCCCGGCGGCCACCGGCCCCGCCAAATAGATCTTCAAAGCCAAAGAAGTCTCCGAAAATATCGTGAAAATCCTGAAAAATCGTGCCGTTGAAATCTGTCTGCCCGCCAGAACTTGCCAGCCCGGCATGTCCATAGGTGTCGTAGATCTGTCGCTTTTGGGGATCGCTCAGTACGGCGTACGCTTCTGTGCACTCGCGGAATCGAACTTCAGCTTCTTCCTTATTGTCCGGATTGCGATCGGGATGCCATTGCATCGCCGCTTTTCTGTAAGACGATTTGATTTCGTCCACAGTCGCGGTCTTGCTGACGTTCAGGACCTCATAAAAATCACGTTGTTGTGCTCGACTCATGTGTAGTTCGTGAGTTTTCCTTCCAATTCAATTTGCAAGCTTATTCGATGCGCCGCTTGGGTAGACCGCTACGCGTACCATCGCAGCACGCAACACCCGCCCGTGATAGACGTAGCCCGGCTGAAATACCTCAAGAATCGTGCCGTCGTGATGTTCCGTGGTCTCCACGCGATCCAAAGCCTGGTGGAGATGCGGATCGAATAGCTTTCCAACCGGATCAATGCGTTCGGCACCCAACTTCGTCAAGTTATCCAGCAGTTGCCTGTAAATCAGCTCGAAACCCTTGCGGTAGCTTTCGTACTCCGCTTCCTTGTGAGCCGCCAAGGCCTGCTCGAAACCATCCAGCACGGGAATCAGTTGTTCGATGACGCGGCCCGTTGCCCGTTTTTGATCCTCGGAGCGTTCCTTTTCGATGCGCTTCCGATAATTGTCAAAATCAGCTTGCCGCCGCAAAAGCGTTTGCCTGAGATCGTCCAGGTCCGTCGCCAGTTTGTTCACTTCCAACGTTTCGCGATTTGTGTCCTCGGCTACAGCCTTGGCCTCTTCGCTCTGTTCCAGATTCGGGTCGTTAGGCATATCGATTCTGATGTCCTTCTTGCTCATTGGGCTCGCTCCACCGCAATTTAAACTAGTCGATTTTTTTCAATGCTTCCGTAAACATCTCGGCCACATAAGCCACGGCCGTAATGGCCCGTTCATAGTGCATCCGCGTTGGGCCAATTACCCCTAGCGATCCCTGCGCCATGTCGTTTTGCGAATAAGGCGCGCTGATCAACGCAATATTTTCACCGGCTTCGGCAATTTCCTTAACACCAATCTGCACGGAAACCGGCTCGGGTGTATCGATGCACGCGTTCAGAACGGTGACGAGTCGATGTTTTTCCTCAATCGCCGCCAGCAACTCTCGCAATTGCCCCTGGTCTGCGAATTCCGGCGCGCCCACAATCTGTGCCGTGCCTTCCACGTACACCTGCTGCAGCGGACTTTCGCCAAGCGCGATGGGGTCGCACAGCGTGAGTGCCGTACGCGCAATGTTCTCGTAACGCTCCCGTTCAGTAGCCAACCTCTGCAACAGATCGGTGCGGATAGCTTCCAGCGTCCAACCGGTGTACTGCGCATTCAGGAAGTTTGCCGTTGCATCCAGCTCTTCTTGCGTAAAAAGCCTTGCTGGCCGTAGCACCTTGTCTCGCGTATGTCCGCCAGGAGAAATCAGCACAACCACCACGCGACCATCCGGCAGCAACCACATTCGCGTGTGTTCAAGAACCGTCTTGCGCAATGGAGGCGAGACGATGATGCCAATTCCACGAGAAACCTCAGCCAGCACGTGCCCAGCCCGTTCTGTAATCTCTTCGGCCGAAGTTCCCGCCGCCATCTCGCGGCGAATCCAGTCTCGATCTTCGATGTTCAAGGTTGCCTGTGTGGCAATCTCTTGCGCGAAAAATCGATACGCAGCCGCAGTAGGCACGCGCCCGGCCGACGTATGCGGTTGGTACAAGAAGCCGCCATCTTCCAGGTCGGCCATTACATTGCGAATCGTGGCGGTGCTCAGCGACTCCTCCGCGCGTTTGGAAACTGCACGCGAAGATACCGGTTCGCCAGACTCAATGTAGGTCCGAACGATGTCGGCCAGAATCTGCCGGTTGCGCCGTTCCTGTAACGCTGGATTTCGCATAACACCACTCTAACAGAGCTACCCGTACTATTTTAGGAAGTGTGTCAAGTCTGGTCAAAGCAATCCTGCGCTGCAGGCGCTCAGTTGTTATCGATCTGTGCGCGTTGCAATTTGTCTGAATAGTCGATGTACACCGACTTCCACTCCGTGAAGAAGTCGATGGCCGCAATCGCAGCTTCCCGGTGGCCATTGCCAGTTTGTTTTGTACCGCCAAACGGAAGATGCGTTTCCGCGCCGATTGTGGGTGCATTCACGTAAACGATACCCGTGTACAGATCCTGCATGGCGGCAAATGCGCGATTCACATTGCGGGTATAGATCGACGCCGAGAGACCGTACGGCACGCCATTCGCAATCTCGATTCCCTGCTCTAGGTTGTCAAATGGAATGACCGATACCACCGGGCCAAAGATTTCTTCCTGAGCCACGCGCATCTTGGGGCTGCATTCACCAAACACCGTTGGTTCATGGAACCAGCCCTTGGCGTGAGTGCCGCTTTGCAGGCGATTTCCGCCGGTCAGCAACTCTGCGCCCTCCTTCTTGCCGATCTCTACAAAGCTCATCACCGTGTTCAGTTGCTGTTCGTTGATGCACGGCCCCATTTCTACCGATGGATTCAGTCCATCGCCGACTACGAGTTTCTTGGCTCGTTCAACGAATCGCGAAACGAATTCCCCATACACGCTCTTGTGAACACCCACGCGACTGGCGGCAGTGCACCTTTGCCCAGTGGTTCCAAATCCGCCCCACACCGCGCCTTCTACGGCCAAATCCAGGTTGGCATCGTCCATCACCAAAATAATGTTCTTGCCGCCCATCTCCAGGCTGTAGTGCTTGAAATCCGGCGCGCAAGCCTGCGCGATGATGCGACCCGTAGACGTTGAACCTGTAAAACTGATCACCGGCACGTTCTTGTGCGTGGCAAGCGGACTGCCCGCGCCCGGTCCGTCACCACTCACCAGATTGACCACGCCAGGCGGGATTCCCGCTTCTGCCATTGCTTCCACCAGGTGATAGCACGAGAGCGGCGTATCTTCTGCCGGTTTCAGCACAACCGTGTTTCCGGAAATCAGTGCCGGCATCATTTTCCACGACGGTATCGCCATGGGAAAATTCCACGGTGTAATCATCCCGCACACGCCGATGGGCTGCCGCACGCTCATCGCAAATTTGTTGGGCAGTTCCGAAGGTGTCGTCTGACCGAATAACCGGCGGCCCTCACCGGCCATGTAGTACGTCATATCGATGGCTTCTTGCACATCGCCGCGCGTTTCCGCCAGCACTTTCCCCATTTCGCGAGTCATATCTCGAGAGAATTCTTCTTTGCGTTTCACCAACAATTCGGCTGCGCGGAAAAGCATCTCGCCGCGCTTCGGCGCGGGAAAGAGTCGCCACTTTTGATAGGCACTGCTGGCCGCATCCACGGCCGCGTTGACATCTTCCGGCCCGGAATTTGGAAACACCCCGATGATCTCGTTGGTGTTGGCTGGATTGCGATTTTCAATCGTCTTTCCGCTTTTAGTCGCGACCCATTCGCCGTTAATGAGATTCTGAAATACGCGCGCTTTCTCCGACTTGCTCATGTCTCCCCCTGGAATCTTATGAGTCTACCAAGCAACGGTAATCTCACAAATGTATCGCTGCTTACGCCGCCTCCAATACCTCGTTAACATTCAGAAGAATTGGGTGCTACTTTTTGCGAGTTTCCGCGTTATATAAACAAGGATCGACATATGAAGACATCACGAATCTTGCTCGTAGTCTTGGTGTTTGCAAGCGGTACTCTCGTAGCGATTCACCGCGCCCGTGGGAATTCCGCCGATCTACGGGGCACCATCATAGTGGATGGGCGGGAGCGTACATACCTGGTGCATGTGCCCTCGAGCGATAGCACCGGCAAAACACTACCACTTGTTTTGGCCCTGCACGGCAGACTCGGCAATGGCGAAGGCCAGGCTCGCTTGAGCCATCTCGACACGGTCAGTGACCAGCGCGGCTTCATTGTCGCGTATCCCGACGGTCTGGAGCGCAGTTGGGCCGATGGACGCGGCGCAACTCCTTCCGAAAAGAAAGGTGTGAACGACGTCAAATTTATTTCGGAACTGATCGACAAACTCTCTCACGAATACCCAGTCGATAGCACCCGGATTTATGCCACTGGTATGTCCAACGGCGGATTCATGAGCGGGCGATTGGCCTGCGAGCTGTCCGCAAAGCTCGCCGCAGTGGCCGCCGTGGCTGCGTCAATTTCAGACAATACCGCCGCAACATGTCGCCCGGAAAGGCCAATCTCCATCCTGCTCATGCAGGGAACGGCAGATCCACTGGTGCCGTTCGCAGGGGGTTCGCTCGGCAAAAATGGGGATCGCGGCACCATTCTCTCGCACGGCGACGCCGTCAAAAAATGGCTCGTTCTGGACGACTGTAAAAGCGAACCAAAGAAGAATCACATCCCCGACAAAGCGGGCGATGGCACTTCCATTGATGAAAGTATTTACTCTGTATGCCGTGACGGAGTCGAGGTGTGGAATTATGTGGTCGTCAATGGCGGACATGCATGGCCCGGCGGCATGCAATATCTAGGCGAGCACATTATCGGCAAAACTTCCAAGAACATTGATGCCAGCGAAGCAATCTGGCAGTTCTTCTCCACCTACTCACGGTAAATATCAAGCAGGCCCAACATACAAAGATGCACTCTCATCCCGAGCAAAGTGAGAGGCCTGCTTTTTCAACTGTGTCAGTGAATCAATTATCCGCCGGGTCGGGATCACGCTGCGCGTTGCGAGAGAGCAAACGGTTAGCCGTGCCATTGGGCGGCGGAGTAGGCGCGGCAACTCCCGCAGTCTCCGAACCCAGTCCGAGCTTCTGCAGAGTTGAAGCGTCAATCTTCCCGGTAGGGTTCAAATGATTGTCAGTCTGGAACTTCTTCATGGCCTCGACCGTGGAATCATCCCACTTGCCGGTCGGTTCGCCCGCAAACGCGCCCTTCTCTGTCAGCGCTGCCTGTATTTCGTTAATTCGATCCGGGGTCGGAGCGGCTTGGCCTCTTACTTTCTTGGTTCGGCTTGATTTCTTGCCGGAGCTCTTTCCAGATTTTCCGGATGTAGACTTGGTCTTTGCAGTGGAACTCAGTGAAGTAGTGCTGCTTCCGGCGCTCTCGCCGCTCTTCTTGTGGCTTGAGGTCTGCGCGGCCGCTACGGGCACGAGCATCGCACCCGTAACGATTGCCGCAAGGACAAATCCAGCTTGAGTCAGTTTAGAGATTTGTTTTCGCATCGCTGGCTAATGCGGTCTCCTCGAACTATTTACCTTCTGCAGGCACAACGCCCGGTAGGAATACGGTCATGACGCGATCGTTGAATCCGTGGCGCAGCACCTTGAAGACAACGTTATCGCCCGGTTTCAGCTTGGAAATCGCACTGCGATATTCGCTGATGTTTGTTACGGACTGGCCGTTGACCTCAGAGATTACGTCTCCAGGCGCGAAGTTGATGTCTTCGGCAAAGCTGGCGGGCTCAACTTCTGACACAACCACGCCCTTCACACCTTCCACGCCAACCTTCTGGGCGCGCTCAGGCGTCAGACTTTCCACGTGTAGACCGAATTCCGCTGGAGCTGGTTCCCCGGGCTTGTCGCTAACGCGGCTATCTGTATTCGGGAACACGCGCGTGCGATCTTCGACAACCGCTGTCGTGTCCTTCTTCTGCTTGTCGCGGTAATACTCAATCTTCACCTTGCTGCCAATCGGCGCAGACGCGATCGGATTCACCAAGTCGTTCCCATTCTTGACCGAAGTTCCGTTGATGTTGGTGATGACGTCGCCGCCCTTCAGCCCCGCCTTCTCTGCCGGGCTGCCCGGTTCCACGCCTTCGATTACCACGCCATACGGCGCGCCAAGCGACTTCAACGTAATCTGATTCGTCCCGAGGTCTTCCTGGAAGCTCACGCCGATGGAGCCACGCGTGACGCGCCCGCTCTTCACCAGTTGGTCGTAAACATTAATCGCCGTGGAGGAGGGCATCGCAAAGCCGACACCTTCATAGCCGCGTCCACCTGTGATGATTGCTGTGTTGATGCCAATGACTTGGCCGGCCATATCCACCAGCGGTCCACCAGAGTTGCCCGGGTTGATCGCTGCGTCAGTTTGCAAGAAGCGCTGGAATTGGCGCCCGATTCCACTGCGATCCTTGGCGCTGATGATGCCTGCGGTAACCGTTGCGTTCAATCCGAACGGACTGCCAATGGCCAAAACCCAATCGCCCACCTGCACGCCATCGGAATTGCCCAACTTCGCAAAAGGCAACTCTTTGCCAGCGTCAATCTTAATGACCGCGAGGTCCGTCGCTTCGTCCACGCCAATCACTTTCGCGGTGTATTTCGTGGTGTCGCCGGCGATCATCACTTGGACCTTTGTAGCCTGATCGACAACGTGGTTGTTTGTCAGGATGTAGCCCTGCTTATCGACGATCACGCCAGAGCCCAAGCTGCGCTCGGTCTGTGGCTGTCCGTTGTCGGGCTTGCCATCAAAGAAATGAAAGAAGAAATCTTCGCTCGGATCGTCCTGATCGCCCTGGCCCTGACGGTGCTTTCTTGCGGACTTGCGATCCATCACTTGCGTGGTGGCGATATTCACGACCGCAGGCCCAACGCGGCCTACGATGCCAGAAAACGAATTCGATGAAGGAATGGGGTCAGGTAGGGCAAGGGGCGCAGCGTTGGTGCCAGAGAAGGTGAATGCCCTCATGGCCGAAACTTTGCCATTCACGAGCGTGCCGATCAGAATGCCTAGGACTAAAGTTGCCGCAATTAAAGCAGCCGCCAATATCGTGCGGCGGCGCGACTTTTCCACATTGTTACGTACGAGTTCCATCTGTCCTGCTCCTGTCTATCTGGTCCCAGACCCGGACTGAGTCACAGAGTATAACATTGCACGGTTGACCGGGGGGTCTTCCGATTAGATGCAGCGGGAGGATTACTGTCCTCCTGGCCGGGTAGTTTAAGCTCATTGGTGCTCCCATGGTTTGACGCCGAAATGATCAAAAATGTTGTCAGCTGCCACTTCTGCAAAATTACCCTTGACATTTTTCCGGAATTCCCGCATAAACGTTGGAGCCGCATATTGCGGTGTCACGTGGCGATTTAGGGCGACTTGCTCCACGTAAAAAACTGCTAAAGAGCGGGTAGAGTTCACAGAACGAAATTCTGAGACCCCTCCAAGCTTTTTGGCACGGAGGGTTTTTTATTTGTAGCCCCTTCCGCGCTGCCCCAAATTCAGTCCCACGTCATTTCACGCGATGGCCCCAGCCTGAACGCGATGTTCAGCCTGGCTCCGTCAGCGAGGTGACTTATGTCCGAGGTTTACTTTCTACGTTGCAGGGAATGCGGCAAACGCTTCCCCAATGCTCCACGATCCTATTGCGAAGAGTGCTTTGCGCCTCTCGAAGTCAGCTATGACTACGAGAAGTTGCGCGAAACCGTGAAACGCGAGGCACTCACTCGCCGCGCCTTCAACATGTGGCGCTACTCGGAGTTTCTGCCCCTTCCCGCCGGCTTTACGCCTTCCCTAGCCATCGGCGGCACCCCGCTACTCCGGTCTCGCAACCTGGCCGCCAAGCTGGGCGTCAAGAATCTCTATATCAAGAACGACGCGGTGTGTTTCCCTTCACTTTCCTTCAAGGACCGCGTGGTGGCCACCGCTCTTGCAGCCTCTAAACGTTTTGGCTTTAAGACCGTCGGCTGCTCGTCCACGGGGAATCTCGCCAATTCTGTTGCCGCGCAGTGCGCACAGCAAGGCATCGACGCCTGCGTCTTCATCCCCGCCGATCTCGAGGCCGCCAAGATCCTCAACACGGCCGTCTATGGCGCGCGGATTATCCGCATTAACGGCAACTACGACCACGTGAACCGTCTCTGCACCCAGGTGGCAGACCGCTTCCAGTGGGGCCTGGTCAACGTGAACCTCCGCCCCTACTACGCTGAAGGCTCCAAGACGCACGGCTACGAGATCGCCGAACAGCTGGGCTGGGAACTTCCCGACAACGTTGTTGTTCCCATGGCTGGAGGCTCTCTGATCGGCAAAATCGCCAAAGCATTCTGCGAACTGGCACACCTCGGCTGGGTCGAGCCGAAACAGGTGAAGTTCTTCGGCGCCCAGGCTACCGGATGTTCTCCGATTGCCGATGGCGTGAAGCGCAATCTTTCTCGCTTCGAGCCGCAGAAGCCGAATACGATTGCGCGTTCCCTAGCCATTGGAAATCCCGCCGACGGCCCCTTCGCCCTCCGCCTGATCCGCGAAAGCGGTGGATGGGCAGAAGACGTCTCTGATCCTGAAATTATTGACTCCATCAAGCTGCTTGCCGAAACGGAAGGCATCTTCGCCGAAACTGCCGGCGGCGTAACCGCTGGCGTTGCGGCAAAACTTATTCAGCAAGGCCGCATCAAACCAGATGAGACTACCGTGGTCTCGATTACCGGCAACGGTTTGAAGACTACGGACGCCATCGCTGCGGACTTCCCTGTAGCAGTTTCCATCGAGCCGCGAGTGGAGGCGTTTGAAGCCCTCTTGAAGGAGCAGTTGAAGGAAACGGTCACCGCATGAAGATTGGACTTGAGTTGCCCCGCCGCCCAACCACCTACACCAGGTAGCAGGTGGCGCCGTGTTTTCGCTAAGATTGGGGAAACCCGGCGCTGGTGGTTTTCGCGGAATTCGGTCAAGATTTAAACAAAGAATAGGGAGACTGCAGTATGGCAATCATAATTGAAATTCCCACCGCATTTCGCCGCTTTACCGAAGGCGAGCCAAAAGTGGACAGCGGCGCTACAACGATAGCCGAGGCACTCAACGATCTAACTTCGCGCTTCCCCGCTCTGTCCCGCCACGTCCGCGACGATCAGGGCCAGATCCGCCAATTCCTAAACGTTTATCTTAACGAAGAAGACATCCGCTTCCTCGGCGGCGAATCGTGCACGGTAAAAGACGGCGACCGCGTGCTGCTGGTCCCCTCCATCGCCGGCGGCTAGCAGTATTTCCTCAACAAATCTCCGACTTGGAGCTGCTCGTTCCTATTGCGAAACATTACGCATCAGTTGCGCATAAAAATCGATCGATTTCGCAAAATTGTCGATGCCCACGCGTTCGTTCGTCCCATGGAACCGTGCCACGTCTTCCGGGGTGGTCAGCAGAGGCGCGAAGCGATACGTATCTTTGGTCAATTCCGAATAGTGCTTCGAATCTGTGGCGCCCACGAAGACAAACGGCGCCACCACAGCCTCCGGATAAACTTGCGCTATCGTTTTTTGCATCAACTTAAAATTCGGCGAATCGGGACTGGATTGCGAAGACGGTTCAGCTGGCGGCTCGCTTGTAATCGGCACCAATTTCACCCGCGGATCGTTAATCACCTTGCGAACATATTCCGTGACGCTGGCCACCGTATCGCCCGGGAGTAAACGAAAATTAATAACCGCGCGCGCATGGCTCGGCATGACGTTGTCCTTTGTCCCCGCTTCGATGATTGTCGCGGCCGCCGTGGTTCGCAGCGTCGCGTTGGTGTCGGGCGCAGACTCCAGAATGTGCTTCACCACGGGACCGAACAGCCACATATTTCTAAATACAGCGCGCATGGGGAACGAAGCGCTGCCGCCCGCATAGTCCAGAAACTCGCCCATCGGCCCCTCCATGTGCGAAGGCATCGGATTCTTCTCAATTTTTCGGATCGCTTCCGCCAGCACGCCGATGTTGGATTCCGAGGGAGGCACGGATGAATGTCCCCCCGGACCATCCACGATCAATTGCAAACTCAAATAGCCTTTCTCCGAAGTGCCGATCATCGCCACAGGCGCGCTCACGCCCGGCACCATGCCCGTGGAAATAAATCCTCCTTCATCCAGCACAAAATTCAGTTGCACGCCGCGCGATTTCAGCAACTGGGCAATCTTTGCCGCTCCTACCAGTCCACCAATCTCTTCATCCTGCCCAAACGCCAGGTAGATCGTTCGCTTCGGCCGAAAACCCTTTGCCATCAGCAGGTCGACTGCTTCAAGCACCCCGACAATCGTCTGTTTGTCGTCCATCGTGCCGCGACCCCAGATAAATCCGTCCGCGATTTCGCCTGAAAAACCGGGGTGGGTCCATTTGCTTTCCGTCCCGGCTTCAATGGGCACTACATCCTGGTGTCCCATCAACAAAACTGGTTTCAGCGCCGGCTCACTTCCCTTCCACTCGAAGAACAGATTGTTGTCGCCCACCACTTCATGCCCGAGTGCGGCATACTCTCGTGGAAAGGTCTTCTCCAGGTAAGCATGAAATTCCACAAACGCGGCCTGCGCGGCAGCTTTCTGCTCCGCAGTCCCGCCTTCTTCGTACGAAATTGTCTGAAATGGAATCGTTCTGGAGAGATCTCTCGCTACTTTCTGAGCATCCACGCCTTCCGATGTCTGCGGCAAACGACCAACCTGTTTGGAAGGCACCGTTAACGTGCGTACCGTCACCACGACCAGCAATATCACCAGCACCAGCGCCAGAAACTTAAGCATTTTCAACATTGGCAATCTCCATCACATCTCAATAGCTTTCAGGCGGGCAATTTACCGCAGACTATCACGGTTCTGCCGCGTGACACTGTGAGGTTCTAGTTGAAAAACAACTTGCTTCTCCTTGGCCGTCGCTACAAACTAGCGCAACTTTATTTCTCGGAGGTAAGGACTTCGGTCCGGTGACTTGGCTACTGCAACGGGCACACCGATTGTTGACTCTGATTCCTACGCCAGATCGCAGTCCAGCGCACTCCGCAAAGAACTCGGTTTCACAGATCTCGTTCTCGCATCCATCCTTCTCGTCGTCATTCCCGATTTTTTTGGCACTGCCGCGAAAGCCGGACCTTCCCACGTCGTTCTCTGGCTCATCGCCATCGGTCTGTTTTTCATACCGCAAGCGATCGTCGTTGCGCACTTGAATCAACGGATGCCCATGGAAGGTGGTTTATACGAATGGGCGCGCCATGCCTTCGGCGATGCGGTGGGCTTTATCGTTGCGTGGAATCTGTGGCTCTACGTGGTGCTGTACGTCGCCTCGATCGGTCTCGTCACCGCCACCTACGCCGCCTATGCCTTGGGCCTCGACGCAGAGACCATCGCTTCCAATAAATGGATCGTTCTGGCGGCTTCCATTTCCATCCTCAGCGCCCTAATGCTTGTGGCCCATCTCGGTTTGCGAATCGGCAAATGGGTCACCAACGTCGGCAGCGCCCTCACCGTGCTGATCATCGCGTTCCTTGCCGTGCTTCCCTTCGTTCCTTCCAGCGGGGCCTCACCGGTCGCGTACCGTCCTCTCCACATCGCCCTGCCGCCACTCACACTGTTTCAGTTCAGTGTCTTCAGCAAAATGACGTTTGGGGCTCTCTGCGGCTTTGAATATGCGGCGATCTTCGCCGGCGAATCACGCAACCCAGCGTCACATCTGCGCCGAGCCATTTTTGTTGCCGCTCCACTTATCGCGCTGCTCTATATTTTCGGCACCAGCGCAATCCTGGCCTATGTCCCGCCGGAAAACGTAGATGTAATTGGCGCCATCCCCCAAGCTCTTCGCGTTGCTCTCGGCGGCTCCGCCTTGGCGCAAACCCTCGTGCCCCTCGCCATTCTGCTTCTCCTCACAAACTATCTTTCCAGCTTCAGCCTGAATTTTGCCGCCAACACTCGCCTACCCATGTGCGCCGGCTGGGACCACCTGCTGCCGAAGTGGTTCACACGCCTCCACCCAAAACATCGCACCCCAATCAACTCCATCCTCTTCCTCGGTGGAGCTACCATGGCCGCTAGCGCCGCGGTCCTCATCGGTGTCGGTCACCAGGAAGCCTTCGAGTTGCTGCAGATCTGGGGCTTCACCTTTTATGCCATCGCCTATCTCGCACTCTTCGCGATTCCCCTGTTCGTCTCGAAGAAATCTTCTCTTAGCGCCCCGCTGTGGATGAAAATCCTTGCCGTGTCTGGGTTTCTGCTCACACTCCTCTTCGTAGTCCTCTCCGTCTTCCCTATCATTCCCGTGGCCAGCCAATCCACCTACACACTCAAAACCATCGCAGTTCTAGCCAGCGCCAATCTCTCCGGCCTGCTGCTCTATTCCGTGCGCCCCAGATCCCGGTGATCTGCGCGCACGACACAATTCCACACGGCTAGAGCGTTCTAAGTCCCTCTCCCCGCCTTGCTCCCATTTGCCGTAGTGCTAAACTATCCAAGAACCTCCATGACACAAAAAACCCTTTATCAAAAAATCTGGGACAGCCACCTTGTTCACCAAGAGCCAGGTAGGCCTGCGCTCATCTACATCGACCGCCATCTCATTCACGAAGGCACTTCTCCCCAAGCCTTCGCGGGGCTGAAGGCCGAAGGCCGCAAGGTTCGGCGCCCGGACCTCACCTTCGCCGTGATGGATCATTCCGTTTCCACCACCGATCGCACACTCCCGATTCTCGACAACGACGCCAAACTGCAATTCGAGGCGCTCGAGAAAAATTGCCGCGAAACCGGCGTCCGACTGTTCGACATGAACAGTAAGAATCAGGGCATCGTCCACATCATTGGCCCCGAACTGGGCATCACCCAGCCCGGCCAGACGATTGTCTGCGGCGATAGCCACACTTCCACGCACGGCGCGTTCGGCACGCTCGCCTTCGGCATTGGTACCAGCGAAGTGGAACATGTGCTTGCCACACAGTGCCTCGTGCAGGGTGAATCGAAAACGCTTCACATTCTTGTCCATGGCAAGCGGCCCAAGGGCGTCACTGCAAAAGACATCATTCTCGCGATCATCGGAAAAATTGGTATCGGCGGCGGCACCGGCCACGTTGCGGAATATGGCGGCGAAGCCATTCGCTCGCTTTCCATGGAAGGCCGCATGACTGTCTGCAACATGACCATTGAAGGCGGCGCGCGCGCCGGAATGGTCGCGCCTGACGACACCACGTTCGCCTATCTCGAAGGCCGTCCGTTCGTTCCACGCGGCAAGGAATTTCAGGAAGCGGTCGAGCGCTGGAAACTGCTGAAGTCTGACGAGGACGCAAAGTTCGACATGACCGTGGAACTCCAAGCCGAACAGATCGCTCCGCAAGTTACCTGGGGAACGAATCCCGGCATGGTCACCAGCGTGAATGGCCGCGTGCCCGATCCGCACGACTTCAAAGATCTGAACGACCAAAAGGCCACTGAAAGCGCCCTGAAATACATGGGCCTCACGCCAGGCACTCCTATCGTCGACATTCCCGTCGACCGCGTCTTCATCGGTAGCTGCACCAATTCTCGTCTAGACGATCTCCGCGCTGCAGCACAATTCGTCGCAGGCAAGCACGTAGCTAAGAACATCAAGCAGGCCCTCATTGTCCCCGGCTCCCGTGGCATCAAGGCGAAGGCTGAAGCCGAAGGCCTCGACCTAATTTTCACCAGTGCCGGATTCGAGTGGCGCGACGCTGGCTGCAGCATGTGTATCGGCATGAACGCGGACGTTCTGCCGCCCCACGAACGCAGCGCCAGCACCTCCAATCGCAATTTCGAGGGCCGTCAGGGCCGCGATAGCCGCACGCATCTAGTTAGCCCGGTCATGGCCGCTGCCGCCGCAATAGCCGGCCATTTCGTCGACGTCCGCGATTTCGACGTGGCGCAAGTAGAGTAGTATCGCCCATATACGCGCCGGGCTCTAGCCCGGCATTTACCAAGTTCTCGGCGCGACTGTCTTTAAGGCCAGGCACGGAGTTGGCGGGTTTAAGCAGCACTTTGATAGAGGAACAACGACAATGGCCGCTGCAAGCTCGCCAGTTCGCCAGACCAAGAAAACGGCGCTGACTATTTTATTGTGGGTTTCCATGGCCGGCTTGCTTGTGGCTCTAATCGCACTGATTCGCGCTGACGGATGGAACTGGGGCCGCGCATCAGGAGAGCTTGGAGTGATTTTCGCGTTAATCGTCGGGATGAACTCAATCCGCTACGCGATTCGCAAGAGGAAATCCGCAAGCAGATGATTTTTTCGTCGACTGCGGATTGATGATTCAGAATTGAGGACTCAGATATGAAACCATTCATCACCCACTCCGGCCTGGTCATGCCCATGGACAAGGTCAACGTCGACACCGACCAGATGGTGCCGAAACAATTTCTGAAAGCCCTCACACGCCAGGGTTTCGGTCGAATCCTGTTCTACGACTGGCGCTATCTGCCGGGCGAGAAGCCCAATCCAGGTTTCGTGCTGAATTTGCCGCGCTATAAGGGTGCCTCAGTCTTGCTGGCCCGAGCGAACTTCGGCTGCGGTTCCAGCCGCGAGCACGCCCCCTGGGCCATCGGCGATTATGGCTTCCGCGTAATTCTTGCGCCCAGCTACGCCGACATTTTCTACAACAATTGCTTTAAGAACGGCATTCTTCCCGCCGAACTCACCGAAGCACAAATTGACGAACTCTTTCAGCGCACGCAAAAGGAAGAGGGCTACTCGCTCACGGTCGATCTGCCCAGCCAGACCGTCAAAGACAATCATGGACAGGTCTACAAATTTGAAATCGCCCCTTCGCGCAAAGAAGTTCTGCTGAAGGGCCTCGATGACATCGGCTCCAGTTTGCAGCATGGCAACTCGATTGATGCTTACGAGAAGGCCCACGCGGCTACCGCCACCATGTACGAAGCAGTCGACGTGAAGAACTACACCAACGGCCTCTAGATCTCACTTGGCTCACTCTCAAATTTTGCAGGGACTTTCTGGGTGCCCCGCTCTCGGTTATTGCGGGTGGGGTATTTTCTTTGGGATTCTTCGCTGTGGCACCTTCATTTCTGACTGTGCGCTTCGCTGCTTATATCCCTAGTAACAGAACATCGGCAGTTGCGCACAAAATTACTCAATCTCTTCGATCACCTCGTACGCCACCACGGCTTGAAATAAATCCGCCCCTCAAAGATCGGCTCCGGCGCCTCTGGCGCGGCAGGCTCTCCCAACAATTCTGCAATCAGGATTCCCAGCACAACCAGCGCCGCCCCACCCCATCCGCGTGTAGTCAATCGCTCGTGCAGCACCAAGTACGACGTAATCACCGCAAACACCGGTTCCAGCGCGAACAGAATCGCCGCATGGCTCGCCGAAGTGTACTGCTGCGCCCACAATTGCACCGTGAACGCTACGGCCGTCGCAAACACAGTGCACACCGCCAGTGCCACCAGCAATTCCCACCGCCACGCAAAATAAACCGGTTGCCAGTGAATGGCCGACCCTGCACCGGTCACCACCCAAGCCATCGCCCCACATCCCGCCACCTGAATCAAACTGAGCGCCGACACGGAATGATCCTGCATATACTCACCAACCAGAATGATGTGCACCGCGTAAAATCCCGCCCCTACAAACGTCAGTACATCCCCATAGTTCAGATAGCGCAATCCCTCCGCCGGCACGGTCAGGAAATACAAACCAATTAAAGCTGCAAATGCCCCGCCATAGATCCACTGAGTTAACCGCCGCCCCCAGAAAATCCCCAACAGAATCGGCACCAACACCACACTCGATCCGGTGACAAATCCAGAATTCGATGCCGTGGTATACCGCAAACCAGTCGTCTGGAATCCGTACCCCACGAACATGAAAAATGCCAAGCGCAGCCCGGCAAATATTTCTTCCCGATCGATGCGCTGGAGTACGCCGGGCCGCAACGCCGCCATCAGAATCGCCGCCAGCGTGAACCGAATGGCCAGAAATACGAACACTGATGTGTAATCCAGTGCGTCCTTTACCACCACGAACGTGACACCCCAGATCAGCGAGCAAAAAGTAAGAGCAAGGTCGGCGCGGTACTTGCGGTCCATGCAGAAAAACTCCCGTGATTTGCTTCGTCAGTCTATATGAAAAACTTCGCTAAACCGTCTCATTTTTGTCGACCTTCTAGCTCACCGCGTCCCCGCCCGAAACTTGACTCACTCGCAAATTCCCCACATCCTCTCGTGTATGGGTTCGTTTTTCCGTCCATCCCGCTTTCTCCTGCCCTTCCTCTTTCTCTGCTTGATGCCTTGTTCACAGGTTTGCAGCGCGGTCACGCCAAAGTGGGTTGAAGTCCGTTCGCCTCATTTCACCGTCGTCAGCGATGCGGGAGAGAAGCAGGCGCGGCAAACCGCCGATCAGTTTGAACAGATTCGCGAAGTATTCAAGAACGCATTCCCCAATCTACGTGCGGACATTGGGAAGCCCGTGATCATCTTCGCCCTCAAAAATGAAAACTCGATGAAACTGTTCTTGCCGGCTTACTGGGAAGTGAAGGGCCATGCGCATCCGGCCGGCATTTACATTCCAGGAGAAGACAAGCACTGCGCCATAGTCCGGACCAATGTTGAAAGCGAGAATCCCTACGAAGTCGTCTATCACGAATACGCCCATGCCCTGGAGAATCTCAACTTCCAAGGTCTTCCGCTCTGGCTGTCGGAAGGCATCGCTGAATTTCTAGGTAACTCCCGGATATTCGACGGCTTCGTAGAGATTGGGGTGGCCTCCAGACACCATCTGGCCGTTCTGCGTGAAAACAAACTGATTCCCATGGATGTTCTTCTCCAGGTCGACTCGAATTCTCCGTATTACAACGAACAAAGCCGCGTTTCGTTGTTCTATTCGGAATCCTGGGCGCTCGTGCATTACCTGATGCTGGACCCCGAATCCCGCCAAAATCATTTGCTTCAGAAGTTTCTTGCCGCCTACCAATCCACCGGTGATCAAGTGCAGGCCGCGAATCAGTCCTTTGGCGACTTGTCGAAATTTGCCCAGGTCGTGGAGCAATACTCTCGCCACGAACAATTCCTGATCGGCCACGTAAACACTTCCATCCACATCGATTCAAAGGGCTTCACCACTCGTCCGATATCCCCCGCCGAAATTGATGCGCTACGTGGAGATCTCTATACCCGCACTCATCGCCCAATCGAAGCGAAGGTCACCCTGGAAGCCGCCGTTCACCAGGACCCGAATCTCGCTCTCACTCACGAGTGCTTGGGCTTTCTCGCGCTCTCTCAACAAGACATGACTACGGCCGAGTCAGAGTTCACCACGGCCGTCAAACTCAACTCCAACAGTTTCCTGGCGTATTACTTCAGTGCGCGCGTGCGCATGCGCGATGAGATGAATTCTCGCGATCAAATCGGTCAGGTAGTTGACGATCTGGAAAGAGCCATCGCCCTGAACCCGCAGTTCGCACCCGCTTATGAAGCCTTATCCTCGATCTACTCTCTTGCTCCCGAGACGACCGACAAAGCAATGGCCGCAGGCCAAAAAGCCATTCAACTTGAACCCGGCACGCTCTCCTACGCCCTGAATTATGGCTATGTGTTGCTGAGAATTGGAAAGGTTGCGGATGCCAAGGCCCTCAACGCAAAGATTCTGGCGGCGGCCAAAACACCAGAGGACCACTCGGCGGCACAAAGACTGTCGGAAATTATCACTCAGCGCGAAAATTACGACGCTCAACTTGCTGCCCGCGCGCTGCAGCATGAAGACTCGCCCTCACAACAAACTACCGCCGCCACATCGCACCCACCGGGAAGCGCAACTTCCGGCTTTTCCTACGAACCGCCAGCCAGCGACCAGCATTCCGGTGAAGACGAATTCGCCGTGGATGGCATGATACTCTCCACGGAATGTCCCAATGGCTCGCCTGGCAAAATCATTCTAACGGTAAAGAATAAGAATCTATCTTTCACCATTCCCAGCATCCGCGAACTTCAGGTTTTACTGAAGAACGACGACGTCTCCGGCCATCCCCCTTCATGCGCCGAGTGGAAGGGGCGGCGCGCTAGACTTTTCTTTTACAAGGTAAAAGACAAACGCTTTTACGGTGAACTTAGTACGATTCAGTTCTTCTGATACACAGTTTTGCCGCCAACTACCGTGCGCAAAACTTCGGTCTTCAGTATTTCCGCGGGCGTCGCCTTGGTCAGATCCGTGGAAAGCTCTACGAAATCGGCATATTGCCCTACTATAAGCTGCCCCTTTTTCCCATCTTCAAATTCGGCGTAGGCCGAACCTGTTGTATACCCCTGGATGCACTGATCCAGCGGAAGCTTTTCCTGGGGCAACCATCCCCCCGTGGGACCGCCAGCCGGCAACTCGCGTGAAACACAAGCGTAAATACCCCGCAACGGATTGATCGGCTCTACGTCATAGTCAGTTCCGAACGCAAGTTTCGCCCCGGATTGTCTGCAAAGAGTTCCAGGCATACGCGCCTTTCACCCGTTCGGGTCCGATGCGCGCCTCTGCCCAACGCATGTCATTCGTCTCGTGAGAAGGCTGCATCGACGCAATCACATTCAGCCGTCCGAAACGCGGAATATCCTCCAGAGCAACCACCTGTGCATGTTCGATGCGGTCGCGCCGGTCCCGCGAGGGATTCACCCGGGCCACCGATTCAAATACGTCGAGCGCAATATGATTCGCCTTGTCGCCAATCGCGTGAAACGCTAGTTGAAATCCCAGACGGTCGCGCTCTATTGCCATCGCCTTTAACTTCTCCTCCTCGATGGTCATGATTCCGCTGGTCGATGGATCATCGGAATACGGTGCATTCATAGCTGCAGTCCGTGAACCAAGCGCCCCGTCGGTCACCATTTTCAGGGCCCCGACTTTCAGCCACGGATCGGTGGTTCCGCCCTGTGCACGGCGATTCTGTAGATCCGTCACCGAATCACCAAAATGCAGCCACTCCGTTATGCGTACGGTGAGCTTATTTTCCTGCTTCAGATCCTTGTAGACATCAAAATCTTCCCACTCGGAATTGTCTTGAGCAGAAGTCACTCCATTGCGCGCTAATTCCGCAAATACAAGTTCGATCCCTTTACGACGTTCCGCGTCAGATGGGTCGGGAATGCGCTGCGCTACCATTTCCATGGCCGCCCCTTCTTTCAACATTCCCGTCGCCTCCCCATCCGCAAAACGCTCGATCTCTCCGCCCATTGGATTCGGCGTATCGGGATAAATCTCCGCGTGTTTCAGCGCCAGCGAATTCGCTACCGCCACGTGCCCCGAAACATGCACTAGAAAGACAGGATTGTCGGGAGAAACTTCATCCAATTGGAGGCGGGTCGGAAATTTCTTGTCTGGCCAAAGCGTTTGATCCCATCCGCTGCCCAGTATCCACTCACCCGATTTGTGGCGTGAAATCTCAGCCTTCACTTTGTTCTGGAGCTCTGCAACGGACTCCACACCGTTCAGCGATATTGAGAGCTTGTCGCGGCCCGCACCGCCCAGATGCGTATGCGCGTCATTGAATCCAGGCATCACAAAATGGTTGTTCAGTTGATAGGTGTCGCCAGGAGCGTCCGCTCCGCCACAGTCCAGCATGATGTGCGCGATCGTGCCGATACAAAAAATTTTCTCGTCCCTTACTGCAATCGCGGATGCCCACGGGTGTTTCGGATCATTCGTATAGATACGCCCGTGCAGGTAATACGTGGTTTTGTGCGAGGCCGGCGGTTTAGTCTGCGCCACCAGCGACTCCGGTGGAGCACCAAATCCAAATGCAATCACGACGGCGAAGCTCACCCACACTGCATTCCAATTCATCGTTGGCTTCCTTTTCCAGACGAAATCCCCGCAACCCCAAGCAGAGTCAGCAAAGCGCGCTTCAACCCAATCTCCCGTTCCGCCGGTTCATACCATTCCTGAAGCGAGTGCGCGCCTCCCCCATTGCCACCTGCGCCGATCGCAATCGCATCAATGCCCAACGAAAGCGGGATGTTCGCATCCGTGGACGAGCGCTCAATCCGCGATTGATTTCCCACGTATTCGTCCGCAGACCGCAAAGACGCAAGCAGCGCCGAATCCGCCGGCAACTCTCCACCCGGACGGCTTCCAATTACGTTGATTTTCCAGTCGAGCCGTCCCTTTGTACGGTCGCGCGCGTTGTCCATTTCATCTTTCACACCAGCGCCCATCGCTTCGCGAAACGCGATCTCCAGCCGAACAATCTCATCATCGCTCTCCGACCGCAGATCTACTTTCAGTTTCGCCTCGTGCGGAATGGAATTTACAGACGTCCCGCCTTCCACCTGTCCCAAATTAAAGGTCGTTCGCGGAGCGTTCGGAACCTTCGAATTGATGAAACGCAATCCGCCTCGCATCAGCGCATTGATCGGATTCGGCATCCCAAAATCAGACCAGCTATGCCCCCCAGGTCCCGTGATCACCACTTCCAACCGGCGCGAGGCCAGCGCCTTGGTCGTCACGTGATCCGTGCTGGAACCATCGAGCACAATCACGGCCCGCAATTCTGCCCGATATGCATCAATCAAGGCCCGCATCCCGCGCAGATTCCCTTCTCCTTCTTCGCCGACGTTCGCAGCAAACAGAATTGTCCGCTGTGGAACGATGTGACTCGCGTGAATCGCCCGCGCTAGCGCCAGCAATCCCGCCAATCCGGTGCCATTGTCTGAAATTCCCGGCGCGACCAATCGTGGTCCTTCGCGTTGCACCTTAACCGCTGTGCCAGCCGGAAACACGGTGTCCAGATGCGCCGTCACCAGCACCATCTCTTTATCATTCGTCCCGCGTAACTCACCGATTACGTTTCCCAACTTGTCCGTGTGTACCGTCAGCCCTTCCGCAGCCAGCAGCACCTTTACCGCTTCCGCGCGCTTGAATTCCTCAAACGATGGCGCGGGAATTTCCGTCAGCCGAATCTGCTGTTCATCAATCCAGTTTAGATTTTTCTGGAACCATTCGATCGCTGCATGCACGCGTGAGTCTTCGACGAGCGCGCCAGAATTCGACGGGCGTGCCTCCTGAGAAAGGGCTGTGGAGCGATGGGGCATGGCAAAAAGAATAGCGCAAAGCGCGCCGCGTTTCACCGTACGAAGTGACAGGTGCATAAACTTTTACGAGGGCGTGCTCGACGCGGATGCCAACACTCGCAGCTCGTCATCCGTCAGCACGCGCGTCGACTGCTTTGCCGCCTCGAATATTCGGTTCACCAGTTCATCCGTGGGGGGAATCTTGTGCCGGGCCAGCCAATACAGCACGTTGGATTTCCCGCTCATCGGCCCAACCTCCACAATCTGCTCCAATCCAAAGAGGTGCGCCGGCACGCCGCTGTACACCGCATCTGCCAAGAACTTATCGTGTTTGTTGATCGCCTTCACAATCGCCGCCGCGTGCACTCCCGTCGCCGTGCGGAATGCGTCTCGCCCAAAGACCGGATAGTTCGGCGGAATTGTAGTGTGCGTCGCCTTCGCGATTTTCTCGCAGTAAGCCCGAAGGTAGGTAAGATCGCTCTGAATCAATCCCATCAAACGCAGATTCACCAGAAGCAACTCCATCGGCGTGTTCCCGACCCGCTCGCCGAGCGACAGCGCCACTCCATGAATCTGACGCGCGCCTGCGGCGATCGCCGCCAGCGAATTTGCAATCGACAATCCACGGTCGCGGTGCCCGTGCCAATCCACTCGAATCGATTCGCCAGACGGTTTCACGACCGTCTCAACGACAAATTTCACCAGGTTGTACGCGCCCTCCGGAGTCGCGTGGCCAACCGTGTCGCACAGCACGATGGCGCGCGCGCCGCTGCGAATTGCCGCCCGGTACAACCGCTGCACCGTATCTGGGTCGGTGCGCACGGTATCTTCGGTCACGTACATCGACGGCAAACCCTCGGCTACCGCGAACTTTACCGCCTTTTCCGTCGTCCGTTCCAGATGATCGACCGTCCAGTCTTCCACCAAGCGTCGTATCGGGCTTGATCCCAGAAACGTCGCCGCCTCGATGGCAATTCCCACCCGCTGCGATATCTCCGCGATCGGCCTAATATCCGCTTCCACCGTACGCGCCGCGCAATTGGGCCGAATCTTCATGCGATTTGTCGCAATTTCCCGCGCCAGTGCTTCCACGTCCTCCACCGCCCGCGGCCCAGCGCCCGGCAGGCCGATATTTACGGAGTGAATTCCAATCGCTTCCATGAAATGGAGTATTTCAATTTTTTCTGTCGATGGTGGGATCGTGAACGGAAGGATTCTGCAGCCCGTCGCGCAGCGTCTCATCATTCAGCAGGACTTGCGTTCCCTGCGGAATGGCAAGCTTGACCGGCCAGGTTCCAATCGTAAATCCATTCGTGCTGGGACATGGTGGAGCGACCTCATTCCCTCTTCAGAGCTAGAAGCGCACGGTATAACTGTTCGGCTGTTGTTTCGGATCCGGCCGGTATAACGTTTGGCAGAATTCGCACCGGTAAATCTCTGCGCCCTTGCCAATCACCGTCTCTATCTCCGATGGGTATTCAAACCAGCGCTTGAGATGGCCGGCGCAAAGTTTTCCCTTCTCATTCTTCTCATCGCACGAGCGTTGTTTCGGCTTGCGCGTCTTCACCTTCGGGGTGACCTTTGCTTCCGTTTCGGCTGCTGCAGGCGTTGCCGCTGCTGTAGGTTCCTCGGCCAAGGGCATCCTCCTCCGTACTTCTCTTCTATAATCCGTGATCGCGAAACATGGTCTTCATCGCCTCGCGTGCGTGCTTCACTCTTGCCGCCATACTGCCTGTGAACTCGAACCGTAGAAATGCATCCGCGGCCTTCTGCAATTCAGGCCCGTAGCGGAACCACCATGGCTTCGCAGTCTTCGGCAAACGATCCACGTCCACGTACTTAACATAGACCATTTCCGCCAAACCTGCCTTGCCGTGCGTCCGTCCCCATCCGCTCAATCCGCAGCCACCATGCGGCGCTTCCGCAATCGCAAATCCGGTGAGCACGTCGTTCACCATCACCGTGCCGGCCTTCAATCGCCGCGCAATCGACCTGCCCTTTTCTGCATCCCCGGTCCACACGCTGGCGGCCAGAGAAAACTCCGTGTCGTTTGCCCGCCGCACGGCTTCCTCGCTATCCTGCACGACTTGAATGGACATGATTGGCCCAAACGTTTCGTCCTGGAAAAGATGCATCGAATTGTTCACGCCGGTCACGATCGTCGGCTCAAAGAAATTCGGCCCCAGGTCCGGCCGCGCCTTTCCGCCGCAAACAATTTTCGCGCCGTGTTGAACCGCATCCGCCAACAGGTCGTTCATGCGCTGCACATGTTGTGGACGAATCAGCGGGCCAATGTCTGTCGCAGGATCACTACCGGGCCCTAGCCGCAACTTCTGCGTCTTCTCCACGCACCGGTGGATGAATTCATCGGCAATCGACTGTTCAACGAACAATCGCTCTATCGACAAGACAAACTTGCCCGCAATTCGTGTAACTCCCCCACACCGCGGCGCTGCTGGTAACATCCAGATCCGCATCACGCAGAACCAGCATTGCATCCTTGCCGCCGAGTTCCAGCACGCTCGGAATCAAATTCCGCGCACAAGCCTCCGCCACGTGTTTTCCCGTGAACACGCTGCCTGTAAAAAAAATCTTGTCCGGATGCGCTTCAATCAACGCCTGTCCCACTTCACCGCTTCCTTGCAGAACGGTTACCAGGTCTGCGGGAAATCCCGCGTCGCGGAACAGCTTTTCAATCAGCGCACCGCATTCGGGCGTGAAGTCGCTGGACTTGCACAGCACCGCGTTCCCAGCCGCCACCGCGGCAATTATCTGGCTCAGCGGAATTGCCAGTGGATAATTCCACGAACTGATAATTCCCACCACTCCCAGCGGTTCGTAAAACAAGGTTCCGGATTTCGCCTTGGCCGCCGTGTTCCGGTGCGGTACCGATTCTGGCCGCAGACTCTCCAGTCCGTTCTTCGCAAAGTGCGCCGCAGAATCCAACGCGACAAATACATCCGCGAACAACGCCTCAACGCGCGGTTTTCCCGATTCCCGCACCACCGCGTCGGCCAACACGTCTCGCGCTTTGAGGATCTCTTGCTGCAATTTACCTATCAAGGCGCACCGTTCGCGTACAGACCGCGATGCCCACCTCGCTTGCGCCGCATGCGCCTTTGCCAGCAATTGCGGCACAATCAACGGAGATGTCTTCTCAAAATTAGCAGTTACCCGGCCTGTAGCCGGATCAATGGAAGGTATCGTCTCAACCGCAGCCAACGTCGTCGCCACCATGCCCCTGATTCTATCATTCCTCAACGAACACCATGAATCGCTTCTCAATCATCGCTCAGTGAATCGGCGTTGAAAAGTTGTAGACTACCTTCCTGCGACATTTTCTGTACTTTCGTCAGCCCAGAGGAATACGGATGCGTGCCAAGCCCTACGCACTCTTCACGCTTGACACTGTTCATTTGTTGTACGGCACTTCCTGTCCCCCCCTCTTATGCGCAGTCTGAAAATACTCTTGTCTCCGGCAGGAGCAGAATGGCCCGAACCATATCGATAATTTCTCAGGCCATCCCCGAGCCTTCGTGATTAGCGACATCGGTAACGAACCCGATGATCAAATGTCCTTCGTCCGCTTCTTGTTGTATTCCAACGAGATTGATGTTGAAGGACTCGTCGCCGCGACCTCAACCTGGCAGAAAGCCGCCACACATCCGGTAACGATGCATCAGATCATCGCTCTCTACGGTCAGGTACGGCCGAACCTCCTCAACCATGCGGCGGGTTGGCCCACAGAAAACGATCTGGATCAAAAGGTTCGCAGCGGTCAACCCAGTTACGGCACCGCTGCAGTCGGCAACGGCAAATCTTCGCCAGGTTCTCAATTGTTGATCGCGGCCGCGGATCGCGAAGACCCAAGGCCTCTCTGGGTCACAATCTGGGGTGGCGCCAATACGCTTGCCCAAGCACTAACCGACGTGCGCTCATCTCGCTCCCCAGCGGACTTAGCGAAGTTTGTCCACAAGCTTCGCGTCTATTCGATCTCCGATCAAGACGATGCCGGGCCGTGGATCCGCCGGGAATTCCCAGATCTTTTCTACGTCGTTCGTCCATCGCTTCCAGACGGCCAGGAATATTTCTACGCCACTTGGACGGGCATCAGCGGTGATGTCTATTACCGCAACGGTGAGGGCGCGGATTTCTCGACAGTTACAAATGAATGGCTCGACGCGAATATCCGCAGCAAAGGTCTGCTTGGAATACAGTATCCGAAATTCGCGTTCATCATGGAGGGCGACACGCCGTCCTTTCTCGGGCTCATCGACAACGGCTTGGCAAGTTGGTGGAACCCCGGTTGGGGTGGATGGGGCGGACGCTACATCTTCCGTCAACCTTTTGGCGAGCAGCATCCCATTTGGACTCAGGGCGGCGATGTTTTCTCGCGCATCACTTCACAGGACACCGTGATCGGAGCTGACCGTAAGCCTCACACATCCGACCAGGCCACCATCTGGCGCTGGCGTGAAGCCTTTCAGCACGATTTCGCCGCACGGATGGATTGGACCATCAAGCCCTACGCCGAGGCCAATCACAATCCCATCGTTGTAGTGAACGGCCAGACTGGCTCAGCGCCGGTATTTATTGAGGCCGAAGTCGGCAAGCCCGTGCTTCTCGATGCCACCGAGTCCCGCGATCCCGACGCCAATCAAACGCTGCATTTTTCCTGGTTTCAATACATTGAGGCCGGCGCAGGGAGCAATGCGGCTGTCGCTGACTTAAACATCATCGGCTCTGAAACCTCGCGCGTCACTGTCACACCAGCCTCAACCTGCCGTCCAATGTGGATTCATCTTCCCAACTCGAAGTGCCCTTCCGAAGGCTTTGCCCACATCATCTTGTCGGTAACCGATAACGGATCACCGAGTCTCACTTCTTACCGCCGCATCATTCTTCATGTCCGCTCACCGCAATAGTGCCAACCAAAACATTTCCAGTTCTCAATTTCATAGGTCCGAAATATTCCGCCCTCCGGCCGCAACCAGAGTAATATGTACACCGATTTCGAGAATTTACAGCCTTCGCTCCGGAGGAAGTGAACGAATGAAACGGCTATTTGAACTTCTACTTTTCGCAGTAACTTTGCTGTGGATTCCCTCGCGCGCGGCTACTCCCCCCGGCACTGTGGAGCACATCAAGGTTCACGGTATGTCTCTAATGGGAAATCTGGAAGGCGATTCGCCCGATCGCGATGTCTCTGTCTATCTGCCGCCCAGCTACAAAAAAGACAAATCCCGGCACTATCCCGTAGTTTATTTTCTTCACGGTTTCACCGACAGTGACGACAAATGGTATGGCCCCACGAAACACTGGATTAATCTCCCCAGCGTCGTCGACAAGGCTCTGCAGGCCTCCAGCAATAAGGAAATGATCTTCGTCACGCCAAATGCCTTCACGCGCTACCAGGGCAGCATGTATTCCAGCTCCGTGACCACCGGCGATTGGGAAAAATTCGTGTCAGAAGAACTCGTCGCCTACATCGACTCGCACTATCGCACCATCGCAAAACGCGACAGCCGCGGTTTAGCTGGACATTCCATGGGCGGTTATGGCGCGCTCCGCATCGGCATGAAGCATCCCGACATCTATTCCAGCGTCTATCTGCTCAGCGCCTGCTGCATGTCCGGGGATTTCTTCAAAATCACCGATGATCAACTGACGAAAGCGGAAGCGGTCAAAGATCCCGCCGAAGTCGAAAAAGCCGATTTCTACTCGAAGATTATTCTAGCTTCTGCGGCCGCATGGTCACCCGATCCCAATAATCCTCCGCTCTACCTCACACTCCCGGGGGACCAGAACGCCGCGCGCAAGGATGTTCACAACAAATGGGTCGCCAATGCCCCGCTCGAACAAATCGATCAGTACATCGACAATATTCGCAGTCTAACGGCTGTCGCTTTGGACGTGGGCGACCAGGACCATGGCATCACCGACACCACCAAGGATCTCGATCAGGTTCTGACTTCCTACAAGATCCCTCATTTCTTCGAGGTCTATCAGGGAGATCATCTTAATCACATTGCCGATCGCATCGAAACCAAACTGGTTCCCTTTTTCTCGAAAAATCTTTCCTTCGGCAAAGCAAGCGGCCACAAAAAATAATCGTTCTGCTAGGGGTCCAGCATTGCTGGACCCCAGCCAGCCAAAATCACTGCACCCAGAGTAGTTTTCAAGTTATTTAGTATCGGGCTAAATAATCAGCCTCACCGTTTTTACAACCGATACCCTTCCTCATGTTCTACCTTCACCATGCACAACCCTTGCGGCGGGGCCGTCGGCCCAGACTTTGACCGGTCCTTCATTTCAAACAATCGCTCAATATCGTCCGGCACAAGTTTTCCCCGTCCCACATCCAGCAACGTGCCCATCATCTTTCTCACCATGTATCTCAAAAACGAGTGCCCATGCACGGTAAACCACAATTCCTCTCCATCTTCTGTCCGCCGTAAGTCCGTGCTGAAAATCTCGCGCACCATGTTGCGCTCCCGATCGTCATCTTCCGACCCCGTCGAGGCCGCAAACGATGAATAATCATGCACGCCGACAAATCGCGCGGCCGCATCCTTCATCGCCTCTTCATCCAGTGGAAACGGGTAGTGCAGCACGTATCGCCACAAAAACGGCGGCACTACTTTCCCTCGGTACAACCGGTATCGGTAGATTTTTCCCTTCGCGGAATACCGCGCGTTGAACGCCGGCCCAGTCTCTTCCGCGGCCATCACGCGTATCGAGAGAGGCAGCAATGCATTCAGCGCCCGCTGAAACTCCAATGCCGACAACCCAGATTGCGTGCGAAAACTGGCCACCTGTCCCAGCGCATGCACACCCGCATCTGTACGCCCGGATCCATTCAATTGGACATCTTCCTGCGTCAACCGGCGCAATACAGACACAATCTCTCCCTGCACCGTCGGTTTTCCTTTTTGCATTTGCCAACCGTGGAAATCGGTACCGTCGTAGGCCAGCGTGAGTTTGAAATAACGCATGAAGAAATACTAAGGTACGCTAGGAAGCCGTGCGCACGAAGCGGCTACCCGGCTTTACGGCGGCAGTCCCCTGCCTGCACAACGGGCAATCCTCGGGCTCGTAGCTGTCGATGGTCATGCCGAGTAGTGCACTCGATTCCACCGGAAACTCAATTTTTCCACCACTTCGATCGATCAACGCTCCCGCGGCGACCACCCGCCCACCCGCTTCTTCGACAACATGGATCGCTTGCTCTGTCGATCCGCCTGTGGTCCACACATCCTCAATTACCAGTACATGTTGATCACGCTTTAGCGAAAACCCCCTCCGTAGCGTCAAAGTCCCGCTCGCGTCCCGCTCCACAAACATCGCTGGCACTCCGCCTCCGATTGCATCCTTACCCGCTGGCAATGCCCGGGCCACTTCCTGCCCGATGACCACTCCACCCAAGGCGGGTGAGACCACAACGTCGATATGCGCATCAGAGAACAAAGCCGCGAGTGCCTGGCCCAATTTTTCCGCAAAACGTGGGTACTGCAGCACAAGTGCGCACTGTACGTAGGTGTCACTGTGCCGCCCACTGGAAAGCTCAAAATGCCCGTGGCGGATCGCACCGCTGGTCTCAAATATTTTGAGAATCTCTTCTTTTGTTAACATCATGGCGCTAACCGTCGACAGCTCCTAAACGTCGAAACGTCAGCAGCCTAGCTGCCAGGGACTTCGTTGTCAAATGATTCATGCCCCTGCTAGACTGCAAGGTCCCGGTTATCGCTACCGAATCGGGCTTGGCAACTCTCCTATTACGCGGTCGAATGAAACAAATTGCCTGTCTCTAACGTTCTACAGTGTGAGAGCTGCAAAAGGCGCGAGTGCGCGAATCTCAACCTATGGTGAGGATACCTATGAAGAAGCTGTTCTTTAGACCCCTGCTTGCCGCCGTGTTGGCCGGCATCCTCGCAGGTGGGCCCGTTGTTCCTCTTCGCGCGCAAGAGCCCGCGCAGCAGTCACCCACTCCCGAACTAAAAGCCGCCGTGCAGGGTGGCGCTCCCGTGTCCTTGGGGGTCACAAAGTTCAATTTCTCCCAAGGCCCCAGTTACTTTCCCAATATTTTCAAGCCTTACACCAGCCAGTTCGTGAATCCCGGAGAGCTCACCAACTCTCCCCGTCTGCAGCAGTTGATTCACGAAAACAAGCTCGAGCTTAGCCTGCAGGATGCCATCGCTCTGTCCATGGAAAACAGCATGGACATCGTTGTCCAGCGCTACAACCCCTGGATGGCCGACACTAGCTTGCTCAAGACCCAGGCGGGCGGATTCGGCTACAACACCGCAGGAGCCTTGATCCCATTCTCCACAGCAAGCTTGCCAAGCCTTCAGTACGACCCGTTTATCGCCCAAACATTTGCGTATGATGCACGCACGACTCCCATCAACAACCCATTCATATCGGGAACTGGCTCTGGAGCGCTGACCGGTGTCCGCAAAGCCGCCGGACTGGATTCGCACACCGCGCAATACAACACCTCGTTTCAGAAGAATTTCGACACCGGTACGTCTGTGTCCGTCAACTGGAATAACACTCGCGCTTCTTCCACGGCCGCGAACTTCTTCAATCCCTATGTACAATCGGCTCTGACCATCAATTTTCAGCAGCAATTGCTCAGCGGTTACGGCCGCTTCATCAACCGCCGCAATATCATCATCGCCGAGAATAACCGCAAAATCGCTGACCTCGCTTTCAGCCAACAGGCCATCACCACCATCACCAACACAATCATTGCCTACTGGGAACTCGCTTACGCACGACAGAACGTCAATGTGCAACAGCAGGCCCTGACCGTTTCCGAAAAACTGTACAATGACAACAAAAAGCAGTTGGAAATCGGGACCATGGCGCCTCTCGACGTCACCCGCGCGGAATCCGAAATGGCCACCAATCGGCAGAATCTCATCGTCGCTCAGACCACGCGCCTGCAGGACGAACTCGTTCTGAAAAGTGACATCTCCAAGGATCCGCTTGCTTCCAATCTCATCAACGTTGAAATTATTCCGACTGACAAGCCCGATGCTCCGGCTTCCATTCTGACCGCCTCCTTCGATGACGCGATCAAGGAAGCCTTCGCCAAGCGCCCCGAACTACAGGAGCAGTATTACAACCTGAAGAACGCCGACGTGGAAGTGAAGGCTACCAAGAATGCACTGCTGCCTTCCGCCACGCTCAGCGCCGGATACGGTTCCTTCGGTCTGGCAGGTAACTCGAACATCACCGGAACTCCCACATCCATTAGCTCCGGAGTCCCCATCGTGGATGCAAACGGGAATCCCATCGTTGTCGGTGGCGTTCCTTACTTCGTCGGAGCCACCACCGCGCCAGTCACCGGCATAGCCTATGCTGGCTTTGGCAATGCTCAATCGCAGATCTTTCACAATAATTTCCCGGACTATAACGTTGCGCTGACCCTGCAAATACCCATTCGCAATCGTTCCGCGCAGGCGGATAACGTTCACGCGCAGTTGGTTCGCCGCCAGTTGGAAGCGCAAACCCAGCAGATCAAGAACTCTGCCCTGCTCGATGTTCGCAATACCACGATCGCACTTGAACAGGATCGCGCTCGCGTCGAGGCCGCTCGCAAGGCACGCGAACTCCAGCAACAGACCTTCGATGCCGAGCAGAAGAAATATCAGCTTGGCGCTTCCACCGTGTACAACGTCATCTTGACGCAGCGCGACCTCATCACCGCGCAAGGCACTGAGCTACGCGCTCTGGCCGACCTCGCGGAAGCCAAAGCCAATTACGAACGCGCTCTTGGCCGCACCCTCGAAGTCAATAGCGTAACCATCGCCGGAGCGGAGAAGGGCGTCATCGAACGCGACTCTCTGATCCCCGGCACTTCGAGCGGCCAGGTTGTCGGCACAGAGAAACTTTTGAAAGCTCTGGATCAAGGTAACTCTTCCGGCCATCGCTAATCATTCTTTACGCTTGCAGCATTCCTCCAAAGGCTCGAAGCCCCGCTTCGGGCCTTTTCTTTTTTTCCGTGCCAATCTTCAACTTGCCCCGCTTGCGTCTTTCCCCTAACATTTTCTCGGACCTCACGCCTCAATGCCGCCCTCCATTTCTCCAACTCCCGCTCCACGCTCTCGCTGGTCGAGTGAGACCGCCTGTCTCGCCTACATCGCTATCGGCACAGTACTCGTGCACCTTTTGACCGGCAATCGCTACGGCTGGCATCGTGATGAACTCGCTGTGCTCGACGATGCTCGCCACCTCGCCTGGGGCTACGTTGCCTATCCTCCTGTAACTCCATTCTTCGCCCGCACCGCTCTAGCCCTCTTCGGTACCTCACTTGTGGGCTTCCGCTTTTTCGCCGCGCTAGTTCAGGCCATGGCCGTTTTTCTGACCGGCTTGATGGCTCGCGAACTCGGCGGAAAACGCGAAGCGCAGATTCTAGCGGCACTCGCGGCCGTTCCTTTCTGCCTTGGTGGCGGCGCGATCATGCAATACATTTCCTTCGACTACATCTTTTGGGTGCTCACAGCCTACTGCATGATCCGGCTCCTTCGAACGGACAACCCACGCTGGCTCCTGACAGGCGGCGCCGCGATCGGTTTCGGCATGCTCTCGAAATACACCATGGCTTTCTTTGTCTGCGGCGTGATCGGTGGACTCCTTCTCACCAGCACGCGCCGATTTCTCTTCAGCAAATGGTTCTTGGCTGCACTTGCCACCGCTGTCCTGATCTTTCTGCCCAACTTTCTTTGGCAAGTCCGCCATCAGTTCGTCTCTCTCGATTTCCTGCACTTCCTCCACGATCGCGATGTCACCGCAGGTCTCACCAAGGATTTCCTGCCCGATCAGTTGGAACAGACTCTCCTTGCCATTCCCTTATGGGTAGCCGGCCTCTGGTTCTATTTCATCTCCTCGAGAGGTTCTCGCTTCCGCGCCCTTGGTTGGATGTATTTCATCACGCTTGCGCTTTTCGTAATCGCTAAAGGCCGCGGCTACTACCTCGCTCCCGCTTATCCGATGCTTTACGCCGCAGGCGCCGTAGTTTGCGCCGACTTCTTTGCACGCGCACGCGCCGCGCGGACTCGCTTCCTTCGCCCCGCCCTTTGGGCCGCTCTCATCGTCAGTATCCTAGGAGCCATGGCCATTGCCCTACCCATCGCCCCAGTCAAATCTCGCTGGTGGTATGCAGCGTCCGCAATCGACACTGCGCTCCCTGAAGAAATTGGCTGGCCTGAGTTTGTCGCCACCATCGCACAGATTCGCGATTCTCTTCCCGCCGATCAGCGCGCCAACTTCGGAATTCTTGCCGGCAATTACGGCGAAGTCGGCGCCATCAACTTGTTTGGACCGCGTTACGGCTTGCCGCCAGCCATCAGCGGCGTGAACTCTTCCTGGGAACGTGGGTACGGCAATCCGCCACCGGAGACCCTCATCATCGTTGGCTTCTGGAAAGAATATGTCGACGACCATTTCGCTTCCTGCCACGTCGCGGCGCAGGCCTGGAATTCCTACGGCATCGAGAATGAAGAGACGTTCGAACACCCCTACATCTTCGTCTGTGGCCCTCCCCTGAAAGGCTGGCCCGAATTCTGGAAGGATTTTCAGATGTTTGCCCTGCACTTACCACGCGAATCGCACTCCCCTTTGAAAATCGGGCATCTCCAAGTCCCGCCGCTTGCCCGCAGAAAGCCTTTCGCTTAGCATTAGTTTTTGTGCGGGTTGCGTATAACTGCGGTCGTATACTTCTGCCCTAGCCACCGCGTCGCGATCTCACGCTCCGGGAGCGTCATTTCATGAGTGATTCCTCCAAATATAAATCCAGCCTCGAACAGTGGGAAAAGAACACTCTGAATCCCACGCTTCAGAAAAGCGCCGAGCGCCAAAAGGAATTTACCACCGTTTCCGGCTATCCCATTCGCCGTCTCTACACGGAAGCCGATCTTCCAGGCTGGGACTCTGCCCGCGACCTCAGCTTCCCAGGCGAACCACCCTACACGCGCGGCATTCATGCCACTATGCATCGCGGCCGCCTCTGGACCATGCGCCAGTTCGCCGGGTTCGGCGCCGCGGAAGACACCAACCAACGTTTCCGTTACCTACTCTCGCAAGGCCAAACCGGTCTTTCTGTCGCTTTCGACCTCCCCACTTTGATGGGTTACGACTCCGATCACGCTCTGGCCGACGGCGAGGTAGGAAAGTGCGGCGTGGCCATCAGTTCTCTCGCCGATATGGAAGTGCTCTTCGATCAGATTCCTCTCGCCGACGTAACCACCTCGATGACCATTAACTCTCCCGCCGCGGTCATCTGGGCCATGTATCTTGCGGTCGCCGAAAAACAGGGCGCCGATTGGAAAAACATTTCCGGCACGCTCCAGAATGACATCCTCAAGGAATACATCGCGCAAAAGGAATATATTTACCCGCCCGAACCTTCGATGCGCTTGGTCATCGACACCTTCGAATTCGGCGTGAAGAACACCCCGAAGTTCAACACCATCTCCATCAGCGGTTATCACATTCGCGAAGCCGGCTCCACCGCCATTCAGGAACTAGCTTTCACCCTGCGCGACGGCATGGAATACGTCGAGTGGGCGCTCCGGCGCGGCTTGAAACTCGACGAATTTGGCCCGCAGCTTTCCTTCTTCTTCAACGCACACAACGATTTCTTCGAGGAAATTGCCAAATATCGTGCCGCACGCCGCATTTGGTACAAAGCCATGACCGAGCGCTACAAGTCGGCGAATCCGCGCTGCTGGGCCTTGCGCTTCCACTCACAAACCGCCGGCTGCACCCTCACCGCGCAACAGCCCATGAACAATGTGGTGCGTACCGCCATTCAAGCACTCGCGGCCGTGCTGGGCGGCACGCAATCTCTGCACACCAATTCGCTTGATGAAGCCTGGGCACTGCCCACGGAATTCGCCGCCACCATCGCCTTGCGCACCCAGCAGATTCTCGCCTACGAAACTGGCGTAACCAACACAGTAGACCCAATGGGTGGCTCCTATTTCGTCGAAACCCTCACCAACGAAACCGAGAGGGCTGCTTGGGAATATATCAACCGCATCGACGCGCTCGGCGGAATGGTTGCCGCCATCGAAAAGGGCTACCCGCAACGCGAAATTGCTGAAGCCTCCTACCTCTACCAAGTGGCCATCGACAAGAAGGAAAAGATTATCGTCGGCGTAAATGATTTCGTCACCAAAGAAAAACCACTGGATATCCTGCAGATCGACGAGACCGTAGCCCATCGCCAAGGCGAGCACCTGCGCAAATTACGCGCCGAACGCTCCACCGCCGAAGTCGATCGCAAACTCGCTGCCCTTCGCAAAGCTGCCGAAGGCTCCGAAAATCTAATGCCTTACATTTACGACGCCGTAAAGGCCTACGCCACCCTCGGCGAAATTTGCGAAACCATGCGCACCGTCTTCGGCCCCTACGAAGAAGTCGCCGTCACATAGCACCTTTATATACTTACCAATAAGATAAAGTGACGCACACTAGCTAGGATGGAGTTCTCTGTGTCCTCTGTGGTTCTCAATCCGATGACCGACAATGAATTAGCTCGTCAAATCATCGGCGCGGCCATAGAGCTGCATCGGCAACTCGGTCCGGGACTTCTCGAATCTGTCTATGAGGCCTGCCTTTGCCATGAACTGATGGTTCGCAATATTCCTTTCGAGAAACAGAAGCCCGTTCCAGTCGGCTACAAAGGCATTAAACTTGGTTGTGGCTACAGGCTCGGTATTCTCGTCTCAGATCGAATCGTCCTGGAACGTAAGGCAGTAGACTGCTTTTCCCCGGCACATGACTCCGTTATGATTGTCTATCTAAACTTATCTGGTCATCGTTTGGGACTTCTGATCAATTTCAATGTGCAGGTTCTAAAGGAAGGAATAAAACGAATAATCGTATGAAATCGTTCCTACGACAGAGGACATGGAGCACACGGAGAAATGACTGAGAAAAAGATCCGAGTATTAATCGCCAAGCCCGGCCTCGATGGCCACGACCGCGGCGCCAAGATCATCGCCCGCGCCCTTCGCGACGCGGGCATGGAAGTGATCTACACGGGCCTGCGGCAAACCCCCGAGATGATCGCCACGGCCGCCGTTCAGGAAGACGTGGATGTCATCGGCCTTTCTATTCTCTCCGGTGCGCACAACACCATCTGTCCCCAACTGATGAAACTGCTCCACGACAAAGGCATGGACGACGTCATCGTCCTACTCGGCGGCATCATTCCAGAGCCCGACATCATCGCTCTGAAAAAATCCGGCATCGCCGAAGTATTTCTTCCCGGCACCTCCACCCAAGACATCGTCGAATTCATTCACTCTCGCGTGCCCGCCACCTGATTCGCCGTTTCCTCTGTACCCCTCTGCGAGCTCTGTCGTAATCCTTTCCCTCCTTTTTTATCTTTTTAAACTACCGCCCGCTCCAATTTTACCCTCGTATACAAAGTCTGAAATCCCAACCGTGTAATATTCCGCTGCGAGTGACTCCCTGGCACCGCCAAGCTCACCGCCAGATCGCATCCCTCTTCCGCTGCCCTCTTCATCCGCGCATGCAACAATGCCGTCTGCACCCCGCGATTCCTATACTCAACTAGCGTCCCTGCCCCGAAGAACCCCGCCGTCTTCCCGCGCAGCGACAGCGCGGCGCCGCCCACTATTCGTCCGCCAACCCTCGCCAGGTAGCACTCCATACTCTGCCCTAGCGCGAACATCTTCATCACGCTCAACAATTCCTGCGTAACCGGAAATTGTTCCGCAAAACTCTGTGCCACCGTTAGCGTCCACACATCGATCTCTTCACGGGCCACCAGCCGAATCTGCATTTCTGCCGGAGCCACCCACTTTGCATCCACATGCACCGGTCGACCCATGACATTCGTAAACTCCCTCACGCTATAGCCACGCTCTCTGTAAAACTCAAACAGTGACGCATCCGCCATGGGGCAGGTCTCCACCCGCACCGGTTCCTTCCTGCTGAAGTAGAACTCTTCCAACTGATCAAACTCGTCTTTAGTCACCGGCCCGTGCAGCCCCAACGCCACCGCCTGCGTCACCGGCGAAGCCGCTCCGCAATACACCGCATATCCTCCAGCGATCCGTTCGACGGCCGCATTCGCCGCATGCTGAATATCTCGCAGTCCTTCCGCGCACACGACGGCCGCCTCCGCTTCTGCCAGTTCAATGCGCTGCGCAAGTTGCATATCCAAAAGCATTAGTTCACTCACAATTTCCCTTTCTCTTCCCGCTCGCGATACAGCTTTCGTACCGCCCGATTCATCTTCTTGATGGCTTTTCGGGCTTCGTGTTGCAGGCCTGAGTCGAGCTTGCGTCTCAAGAACTCTTGTTCCCGTTGCAGCTTACGATAATTCTCCAGCCGTTCCGCCTCCAACAAACCGTCTTCAAGTGCGGCGTTGACGGCACAACCAGGCTCGCCTTTGTGCCTGCAATCGCGAAACCGACAACGACCAGAAAGTTCCTCCAGTTCACTAAACGCCTGCGCCAATCCTTCTTCCGCATCCCACAGCTGTAACTCGCGCAGTCCCGGCGTATCGACGATCATCGCTCCGCAATTCAGAGAGAACAATTGTCGGCCCGTGGTCGTATGATAACCGCGACTATCCTCTTTCCGCACTTCCCGGATAGCCTGCTGCTCTCTGCCTAAGAACCAATTTACAATGCTCGATTTCCCCACACCCGAGGAACCCAGCAGCACTACGGTTTCCCCCACCCGCAATCGCCGCTCCAGGTCCTTCATCCCAAACCCAGTCGTCGCGCTGACCACATGGTTCGGAACGCCAAGGGCGCATCGCTCCACCTCTTCGATTTGCCTCGCCTTGTCCTCGCACAGATCCGCCTTGTTCAGAAGGATGACCGGCCGCGCTCCGCTATCCCACACTTGCGCCAAATAACGTTCCAGTCGACGCAGGTTGAAATCGCCGTCAAGGGCCATCACCAGAAAAACAATGTCGACGTTCGCCGCCAGAACTTGTGAAGAGACCTTTTTGCCCGCAGTCTTGCGCACAATCTTTGTCCGGCGTGGTAAGACCTCGTGGATCACTAGCCCGGTAGTGGCATTCCCCTCGACAACAACCCAGTCGCCGACCGCAGGCCAGTCTCCGTTCTCCGCAGCCGCCAATCGCAATCTGCCGGACGCCTCCGCCCGTGCCTCACCAAACTCTCCACAAACCTGCCAGATTTCTCGATTGTGACTCGTCACTCTCGCAGACCTGCTCTCGTCCCGTTCTCGATCAGCCCAAACCGCTTCGAAATACGCGTTCCACCCAAGTGCTTCCAATTTCACGGTGAATACCTTCCCGCCGCACGATTGGCGGCGCAGCGCCCTCTACCTCGTCTCGATGACGAGCGAAGGCGGAAGTGCATCCACGCAGATCCACTCGATGGATGCGATGAATTTTCAAATTCGTGGAATGATGATTACTTCAGGAGGGTTGCGGATTCCGCTAAGCTAACTCTGCGGGCGCACCCAGCCCGATAGACTTCTGCAATGGTCAGCACAGGCGCCTCCCGCTTTAGAATGCAACGCTAAACTTCTTAGTTGCTGCGAAAATCCTACGCGCTCTCAACCTCTCGGTCAAGACTGTCGCGTCCCCTCGCACATTCAGGAAATCCTCCGTATACTGATTTGCCTGCATCTTTCAAGCGAGGTTCTCTCGTGTCTTCTTCGGTCCTGAAAACCAGCGTCAACTCGCAATCCCCAGACTTTCAGAAGAATTCCCGCAGCATGGTCGAACTTCTCACCGCCCTCAAAAATCAGGAAGAGAAAATCCGTCAGGGCGGTGGTGCCAAAGCCGTCGAATCGCAGCACAAGAAGAATCGCCTCACTGCCCGCGAACGCGTCGCGGATCTCATCGACGCGGGTACTCATTTCTTTGAGCTCGGCATTTTTGCCGCTCACGAAATGTACGAAGAATGGGGTGGCGCTCCCTCCGCAGGCACGGTTACCGGACTCGGCCGCGTCGCTGGACGACTATTCATGATTATCGCCAACGACGCCACTGTGAAGGCTGGCGCATTTTTCCCGATGACCGCAAAAAAAGTCATCCGCGCGCAGAATATCTCCATCGAAAATCGTATTCCAACAATTTACCTGGTCGATTCCGCCGGCGTGTTTCTGCCTCTTCAAGAAGACGTTTTCCCAGACACCGACGATTTTGGCCGCGTTTTTCGCAACAACGCCGTCATGAGCGCCCAGGGCATTCCTCAAATCACTGCCATCATGGGCATGTGCGTCGCTGGTGGCGCTTATCTTCCGGTCATGTGCGATCACATTTTGATGACCGAAGGTTCCGGCCTTTTCCTGGCTGGCCCCGCGCTGGTGCAAGCCGCCATCGGCCAGAAATCTACCGCCGAAGAGTTAGGCGGCGCGAAAATGCATTCTCAAATCAGTGGCACCGTGGATTTTCGCGAACCCGATGATGAATCCTGCCTCAAGCGCATTCGCGCCATCGTCGACAAGATGGGTGCGCCTAATTCTCCCATTTTCAGCCATTCTCGCCCGCACGAACCGCTCTATTCTGCCGATGAACTCTATGGAATCTTCTCCAGCAATCCCGCCAAACAATACGACATGCGCGAAATCATTGCCCGCATCGTCGATGGCAGCACTTTCGAGGAATATCGAGCCGAATATGGCGAGACACTGCTCTGCGGTTATGCACGCATCGGCGGCTGGGCCGTTGGCATCGTCGCCAACCAGAAAAAACACATCACCACCAACGCGCCCCACTCTGACCAGAAGCGCATCGAATTCGGTGGGGTAATTTACACAGAGTCTGCAGAGAAAGCCTCGCGCTTCATCATGGACTGCAACCAGAATCGCATTCCGGTGATTTTTCTCCATGACGTGAACGGGTTCATGGTCGGCAAAGATGCCGAATGGAGCGGTATCATTCGCGCCGGAGCAAAGATGGTGAATGCCGTCGCTAACAGCGTGGTCCCCAAGATTTCCGTCATTATCGGTGGCAGTTTCGGCGCCGGGAATTACGCCATGTGCGGCAAGGCCTACGACCCGCGCTTCATGTTTGCCTGGCCGACGGCAAAATTTGCGGTGATGAGCGGAGACGCCGCCGCCAACACCCTTGCCGAAATTAAGCTGAAGCAACTTGAACGCGAGGGCAAAAAGGTCGACGAAAAAGTGCGAAAAGAAATGGTCGAATCCGTTCGCGCCACTTACGAGCACCAAACTGATCCGCGTTACGCCGCCGCCCGTCTCTGGCTCGACGCCATCATCGACCCCGCCCACACCCGCGACGCCCTGATCTGGGCCCTAAACGCCGCATCCCTAAATACCCACGTCCCCGACTTCAAGACCGGCGTCCTTCAAACTTAACCAGCAACTTTTTCCCTCGTGTAAACTTCACTTATAATGACCTCCGTTTCTTCTGCGGCACTCTGCTTCCTCTGTGGTTAAAGACTTTGCCTTTCCCTGTACTTCCACTTTCCCTCACAGACCCGTAGACTAAAATTGTCTGAAACAAAACTATGAAGCGCAGCTCTCGCATCTTCCTAATCGCCATGTCCATCGCTTTCGGCACTTGCATTTTGGGTCTTATCGCCGGCATGGTCTACTATTTATGCGCCGTCTATCTCTGGAGTCGCACGCTGGAAAGCGTCTTGAGTAGCAGTATTTTCTACAACAAAACTCTAGGCGCCATCGGCATTCTTGGTTTTATCTTATTTTTTGCGTTTCTCGTATCGCTCATGTCCAATAGCAATTCAGGAAAACCACACTAAATGACCGACCAGCTCAAACTTATCGAGTGCTCTCGCGACGCCTGGCAGGGCCTCCCGGAATTGATCCCCACTGATACCAAAGTCTCTTGCCTCTGCCAGCTCATCACCGCCGGATTCCGTCACATCGACGCCGTCAGCTTCGTCTCTCCCAAACACGTCCAGCAAATGGCCGACAGCGAAGACGTCATGCGCAAACTCCTCGATTCCCTGCCCGACGGCACTTCCCTCCCCGAAATCATCGGCATCGTCGTAAACGAAAAAGGTCTCGAGCGCGCCCTCTCCACTCCCGGCGTTTCCACCATCGGCTATCCCTACTCCATCTCCGCCTATTTTCGCCGCTCCAACGCCAACATGAATCGCGCCGAATCCCGCGCCCTAGTCGAAACTCTAAAACGCGAAACCAAGGCCGCCGACAAGAACCTCGTTATTTACATTTCCATGGCCTTTGGCAATCCCTACGACGAGCCCTGGGGACCCGAAATCGTGCAAGAGACCCTCGAATGGCTTAAAGACATTCATGTCCACACCGTTTCACTAGCCGATACCGTCGGCACCGCCACTCCCGATCTAGTCCACGGACTCTTCACGAAAGTAAGAGATCACGTCGCAGGTATCGAGCTAGGCGTGCATCTCCACTCACGCCCCGAAGGCGCCGAAGATAAAATTCTCGCTGCCTATGCCGCCGGTTGTCGGCGATTCGACAGCGCCCTCACCGGACTTGGCGGTTGTCCCTTTGCCGGTGACGATCTCGTCGGTAACATTCCCACCGAATCCGTGTTCGCCGCCCTCCGTAAAGTAGGCGCTGACCCGGGCATCGATCTCACCTGCCTGAATAACCTTGTGGAAATGAGCAATGCTATCCGAGCAAAATACGCTCATAAGCCAGCCGCAAAAGAAGGAGAATCGCTCCAATGAACTATCAATCACTTCTTCTCGAAACGTCCGGTAATCTCGCCACTGTCACTCTCAACCGTCCCGATAAACGCAACGCCATCTCCACACAAATGATTGCAGAACTTCTCTCCGCGCTCGACGAACTTGAGAAAACCCGTACGCGTGTTGTCATTTTAACCGGCAACGGCAAGTCCTTCTGCGCTGGCATGGATCTGGAAATGCTCCAAGCCATCGCTCATCAATCCCCCTCGGAAAATCAGGAAGATTCACGCCGCATGGCAAAAATGTTCCGCAAAATCTGGAGCTACACCAAACCTCTCATCGCTGCCGTTAACGGACATGCCCTGGCCGGAGGCTGCGGTATTGCCACTCTTTGCGATTTCACGCTGGCCGTTCCAGAAGCGAAGTTCGGCTACACCGAAGTCAAGATTGGCTTTCTCCCCGCCATTGTTTCCGTGTTTCTTACCCGCCAGATTGGTGAGAAGCGTTGCCGGGATCTGCTCCTGACCGGCCGCACAATTGAAGCCACGGAAGCGAAGGAATTCGGACTCATTAATGAGATTGTCCCCGCGGAAAAACTCATGCAGCGAGCCCACGAACTTGCCGACACTTTGATCGCCGCAAGTCCCGCTTCCGTTACTCGCGCTAAGCACTTGCTCACTTCTGCCGCGGCCGCCAGCCTCGATCACGACCTTGAGCGCGCCATACTCGAAAACGCTCGCATCCGCTGCACGCCCGATTTCAAGGAAGGTCTTGCGTCATTTCTCGAAAAACGCAAACCCCACTGGCAGGACGAAAGCGAAGAAATTTAGGAGCACACTTTCCGTTCTCGGCGCGACGCAAAATTATCCAGTCCCTCAGAGCATCTTCACCGCGCCACTCTTTAGGTCGTACACTCCTCCCACTACCTTCAATTTTCCTTCCTTCACCCGTGGCGCCACGATCGGATCCAGTCGGTTCAACTTGTCCACGCCCAATTGCACGTTCGCGGCGATGGCATTCTCAAGAGGATCTCCGGGCATCCCCTTGCTCTTCTGCACCGCAGGCTTCACAAGCTCAACCAGTCCATTGATAGCGCCTGGCAGTGAATCCTTTGCGTCAATATGCTTCATCGCGGATTTCACTGCCCCGCATCCGCTGTGACCCAGCACGACAATCAGCGGCACGTTCAACTCTGCCACTGCATACTCGATGCTTCCCTTCACCGTTACGCCTGCGCCGCCGATTACATTCCCTGCCACACGAACCACGAAAATATCTCCCACGCCAACGTCAAACAGCAATTCCGGCGCGACTCGTGAATCTGCGCAGCTCACAATAACCGCCTCCGGATATTGCGCGGCCGCAAGTGCCGAAAACTCTGCCGGGCTACGCCGCGGATTCTGCGTTTGCCCTTTCACAAAGCGCTCATTCCCGGCCAGCAGTTCCTTCAATGCTTCGTTTGGACTCAACACTGGGCCAGTCTTAACGGCATCCTTCTGCCCCGCGTTCAAATAAGTACCAGGAATTGTAAGTCCCAAACCCAATGCAGTAGACAGTCTTACAAATTCGCGCCTCGAAGTGATTATTCGACGTTCCATTGGAATCCTCCTGTGTAGGCCAGAATTGTACACAGAAAACTCACAACTCTCGTTAACGTTCTGTCATTCGATCGGGGGCCCACGCTTTCCTGTCAGTTCTTCGTCGTAAATTTTCTCTTCCCGCGCTTTTTCCGGCATACTATCCCCTGCGCGCCTGTCGCCATTCAGTCAGCGGCCCGCAACCAATTGGACATGTTCACTCACCACGATGTCACCGTACGCGTGCGCTACGCCGAAACCGATCAAATGGGCGTGGTCTACCATTCCAATTACCTGATCTGGTTTGAAGTCGGCCGGGTTGAACTGATGCGTTCGCTCGGCTTCGATTACAAACGAATGGAACTCGATGACGACACCTACATAGTCGTCGCTGATGCCCACTGTCGCTACCACCATCCTGCCCGCTACGATGAACTCCTCACCGTCCGCACTCGCATCCTGGAAACCAGGACCCGCACCCTGAAATTCGGTTACGAAATTTTTCGCCAGGAAGACCACCGACTTCTCGCCACTGGCCACACGATTCACGTCGCCTGCAGTCGTGCTGGCCACGTAAAACAGTTTTCCGACAAATACAAGACCGCGTTTCTTTCCATCGTCGCACCAGCACCCGACCGGAGCACCGAATGAGCATTGTTCTGACCGGAAACGACCTTACCTTTTCGCAACTTTTCGCTGTAGCTTTCGGCCATGAGAAAGTTTCACTCGCCGTCGAGGCCATTGCGCGCATGAAAGCCTCGCGCAATGTCGTCGATCAACTCGTCGCCTCCGGCAAAACCGCCTACGGCATCAATACCGGCTTCGGCAAACTCGCCTCCGTCCGCATTTCCACCGAGCAAGTTCGCCAGCTCCAGGTGAATCTTGTTCGTTCTCACGCCTGCGGCGTCGGCACTCCCCTCAGCGAACCCGAAACTCGCGCCATGATGCTGCTCCGAGCCAATGCCCTTGCCAAAGGCCTGAGCGGCGCCCGTCCCGTCATCGTTGAAACGCTTTGCGCCATGCTCAACTCTGGCGTCCACCCCGTCATTCCATCGCAGGGCTCCGTCGGCGCGTCCGGCGATCTCGCCCCGCTTGCGCATCTGGCACAGGTAGCAATCGGCGAAGGCGAAGCTAGCTACAAGAACGAGAAACTGTCCGGCGCAGAGGCCATGAAGCGCGCAGACGTCGTTCCGGTTGCTCTCGAAGCCAAGGAAGGCCTTTCTCTTCTTAACGGTACGCAAGGCATGCTCTCCCTCCTCAGCCTCGCGCTCTACGATGCCGACATTCTCGCAGATACTGCCGATGTCGCCGCATCACTCTCTCTCGACGCCCTCCGCGGCAGTCCCGGCGCTTTCGATTCACGCATCATGCACGCGCGTTCCTATCCGGGAGCCGGCACCACCGCCCGCAATCTCGCACACTTAAATGAAGGCAGCCAGATTCGCGAATCGCACCGCGCCGCCGAAAAGGATCCGCGCGTCCAGGATGCCTACAGCCTGCGTTGCACTCCCCAAGTCCACGGTGCCGTCCGCGATTCGCTCGTCTACGCACGTGAAATGGCCTTAGTGGAATTAAATAGCGCCACCGACAATCCGTTGGTTTTTCTCAAGGAAAATGGCGAAGGCGACATCATCAGCGGGGGCAATTTCCACGGACAACCGCTTGCCATGGCCGCCGATCAGGTGGCCATAGCGCTAGCAACTCTTGGCGGCATCGCCGAACGCCGCATCGAGCAGATGACCAATCCGCTCACCAGTCTGCTTCCAGCCTTTCTTACGCCCGATCCCGGCCTCAATTCCGGCTTCATGATCGCCCAGGTCACCGCCGCCGCGCTTACCAGCGAAAATCGCGCCCTCGCCACTCCCCATTCGGTCGATTCGATTTCTACTTCAGGCAATCAGGAAGATTACGTTTCGATGGGCATGAGCGGCGCGCGCCGCCTCGAACGCATGCTTCACAATCTTCGTCACATTCTCGCAATTGAACTTCTCTGCGCGTGTCAGGGCATTGACCTGCTTGCCCCGCTGCACACCGGCACTCTTGCCCGCAAAGCCTACGACTCCGTCCGAGCCGTTTCCCCTAAACTCGAAGCCGACCGCCCCCTAGCCGCTGACATTAATGCCGTTTATGCCCTAATCGCCAAAGGTGCGATTTCCGCAGTTCTGCATTCATAGCGCCACGGAGATAAAGTGCTACCGGAAGACTTAGCCCAGCGCTTCCAGAAAATACGTAAACATCCGATATCCGGCCACAAAGCTGAACGGCGCCAACTCCAACGAGTAGTGCCCCACGGGCAATTCCAGCGTCCGTGGCTCCGCTCCATGCTTCCTCAGTGCCCGCAGCATCTCCTCCGTCAATTCCGGCAAAAATGTCGGGTCGTACTTCCCATACACCATGAACGTATCCCGGTTCGCGCCCATCCCGCGCTCGACATACGGCATGGGACTCACCGGCGCCCAAAACTCTCGCAACTCTTCCACGCTTACTTCGTGCCGCAGTCCCTCCCACACGTGGTTGGTAGTCATTCCCTTACTCACAACATCTGCAAAATAAGTCGATACATGGAAAAACCCGCCCGCTCTCACACGCCGGTCATGTACCAGCGTTATGTACCCAACCGACGACCCGATACTTGTACCCAAAATGCCCAGGTGGTCGTAACCCTGTTGCTCCAACCACGTCAGGCACGCGCGCGCATCTTTCACCGCCTGCCGGTTCGCTTGTAGCGTCAATCCGATATTCGGCCCCACCAACTGGTCCGCCCGCTCGTGCCCAATCGCCATGCGTCGGTCGTGATACGGCAAGCTCATTTTCATGGCGGTAATTCCCATCCGTTGCAGCCAGTGGCACAGCGCCACTTGTCCATGCCATTTCGCATTCCAGTTCGGCAGCACCAGCACCGCAGGCCCTGTCTTCTTCCCGCGAAACAACTGTGCATGAACCGTATTGTTCTCCGGCCACGCCGATTCCAGTGGACTCGTGAACGTCAGCACATTTTCCGCATCGATCCTGTAATCCCGTACCTCGTCTGTCGCGTACCACTCTTCGCTATTGTCGATAGCCTCGCGCGCATATTCCCTTACAAACGCTCGCGGATCGCTGTGCTCCGCCGACCCATTGATGTGCTCCAGTCCCCACTCAAACGGCCGCACCATCCGGTTATCGTCCGTGGTCCACCGGCGATGCTCATAACGCCTGATTGCGTGTTCAAACCAACTCATTGCCATATTTTAAGTTTACCTGTTTTCGGCCTTCTTCTCAGCGCACTCTTTGGCCCACCGTTCACTCGGCGGTAAGTTTTTCTCTTCTCCGTAAACTCTGTGGTACCCAGATGTCCGAATCCATGACACCGTTTAGCCATCCGACACCATTCACTCCACCCTTTATTGAGCACTCTGCTCCTCTATGTCACAGTGATTCAGATGATCCCGTTCATTTTTTTCCTCTTCGGCATCGTGATCGGCAGCTTTCTGAATGTTTGCATCACGCGCATTCCGGAAGGCGAATCCATCGTTTCCCCCGGTTCCCGCTGCCCTCGCTGCAAAACGCCTATCAAGCCCTACGACAACATCCCCATTTTTGGCTGGATTATTCTTCGCGGCAAATGTCGCAACTGCGCTCTACCGATCTCCCCTATGTATCCGGTCATTGAATTCCTCACTGGACTCCTTTTCCTTCTGACCTTTGTAAGATTTGGCGTCACGCTTCCCACCTTCAAATGGCTGTTTTTCGACTGCCTTCTGATGATTCTCATCGTCACCGATCTCCGTGTTCGCCTGCTCCCCGATGCCGTCGTTTGGCCCGGCTTCGGCATCGGCCTCGCCTTCGCCACGCGGGTTCCTCCCATCGATGGCAGCTCCGTAGCCCTCTTCTTCGGTCTCGGCTTTCACTATCTTCCGTCTCACGCGCCTGTTATCTTCGGCGTTCTCGATGCCCTGCTCGGCGCCGCGCTCGGCAGTCTGCTTTTGTGGGCCGTTGCCACCCTCTACAAAAAGGTCCGTCATCGTGATGGCATGGGCATGGGCGATGTGAAAATGATGGTTATGGTGGGAGCCTTCCTCGGCGTGCCGGGAACCTTTCTGACCATCCTCATCGGCACATTTCTTGGCTCCATCGTCGGAATCGGCCTCATCGGCATACTTTATGCATCCGGTTGGAAACGCAACCTAGCCGAACGCGCCTATCGTCGCGGATTGGGCCCAGTGGACTCGCTTCGATGGGCTATCGTTTCGCAATACCAGATTCCTCTTGGTACTTTTCTTGGTGTTGCCGCCCTTCTTGTGGTTTTCAGCTCCTCATCCTTGCTGTCTCTGTTTTCCCGCTAGCCCTTAATCCTTACGCTCCACCGTCCATCCCGCTCCCGTATTTCGCGTTACAATACCCTTAGCATTTGATTTTGCTTCTTGGGAGCTTCCTATCCGCTCCGGTGGAGGAAGGTGTCTATGCGCACCAATATAGTTTTGCGGACGACGGCTTTACTCTCGGTGGGCTTCATTGCCGCCCTCTCAACCTCCGCCCAAAACCCGCCGGCCCAACAATCAGAAGATCCACTCGCTGCGGCCGCCCGCAAAGCTCGCGCCGAGCAACAAGCTGCACCCAAGCCCAAAAAGGTCTACACCAACGATGATTTTGCTTCAGTTCCGCCCGCCAAGGCTGCCGATGCCAAAACCGACGCTGCCCAGTCAGATGCCAATGCCAAAGCTGATGCAGACGCCCCTGCGGAAAATGACCCAAAGAGTGAAGCTTACTGGCGCAAGCGTTTCAGTAAAGTTCGCGACAAGCTTGCAACTGCTGAAAAAGAAGTCCAGGTTTTGCAGCGCGAATTCGATAAAGCCGAAGTTCAATATTACCCCGATCCTCAAAAAGCTTTAATGCAGCAATACGACCGCAAGGACATTAACGACAAGCGCGCCAAACTCGACGCAAAGCAAAAAGAAGTTGAATCTCTGAAGAAACAACTTAGCGATATGGAAGACGAACTGCGCCGCGCGGGCGGCGATCCTGGCTGGGCTCGCTAAGGTTTTTGTGTAGTGGCCGACCTTCAGGTCGGTTCTTTCAAGTTTGTCTGCTGGCCGCGTTCTATGCTTGGAATGATTTCTCTACTCAGCCGCGCGCTCGCTCACAAGCAACAATTTCCCTAATTCACGTATCCATTCCCGTCTAATTTCTGCACGTCTTCCAACAGTGCCAATCCTTCGCGCAATTCCTCTGTCCCCGTTTCCAGGGCTTGCCATGCAACCCGTTCTGACTCCACCGTCACCGTCTCCAGGCAACTCTTTAACGCGCCTTCATGCTCCAGTATTCGCGCATCCAACATGCGCACCATCTTTTCGATCGCTGACTCTTGAATCTTCTGGAACGCTTCTTCCACCGGCACTTCTTCCAGGCACAATTCACACGCCATGCGCGCCAATGCCTCGCCCAGTCCACTTGCGGCAATTCGCATTTGCAATTCTTCCGCGGCTATACTCGCGAAGCTCTGCTTCCCCGTGTCCGGTGTGATCCGACCTGCGATTGGTCGAGCTTTCATGGTGAACTCCCTCACCGACTGCCTTCCGTAACGCAGAGACTAACGACTCAAGGCGTTAGCCACAATAGTCAATTCCTATCAGTCAATACGCCTCACTACACAAACTGCAACGGCCTTTCCGACGCGTTTCAACACTTAACTTCGGCTGCGGAACAGGAAGCTTCAACTATAGGTAGGGGCAGCGCTGTGACGGATGTCACTCAGTCCCATGTTTCTTCGATTCTATTTCGATTTCTTCTTGGCTTTCTTGTCCTGGGCCATCTGTTCCAGGCGTCGCACGAACCTCGTCACACGACGTTCCAATGTTGCCTGCTGTTTCACTGCGGTAAGGTACCGCACAATCTGCCGCCGCAACGCCACGGTCATCCCTCGGAATTGGGCGCCGGCCTTAGGGGATTGCCGCAAAGCCAGCACCAGCGCCGGGGGAAGCGCCGGCTCGCGCGCCTCGTCATCCCGTTCCATCACAATCTCTACAATCGCGCCCGCATCGACGCGCAATTTCTTGCGAATGTCTCCGTGGATCGCCACGCGGTGAAGTCCCTTGCCGCGCGAGACCATCGTCGTCACTAACGGAACGCCTTCCACTGTCCCGCGCACCGGGACATGGGCTTCCGTAGCTCCCAACGCACGAGACACACCTGCCGGCACATCCACAAACCGGATGATCCCCACTTTGTAGATTCGTCCGGGAAAAATGTGCAGCCGATCCGCCACGATAATTTCCTGCTCTCCGACTTAAAACTTCAGCAGTTGCCGCCCGTGTCCCTTATCCCTTCACACCAATGTGCAACGCCACCGTACCAAACGTCATCAGGTGATATCGCACGTTCGCGTAGCCCACTCGCCCCATCAATCCCGCCAATTCATCCGGCCGAAAGAATCGCGCCACCGACTTCGGCAAATACGCATAGGCCGCTGCATCTCCCGAAATGAACCCGCCAATCTTTGGCAGCACTTTTTGGCAATAAAACCGGTAAGCGTCACCCACAATTCCGGGAGCAGGTTCCGTAAATTCCAGAATGCCCAGTGTTCCGCCCGGCTTAAGCACTCGAAGTATCTCCTGCAACCCATCCTGATAATTCGCCAGATTGCGAAATCCGAACGCCGTGGTCACCAAATCAAACGACGAATCTGCAAACGGCAACCGCAGCGCGTCCGCCTCAAAAAACGGCACGCGCCAGTCGTAGCGTGACTGCGCCACGCTCTTTTCGTTCGCACGCACCAGCATGGTGTGCGAAAAATCCGCCCCCACGATCTTCGCTTTGGCGCTCTTAGCCAAAGAAAATGCCAGATCGCCGGTCCCGCAGCAAAGGTCAAGAATCAACGCCTCTGGATTCTGCAAAATCGGCCGCAACTCCTTCGCCGTTCGCGCGCGCCAGCTCCGGTCCATCTGCGCCGAGAGCAAGTGATTTAGCAGATCGTATCGCGGCGCAATCCGCGAGAACATCTCGCGCACTTTCCGCGAAGCATCCTGCTCGTTGATTGCCCCTTCTGGTTTTGTTCCCTGTGGGAGTGTCTCCTGCTCAACCATGGCACTTGCCTATTGCCACTTCCGGATTCTCTCCGGACTTTGCCATGAGCCGCAATACGCACAGCACGTTCTTTTCATCAATGCCGTCGTAAGACTTTGCTTTCCCGATCCGCGGCGCCAGCACAAATCTTAATTTCCCGCCGCGCGTTTTCTTGTCAGAGCGCATCGCATCCAACAGTAATTCCGGTTCACAACCAGGCCAGCCAGGTAGCGGCCCGATGCGCCTCGTCAGCGAAATCATCCGCGCAACCTCATCCGCCGGCGTTCCCGCTGCTTCATGTCCCAGCAACGCGGCACACATCATGCCCAACGCCACCGCTTCTCCGTGCTGATATTTCTTGTATTTCGTCACGCTTTCCAGCGCGTGCCCAAAGGTGTGCCCAAAGTTGAGTATTTCCCGCAGGCTCGACTCCCGCTCATCCCGGCTCACCACATCTGCCTTGATATCTATCGATCGCCGTATGATATGCAGCAACGATTCCGCATCGCGGCTCAACAACCGATCCAACTCTTTTTCCAGGAACCCAAACAGTTTCTTGTCCGCGATGATTCCGTACTTAATCACTTCCGCCAAACCGCCGCGATATTCTCTCTCCGGAAGTGTCGCCAATGCGTCCGGGTCCACTAAAACCAACTTGGCCGGGTAAAAAGCCCCCACCAGGTTCTTTCCTTCCGGCAGATTCACTCCGGTCTTCCCGCCAACCGAACTGTCCACCTGCGCCACCAGCGTCGTGGGAACTTGCACCAGGGATACTCCCCGCAGGTACGACGCCGCCACGAAACCCGCCACATCGCCAATAACCCCACCGCCCACCGCGATCACCAACGAATGACGATCCGCTCCCGTCCGCACCAAGGATCGTGCCACCTTTTCGACCGTGCTCAGCGTCTTGGCAGACTCTCCGTCGTCCAGTAAATGCACCTGCGGCTGGTTCTTCTTTGAGAACCCGCCACTCACCGTCTTCCCCAGCGCGTTCCACACGCCAGGCGAAGTCAAAAGGTGAACATTCGAAAATGGGCCCAATGCCGCAATTGAGCCGCCCATGCGCCGTAACAACCCCGATTGGCACAAAACGCCGTAGTCGCCCGCACTGGAGCGTACGCGTATCGGACGTGATTTGGTGATTTTCATCTGCCCGCAGGGAAAAAACTAATGTAGCACACGCACGCAGAATCAATAAATAACCGCGCAAATGAACAAGAGGGAGGCTGGAATACCCGCCCTATTATTCACAATATTCCCCGCGCAATTTCGCATTCCAGCCCTTCCTCATATAAAATTAATTCTTATGATTGCAGTCAACGACGTCACTATGCGCTTCGGCTCGCGTATCCTCTTTGAGGACGTGACCACCACCTTCATGGAAGGCAGGCGCTACGCTATTTCCGGCCCCAATGGCGCCGGGAAATCCACCTTCATGAAGATCCTTACGGGTGAGCAGGAGCCCACCAAGGGCACCATTACCCGCCCCAAGAAGATGGGGGTCCTCCGACAGGACCAATTCGCTTTCGATAAATTCCGTAGTCATCGACACGGTCATCATGGGCAACGGCATTCTCTGGAAAGCTCTCGAAGAGCGCGACGCTCTCTATGCCAAGCCTCACGATGCCCTCACCAATGAAGACGGCATGCGCCTGGGCGAACTGGAAGGCATTGTTGGTGAAGAAGGCGGCTACACCGCCGAAGCCGATGCCGGCGTCTTGCTGGACGGCCTAGGCATTGAGGCCGATCTACACGAACGCATGATGGGCGAACTCCAGGGCGGCCAGAAGGTCCGCGTTTTGCTGGCCCAGGCCCTGTTCGGCAATCCTTCTGCCCTGCTCCTTGACGAGCCCACCAACAACCTCGACCTCGATTCCGTTCACTGGCTGAAGGAATATCTCAACGAGTACCACGGCGTGCTCATCGTCATCTCTCACGATCGCCATTTCCTCAATAGCGTCTGTACCCACACCGCCGACATCGATTACGAGACGATCATCATGTATCCCGGCGGTTACGACGACATGGTCCTGGCCAAGACACAAATCCGCTCGCGCATGGAAGCCGACAACGCGGTGCGCGCCAAGAAAATTGCACAGTTGAACGATTTCATCGCGCGCTTTTCTGCCGGCACCCGTTCCGCCCAGGCCACCTCTCGCAAGAAAGAAGTCGAGCGCCTGCAAACTTCGGAGCTGGCTCGCTCCAACATTCAGCGCCCTTATATTAAATTCGCCACGGAGCGACCCTCCGGGCGTCTACCACTCGAAATCAAGCACCTCTCCAAGTCCTACGACGATTTGGAAGTCATCAAGAATTTTTCCGCCAGCATTACGCGTGGCGAAAAAATTGCATTCACCGGGCGCAACGGCGCCGGCAAGAGCACTATGCTCAAGTCCATTATCCGCAACGCGGGTCCGTTCATCACCGATGCCGAGCGCTCCTTCCCGATCGATTCCGGAAACGTCGTCTGGGGACACGAAGTCTCGGTCGGATACTTCCCCCAGGACTTCAATTACACCATCGACAAAACCAAGGGCATCACCGCGCTCGAATGGCTTTGGCAATTCTGGCCGCAAGCCACACAGGAAGAAATTCGCGGCTATCTCGGCCAGATGCTCTTCAGCGGTGAAGACGCATTGAAGCCCACCATGGCCCTCTCTGGCGGCGAATGCGCTCGCCTGATCTTCTGTCGATTGATGATTCAGAAACCGAATTTCCTGGTGCTCGATGAACCCACCAACAACCTTGACCTCGAATCCATCAACGCCCTGAACATTTCCCTGCAAAGGTACGAGGGCACCGTCCTCCTCGTCACTCACGATGAAGACGTCCTCGATGAAGTCGCCACGCGCATCTGGCATTTCCGCGAAGGAAAAATCTACGACTTCAAGGGCAACTACGAAGATTTCCTGACCGACGCCCAAAGCAAAGCCACCGCCCGCTGAGTCATGCGTAGTGCGGTGGGCCAACTGCCTTCAATTGAAATCCTGAGCAGTTGGTCTGCTTGTGAAGAACCTCAATTATTCCCAATCCTCATCTCGCTCCCCTGCAAGTAACCCCGGCGTCGTGCCGGCTCTTCCGGTTGTCCATCCCCAACGATGACAATCCGAATCTTTGCCAAATACTTAAAACGAACAACTTAAGATTTTTTCCCTAGCAACCACTTGCCCTCGTCCCCATCTCCCATTACATTGAAGTATTGGGGTTCATTCGCTTATTTCCCCTGAACCGCCCGTACTCGTGGAGGATGTATTATGCGTACACGTAACATCGTCTTTTTCGCCGGCACCATGCTCGCCAGCGCCATGGTCGGCAGCCTCATCGGACCCAGACCGATTCAGGCCGTCAACCGCGAGATGGTTGAACTGCAGCGCGATGTGACCACCTTGCTGCAGGGTCAAAAAGATCTGCAAACGCAGATGACCCAGGAGCACACCATTCAGAAGACCCTCATCGAGCAATCTTCCGACACGGTCAGCAAACTTAACGGCACCATGAGCTCGCTCGAGAAATCCGTCCAGGACGTGCAAGCCAACTCCGGCGCCCGCCTCGACACCATGTCCACCCAGGTCCAGGGCCTCTCTGACAATCTTGAAGAAATCAAATCGCGCCTCGGCAAAGTAAATCAGCAACTTGCCGATCTTCAGAATTCCGTCCAGAATATCGACTCTCGCATGGCGGGCGGCGGCCCCCTCGGTTCCCCTTCCGGAAACCCCTCGAACGGCGGCTCCATGCCTCCGACCGGCTCTGCTTCCGGGTCGTCCTCGCTGCCTGCCAATGGCGGCCCACCAGGCCCTCCACCCTCTGCCGACACCCTCTATTCCAACGGCCTGCGCGACATCACCAGCGGCAAATACGATCTGGCTCGCTCTGAGTTTCAGGACTATCTGAAGTATTACGGCGACACCGACCTCGCCTCTAACGCCCAGTTCTACCTCGGTGAAATTGCTTACTCGCAAAAGCAATATGATCAAGCCGTCGATGAATACGACAAGGTTCTCAGCAACTATCCGAAAAGTTTCAAACTCGCGCCCGCTCGCCTGAAAAAAGGCATGGCCTTAATTGAAGTCGGCCAGAAGAATCCCGGCGTCAAGGAACTCCGTGAAGTGGTCAAGCGCTACCCCGGCACGGAGGAAGAGCGCCGCGCCCGCGCCAAGCTGAAGGATCTGGGCGTACCCGTAACTGCGACCGCGTCTCGCTAATCGCGATTTTTTTCGCCGCAAGCTAACTTGATCTCATGTAGCGCTGGCTTTCCTGCTAGCGCTTTTTGCTTTTGCCTGTGTAGGGACCGCCTTCTTAGGCGGTTCGTCAACTCCATATCAGCTCGACTAAATGTCTTTGCACCGCTCCCCGCCTAAAACGCGTACCGCATCGACAAGGTATACACATTCCCGCGGAAATTTCGCAGTGACGTCGGCCCAACCAACGAGTACTCGTGGTAATCTTGATGATTCCACGACGACTTGAACGCCAGCGACTTCGTCAAAGTGATGTTAAACGCCGCCGTTGGCAACTGGTAGCGATACGTCAGCGGCCCTGTCGGCGAAAGCGTATCGATGATGAACGTATTCCCTACTGCGCTGGTCGCCGGATCTGCCGCAATCCCAATCCGCAGTGCGGATTGTGGCAATTGCCACGGGTAATTAGCCCCTCATCCACTCTGTGGTGTGAAGGTTTCGAGAAATCCGGCTTCACACTTAGGTGGCACGGGTAACAAAGGCTACTTTGCGGGGCTTTGAGCAAGTCCTTCTCAACGGCTGGCTTGTGCACGGAATGGCAGTCCATGCAGCCAACGTTGTTCTTCGCGTGTTCCGACCGCAGGAAATCGATTTGTTGATCCCCAAAGGAATGGCAAGTCAGGCAGCGCTCATTTAATTGCGCGGCTCTTCCAGCATGAAACGCGAAGACCTTGGTGTTATTTCCCCGCCATCCACATGGGCCTTGCCCGGGCCGTGGCACGCCTCGCATCCTTGCCATTCGGGTCCCTTCGCGGCTTTCAAGTCCGTCGCGTAATGTCGTGTTTCCTCAAAACTCTTGTACTTGTCTTCGTGACAGGTCTTGCAGGTATCCGTGCCCACATAGAGCGCGGGATCTGTCGGCTGCACATATCCTTGCTTCAGGGTGGCGGAAACCTTGCTCCAATCAGCAGACTTTCCCGGATCCTTGGCAACCAATGAAAGTGCCGTGGCGAAAAACACCACGAGCAGCAGCAATGCAGACAGAGTGACTGCTTTCGAATACCTCATGCGACTCCTTTTTTGTGTATCCGTCCCAGGAGGCGGAAATTGTCGGCACGCTACAAAATGAATTTTGGATACCCCCTTCCACAGAGACCTCATGGAAGGGGGCAGATGTAGAGACAGGGAAACTTAGAGTTCGCACCGCGAAGAAAAGATGTCAAACGATTTGCGGACGAAAACCCGAGAAGCTATTTACCCATAGTGCATACACATACGTTTTCTAGATTGAAACAAGGCACGCCACGCACAGTGTACTGCCGCCGAGTGAGAGAGTCGTGGCTGTCACATTCAGATATCCAGCCGTAACTCTCTCGCCCATCGGCGTCAAGTACTTTTAGGAGTTATTTCAGGCAAAACTAAGCTACGATTTTACTGTCTTACTCCTCCGCCTGGGTCGAGGTCTTCCTTACCGTTCATGGTGACGCGATATTGGTAGATCGTCTTTTCGTCGCCCAACACCTCATCCCTTACTTCATCCGAGCACGCATACCCCCGATCATTGCTGGTAAATTTGCTGCTCTTGAACGGGCACGGACCCTTGTCGAAAGCTATTGTGAAGCAAGGAGAGCCTTTGCCATGCTCGTGATTGGGATCTGTCTTCTTGCGATGGCAAAACCACTCCACTACATCTTTTTGTAACTTGCTGACCCAAAAGGTGTCTCTAGTAACCCTGATTTTTTCACCGCCCGGTTCAAGTCCTACTCCAACGTGACATTCGTTGGTACGATTTAGTTTTTTCAATCCTTGGCCTGGTTTTGGCATAAACTCTTCCTCCAATTCGGTTTATTTTGGTCCTGGTTAATTCCTGGAATTGCGGATTGTTCCGCAAGGACTCAAAATTCGGAAAATCGCGAATGCGCGCTGGAGAGTATCCCGCCGCCACTGCCTTCTTCAGCCAGTCCATCGCCCTTTGTGGTTCATTGAATTGGCTGTGCACCAACGCCGCCTGGAACAACAATCGTGGGTCATCCGGCGCAAGGCGCAACCCCTTCTTCATTGCGTCCGATGCTTCTTTTTTCTCGAGGAGCATGGCATGGCAGATAGCCAACACCCCATAGGCGCTGGAATCATGTGAATTCACGTGCAGGTCTTCTTGCGCAAGTTCGATCGCTTTCTTGTACGCCGCCACGGATTCCGCACGCCGTCCCGGCGTCCAGTAGTAGCCCTCAGCCAGGTTCCACCAGAGCAGCGAGTCATTGGCCGTTAATTTCACTCCTTGTTCATAGCTGCGGATCGCTTCCTCATATCGACCAAGGAAGAAGTAAGCATTCCCCATATTTGTATGACCGTAGTCCGATGGTCGTATGGCAATCGACCGTTCCAGGATGGTGATTGCTTCCTCGTAGCGTCCCAACTCCACGTCGGCCGCTCCAAGGTTGGAATATCCCAAAAAATTATCCGGAGCCAACGAAACCACTTGCGTGAACATTTCCGCGGCTTCCTGAAAGCGCACCCGTCTGTAAAAATAAACTCCTAACCAGTTGTAGCTGGCCCAGTAATGCGGCCGCAGTTGAATCGCTCTTCGGTATGTTTTTTCCGCCTCTTGAAACTTTCCCAACTGTTCGTAGGCGTTCGCCAAGCCTCGCACCGCAACGTCGTCCGTTGGTTCCAATCGGACCGCATGTTCAAATTCTCCTGCCGCAGCCCGATAATTGCCGGTCCCCGCAGACAGAATTCCCAAGCAACTGTGCGCAGACGAGAGTTGGCTGTCCAAGCGGTTAGCTTGTTGACAGGCCTCGCGGCTTTTTTCGATCCACGCCGTCGATCTGCTGTTCTCATATTTCTTCCAATAAGCATCGCCCAGACCCGCATACGCCAGTGCGTAGCCTGAATCCAGAGCTAAAGCCCGCTCGAACTCGCGAATTGCGCTATCAATGTTTTCCGCGCGATCATATTGCTGCAAATACCCTCTCCCCTGCAGGTAGTAGTCATACGCTCCGGCCACATGTGTTCCGTAATTTTCCAGCGCCGCACGTTCACTGTTCTGCATTTTTAATCCCAGCATCCGAATCGCACCATCGACCACCGCGTCTTGTGCACCGAAAGGATCTTTGGCCGAAACGGTCAAGCTCGCCGCGCGCAGTTGGCGAAGCGTCCGTGTATCGACCAGAATGTAATTCACGCGCACCTCTTGCCCCGCTTTGTGCAGACTGCCTTCCAGCGCCAGGTTGGCCCCAAACTCTTTACGCGCCTCGCCTACCGTGCTTACGTGCCTGGCCCGGACCTCTGTCGCAGGCACCACCTGCAGGGATGGGTCTCCCGTCAGTTGCGTCAATTTCGCAGTTAAGGTTTCGGCAAGACCGGCGCCGAACGCTACCGTCTCCGCGTCACCACCAACAACGCTGAATGGCAAGACTGCCACCTGTTTGTCTTGTGGTAGTTGGTCTGTTGGTCCGTGAGCGCGAACCACAATCCAAATAATCAGCGCGATCCCCAACGCAATAGACGCGATGCCCGCAGCCCAAAGCTTCGCTGTTCTGTTTTCGCCAATACTCACCCAACGATACGCCATCTCCGCCTTTAAACCAGCGGTTGCAGGGCGCTGATTAGCGTCGATCCGGCTCAGATCCGCCGCCAGTTCCTTAGCCGACTGGTAGCGTTTTGCCGGTTCTTTCTCCAGGCACTTCGCAATAATTAGTTCCAACTCCAGTGATATCTTGGGATTCAGTTCTCGGGGGTTGGCGGGAAGACGCCGCAGGATCGCACCAATCAAGTGTCCGCTCTTAACCTCGGCGAAGGGGCGCTGTCCCGTTGCCATTTCATACAGAACCAGGCCAGCTCCATGAATGTCCGTGCGCGCGTCCAGCTCCTCGCCCATCAACTGCTCTGGAGCCATATACGCGAACGTGCCGGAGATGGCGTGCGACTGCAGTGTGGTTTCCGCCGCCACACCATCCGCGAACGGCTGTCGCAACTGCGCCAATCCAAAATCCAGAATTTTCAGCCGCCCGTCGCTCGTCACACGCAAATTGCCCGGCTTCAAATCGCGATGCACTACTCCATGTTCATGTGCCGCTGCCAACCCTTCGCTCAGTTGCATTCCCAAGCGCTTGATTTCGTTCTCGGAAAGCGGGCCAGCTGTCAATTTGTCGTCCAGTGTATTCCCGCGGATATACTCCATCACCAGGAAGTCGATTCCCTGTTCTGAGTCGAAATCAAATATAGTCGCGATGTTGGGATGATTCAGCTTAGAGAGTGCCGTGGCTTCTTTGTGAAGATGCCTTCGCGCGCTTTCATCCGTGATCGTTCCAGGATGGAGCACTTTAATGGCGACTTCGCGATCAAGATGTTTATCTTGGGCACGGTAAACCACACCCATGCCGCCGCTGCCGATTTCTTCGATGATGCGGTAGTGGGAGAGCTGCAGGCCGTTGAGGGAAGCTAACGATGACGCTTGTTCCGCCATGGGAAGTTCTCCTTCCCATTAACCCTCTAGCACGAATCATAGACTCGCGATCAGGCCAAGTCAATCATCGTGCACGTTTATCACGAAGCACGCGCGATTACCAACGTCAGATCGTCCGTTGGATTTCCCCCCGTAAATTCCTGAACGGCTGATACAACTTTCGTCAGTAGGGTCCCCGGTGCCAAGGACCGATCCGCTGTTAAGCTCATAATGAAACGGGCCTCGCCAAATTCCTCTCCATCGCGATTCATCGCCTCCGTCACGCCATCGCTGTAAATCACCAGCAGATCTCCTGCACGAAGCGTTGTCTCCAGCGTGGCGCATTGCCATTTTTCAAACAGACCCAACACCGTACCCGTCGCCACCAATCGGTCCACGGTTCCATCCGCCCGCAACACAATCGGTGGATTGTGCCCGCAGTTCACATAGCGCAGTCTTTTGCTCGCGTCGTCATAGTCTGCATAGAACAGCGTGGCATACCGGTCGTCCGGCGTGTTTTCGTAGAACAGACGATTCACGGAATGCAACAACTTCCCCGGATCTTCCAGTGCAATCGCATATTGACTGCGCAAATTTGCCTGTAGATTCGCCATCAGCAACGCTGCGGCAATTCCCTTCCCCGAAATATCGGCCAGCACAATTCCCACTCGTTGCGGTCCCATGTCCAGAAAGTCGTAATAATCTCCACCAACTTCCTTCACCTGAATGCACGTGCCGGCATATTCCAGCGAATTCAACGTGGGCCTGACTTGCGGAAACAGTCTCGCCTGCACTTCGCGGGCGATGTCCATCTCGTGCGCCACGCGCCGGTCTGTCTCCATCCGCTCCGCCATTTTTTCGGCCAGCAAAATATTTTCTAGCGCAATTCCCGCTTGCCCCGCCGCAGAATACAGCAATTGCTTGTCTTCTCCAGAGTACGGTTCTTCGGAGAGACGCGGACCCAGCACCAGCATCCCCAACAACCTCGCGTCGCGTCCCATGATGGGTACTACGCACTCCGCTTCCGTCGGTGTTACGGCGGAGAATCTTGTCGATGCCACAAAACCCGCAAGGTACAGGTCCCACGTTTTGCCTGTCTCCACCAAATTACTCACGATCGGATCGTCCTTGGCAATCGCTTCCGGCAACTGCGGTAGCCATCCGCGCACCGCATTCAGCCAGGACTCATCTTCCTGCATATAGCAAGCCAGCGTCTTCGGGTGCAGCGCCTCACGCACGTGCTTTTCCAACAGTGCCGCCATTTCGTCGCTAGTGCTTACCGTCCTGGTCTTTTCCGCCAGTTCCTGCAAAATCTTCCGCGCGTCATACGCACTTCGGAAAAACGCCCGGTCGATTCGCACCGTAATCTTTTTGACCAGTGGCGCCGAGGCCCACACCAGCAGAATCCCGAACAACGCGCTCAGCGCCATCCCCAGACTCGTATGTGTCTGCACAAATTGCGAAAAGAGATGCGAAAACAGGGTGATCGCGATGGCCGCGACCAAAAACACTGCAAATACGAATCCTTTTTGCACCAGCACATATCGCGCGCTTCGTCGCAACAAGACCGGAATCTCCATCACCCGGTGCTTCACCACCGCATACGCAAATGAAAGTGGATACAGAAACAACACCAGATACACCAGGGTGTCTGGCCAATAAGAGGTCGGCAGTCCCGCAAAATCATGCAGGCTGCGTTCCAGCAGCACCGGCAGCACCCCCACAATCGTTCCCCACAGAATGATGCGCGACTTTCTTCGCGCTTCCGCAGGTACGGAAGCAAGCAGTGAGTTTTGCGCCAGCGAGACCATTCCCAGAGCCAGAAACGCGTACCGGCTGGATTGAAATAAGTGTTGCGAAACGCGATCTCCTGCTAATGCATCCAACCACCGAGGATACGTCGGCTGCCCGGTTCCGAGTCCCGGCCACACGGTCGCGAGCCCTACCACCAATCCCACCCATTTGAGCCATGGCAAACGCCGCTCCAGCAACGAGCGCACCGGAAATACGGCAAAGAAGTTGTAGAAGAAGGCACACAGCAATCCGACAAAAATCGCTCGGTAGATAAAAACGAATACTCTCGCCGGGTGCGAGAAATGCATTGGATTTTGAATATCGGGCGCCGCGGCAAACGCACAGAACATCAGTGCCAGCAACCATGCATGCGGATCATCCAGTTTTAGGAAAAGTACCGCGAACCCGACCAGCAGAAAGAGAACCGGGAACGACGCCAGCATCTGCTGTGCCGTGGTCTTGGCCAGCCCTTCTTGCACCTGCACGCTGGGGCGTGCGCGAAATATTCCATGAATCACTATCGGAGCCGACTCGCCCGGACGCGCCAGGGTGAACTCCACCGCGTCGCCGGGGCGTCCGAGTGCATAGGCCTCGTTGTATGGATCCGCCGTGGCCAGCATCCGCCCATTGACGCCAATGATGTGGTCACCCGCACGCAGCCCGGCCTGTTCCGCCGGGCTGTCCCCCACCACGTCATGGACAGGGATAGCGTGTGTCTTCTCGTCATAAGACTCGCTATGTTGATTGTTGAATCCGAGCTCGACTTGCGTATTGGGCAACCGCGCGTCGTACATCCACAGCGCACCGTAAAGCGTAGATATCACCGCCAATAATGCGGCCAACGCGAAAAGGAAGGATCGTGGCAGTGATGACCACTTGGGAGTCAATTGCGGCACTCCACAATATAACTAAACATCTCTCCACAGACTAGGACGCGACTGCCCTTTCTACAATCGACTCACCGCAGTTCTCCCTTGCCATGATTTCCCCGCGATTTCATTTTTCTTCGCCAACATGCTATCTTCCTCCTTTCAGGGGGAATTACATGTCCGTTAACAAAGTCATACTTGTTGGACGGCTCGGCCGCGATCCGGAAACGCGTTTCACTTCCGGCGGCCAGGCCGTTGCCAATTTCTCTGTCGCCACCGATGAATCTTATAAAGACAAGAGCGGCGAGCGTCAGAAGCGCACCGAGTGGCACAAGATTGTTGTGTGGGGTAAGCAAGCCGAGATCGCCCAACAGTACCTGAAAAAGGGCTCACTAGTATTCATTGAAGGCCGCATTCAATCCCGCGAATGGCAGGATAAAGAAGGCCAAAAGCGCACCAGCTTTGAAATCGTTGCTACGAACTTTCGCATGCTCGGTGGCCGCAGTGATGGCATGGCAGCTGGCGCAGGAGCAGCCGGCGGTGGTGGCCGCTCCGACGACTTCGATCAGGGCGGCGGCCATTCCGAAGAGCCCATGGGCGGCAGTGCCGGCCCGGAAATCTCCGACGAAGATATCCCCTTCTAAAACGCGTCCGCAATCCTGGTAAAAAACAAACCGGGGAGCGCCATCGCTCCCCGGCCGTTTTAGTTTCCTGATATCTGGTATCTGATCGCTCATCTCAGTCAGCCGGTTATCCCATTGTTAGAACAACGCGGAACTGCGCATGCCCGCTAGTCATCCGCTCGTAAGCCTCTTTCACCTTCGCCAGCGGATACTTCTCGATCATTGCCCGCACGCCGGTCTGCGCCGAAAAGCGCAGCGTGTCTTCCGAATCCATCGCTGATCCCGAAGGCCATCCTTGAATGCCCTTGCGCGCACCAATGACCTGGAATGGCGACACCTGAATTGGCTCCGGCGCGGCTCCGACCACCAGCAGTTTCCCTCCCACACCCAAACCATCAATTACTTCCGACATCGCCTGCGAATTCGGTGCCGTGGACAAGATCACTTTTGCGCCGCCCAACTTCTGTAACTCCTGCGCCGCATTCGTCGCTTTGCTATCGATGTACACGGCTGCGCCCAACTTTTTTGCCAGCGCTCCATTTTCTGGTCCGCGACCAATGCCCACCACATAATAACCAGTCTTCGCCGCGTACTGAATTCCCAGATGTCCAAGACCGCCGATACCCTGCACCGCGACCACATCGCCTGCCCGCGCCCCGCTGTTCCTCAAAGAATTAAACGTTGTGATTCCCGCGCACATCAGCGGACCCGCATCCGCCGGATCCAATCCCTCGGGCATCAAGGCCACACCTTCGTGCCGCGCAATCATATATTGCTGGTATCCGCCATCCCGCGTAATTCCAGTGATCTCTTCCTTCTGGCAAGTCACAAAATCTCCGCGCCGGCACGAGACGCAAACAAAGCAGTGTCCGCCGTGCCATCCTACTCCCACTCGGTCGCCCTTCTTCCATTCCGTTACGTGCGGGCCAACTTCATCCACCACTCCGGCCACTTCATGTCCCGGTATTCGCGGATACACAATCCCCGGCCAATGCCCGTCTTTCGTCAAATGGTCGCTATAACAAATTCCGCACGCCTGCACCTTGATTCGCACTTCGCCCGCGCCTGGCTGCGGAATTTCGCGCTCCACCAACTCAAATTCAGCGCCCGCCTTGCTGACTTGCGCTACCAGATTCTTCGCCATTGATCCTTCTCCTCTTAAACTCTAAGGATTACAGCACGCCACCAATCGTCATCGCGATTAACGCAAATTGGATGTAATAGAAGGCCAGCCCGTTAGACAATTCGCACAATTTTTTGAACAAGCGCCCCCGGGATTAGGGCAATGTGAACGCCAGTACATAATCGCCCTGCTTGGTATGCAGCTTTCCGTGGCCACCCGCTGCAATCACCAAGTATTGTTTCCCGTCGAGCAGGTAAGTCATCGGGGTTGCCTGTCCACCCGCCGGCAACTCCACTTCCCACAATTTCTTACCGCTCTCTGAATCGAATGCGCGCAAATGTGCATCCATTGTGGCGGAGGTGAATACCAATCCGCCTGCCGTGCTGATCAGGCCGCCTAAATTGATCGATCCCGTTTCCTTTCCCGGAACCATTGTGCCCAGCGGCACATCCCACATCTTTTTCCCAGTGAAGAGGTCGACGGCCGCGGTGGTGCCCCAAGGAGGCGCATTGCACGGCAACTTACTCGGCGAGAACAGGAATGTGCGGTACATCCCATACGCGGAAGGAGACTGTTCCGCAAATTCACCAAAAATTCTATTTGTCTGGTCCTTCTTGGCCTCGGCGCTAAATTGATCTCGCGGAATCAACTTCACCCACGCCACCAGCCGGTTTGTGTTCGCGAACAATAGATGATCCTGCGGATCGAACGACGCGCTTCCCCAATTCACACCGCCCACGTTGCCCGGAATAACCACGCTCCCTTTCAAGCTCGGTGGAGTGTAGATTCCCTCGTAGCGTGACTCTTCCATCTTGTCGCGGCATGTTTTCGCATCCTCTGGCGTCGGGCCCCACGCATCGCTCGATTCAAACTTTTCCGGCACTAGAGAAATCTCGGAAGCCGGTTGCGTCGGCCAACTCTCTTCGCCCGCAATATCCGACTGCGGCACCTTTCGCTCTTCTACCGGTAACAAAGGTTTTCCGTTCAACCGGTTCAGCACGAACACACGTCCCATCTTCGTGCTGATGGCCACGGCAGGCGTTCCGTCTTTCCAACTGAATAACGTAGGCTGTGCTGCAACGTCGTAATCCCACAAATCGTGGTGCACCACCTGAAAGCCCCACACGAATTCGCCCGTCGAAGCCTTCAACGCCACAACCGAATTCGCCCATTTATCATCGCCCTTGCGAATTCCTCCAAAATAATCCGGGCTGGCGCTTCCGGTCGGCACAAACACCAGATTGTGCTCCGCATCGACTGAGATTACAGACCACGCGTTGCCCGCCCCCGAACGCGGATTGGTGTCTTTCGCCCACGGAATGGGATCCCACGTCCAACGCAGTTGTCCAGTCCTCGCGTCGAGACCGCGTACGATACCGCGTCCGGTATCCACTCTCCAGTTATCGGCAATCGATGAACCGACAATCACCACGTCTCCGGCAATCGCTGCCGGAGACGTAACCTGATAACCGCCCGTCCACGCCATCTGCGTGGCCCCGTCTTTCGCCAAGTCCACTTCGCCCTTCGTTCCAAAATCAGTGCAACGTTTCCCCGTATCTCCATCCAGCGCAATCAATCGCGCGTCCAATGTCCCGATAAAAATCCGCAGCACACATGCCGCTCCACTTTTTGCATGGGGATCTCTCCACGCAGAGACACCTCGCGAAGTCACTTCCGAATAACTCTTTTCCAGATTCACGCCCGGGTCGAACTCCCACAGCTTCGTTCCGTTCTTCGGATCAAGCGCGATCACGTGATCGTAAGGTGTGCTCAAAAAAAGTTTTCCTTCGACAAGAATCGGTGTGGCCTCGAACGCCGCCTTCTCGATTAGCTTCGTGCTTATATCCAGCGCTCCGGTTCGGTAACTCCATGCCAGCTTCAGTTGTCCCACGTTGCTGCGATTAATCTGCGCCGCCGGCGAGTAGCGTGTCCCTCCCGCGTCGTTGCCATAGTTCGGCCATCCCGCATCTTTCGCACCTTGTGCACACGCAAGCGCCACAGAAAAGGCCAAGAACGCGAACCAGCACAGCGCAAGCCGCCGAACGAATTGGCTAGTTGCCTCGTTGCCAAACAATTCTCTTGGTTTCACTATTTTCATTTCCCGTTCATAGAAGTTGGCAGAGTACCGCACATCACAACCGCAGCGGTTAAGGATACCTCAACCACATTTGATGCTGAATCAATTCGATTGTTGCTTTGTAGCTAGCGCAGAAATGGGCGCACCGTGCTTCTCTCGGGTGGCGTAGTTGGTGCCGCGGTTGGCTCCGTTCGCGGCGCAGGCACTTCAACGGGCGCTGCCGTCGTCGCGGCGAGTGCGGAGGCTGATTCCGCTGCTTTGCCGAGCGCCTGGAAATTTGCCATCTGCAGTTCAGTATTTCCGTTCACGTACGATACGACCGGCTTGCCTTTCGCGTTCATCACGTCTTTCCCGCGCATGAACAGAAACACGGGCGCGTCCGGAAAGAACAGAATCCCCGTTCCGATCATCGCCGCGGTCATCAACCCTTGGCGCCCATTTCCCTGTTCTCTTGTATTGCTCGGAGTTTTGCACGCGATCCGTCAGCCAACCGCACTTCTTCTATGCGCACATTCAATTTCCCGGCGCGGCCCAGGTGCCGTCTGGCCTGTGCCTCGGTGATCGTACCGACCGCCAACGAACCCTTCGGTATCACCAGCACATCCTTCACCCTGATATCCTCGGACACTTCGAAATCCACACGATTCCCCGTCGATTCTTTTCCTGAGGACAATGCTCTTCCCATCGTCAATCGCACCTTCGTTCCATCTTCAAGACAAAAGTCGCACCCGGCGATAGGCTTTACTGTTTGCGTTTCTGGCGCTTTTGTTTCCGTTCCGGTGCGACAGGCGTCGGTGTCTGCTCGCTCTTTGTCGGCTCAGTCGGCTGTTGAATCTACATTCCAGCCAGGCTCACACTGGGTCCCACCAAGATGATGGTCATGCACAATGCCAGTTCCGCACGCATACTAGCTACTGTTGCCGCTCGGCAGATTACCCTTTGAACGAGCCTTTGCGTTCGTCTCTTCATATCGCATAGAGTTGTCGGCTGTCTGTGTATAGCAACAACTCAAAGCCGTACAAGTACCCAACTCACAACCTTTAGCCCATCCCAGCCGCCGCCCCTCGTTCGTTTTCTGTCCCTCCGGCCAGTTGTTTGGGCGTCTGGCAACCCGGACAATCTAAGCTGTATGCGTGGGCTCCCGATCTCACTCCGGCACATTCTTCTGCTCATTGCCCTGGCGCTCGTTCTTGCGGGCTGCGGCTCGGCCAGGTCGTCCACGCAAAAACAGCCTCCTCCGTCTACTGCCACAGTCTCCGTGTCCGTTAGCCCACCCACCGCCAACATTCGCGCCGGGGCTTCTCTCACTTTTGCGGCTACTGTCGCCGGAAGCGCAAATACCTCGGTTACTTGGTCCGTCAATGACTCCCTCGGAGGCTCCACGACACTCGGCACGATTGATTCCGCGGGAAAATACACCGCGCCAATCTCGCTCCCGTCTTCCAATTCCATCACTGTGAAGGCCGTCAGCGTGGCCGACCCCACCAAAAGCGACAGCAGCGCCGTTTCTCTTCTCAACCCAACACCTGTCGTAACTGGCATCAATCCCGCCTCCAGCAATCTTGGCAATTATTCGCTGACCATCACGGGAAGCAGTTTCGTATCTGGCGCGCACGTCATGATGAATGGCATCGCACTCACTACCACCTTCGTTTCCAGCACGCAACTTACCGCCGCTGGCAATGCGGCATCGGCAGGCACGTTTCCCGTCACCGTGCAGAATCCCGATCCCGGCAGCAGCACATCTTCCCCAATTAATTTTCAGGTGAATGGTTCCACACAGACCTCCAGTTGCAGCGGCATGTCTACGGGACAAGGTGCAAACCTGAACGGTTTTCTCCCCTTCCCAACCGATAATTTGTGGAACAAAGATATTTCCGCTTCGCCGGTCGATCCTAATTCACCCTCTATCATCAATTTTATCGGCTCGACCATCGGCCTTCATGCCGATTTCGGCACCGGGCAATACAACAACTCCACCATCGGCATTCCCTATAGCGTCGTTGGCGGGTCGCAGCCACTCATACCCGTCAACTTCACGGCCTATGGCGCTGAAAGTGATGCCGGGCCAATGCCCATCCCACTCACCGCACCGATTGAGGGTTATCCCAATCCCGGTACCGGGGATCGCCACGTTCTGGTGCTCGACAACAGCAATTGTTTTCTTTACGAGCTCTATAGCGCCTATCCACAATCGAGCACATGGAATGCAGATTCCGCTGCGGTTTGGGATCTGCTCGCGGACGAGCAGCGTCCGTATGGGTGGACCAGCGCCGACGCCGCAGGCCTTCCGATTTTTCCCGGACTCGTCCGTTACGATGAAGTTGCTGCCGGCCACATCAACCACGCCATTCGTTTCACAGTGCAGCATTCCAGCCCGGCTTTCACGCCTCCCGCTTCGCACTTCGCCTCGAACTCTTCGGATCCGCACGCACCGCCGATGGGCATGCGCATCCGCCTGAAATCAAGTTTCAACGTATCATCATTTTCTGCAGCGAATCAGGTGATCCTCAACGCGATGAAAAAATATGGAATGATCGTGGCCGACAACGGCTCGTCCATGTACCTCAGCGGCGCGCCCGACGATCGCTGGGACAACAACGACCTCCACAATCTCGGTTCCGTCACAGCTTCCAATTTTGAAGTCGTGCAAATCACGCCGCTTTATACCTCTGCGAACATGCCTAGTGGTGCGGCACCACACATCACGCAGTTTGTCGCCAGTTCAACGTCCGTGGCTGCAGGCACAGCGGTAACGCTCTCCTGGCAAGTCGCCGGCGCATCCTACGCTCTGGTTTCTCCGGAAATCGGCGCCACGCGTGGCACCTCCGCCACCGTCCGCCCATCCGCGACCACCACATACACGCTCTACGCTAACAACGCATTCGGCCAAACGACATCGACAGTTACCGTTACAGTTCACTAAGCTTGGTCCCCAATTCCCCTCTTCAAAATCACTACTTAGTACCCGCAGTACGCCAAAATTCTCCGAGAGTCGGAAATCCTTTCCGACTAGTCGCGTTAACTCCTTTTTTAAATTATTTAATTTCAATAGGATAAGCGATTCTTCAGTTGGCGGACAGGGTGCTCACAACTCATTCAATTGATCGTGTGGCCAAAAACATTTCTGTCCCATTGTTTTTTCTAGGAGCTTTCTATGAAATTCGTTCGCGTTTTCCGCCTGCGGGAAAGCGGCAAGTGGGCTGGTTGTCTGTTTGGCTTGATTACACTGGTTATGTTCGCCGCAGGATGCGGGGGCGGAAACTCGACTCCTGCTGTCACCGGCAATGCTATGGGCACGGTCGTGGTTTCCATCAGCGATCCACCCAGCTGCAAGAACCCGAACGGAAATTTTTCGCACGTCTACATTACTGTGCGCTCTGTGCAAGCGCACATTGAGGCCAACGCTACTGACAGCAGCTCTGGTTGGCAGGAACTCGCCCCGCAACTGGCCAGCGCGCCGATGCAGGTTGATCTTTTCTCCAACACGCAAACTAACTGTGTGCTCGCGCAGCTTGGGTCCGCTAGCCTTCCGGTTGGCAGTTACCAACAGATCCGTTTGCTGCTGGTTTCCAACACCGCTTCCGGCGCGGGGACTCCTTCCACGAATGCATGCGCGGGCAATGGCTTCAATTGCGCTATGCTTAGCGACGGTTCCATTCATGAACTCGAACTGAGCAGTCAGGATAATACCGGGCTGAAGATTCCTCCGGGGCAGATCGTTGGCGGTCCCATTCAGGTTACAGCCGGGCAGAGCGTCGATCTCAATATCGATTTCAACGCTTGCGCCTCGATCATCCAGCAGGGCAATGGGAAGTTTCGCCTGAAGCCCACTCTCACCGCTGGTCAGATCAGTCCCAACAATTCCGGCATCGGCGGCCAGGTCATGGATTCCATCGCACATGCTCCCATCGCTGGCACCGTTCTGGTCGCTATCGAGCAACCAGACAACTCAGGCACGGATCGCATCGTTATGGAAGCAGCTGCGGACAGCAACGGAAATTTCCGCTTCTGTCCGCTGCCACCCGGCACGTTTGACATTGTGATCGTTGCCGTCGGTTCGAACAATCTTCCCTACAATGCAACTGCCATCATAAATATTCCCAACGGCACAAATCTCAATACCATTCCGTTAATCGCGGAAACCGGCGCGACGGCACCGGCAATTCTTCAGGGCTCTGTCACTGCGAGCACGGCGTCCGGCGGCGCGTCGGCAGATGTGAGCCTCTCCGCGCTGCAGACCATCACATTCGGCACCAGTATGCCCGTGACGCGCAACCTCGCCATCCCACTGCAAACGATCGCCGCGACGAACAGCAGCCCTGCGGTGCTTTCGACCGGATTGGTTTCCATCTCCACCAATTCCGATTGCCTCGCTGGAAGTCCGGCGGGCGCGAATTGTGCCAACTATACGTTGGTGGTTCCGGCCAGCAATCCTAATCGTCGGTGTGTTTGCTTCATCAGGCGTCAACTACACTGCACCTGTCCCGGGCGACGTGCTGTTCACGGTGGATGCGATCGCGGCGCAACCATTGGGCGGTGGAGTTGCGGATTGCACTCCGTCGGAACAGACCACCTCGAAAGACATGAACCAACAACCGTTGCGCGTCACGGCGGGTTCCCCAAGCAACGTGGCCAGAATCGACTTCCTCGGCTGTTCCTGAGCGGCAAAATCTGCACAAGGTGGGCGACACCACACCCGTCGTGGTTCACGTCCCCGCGTTTCTTCTCTCCCCTAGGCATAAGCCAGTACCACCGCGCCGGTGAAAATTAACAGGCCGCCGACGTAGTGATGCCAGGTCATGTGTTCGTGCAGGAAAATTGCGGCTAGGGCGATAGCGATCACCACGCTCAATTTGTCCACTGGCGCTACGCGTGAAGCTTCGCCCAGTTGCAGTGCACGGAAATAGCAGAGCCACGAGAGTCCCGTGGCGAACCCTGACAAAATCAGAAATATCCACGTGCGTTTTTCGATGGAAGATAACGGCTGCGTCTTGGTGAACATCGCCACGCCCCACGCGAAGATCAGGATGACCACCGTGCGAATCGCAGTTGCCAGGTTGGAGTTCACGTGCTCCACCCCGACCTTCGCCAGAATCGCGGTAAGCCCTGCGAAAAATGCAGACAGCAACGCCCACACAAACCAACTCATGTTCTTCCTCCGAATGACTCGAGCATGGATCTTTCTTGAACGCCGCTCAACTCGCCATTTACGGCTTCCATTCCGGCGCATAGGTGTAATGGCCATGTATGCACAGCCACTTCCCGTTTTCCTTCACAAAAATCCGCGTTGATTTTCCTCGACTGCTCACACGTTTTCCGTCAACGTCGGCCCCTTCCGTCCAGTAATACGTAATCCACGCTACGTCACCGCGCACGGTCACTTCCGGCTGATGCATGTCGGTGTGGAGATTCTTGGCGCGCCGCAGATAGTTGGTATAGGCGCGCACTTCATATTCCTTACCCTGATTCAGGTACGTGTCGTCTTCGCCGAAAGACGTGAAATCCGGGTGCAGGTACGAAGCGTACCGCTCGATGTCCGCGTGTTCCAGCGCCTCCCACATGGAGATCAGCGTGGAGATCACCGCCTGCTGCTCGGTGTTGGGCGCTTTCGTAGGTGTTTGTGGACACGCGGGGAGAGTGCACAGGAATAACAACACTACAGCGCGGCGTAGATGACTCATGGAATCTCCTTCGATAGGGTCTGCAGCGAAGATACTCGACTCACGCAATGATGAGAAGCGGGAATTCACACGGTTCTTCTTGCCACTCAGTGGGCTAGAAGGGGATACCCACTGTCGGTGCAACAGCTTGGCGGAATTGGGTAGTAGTCCATTTTTGGTCTCTCGTATGCTTCCTTTTCCTTCTCATTCGCCGTAGAATTGGTTCAGCAGATAAGACTGCATCGAATCGGTTGCGCTTAGAAATTGCGAAAATAACCTGGTTGAAACATTGTGGCAATCTGGGTCAAGCGACACTCGTTAAAGCCAGAGGTCAACTGTGAGAACGGTAACTTCCGAGCCAGTCTTAGCCGCCACCTCCCTATACCGCGTCAGTCTGGCACAAACTCCCGACGATTTAGTTGAGTGCCAGCGTTTACGCTATCTCGTTTTCAATCTTGAGCTGCGAGAAGGGCTCTCCACTTCGGAGCGCAGCGGACTCGACATCGACCCTTTTGATTCGTTTTGCGACCATTTGATGGTGCGCGACCTGGAAACGAACCGACTCGTCGGAACCTATCGCCTGCAGACCGGGGAAACTGCGGCGCGCAACATGGGTTACTACGGCGATCAGCTTTTCAATTTTTCCGTGTACGACCCGGTTCGGCGTGAAGTCCTTGAACTGGGCCGTGCGTGCGTGCACGAAGATTTCCGCAACATGATGGTGCTGCACTCCTTGTGGAAAGGCATCGCGGTTTACGCTACCCGCGTGGGAGCACGCTATCTGCTGGGTTGTAACTCCATCTCTTCGCAGGACGAGAACTACGGCGTGGCGATGTATGACTCCCTGAAGGACAAGTATCTGGTGGAACCATCGCTGCGTACCATGCCGCAACCCGGCTGCCGCTGCCACTCCACCGGTGAGCCCGTGGCGATCACGCGTCCTCCGCGGCTGTTCCGCGCTTATCTCGACATCTCCGCGAAGGTCTGCGGACCTCCGGCGATTGATCGGGAATTCAAAACCATCGATTTTCTGACCCTGGTCGATCTTGCCAAATTGCCCGATCGCGTACGGATTCGCTTCTTCTAGCCACCGCCTTGTAATGAGCCAAACGCCTTTAACTCATTACACCGGGGTACGCCAACCAATATAAATCGGCAATCCCCAGCAATTTGCTGAGTCCCGAGGATTTACATTTTTGGCTGGAAAAAGCCAAAACGGAGAGTTTTTGGGATGGCAGCCGCCTGCCAGGTAATGAGATAAACGCATTTATATCATTACGTCGGGCACTGAAATCGGGGTCGAGTCGACGGCCTCGCCAGCTCACCCCAGAAACGCTAGGATTTGTTCATTTGGCTCTTGATTAGACCCACCGTGGCCATCACCACGGCCCCACCGACTCCCCCACCGGCCACGCTGGACAGTATGGAAGACATATCGAGGCCGGAAGAGCTGGCCGCAGCCGTAGCCGCCGACATGGCGCCGCCCGAGGTCAACAATGCTTAGAAGTTGGCCTCCGAGTCCGCCGCCAACCAAGCCGGCTATGGAATTGCCGATAGGCCCAAGACCGAACTTTTTCAGCAAAGCGCCCGCCATGTTTCAGCCAACGGCTCCGCAAATCAATTGAATGATGAGAGGTACCAGATTCATTTCCGTTTCTCCTTGACCCTGCAGAGGGTTTGTCAGGTTATCGAGAATCCAACGAGCGTTGGACTTTCTTCGTCCGGGCGGACGACGGAAGAAATAATCCATTCGTGAATCACGGTTTGTTTGGGCGCAAACCTCGGGAGGCCTTGAATTTGGCGGTAGCCTGCCGCGTGTTTCACGAATCGGCATGACTCTATACCAATTGCCTGTCTCGGGCATACCGACTTTGTTTGTGGTACAGGCGACGCACCAATTAGTGGGCTTAAACGGCTTTTGTTATTCGGATTTCAAGGTCAGACGATCAGCAACGACTTTGCTAGTGCCAAGGCTGCTGCAGACTTTTTCGGATCGGCCAGCTTCGCGCGCACAAAATCTTTCCTGCCGCCTCCCTTGCATGGAAAGCTTGCGCTGATCTGCTTTAGAACAGCCTGCAAATCTTTCCCGGCCGACGGATGTTGGGCCAGGACCAATTGCCCATTCTCTTCCGTCACCAGTAGCGCGACAGTCTTTTCGTTCTTGGCGATTTCCGTGGCCAGCGGGAGGAGCAACTCCGAAGAAACGTCGCGCAAAAGCTCGGCGATGATGCGCAAGCCGCTTGTCGCTTCGGGAGTGGGCGAGATCAATAAAGCTGCGCGCGCTTCGGCCAATTGCTGGATCACCCCGCGTAATGTCTTGAAGTTGGCATCGCGCTCTGCGGACGATTTGTCGAGGGCCGCCACTGCATCGTCGGGCGCGCAACTTAATTTATCGGAGATCGCGCGGAGAAGCTGAAAGTCCGCGGTCGCAAGTCGTTCCGCTCTCGCGCCACAAGCGAACTCCACGCGCCAGTCCTGACGGATGCGGGTGCAACGACGCACCAGAATCAAGCCGATCTGCCCGGTAGACTTCACGTGCGTGCCGCCGCATGGCTGCAGATCCGCGGATTCAATTTCAATTGCACGCAAGATCCCTTCTCGCTGCACTTCCTTGCGCACGCCGATGCTTGCCAGTTTGTCGGCAGTGCCATAGCGAACGGTTACGGGGCGATCCTCAAAGATCGCTGTGTTTGCGGCGCGTTGTGCACCCTGCAAGGTATCGATCGTTGGTTCTGGCCCGCGCAAGTCAATGGTGCAAAGATCAGGGCCGAGATGAAACGAGACCGTGGGCAATCCAAATCGCTCTTGGAACATAGCGGAAAGCAAGTGCTGGCCGGTGTGCTGCTGCATGTGGTCGAAACGGTGAGGCCAATTGATCGCGGCCTGCACCGAGCCGGTTTCCACTTCCCGGTCGACGATATGCACGATCTCTTCGGCCTCGTCGCGCACATCCAGGATTTTCGCCTCGCCGATGCAACCGAGGTCGTTCGGCTGACCACCAGAAGTGGGATAAAACGCAGACTGGTCCAACAGAACTTCCCAGGCCGGGACCGTTCCGGCGGGTGAAGCAAACGGCTCGGCTGGCAGGCAACTCAATACGCGCGCCGAGAAGGCCTGCACATAGGAATCATCGTAATAAATGCGATGCGTGCTCATGGAGAAAAAGTCTAGCACAGCGGGAATCGTGGTCCAGATGACGCTGCTTTGCTCGTCTTGTCATCCCGAGAGCAGGCGGATCGAAGCATAACAACAATGAGGATCCCATCAACTGTTATTCGCGGGCGACGGTGCAGAGTTATTCGTGACGTTAGCTCAATACAATGTGAATAGAGCGCAAGCAGAAGCTGGCAGTGGAAGACTCCATCGAATAATCGAAAGATCTGCGACGTTGCTCACTCTACAGCGCTAGCTTTTATCACTAGTGCAGCATGAGTCGCGCCGTGGTTAGGATGTCTAGCATCCCGTGGGCCGCGACGATGGGAGTTGCCTGGCGGGTGCGCAGATAGTAGAGATAAAAAATCAGAAAGCCAGTGCAGATGGTCGCTGCTCCTACCCGGCCATAATAAAGGTGATGCGAGAATTGCAGCGCGGTACTACCAACTACAGCAAGCAAACCTGAACCCGTCAATTCAAGGACTTCCGTCATCAGGTAAGCACGAACGATCTGCTCTTCAAAAAATGGATTCAGCAGGGTGAATGGTATGGCCATCCGGGGAACGTGGCCGAATACATCCCTTGAAGAACGAGTGGGAGCGATGGTTGCAAAGATCTGGAAGTAGAGTTTTGTCAAGAAGACGGGGCCGATCACGTTGGCGATGATGAAAACAATCCATAGCCGGAAACCGCTGCCGAGCGCTTTGAAGGACCACCGTAAGCCAAGGTCGCCGATACGCAGACCTCGCCGAAGCAGAACATACCCTAACAAAGTCAGGCCCGCTGACTCCTGGGCAATGCCAGAGAGCCAGTGAGCATTGCTAAAGGCCCGATGATCGCCGGGATCGTTTTCAGAATAGAAAGACTCTTGAAAAAAGCGGTGGCGAAGGCGATGGTGAGAACTAGGAAGAGTTCAAACCAGCGCAAACGGTTTGAAGGCCTCGTTGTAACGGCGATTGGTTCCTATGCCGCTGGTGCGGCGTCGGGCTGAGAGGGCTCGGGCATGAACAGGTTATATCGTACTGGTGGGTGAACGATGCAGAAGCTGGCGGCGGAATGCTCAATCGAATAATCGAAGCAAAATGTACCGCTGCCCTTACAAGACAATATTGCTGTGCGACGCACTTTGGCAGGGCAAAAACTTGTTTTCCGCTAAACTAGAGGCATGGGAATCAGGCTGATTGCGCTGGATATCGACGGCACCCTACTGGGAAGCAACTGGCGAGTGTCCGCCGGCAATCAGGCAGCTATTGCGGCAGCGACGCGCCGAGGGATTGAAGTTGCGCTGGTGACCGGGCGGCGATACGACTTTGCGATTCCGGTGGCGCGACAGATTCCCGCGCCGCTGACCATGATTGTGAACAACGGAGCGCTGGTGCGCACACAGGAAGGCCACACGCACGTGCGGCACTTATTGCCACGAGAAACCGCTCTGCGCGTCTTGGAAGCGACGATTGTCTGGCGCGAAGGCGCAGCGGTGGTATTTGACAGGCCGGTGGCAAAGCAAGTGATCCTCGAAAGAATTAACTGGGAAGATCTGGAGAAGGTTCCCTACTACACGCGCAACAAGGAATTCCTGGCGGAGGCGCAACCGCTGGAATCGTGCCTCGACGAAGATCCCATCCAGGTGATGTTCACGGGCAAAGTAGCACCGGTGAGAGAAACCGAACGGCATCTGCGCAGCGTAGCGTTTGCCGAGGAGTTTGCGTTGGCCGTGACGATGTATGAAGAGAAAGATTTCGGCATGATCGACGTGATTCACCCCAAAGTGACCAAGGGCGCGACACTGGCCGAATGGGCAGGACTCCAAGGCATACGGCCAGAGGAAATCCTGGCCATTGGGGATAACCACAATGACCTGGAAATGTTATCCTTTGCGGGCACCCCGGTAGTGATGGAAAACAGCGTTCCGGAGCTGAAAACGCGGGGCTGGCACGTGACTGGAAGCAACGACAATGACGGCGTAGCTGCTGCCATTGAACGATTCGCGCTGAAGGAGACGCCTGAGTGCGCCTAAGGTTTTTGATCGCTGCTGGAGCGCTGGCAGGGCTGATTGCGGCGGTTTCAGCGCCCGTGGCCAGGGCTGAATACGTCGTGCTGCGCACCGGCGCGCGCCTGGCCGTGACGGGCTATGAGCTTTTGGGCGACAAGTATCGACTGCAGATGAGGGGGGGCACGGCGGAGATCGCGGCCAAAGAGGTCGTCAGTATCGAGCCGGAAGAGGTCTTCGAGGCGTTGCCGGAACCGCTCAGCGATAACACTCCCTACCACGAGATCATACGGGCTGCCGCTGAACGTTATGGAGTGGACGCGGATTTGATCCATTGCGTAATCGCCGTGGAATCGAATTTCAATCCCAGAGCAATTTCCACGATGAATGCGCGAGGCTTGATGCAGTTGCTGCCGAAGACTGCGGCGCGCATGGGCGTAAAAAACATTTTTGATCCGAAAGAAAATGTGGATGGCGGAACGCGCTATCTGCGAGACTTGCTGGCGCGCTATCACAATGACAATGCGCTGGCGCTGGCAGCTTACAACGCGGGACCTGACAGCGTGATGAAGTACGGGAACCGCGTGCCCCCTTATCGGGAGACGCAACAGTACGTACAAACTATTGCGCGCAGTTACGCCAAGATCAAGGCCAAAGGGTTGACGGCCAGTAGCGTGGGTTTGAATGTTGCTGCAGGACAGAGCGACGGGCGTTGATTGAGCGAATTCGACAACTACTCTCCGCAGTGGCCGTGACAGATTCCCTTCTAAATGTAGATTATGGTTGAGATGCTTCTGGCCAATCATAATTGGCGCTGGGGATGACAATCTGGTTAGATATGCGCGAGAACTGAATGTGTGCTTGCCAGAATTCACTACTGATTGGGAGGAGCTTGTAACGGCGGATTTCCGTTGGGATCGGGGTTGAGACCAGGATTCTGCGGGGGATTCTGCGGGGGATTCTGTGTTGGATTGGGATTTGTGCCGCTGGAAGTGGGAGATGCCCCTGGCTGCGGGCCGAACGGATTGCCGGTATTCGTGTTAATGCCTTGCCTTGCGCCAGTAAGTGAATCGACGGAAGGATCCCAGACGAATTCGAACTGGCGATAATTTTTAGCTTTTTCAAACCAGATGATGGAACGCTGGTTCACTTTGCTGCCCACGCCGATAATATTGCCGCCCATGACCGGGCCGTCGCTCAACATAGCAGGCTGCAGAGAAGGATCGCCATCGCCAGTGAGATCCGGCGTGCCCGGCTGGCCATTGGATGAATTCGACGCCTGACTTGTGCTACCCGGGGCGCCTGGAACGGAGTTGTTCGAGCCCACTCCATTGTTGAATGCAGAGCCGTTGTTTGTGCCGAAGGAACTAGCCGAGCCGAATCCATTGCTGGAGCCAAACATCGAAGAGCTGCCTTGCAGCGTGGAACCTGCGCCGGCCGTCGGGCCGCCAAATCCGCCTGTGGCCTGACCAGCCATATTCACTGTGCGATTTTTCAAGCTGCCGATTAGCATTCCATTCGGGCCCACGTATATCAGCCGCCACGAGCCGTCTTTGGTGTTCAATGGATCTTTGTAGGCCTGACGAAGAAAGCGGATGCCGGTCTTCGGCTTGTACAAATCCTCGAGCTCGGTGGGAAAGCGGTGGTTCTTGGCGTAAAACAATCGAATCCCGCGGACGTACTGCCTTCCGCGCCAAATCATTTCTTCTTCGCGCTCACGGCGGGCATTGGTGATGATGTTGGGAGCGACCGTGGCGACGGTAATAGCGAGCAGGGCCACAAAAAAAACTACCGTCAGAAGGGCATAGCCTCTCTGGCTGTGGCGTGCACGTTTATGTGAACTGTTCAGCTTCATACAGCAGGTGAAGAAGGCGATGCCTCAATGGGATTGGAACCGCGCTGGTGCGTGTTCGTATCCTCAAATTCGATGGACTCATTCCCAATATGTAGGATGCGGATGTGGTTCTGAACGGTTTCCCCTTCGCCGACGATCAGGACATCTTCACCATTGGGATCAAGCAAGAAAGCGCGCCGTGGACCGCCAGAAGGAAGATTTCCGTAGCCAAAAAACTTCATGCTCAATTGTGCGGGAGGTGGGGGGGGTGGCGGTGGCGGTCCCACATTTCGGTAGGGCGCTTTCACCTGCACGGTTGGTTTGCCAGGTTCCTGCTCGACGGGCACAGCCCCGGCGACGAAAATGTTACGCCCCGTCGACTTGTATTCGGTGGATTGCGCCCTGTTCAATTGATCCAACACGGCGCTGAAATCCTGAGCATTGATGGGTGTGTAGGTGCCATTCTCGACAGAAAAGCCCGTGGCCACGGGGCGCTTGGCGAACTGGAAATACCAGACGAGGAGCGAGGCAACCAGCAGAGCTGCCAGCAAGTAGAGCTGATTTTTTTGTTTCGCGTCGGTCATCAGACCTTCCGGAAATACGTACGCAAATGCAAATCTACCCGCAACGCGCCGGGAGCAGTCTGGCCACTCACCTGGGCCTGCGACTCCACCTGTAAGGAATCCACAATGTAAACGCTCTTGGAGCGCTGTAAGGCGTTGAGGAAACGAACGATCCCGCCATAGTCGCCGCCCACCGAAGTTTCAATCTCCAGTTCAAGCAAGTTGCGTCCGGCGATTTCCTTCTGATGAAATTTCTCGTCATCGATGGCCACGTGATTCTTCTTAGCCAGATCGGAAAGTTCCTCGGAAATGGCGGAATATCCTTTAGGAGCGGGAATCAAAGAGCCCTCGAAGTCATCGAGGCCCTTCAGATACGAAGGAATTTTTTTCTGAATGTCCGACGCACGTTTGACATCGGCCTTGACAAGAGCAACCTGGCGAGATTGATTGGCCAGGAACGCCTGCGGATTCTGGCGGACGTCCATCATTCGATAGCTATAGACGGCAAGTGCGGCGTCGGCGAGCAGCAGGAGGATGAGCCCGGCAATGATCAGTCGTTTCTGGAGCTTAAAGTCTTGCATCGTCAGGTCGCCGAATAAACTGCTGTGAATTCGATGGTCAGCGGGTCGCTGCCCGGCTGATTTGCCGCGTGCTCCGCAATCAGTTCCACGTGAGAAAACGATTTGGATTGCTCAAAGGATTTCAATAATTTCAACTCCGCTTCCTGATTCACGGCGCCGACCACAAAACGCACAGAGACAATTCCCTTGTCGAGTTTTGGCTCGATGCGGACAACGTGGACGCCCGGTGGGATGGCGTGTTCGAGATCCATGAACATCTGCGTCCAATTGATGCTGCGCGCTTCGATCACGGATTTGATGAAATTCGCGCGTTCATTCAACTTCACATTTTCAGGTTGGGAGAAAAAGCGATCGAGTTCCGCGCGCTGTGCGCGTAGATTTGCCATTTCCGTCTGCAATGCAGCGGCTCGCGCTCGCATTTCTGTATCGGCCTTGCGCAGGCTGTAGTATCGCCAACCAAGAATAAGAAAGAGCAATCCGCCAAATACGCCCAGAGCGGCGGCGCCGGCCAAAAAGCGGCGGTGGCTTAAGAGCGGTCTCGTAGCGACATTGAGCCGAATATTCATACTTGTCGAAGCTTATTCTCCCTCAACTCTTCCTTCAACTTTCATGTCAGCCACGGTGCAACATCCAGCCCACCAGTCCATCCAATTCCTTGTCGGCTAGAGATCGTCCGTCATCGCCAAGACGTCCGTCGGAAACGGCCGCACTCAGCAACGAACGAACTTCGCACTTAAACTCATCCTCCAGCGGCTTCACAAATTCCGGCAAGCGGTGGCCCAGGCCCGCGACGCGCACGGCCTGAATGCCTTCCTGCCAGGTGTCCTGATAATACGCGGCGAGCGGGAAGACTTCTTCCAGAAGCATCTGCGGAGTGACGTCTCCCGCGTGGGTCGGCAACTCTGTGCAACGGTAACCGGCGAGAACACCTTCGCGAACAATGGCGGTGGTGAGCGACGTGCCGGAAACACGAGCCAGCAGCGTAGGCTTGCTGTCATTGAGCAGGGTTATAGCAGCAAGCGTGGAACTCATGACGATGCCCGGACGCAACTGCAGCGTGTCGACCAGAGATTCGTATTCGCGAATAATGCGGAGTCGCGCGATGCCGGTAACCACGTCAACGCCATCGGCGCGAGGTGCCTGCCGCATGTAGGAAAGCAGCGTTTCGTCAACTTCAAAGGGAACGCTCTTTTTCAGCTTCCAGCGCAGCATGGGAATGGCTTCGGAAGATGAGCGGGGAAAATCGTCGAAGTGCTGCACGAAGACGCGAATGACGGGATCGGGTAAAAGCAACGCAACGTCTTCATCTTTAGCGGCAAGACGAGTGCAGACGTTACTGACAGCGGACTTCAAGGCCGAAGCGCCAAGAATGTTGGTTTCAATCGCCGAGGGCACCAGTGAATTTGGCGGAAGATTCTCGATGGCGAAACCGCCCAGCGCACCGCTGCGATGAAAACGAATGCCGGCAACACGTTCCGCAGAAATTTCCAACGCCAGCGGCGGATGCGGCGTCCCCTCCAGCCAGCGAGAGACGCGGCGAACCAAATCGCTCTTGAAGATGCCGGATTGGTAGGCGCCGGTGCTAGTCAACGAAAGTCACCTTGTTGATTTCTTTCAAAGTGGTGATGCCCGCGCGAATTTTGCCCAAACCACTTTCGCGCAGCGTAATCATACCTTCTTCCACGGCAATGCGTTTGATTTCCGAGGTGGGCCTGCGCTCAATAATCATTTCACGAATGCGGTCCGTCAAGTCCAGCAATTCGCAGATCGCCGTGCGGCCATGGTAGCCGGTTCCGGAACATTCGAGGCAGCCTGCCCCTTCAGCGAAAACAAAGCCATCCCATTGCGGGGGCGCTAAGCCCGCTTCGAGCAATTCTTTGTTCGTGAAGGTTTTGGGGCGCTTGCAATTTTCGCAAATGACGCGCACCAGCCGCTGCGCCAGAATGCAGTTCAGAGCGGAAACGAAATTGTACGGTTCGACACCCATGTTGATGAAGCGGCCGATGACGTCGGTAACGTTGTTGGCGTGGACGGTGGTGAAGACCAGGTGGCCGGTTAGTGCGGACTGAATGGCGATTTGCGCGGTTTCCTGGTCGCGGATTTCGCCGACCATGATTTTGTCGGGGTCGTGGCGCAAAATGGAGCGCAAGCCGCGGGCAAAGGTGAGGCCTTTCTTCTCGTTCACGGGAATCTGCGTGATGCCGCGAAGCTGATATTCAACGGGATCTTCAATGGTGACGATCTTATCTTCGTCGGACTTGATCTCATTGATGGCTGCGTAGAGCGTGGTGGTCTTACCGGAACCGGTCGGACCCGTTACGAGCACCATACCGTAGGGCTCACGAATGTAACGGCGGAAGCGGCGCGTCTCGTCGGCGGAAAAGCCAACGACGTCGAGACTGAGGCTTTGAAACTTTTCGGAGAGCGTTTCTTTGTCGAGTACACGGAGGACTGCGTCTTCGCCGTGGCTGGCGGGCATGATCGAGACGCGCAAGGTCAATGAAGCGGCCCTTGTATTTGACGCGGAAGCGGCCGTCTTGCGGGACGCGGCGTTCGGCAATGTCCAGATCGCTGAGCACTTTGATGCGCGAGATAACGGTGGAGTGCCACTCTTTGGCGATGGGCTGCATAGCGTGCTGCAAGACACCGTCAATGCGGTACTTCACGGCAACTTCGCTGTCGCGCGCTTCAATGTGAATGTCACTGGCGCGGCGCTCGAGCGCGGTGAAGATGACCGTTTCGACCAGGCGCACGACGGGACTGACGGTGGTGTCGCGGGTGAGGCGGTCACCGGAAATAGTTTCGTCGGCGTCTTCGTCTTCCTTGGAAACTTGCAAGGTAAACGCTTCGGTGGCCTGCTCGAGCACGCGTTGGGATTGCTCGGTGCGCTTCAGGAGGTCGCTGATCTGGCGCGGCGTGGCGACCTTGATGGCAAGTTTTTTGCCCAAGCAGCAAGCGGAAGTTCGTCGCTGAGGAGCACCTGACTGGGATCGGCCACGGCAATGACCAGAGTATTGTTCTGAAGCATCAGCGGCACAAAGTTGTAGCGGAACATCAGATCGGCTTGAATGGTGCGGAATAGTTCAGGATCGATGCGCTGTTCCAGAAGATCGATGAAACCGCAGCGATAACGGTCGGCAAGTTTGCGTGCCTGCTCTCGTTCCTGGATCAGGTCGATCGGGCCTCCCACGGGGAGGTTGGTATCGTGAAATGTTGAATCAGGTGTGGCCATAAGAATCGTAAACCTTCGCTACTTTCCCGCCCCCGAAATGGAGAAGGAGAAAATGGGCAGATAGAGTGAAATCAAAATAAACGCGACAAAGACCCCCATGAAGATAAGCAGAATTGGCTCGATCAAAGAAACCAGGGTACCGAGACGCAGGCTGACTTCTTCCTCGTAAAATTCGGCGACGCTGTTGAGCATGGGCGCCAGGGCGCCGCTGGATTCTCCGACTTCAATCATGTCGAGAGCCATGTCTGGCATTACATGACTGGCCGAGAGCGCACCGTGTAGCGATTCACCTTCACGAACCATCTGCGTGGCCTGACCGACAGTGCCGCGCAATAATTTGCTGGTAATGGATTCGGCAGAAGTGGAAAGCGCGGCGACCAGCGGAGTGCCGCCGGTGAGAAGCGTCGCCAAGGTGCGGCAGAACTGGGCCACCTGAAATTTCAGGAGCGTCTCGCCAACGATAGGAGTTTTGAAGAGCAGACGATCAAAGGCCACGCCGCCTTGCTCGCTGCGCGACCAGAAGAAAACGGCGACTGCCGAGAGAATTAAGGCTAGCACCGCACCCAGAATGTAGTAGCGATAACCGACCGTGACGTTGATGAGGAATCTGGTGGGACCGGGCAGCTCCACGCCAAGATCGCTGTACAGAGTGGCAAACTTAGGAACGACGGCAGTGACCAGGTAGGTGACGATCACCGCAGCGACGAAGATCAGCAATGTGGGGTAAACCAGGCTGGCGACAATCTTCTTCTTTACGCCAGTGCTGACGCGCTGGTAACCGATGTAGTAATCCAAGCACACCAGAGAGGTTGCCGCTCTTCTCACCGGCCAGAATCGCGGTGGAATAGACTTTCGAGAATACGCCGGCTTCGTCGACTGCTTCGGAAAGCGACTTCCCTTCGCGCACACGATCGCGAATCTGCATCAGGACCGGACGAAGCTTTAGGCGCAGTGGCGCGCGTGGCCAGCAGGTCCAGCGAGCGCAGGATGGGAAGCCCGGCCTTGATGAGGGTATTGAATTGTTGATTGAGGATCAGGAAATCGTTGCCGCCGATTTTGCGCTCTTTGCGAAAGCCGAAAAAACCGCTGATGAGGCTATTGCGCGATTTTACGGAATAGACAAAGAGCCCGCGATCGGCAAGCTTGGCACGAGCCTCTTCCAATGTACCGGCCGCTTCAACGTGAGAGAACACTCGACCGTTGGCGTCAGCAACGCGGCAGACAAATTCACCCATAGACTTAGTTTACCTCAACCTATCCACCCACAGGTGAGTAAGCGGCAACAACGTGTAACCTCTGGATTACCAGCAGGTTTCAGTACTTGACAGACTTCACTTATTACTGACGGGCGCCGGGAAGACTGGGTAGTAGGCCGTCGACGATCACCACACCGGGTGGGGGGCTGAAACGAAACAAGCGTCTCTGCCAGCGATGGATTGACCTCCCAATCTTTGAAGCGGAATTCGGTCTGAACGCTGCCTGAAGCCTGGACAAGGACGCGGTTAAGTTCGCCTTTGTCGGAGATCTCCAGGAATACGCGCGGCAGGGGCTTCGGCGTGAGGGTCGCCGAGCGAGCTTGGTGAAGAGTTCTTCAGTAGGCACTCGAAACCGATGCCTGTTGTTGCGGGAATATTTGTTTCAGGCAACGCAGGAAGTTTAACGGCCAGGACACGATCGCAAACGCGAGAAAGTTTGCCTTCGCCAGCAAGCAGGGCCAAGGGTGTGCGCCAATCGTCGCTTTGCCGCGCGGGAATGCGTGTGGCGGTGTGATCTATGGGTGTGTAGAACCAGGCGTTCCTGCCGTCGACAAGGAAGAGATTCTTTTCCGGCTTCTCGTACTCCCAGCGCATCTTTCCGGGCTTGCGAAAATAAGCCACACCCGATTCGGCGCGAACCAGAGAACCGTTCTCAAAGTAGCGTTCGAGGAATGTGGCCTGAAGGCTGCTGGCTTTGCGGTATTTTGACTCGAGCGCGCGAAGAATCGGCAGTTGCGAGTCTTGGGCGCAAGCGAGCGGGACGGCTGGCCCACGAAGAAGGATTACCAGCAGAACGAGAATCGCGCGAAACTGCGCTTTCAGCAACGGCAACCATACCTGGTTAGCGACCATTCTGAAAGTATAGCAACGCCGTCGGGGTTAGTAAGCAAAGCAACACCGCTCGCATGCGGAGATGTAAAGGCGAAAGGGCTCCACTAGACTGGTAAAAATGGCAAATCGTATCATAGAGACGGATTCCCAGGTGACTGCAGGCGGATTGCGCTCAACGACAATGCAGTCAGAAGGCACACTTGCTTCCAGCGAGAGAATCGAAAAGATCATCGTCATCGCGCTGTTTGTGTGCGCCATGGCGTGTTATGCGAACACGCTGACGAACGCTTTTGTCTACGACGACGACCAGCAGATCCTGCAGAATCCTTACGTAAAAAGCTGGCACTATCTGCCACAGATTTTCACGACGAATGTGTGGTCATTTGTCGGCGCCGCAGGAAGCACGAATTATTACCGTCCGTTGATGACGTTGACGTACTTGGTTTTGTGGAAATCGTTCGGCCAGCTGCCGTTTGGATTTCACCTGTTCAATATTTTCCTGAATGCCCTGGTGGTTGTGGGAGTGTACTACACCGGGCGCGACCTGTTCAAGGATCGCGGCATCGCCGCGGTCGCCGCTTTCCTGTTCGCCGTGCACCCCATCCACACAGAGACGGTGAGCTTGGATCGCCTGCGTGCCCGATCTGGAAGCGACGCTGCTGCTCCTGATCGCCTTCCACGCGTATACAAAGGTCACTTGCTCTGGACCCAGTCAAACAACTGCTTGGTGGTGATTCCCGTTGCTGCTGGCACTGCTGGCCAAGGAACCCGCCTTGATGCTGGCGCCGCTGCTGACTACTTTACGAGCACTTTGTCAGGGACGATCGACAAACAACATCATTTCGGACAAAACTGGGTCGCTATGCACCGGTATGCCTGGCTGGGATTGGCTACCTGCTGTGCCGCGTAATTTTGCTGGGAAAGCTAGCTCCCGTGCTACAGCACCCGCAGGTGACCTGGCCGCAGGCAATCTACTCGGCATTTGCGTTAATCGCTCAGTACACTAAACTGCTGCTATGGCCTTCACGGTTATCAACGTTTCATGTATTCCACGCAAGCAATTCACTGACTGAGCCGCCTGTCTTGATCGGAATAGCGGTCGTCGTGCCTGGTCACTCCTGTTCATCGGCGTCTTCTATAAGAAATATCCCGAGTTGACATTCTCGCTGGTGTGGATCGGCTTCACCTTGGGTCCAGTACTGAACTCTCGCTGGATGGCCGCCAATGTTCTTGGCAGAGCGGTACCTGTACTTGCCCTCAGTTGGCTTCTGTTGGATAGCCGGATGGTGCGCGAAGCAAGTTTGGGAAGCCGTGGAGCTCGAAGAAGTCGTGGCAGTAGCCGGCCAAGATAGCCACCGGAGTCGGTACTTATGGGAATTTTTGTTCTCGGAGCAGTGAAAACATTTGCACGGAACACCGACTGGCGCGACAACATCACTCTCTACAGCTCGGACGCTGCTGACGGACCCGGATTCGTTCGTGATGCACTTGAACCTGGGCACGTCTTACTATGCGATCCGGAATTTTTCGGGGGCCGAGAACGAGCTTGGATCAGGCACTGGCATTACGGCCGGACAGCGTGAACGTGCTGAACGCGCTGGGTTGCCTGTACCTGGAGCAGGGACGTCTGGATGATTCGGAGAAGATGCTAGAGAAGGCCATCGCACTTAAAGCCGTTGTGGACCGACGCGCACTTTAATTATGGGCGATTGCTTTTGAAACTCGAGCGGACGGGACGAAGCATTGAAGGAATTCCGCACCGCGGTTGAGGTCGGGCAGTTGAATTCGACAGCAAGACTTTTCCTGGCGAAGATGCTGGATGAAGACGGTCAGACAAAAGAGGCGGAAGAGCGAGTATCGCAAGTCGATTGAGCTGTCTCCTACGCTAGAAGCCGAGCACGGACTGATCGACATCCTGCTAAAGACCGAGCGCGAAGCAGAAGCAGAGACTAGAATGCGCGCTTGGCTGAAGGGCTATCCCTTCGACGGCGAGATTCATTTGAAATTGGCGAAGCTGCTGCGAGGCAAGGAGGCAAACAGCCAAGAGGCATTGCGGGAATACGAAGAAGTGCTGGAAACAGACGGGCAAAATGAAGAAGTTCGAGGAGCGATTCAACGGCTTCGCTCCCTCGAATTAGGAATTGATACACAGGAAATTTAGTTGAGAACGGAGCTGGCTGCGGTAGCTACGCCCGACAATCCGTAGTGAATCACGCCAGTTTGATCGCACATAAAAATGACGCTGTCCGGTGTTGCCCTGCGATTGGGGTCCGCAGTAAGAGTGTAGGTGGCGTTCAAGTCCGCCCACAACTTGCGCCGCATAGGTAAAGGCATAGCCAGCCTTGTTAGGAGCCGCTACGCCAAGAACGTCGTCCAAAATGTTCGCGCCCGCCGTGCAAGTCTCCGCGCGCCCGGCCCCATGTCCGCCAAGCTGGCCGCATAGCCGACCGCAGGACATTGCGAAGCATAGGTAACGTTGGCCGTGGTCATGGTGCGAAGAGAATTGACGGCGGAAGCTTCGTTGGCGGCGATGCGGGATTTCACCAAGCTCGGAATAGCAATCGCGGCAATGATCAGGATGATGGCAACTACGATCAGCAATTCGATCAGCGAAAAACCATCCGGCCTGGTAACGCCCCGGCCCTTCCCTTGTGTCCGTCTCCCGGATTTCATGCTCATACTCCTTAGCTGGATAGACCTAGTTGTAAACTAGCAAGTGACTGAGCTTCAGCGGATTATGTCACCGACTAAAAATTCTAAGCTTAACATAGAGCAGTTTGACTGCCATAGTGCGCTGCCCGTTCGACTGACGCTGCTTCCGCTGCCGTTCTTAAAATGAATCCTAAATGCTTCCTGGTGCACGCTTGCGCATGCCGATTCTCAATCTTGCGTGGAACAAGTACGTTTATAAAAAAAAGGGGGAGCCAAAACGACTCCCCCTCTCGTAATCTTAGCCCTACGAATTCAGCTTACTGCAAAGCAGAAGCGGCGTTCGTCGGTGCAGAACCGTCCAGCGTGTAGCGGATGACGCCCGTCTGGTCGGAGAAGAAACCGCGCTGACCGGTCACGCCAACCTTCTGAGGAACCGCAGTCGTGGTGTAGGTGGTGTTCACTGGTGCGCCGTTTGTTGGCCGAAGCGTATAAGCGAACGTATAGCCGCTCTTGTTGCCAGTCGCCAGAACGTTGTCGATGATGCCCGTGCCGCCTGCGCAAACGCGCGCCGGTGTTCAGCTCAGCGATCGAAGCCGAGAAGCCAACGTTGGGGCAACCCGATGGCATAGGTGACCTCAGCGGTGTTGAGCGTACGGATGGAACCAACGGCAGACGACTCGTTGGCTGCCATACGGGACTTGAGCAAGTTCGGAATCGCGATGGCTGCGATGATCAGAATGATCGCCACAACGATCAGCAATTCGATAAGAGAGAAACCCTTTTGCTTCTTCATGTAATCTCCTTGAGAGTGTGTAGAGTGCCAGAGCACGCGCTACTGAGGTGCAAGCCGCATTCCAATCTTGAGTCCCTGCGGTACAATAGTACCATAATTCATGCAACTCCATTATTTATCAATCACTTACAGCTGGTACTTCGAACGAAAACGAGCGGAACTAGCCCGGAGCGGGTTAAAGTCAGCGAAAGGTGACACTTTTTGTCACTTTAGAACGTCAGTTAAGGTCATTTCGCTAGCTGTCCCACTGACTGAATTGCTTCGCTGATCTTCGCCCCTGTACGCGAATACAATTTACGGTACTGGCTATTATAAGTCGTGCTTTTTGGCGTAGTGGCGGAAGGAACGGTAACTGATTTTCAGCAGTTCCGCGGCGCGAGTACGCACGCCATCGGCTTTTTCAAGGGCCGTCTGCAGATAATGTTTTTCCGTACTGGCCAGCACCGCTTCAAAATCGACGCCTTCTTGCGGGAAAATCTGGGCGTTGGACTGCGCATGCAGAGACCGCAGACTTCTCCCTTGGAAATGGCAATCCGCTCTGGCAGTACGGTGACCGAAATCTCCGGGCCGCTTTCGAGGGCCACGGCGCGTTCAATGGTGTTTTCCAGTTCGCGGACATTGCCTGGCCAGTCGTATGACTCCAGGCGGCTCATGGCCTGGGGCGAGATTGCCTCGATGGGCTTTTCCATCTGCTTGCGGAAACGTTCGAGGAAATGGCGAGCAAGAAGCGGAATGTCGTCGCGGCGATCGCGCAGACGGCGGAACGTGAATGGGAATGACGCTGAGCCGATAAAAAAGATCTTCGCGGAATTCGTCGGCGGCAATGGCCTTTTCCAGGTCCTTGTTGGTGGCGGTGATGACGCGGACGTCGACGTCCATCTCTTCGTTGCTGCCGAGCGGCCGGACCTTTCCTTCCTGCAGTACGCGATAGAGTTTGACCTGCATGGCGAGGTTCATGTTGCCGATTTCGTCCATGAACAGGGTGCCGCCGTGGGCAGCCTGAAAAAGTCCGCGGCGATTTTCGTTGGCGCCGGTGAATGCACCCTTCATGTAGCCGAACAGTTCGGATTCCAGAAGAGTTTCGGGGAACGCGCCGCAATTGATGGTGATGAACGGCGCGGTGGCGCGCGAGCTGTTTTCATGGATGGCCCGGGCGACAAGTTCTTTACCGGTGCCGCTCTCACCGGTGATGAGGATGCGGCTGGATTGCGGCGCGACGGTCTGAATCATGTCGAAGATGGCGCGCATCTTGGGACTCTGACCGACGATATTGTCCAAACCGGTCAGCCGGCGAATTTCACGACGAAGATAACCGGCCTCTTTTTTCCACTTCAAGTTTTCCGAGACTTCGCGGACAGCAACGCGCAACTGCTCGACAAGGTCGTGGTCCTTGATCACATAGCGGTTGGCGCCTTCGTTCGCGGCGGCGATGGCCGTCTCCAGAGTCGGAACGCCGGTGATAAGCACGAAGTAGGAATCCGGAGCGATCTCGCGGGCAAAGCGAAGCAATTCGACGCCGGTGGCACCCGGCATGCGGACGTCGGAAATGACAATATCGAAGAGCGAGCTTTCGAGCTTACGCTTCGCCTCTTCTACAGAATGCGCGATTTCCACGCGATGCCCTTCCTTGCGGAAGGTGATTTCCAGCAACTCGCAGATGGATTTCTCGTCATCCACAACGAGGATATGAACCATCTCTCGCTTTGTCTCTTTTGTGGCCGTTTTTGTTCCCTGCATAATCCCTCAGTTCAGGCGTGGAAGTTCTACGACGAATTCCGCGCCCTTGTCCTTCTCGCTGAATACGGAAATCCTGCCGTTATGGGCCTGCACAATCTGATAGACGATAGCCAGCCCGAGCCCGGTGCCACCCTCGAAATTGGATTGCAGCGGTTCGAAGATCTTGGAGCGCTGCTGGGGATCCAAACCGATTCCGGTGTCGCGGAAAGAGATGCGCAGCCACTCCGGCTGAACATCAATTCCCACGGTAAGGGTTCCCCCGCTGGGCATGGCACGCAGGGCGTTGTCGCTCAAGTTCCAAAAGACCTGGCGGATCTTATTGGGATCGACGTTGGCATGGGCCGGCTGGCCGTTGAAGTCTTTAACTATCTGGTAACGTTCATCTACGCTGGGTTTCATCCCAATCAGGAGAAGAGTCTCATCCAGGAGGTCGCGAACATCAGCGTCCTGAAACGCGTAGGACTTCTCTCGCGAGTAGTTCAAGAAATCAGTAATGATGTGATTCAGCCGCTCAGACTCTCGGTTGACAATGTTGACGAGGTGCTTTTCGTCTTCTTCGAGCGGCACCATGCGCGTGAGTTCCTTGACGGCCCCAGCCATGGCGGTGAGAGGTTGACGGATTTCGTGAGCGATTGCGGCAGAAAGGCGGCCAACAGCGGCCATGCGCTCTTTGGTGGCAACTTCCTGTTCCAGTCGGCGCAATTCGGTGAGGTCCTGAAAATTAAAAACGTAGCCGCTGCGGGAAGCGTCTTTCGAACGCAGGGGCGATACCGAAATACCGATAAAGCGAATCAGACCGTGGGGAGTTCGCACTTCCATTTCGCGGCGGGTGGACAGTTTGTTAGGAAAGGAGGTCATGTCCGGTAGCCAAAACTGAGGGTTCAGGGTTTTGATGTCGCGACCCCGCAGTTCGGCGAAGGAACGTCCGAGGATTTCTTCACCAGTGCGATTGAGGAGAACGATGCGCCCATCGAGATCGGTGGTAACCAGGCCGCCGCGCATGGAATGAATGATATCCGCCGTGAAATCCTTGAGTTCCATCAATTCTTCGCTCTTGGCTTCCAGTTCGGTGCTCTTGCGGCGAAGAGACTGCGCCAGCAGGCTGGCAAGGTAAGCCACCGCGAGAAAGCCGAACGAGTTGCTGAGAAACCACATGCGCAGGCTCTCCGTGCTGGGAGCGGCAAGAGAGGTTCGAGGAATGCGACCGTAATAGACCAGACGCGGTAGTAACGCCCAGGGAGATGAGACAGGAAATCGAGGTAAAGAAGGCGGCGTTGCGCGAGAAAAGAATGCTACCGACGATGATGATCAGCAGATAGAGGGAGGTGAAATAACTGTCCTGGAGGCCCGTGGCATAGACGAGGGCGGTGATGAGTGCAATGTCGCAGCCGACCTGGACGGCACCCATCCAGTTCACCACAGGCATGAGGCGAACAAGGATGAGATGGAGAATGCTGATGGTGATCCAGAGGATGACGATGGGTAGGAACAGACGGGGAGCGCCGGAGGAAGGAATATATTGAGGCCAGACCACGCCAACACCGAGAATGAGCGCAATCATCAGCAGGCGGACTTTGGTCAGCCATTCCAGCCACTCACGACGTGTGAAGGTTTGTTCCATGCTGCACGAAACAGAGCGAATCAGCCCCACTTCTACGACCATCTTAAACAGAAAATGGAGGACTGGCGAAAATCAACCGTCCTCCATTTCCAGATTTGAATCAGTCTAGTGTCCCGACAGTTTCCCGATAAGGGTGAACAGCGGGAGGTACATGGAGATGACGACGCCGCCAACGACGACGCCAAGGAAAACGATCATGACCGGTTCGAGAGCGGTCAAGAGGTCCTTCACGGCGGCGTCGACTTCGTCTTCGTAGAAGTCGGCGATTTTCGAGAGCATGGCGTCCATCGCACCGGTCTGTTCACCGACGGCGATCATCTGGGTCACCATGCCGGGAAATACCTGCGATTCCTTGAGGGGTTCGGTAAGGGATTTACCTTCTTCGAGGGCCTTGCGGACGGCGAAGAGGGCGCGTTCGACGACGGCGTTACCGGAAGTCTTGGCGGTAATGTCGAGACCTTCGAGGATGGGCACACCGCTGGAGATCAGCGTGCCCAAGGTGCGGGTGAAGCGGGCGACGGCGATCTTGCGCATCAAAATACCCAGCACCGGCAGCTTCAGAATGACGGTGTCGATGGCGAAACGGCCTTGTTCCGTGCCGTACCAGATCTTGAGGCCGAAGACGATAGCAGCAGCGCCGACAACGATCAAGAGACCGAAGATACTGCCGACGAAGTTACTCAAGCCGATGACGATCTTCGTGGGAAGAGGCAGATCCACGCCCAAGCCCGCGAACAAGGTGGCGAAGATGGGGACGACTTTCCAGAGCAAGAGGAAGATGACGCCGGCGGCGATGGTCAACACACCGATCGGATAGATCAATGCGGACTTAACGGCGGCCTTCAACTTGACGTTCTTTTCGATGTACGTGGAAAGACGTTGCAAAATGGTGTCGAGAATACCGCCCGTTTCGCCCGCTTCCACCATGTTGCTGTAGAGAGGGTCGAAGACCTTGGGGTATTGCTTCATGGCGGTGGAGAGGTTGCTGCCGCCTTCGACAGCGGAACGCGTGCCAGTGAGGACCTTCTGAAAGGTCTTGTTCTCCTGCTGCGTGGCCAGAATCTCCAGACACTGCACGAGAGGCAAGCCGGCGTCGATCATGACGGAGAACTGGCGCGTGAAAATGGCCAGTTCCTTCGCGCTGACACCACTGCCGAAAGTGGGCAAGTTGAATTCCTTACCCTTCTCGGACATTTTCGTGGCGGTAATCTGCTGTCGGCGCAGCATGCCCTGCAATTCGTTCTTATTGCTGGCAGACATCTCCCCCGCAACAGCACCACCCGAACGATTCGTTCCCTTATATGTAAAGACCGGCATATTTCCTCCTCAGCGGTCGAAACCCTTTTTGATACAGCTACTGCAACCCGAACCTAGAAAACCTTAGTGTTTTGCTCCCACGGGAGACTTCCCTGCCGGCACCTTCCCACCCGGCTGTGAAGTGGCAACTCCACGGTTAATCATGTCCTGTAATTCGTCAGGATTCGACGAACGAGACAAGGCCATATCCAGAGTGATGAGTTTCTGGAAATAAGCGTTGGCCAGGCCCTGATTGAAGGTCTGCATTCCGGTCTGCCCCGTACCCGTCTGCATCGCGGAATAAATCTGGTGAATCTTGTCTTCGCGAACCAGGTTGCGAATAGCGGGCGTGGGGACGAGAACTTCCATCACCATGACACGACCGCGGCCATCGGTTCTGGGCAGAAGGGCTTGGCAAAGAATCCCTTCCAAGACCATGGAAAGTTGAGCGCGAATCTGTGGCTGCTGGTGCGACGGAAAGACGTCGATAATACGGTTGATGGTAGAGGCGGCCGAGTTGGTGTGCAGAGTAGCAAAGGTCAAGTGGCCGGTTTCGGCGATGCGCAACGCGGATTCGATGGTTTCGAGGTCGCGCATTTCGCCGATGAGCACGACGTCGGGATCTTCGCGCAACGCCGCGCGGAGTGAATTGGCGAAAGAGTGCGTATCGGCATGAACTTCGCGCTGGTTGACGAGGCACTTTTTATGATTGTGCAAAAACTCGATGGGATCCTCGACGGTGATCATGTGCTCTTCACGCTCAGCATTAATGCGGTCGAGCATGGCGGCCAGGGTAGTGGACTTGCCGGAACCGGTCGGGCCCGTGACAAGGACCAGGCCGCGAGGTTTATCGCACATGTTCTTGACAACAGAAGGAAGACCCAAGGCGTCGAAACCCTTAATTTCCCAGGGAATAGTACGGAAAACGGCTCCTACTGCTCCGCGTTGATTGAAAACGTTACCGCGGAAACGGGCGAGGTTCTTCAAGCCGAAGGAAAAGTCGAGTTCGAGGTTTTCCTCGAAGCGGTGCTTTTGCGCGTCGGTGAGCACGCTATAGGCAAGCGATTTCGTGTCGGCAGCGCTGAGCGGCGGCATGTCGAGGGGACGGAGGCGCCCATGGACGCGAACGCGCGGTGCGCTATTGGTGGTGATGTGGAGGTCGCTGCCTCCCATCTCAATCATTTTCTTCAACAACTCGCTTAGTGTAATCCCAGCCATTTGCGCATCCTCTCTTGCTTACAATACCGTCTCGCGAAGCACTTCTTCCATAGTGGTCTGGCCCAAGGCGGCCTTGATTAAGCCGCTGCGGCGCAAGGTGATCATGCCCTGCTCAACGGCTTTCTTCTTCAACTCCAGAGCCGAAGCGCCAACCAAAATCAATTCCCGAAGCTCATCGTTAATTTCCATGACTTCATACAAACCGGTGCGGCCCTTGTAGCCGCCCTTGTTGCAAGTCGAACAACCCTTGCCATGGTAAATCTTCGTGGTCTTCACTTCTTCGGGCGTATAACCGGCATCGATCAGGGCTTGTGTGGGAACTTCGAGTTCTTCCTTGCAGTTCACACAAATGCGGCGAACCAAGCGCTGCGCACAAATAAGGTTGACGGAGGTGGCCACCAGGAAAGGTTCGATACCCATGTTCATCAAACGACTGATGGTGGACGGCGCATCGTTAGTGTGAAGCGTGGACAAGACCAAGTGACCGGTGAGAGCGGCCTTGACGGCAATTTCCGCGGTTTCAAAGTCGCGAATTTCGCCGACGAGAATAATATTGGGGTCTTGCCGCAAAAAGGCGCGCAGAGCAGCGGCGAAGTTCAGGCCAATCTGTTCCTTCATCTGAACCTGATTGATGCCGGCCAACTGGAACTCGACCGGGTCCTCGGCGGTCATGATGTTGGTATCAACTTGATTGAGGCGAGCAACGGAAGAATAGAGTGTGTTGGTTTTGCCGGAACCGGTAGGACCTGTTACCAGGACCATTCCGTAGGGCTTCAAGATGTTGCGCTCGAATTTCTTGAGGGATTCCTGTTCGAAACCCAATTTGGTCATGTCGAGGCGCAGGTTCTCTTTGTCCAACAAGCGCATGACGATTTTTTCGCCATAGAGCGTTGGGACCGAGGAAACACGAAAATCGAGTTCCTTCTTTTTGCCGTCGGCTTTGTACTTAATCATGATGCGGCCGTCTTGGGGCAGGCGCTTTTCGGCGATGTCGAGCTTGGCCATGATTTTGATACGGCTGGTCATGGCGTCGCGAAGTTTCAAGGGGGGATTCATCACCGTTTGCAGAACGCCGTCTACGCGGAAGCGGACGCGCATCTCGTTCTCGTAAGGCTCAACGTGAATATCGCTGGCGCCTCGCTTGACCGAATCGGTGAGGATCAAGTTGACGAGCTTGATGATGGGCGCTTCTTCCGCGGCTTTTTCCAGAGCGGAAGCGTCCATCTCCTGCTCGTCGGCGGCCAACTCCAATTCCTGGTCTTCATCGACCAGGTCTTTCATCAAGTTGCTGAGTTCTTCATGGCTGGAAGAACCGCCACCATAAAAGCGGGTAATGGATTCAGCGATGGCGGATTCCGAGGCCACCACGGGTTCCACGTTGAACCCGGTCATGAATTTGATATCGTCCATGGCGAAAACGTTGGTCGGGTCGGTCATCGCAATGGTAAGGACGGAACCAACACGCGAAAGCGGAATCACTTGGTAGCGCAGCGCGGTGTCTTGCGGAATCAACTTAATGACGTTGGGATCGATTTCGTAATATTTCAGATTGATGGAGGGAACGCCGTATTGTCGGGACAGCACTCCGGTGATGTCGTCGTCGGTGATAAAACCCATTTTTGTGAGGCAGCTGCCGAGCTTGCCGCCGTTGGAGCGCTGAAATTCCAACGCCTTATCCAACTGATCCTGGGTGATCAGGCTTTCTTTGATTAGAATTTCACCTAAACGGACGGACATCCGCTGGACTCCCTGGGTGGTTCATACCCATCGTCAACATAGCAAAGGCGCGCGTTCGGTGTAGTCCGATTTTGAGACACAGTTGTGAATTGGCTAATACCTGTCCACCGGGACAGGCTTTGGGAAGCTCGGACAGTGTCTGATTCTTGACTTGCATGGCTGGGATGACTATCGTGCAAAAGAGATGTCCACACACACAGTTTTGCCGCGCTTGCGGCGATCCGAATCGCCTACGGGTACAACACGTTTGGAACAAGGCGTACCCCAGAACGAACCGCTGCCCATACTGAACGAATACTTCAATATTCTGTTTGATGCCTATGGGCCGCAGAAATGGTGGCCGGGACGCACGCGCTTCGAAGTTATTGTGGGAGCCATCCTGACGCAGAACACAAGTTGGACGAATGTGGAGCGGGCGATCGGGGCGTTGCGACGCGAGCGGTTGTTGAATCTCGCGGGGATTGCGCAGGTGCCGATCGATAAATTGGCTACGTTGATCCGCTCGTCGGGATATTTCCGACAAAAGGCGCGCAAGCTGAAGGAGTTCGTAACGTTTTTGGAAACGAAGCATGAAGGTTCGTTGAGCAAAATGTATGGCACGCCAATGGAGGAGTTGCGAGAACAGTTGCTGGGAGTCCACGGTATTGGACCGGAGACCGCGGATTCCATCCTCCTGTATGCGGGAAAACATCCCGTGTTTGTGGTCGATGCGTATACGCGCAGAATTCTGGAGCGTCACGAGCTTGTGCCTGAAAAGAAGTAGTTACGAGGAAATACGCGGGCTGTTCGAGAAAAGTTTACCGCGCGACGTTGGACTGTTCAACGAATTTCACGCGCTGATCGTATACGTGGGCAAGAATTTCTGCCGACCGAAGGCGCCGACCTGTAGCGCTTGCCCGCTATCCTGCTATCTGCGGCAGCCGATTGAGGGTGCTCGATGAGTCCAATGACCAACAAGCTGCGCATTCGCCTTGTGATCGGCGCGGTGCTGGTCACTCTGCTGCTTGCAGCGGTGTTCACGCTGGGCTCGCTGGACGTGCCGATTGAGCCAAGCTCGTGGCGCGAAATCATCGCGCTGTATTCTCTATCCAGTTTGATTACCGCAGCGTTGCTGGTATTTGGATTGATCCTTACGCGCACCATCGTCCGCCTGTGGACCGAGCGCGGGAAGCAGCAACTGGGGGCCAGGTTCAAGACCAAGATGGTCCTTGGGGCCATGGCTATTTCGCTGTTACCGGTCATCTTCATGTTTTTTGTCAGCTATTCCCTGCTGAACCGCACGCTAGGTCGGTGGTTTCCGCGGCCTTTGGAGATCGCTTCCGAGGAAACGCAAAAACTGTTGAACGATCTTGGTCAAAGCACCTTGCCACGGCTTCACACACAGGGTTATCAGGCGGCGATGCACGCTTCGGAAACTCCCGAATCGTTCCTGGCAAAGGCGCTGTCCACGGGACTGGATGCCGTTTGGCTGTACGACGCGGAAGGGACTTTTCTGCGCGGTGGAGTGATTTGCGAAGACCAGCCGGAGGATCGCTCGCTGGCCACGTGCACGGTGGCTGGGGTACAGGGCAAATTGGTGCGCCCGCTGCCCAGCGGAGTGGAAATCTGGGAAGCGAACGGACAGAACTATTTTACGGCGCGAGTGCCAGCGATGCTGGACGGCCAGAAACCTGGGACGTTGATAGCCGGATATCGGACCAGCCCGGATTTCCTGAAACGCTGGGCCATCATCCAGGCGCAAACGAAGGAATACGACAACGTAAAACAGAATCTTCGAGCGTTGAAACGGCAGATGCTGCTGATTCTTTTTTTCTTTACGATACTGGTGCTGTCTGCCGCAACGTGGGTTGCACTTTACCTTTCTAAACAGGTTACCGTCCCCATTCAGGCGCTGGCGGAAGGCACGCGCGAAGTCTCCGCGGGCAATTTTGCGTATCAAGTGCCGGATCAGGTTCAAGACGAATTGGGCTTGCTAGTGCGGTCATTCAATACGATGACGACACAGTTGAGTGACAGCCGATCGCAAATCGACGAATTTACGCGCAACTCTGCAGCAAGCCGTGCAGGAATTGGAGCGACGACGGCAGTTGATGGAAACGGTGCTGGAGAATATTCCTGCGGGCGTGATTTCACTGGACGCCAAAGGCTCGATCCTGCGAACGAACACGGCGCTGCTGCGTATGTTTGGAACCGTGGAACGAGAAATTCAGTCGCTGGAATCGCTTCTCGGAGCGGAGGCGCACCGCACGGTGCAGGAATTGATGCGGCGAGCGCTGCGCATGGGCCAGGTCTCGAGCGAAATGGAAGTCGTGGTGGCGGGCGAGATATTGCACCTGGTCGCAACGGCCAGCGCGTTGGGGCCGCGCCGCGCGAATAGTGGGTTTGTGCTGGTGTTCGACGATTTAACGGAAATGCTGCGAGCGCAAAAATCGGCCGCGTGGCAGGAAGTGGCTCGACGAATCGCGCACGAGATCAAGAATCCGCTGACGCCGATTCAGCTATCGGCGCAACGACTCTCTCGACAATTGGACCGACGAGCAAACGATCCGCTGGCGCCGAAGGATGCGGAGTTGATGGCCATCGCGCGAGAATCCGCCACGATGATTGAGCGGGAAGTCGCCACGTTGTCGGCCTTGGTCAATGAGTTTTCACAGTTTGTGCGCTTCCCCACCGCGAAATTGCTTCCTGTAGACGCCAACACCGCGGTGCAGGAAGCCGTGGAAGTATTTTCGGGCCGTCTGGACGGCATCACCTTGAAAACGGATCTGCAGAGTGGATTGGCGCCGGTGCGCGCCGACGCGGCGCTGCTGCGCAGCGTGATCGTCAATCTAATTGATAACGCGGCGGAAGCTCTCGAGGATGCCACGGTGCGGCTGATCACGGTGTCGACGCATTTGCGAGTGGAATCCGATACGATAGAGATAGCCGTCGCCGATACCGGCCACGGTATTTCGCCCCAAGACAAGGACAAACTTTTCCTGCCACATTTTTCGACCAAAGAACGCGGCACCGGGTTGGGACTGGCAATAGCCGCGCGCATCATTTCCGAACACGGTGGATCGCTTCGACTGGAAGACAATCTTCCGCAGGGCTCACGCTTCCTGATTGAATTGCCGGTGATGGAAGCGCCTGCCGCTGCGAGCACTGCCGCCGCGGAGCGCGCGCCCGGGGATAAGGGCCGATGAGCGCCAAGACCGAAAATATTAATCGTCGACGACGAAGCGGGCATCCGCGAATCGCTGGCGTCGATTTTGCGGGACGAACATTATGAAGTTGCCGCGGTGAACTCCGCGGAAGAGGCATTGGAACAAATCCCGACTGGCGATTTTGAGGTGATCCTGCTGGATGTGTGGTTGCCGGGTATGGACGGTATGGAAGCGCTGGGGCGGATTCAGGCAATTCCGCGGGCGCCGGCGGTGATTATCATCTCGGGACACGGGAATATCGAGACGGCGGTTCGCGCGACGAAATTGGGCGCGTTTGATTTCATCGAGAAGCCATTGTCGCTGGAAAAAGTAATCGTGCTGGTGCGCAATGCGGTTCAACAGCGCCGGCTGCAGGACGAAAACCTTCTGCTGCGCAGTGAACTTGATCATCGCTATCAGGTGATTGGGGAAAGCGTGCCGATCAAGGCGTTGCGGCAACAGATTGCCGTGACGGCGCCGACGAACGGGCGCGTACTGATCTACGGCGAAAGCGGGACGGGTAAGGAACTGGTGGCACGAGCGCTTCATGCAGCAAGCTTGCGAAGCAAGGGGCCGTTCGTGGAGGTAAATTGCGCCGCGATTCCTGAAGAGTTGATTGAGTCTGAACTGTTCGGCCACATCAAGGGAAGCTTTACGGGCGCGAGCGAAGACAAGATCGGAAAATTTCAGAAGGCGGATGGCGGCACGCTGTTTCTGGATGAAGTTGGCGACATGAGCTTGCGAACGCAATCGAAGGTGCTGCGTGTGCTGGAAGAACAGCGATTCGAGCGTGTGGGGTCCAACCAGACATCACACGTGGACGTTCGCGTGCTGGCCGCAACGAACAAGAACCTGGAACAAGAGATCGCGCGGGGCGCGTTTCGGCAGGACCTCTTCTACCGGCTGAACGTAATTCCCTTTTTTGTGACTCCGCTGCGCGATCGCAAAGGCGATATTCCGATCCTGGCAAGATTCTTTCTGAATGAATTCAGCTCGGAATATGGGAAAAAGACACGTGAGCTAAGTGATTCCGCGATGGAGATCCTGACGCGGTATCCGTGGCCGGGGAATGTGCGCGAACTTCGCAACCTGGTGGAGCGACTGGTGATTGTATGCCCACAGGCGCGCATTGAACCGCATCACTTGCCACCGGAATTGTTTCGCGGCGTGACGGAAAGCCCGCAGCAGCCTTATTCGACCTTGCACGAAGCCCGCAGCGCCTACGAGCGCGAATTCATACTGAGGAAACTGCAGGAACATCGCTGGAACATGACGCAAACGGCGACGGCGCTGGGGCTCGAACGGTCGCACCTGTACCGTAAAATGAAATCGCTCGGAATTGCGGCACCAGAGTAGACCAGATTAGTCCTGATCTTCGTCGTCTTTTTGACCACGTTCACGGCTAGCGCGCAGTGCCTGATCCTTGCGCATGTCTTCCAACTGCACATGCCAGTCGAGTTCGCGAACCTTGCTGGGATTGTCGCGCCAGCCTTCGACCACTTTTACAAATAGTCCGAGATAGATCTTGGTACCGAGAAGAGTTTCCAGTTCCTTGCGGGCCTCGGTGCCGATCTTCTTGAGCATTTCCCCTTTGCGGCCGATGAGGATTTTCTTCTGCGAATCGCGTTCAACGTGGAGAGTCATTTCGATGCGCAGAATTTTCGGCGTTTCTTCAAACTTGTCGACGAAAACGGCCAGGGCATGCGGCACTTCGTGATAGGTAAGCTGAATGGCCTTCTCGCGGACGATTTCAGCGGCGAGAAAGCGTTCGGGCTGATCGGTAACCTGATCTTCGGGGAAGAAATTGTCGTTCTCCGGAAGAACCTTGAAGATTTCAGCGAGTAGCGCGTCGAGGCCACTTCCAGTGAGCGCAGAAATCGGAACAAGAGCCGCAAATGGAAAGGCTTTGGCGAACTCTTGCAGCAGCGGAAGGAGCTTCGGCTTGGGGAGTTTGTCGATCTTGTTCAACGCCAGGATGGTCTTGCTTTCGTAACGCTTGGCCCTGTCGAGGAGCATCTGATCGGCTTGCGGCATGGTGCGCGTGGCGTCGATCATCATTAGAAGAACGTCGATGCCTTCGAGAGCGGCCGAAACTTCGCGCATCATCTGGCGGTTCAATACCGAACCAGCATCGTGCAAACCTGGCGTGTCGATAAAAACGATTTGGCCTTCAGGACGAGTGACGATTCCCTGAATTCTGTTGCGCGTGGTCTGCGGCTTGGAAGTAACGATAGCGACTTTCTGCCCAACCAAGTGATTCAAGAGCGTCGATTTTCCGGCGTTCGGGCGGCCGATGATAGCTACAAAGCCTGCGCGTCCGGCCGGTTTTGTCTTTTCTTGTTCCTGGTCTGCTTTCAAAACATTCCTCATTTCACAACGGGCAACTCCAAAACACTGGTGTGAGCTGCATCATGCAAAAGCTGGATGTGAGCTGTCTTAGCGTCTTTGCCCGTTTCCATGGCGACTATGCCACCACTGTTGTAGTTCTTTTCCGTGCTGGGCGTGTTGACGCTGGACACAATCAAACGGAGCCGGCTTCCTTTGGCAATGCGGCGAGAGAAAAACGTAAAGGCATCGAAAACATATTCATCGGGCCTTCCGGGAGTGACGAATTTCTCCTGACGCAGCGATTCCCGATAACGGGCGCGCATGGCTGCGGTGCTCAACTGTACCGCACTGCCGTCCGGCAAGACTTCCCAGAGTTCGACACCTAGGTCGGTATCCGGTACATCCATGGTGAGCCATAAAGTCAATTTTGCGAAACCGCTGATCTCCGTAGCGGCGGGAAATTCTTCACTGTGATAGATCGCGCCTTCGCCGTACAGATTGATTGCGGAACGCTGTGACGTTAGCGGGGCCGGGTCGTCGGCAGGTTCGTCCCTGCCTGGCTGGGTGTTTAGAGGATCGTAGGTCCAGTGATCGGCCGGATTGGAGCTGCCTTTCGACGACGACAGCGTGCCGGAGTGAAAGATGTCTTGGGCGTTGGCGTTGGAACCGAGATAGAGCGTGAGCTTGTCGTTCGCAATTGTTTCCAGGCTGTCGGCGTACTTCCATTCTTCCGCTGCCATCACATAATAGGCGACACGCTTTTTGAGGAATTCAGGTTTCTTGCCACCTTTCATCGTCCAGTCGTACCACTCCGTGTGCAATTTGTTGAGGTCGAGAGCGCTGGCTTCGGCGAATTTCAGTCCACCCATTTCGCGTTTCGGTGTGCGCGTGCCGGCGTGGTCCCACGGACCGATGATCAAATAATGATTGGCTTTGGCTTCCGCGCTTCCGTATTGCATGTGGCGCCTGTAATAAGTGAAAGCACCGGGTTGATCGCCGTCGTAATGCCCGGTAATGGTGAGGATCGGAAGCGAAAGCTTCTGATACTGATCGGCATTCGGAACCATGGCGTCGTAGTAGGCATCGGCGATGGGATGTTGCAGCCACTTTTGAAAGATGGGCGAGGGATTGCCCACGATCTTGTCGAAGGTTTCAAAGGCAGCGTGCGCGTTATACATCTCACGCGATTTCTGACCCCAGAACTCGCTATTGCCAAAGGTATTGCTGTTGCCGGTCTTGCCGCTGGTGAAAGTGAGCCACTGCATGTCGTACGGAGCAAATATGTTGAAGCCGAAAGGAAAATCGACGCCGGGATGAGCGGAAGCGGCAGGCACGATGGTCGCAAGGTGGGGAGGAAATTCCTTGGCGACGGTCCACTGATCGAAGCCGGCATAGGAACCGCCCCACATGGTCACTTTACCGTTGCAGAAGGATTGCCTTGCCAACCATTCGGTAACGTCGAAGCCATCGCGGCCTTCATTCTCGAAGGGCCAGAACTCGCCACCAGAGTTTCCGCGACCGCGGACGTCGACGAGAGCGTAGACGTAACCGTGAGTGGCAAAGTACATGGCGCGATCGGTGTAGGAATCGCCGATGTAGGGAGTAAACGTGAAGATCACCGGAAGCGGATCTTTCTGCGCATGAGGCTGATAGATGGTGGCGTTCAACGTGACGCCGTCGCGCGCTGGGATCTTGACGCCCCACTGCATGTCTACCGCGGGCGGAGGAGGATCAGTGGGTTGCTGCGCACGAATTTGCAGCGCCGTAAATAACATTAGGAATGATGTAGCCACCCAGCCGACTGCCCTATAGCTCCGCAAGATCATCAGTAGCTTCCTCTCGAAGTGAATTCGACCAGAGCGCCTATACTATCGCGGGCTGGGCCGAATCAGGGATTGAATTTGTAGGACGTTGGAGGGCAATCGCCCGCCTCAGAAGGCGGTCGCTACATAAACCAACACCCAAGCTCTGGCACGAAAGCCAGCGCTCAAGAGTAAGAGTCAGGGTATCTTCCCTCTCTACTTTGAGGACACGCTTGCGGAGCAATTTCGCTGATGACGTGCAGCGCTGTGCCATACTGCCGAAAACGATGGTTACTGACGCTCAGCTCACAACAAGTGGATTCGATCACGCTCGTGAACGCGCGATGGTACAAATTCGATCGTTCTTTGGCTACTTTTCCGGCAGCAGACTAGCGCGCGTGATTGCGGTGATTGGCCTCTATGCGCTGCCGGCCTTTCTTTTTTTGCGGCGCTTTGGGATTACGGATTGGGACATTTGGTGGCACATGGCAACGGGGCGCTGGATTTTGCAGCACCATGCGATTCCGCGCACAGAACCGTTCACTTCGATTGGCGTCGGACAGACTTGGGTTGCGTACAGTTGGGTGTTCGATGTGCTCACAGAGTATTTATATCGATGGTTTGGGTTCGTGGGCATCGTTGTCTATGAAGCCCTGTTCCACCTTGTTTTGGGAATCGCTCTATTTCACTTGGTGAAGTCGCTCTTGCCGCATTTCTGGCGGAGCGTTGCGGTGACGGTGCTAGGACTTTACGTGATCGATTATCTGGTGAGTCCACGGTCGTCCATGTTGACGATTCTCTTCGGGATCGTGGTGTTGGACATCTTGCTTTCTGTGCGACGAACGGGAAACACGCGGGTGCTGTGGCTGCTGGCTCCCATTTTTGTTTTATGGGCGAACTGGCACATACAGTTTGTGTATGGACTGATCCTAGTTGGGGTTTTCGCCGCTGAACCTTTGGTGAACCGGATTGTTTGGGGGAAAGCCGCGGCCGTACCCCCAGCAACTTCAAAACCGTTCTGGATCGCCCTGGCTGGAAGCGTTGTAGCGACTTGCGTGAATCCTGTGGGACCGTATGTGTATTCGATCATTCCAGAACTTATGCACGAGCCGAAGGTCTTCCTGATCGTGGATGAATTGCGGGCGATGAGTTTTCGGCAGCCACAACATTATGTGGTGGTGCTACTGGCACTTTGTGCGGCAGTAGCGATTGGGTGGAGACGCGAGAGAAAGCTGTTGTGGCCGATATTGCTAGTCTTTGCGACAGTTGTGGCCTTGCGATCGGTGAAGGAAATCTGGTTTTTGTCGACGATAGCGACTTGTGCGATTGCGGATGGATGGGTTGCTGGCGCGTGGCAAGAACGGGCGTTGTTTGCCACGCGGGAACGGCTGCTCGTGGCAGTGGCAGTTGTGGCGATGCTGGTGGCGGGGTGGCGCCGCTACGATGTATCGAATGCGTGGCTGGAGATGCAGGTGGCAGGCAATTTTCCGGAAGTTGCGTCGCAATATATCGAGAAAAACCATCTGCAGGGGCCGCTTTACAACGATTTCAATTGGGGCGGATACCTGATCTGGCGGCTGCCGGGGCTTCTAGTGTCGATGGACGGTCGAACCAATGTTTATGGGGACGAGCGCGTGGCGCACTCAATGGAAGTGTGGGGCGGTAAACCAGTATGGAAGGACGATCCGGAATTGACCGGTGCCAAAATTATTCTGGCGAAGAAGAATGCGCCTCTGACGTCGATTTTGCGTTTGGATCCACGCTACAAGATTGTGTTTGAAGATGTCCAGGCAGTTGTTTTCCAGCCGCGATAGACAGAGCCGCAAGTGTTCTTTGCGACATGGCTAGCCTGCTGTTGGATTGCGCCGACAGGCGTGGTCGGGCAAAATGCGCACATACGGAAGTATGGGCCGGTTCACGAGTCCTCATGTTGTCAGACACCGGTCAGGCAGGCCGGAGACGGATATTAATCGCGAGATACAGATGGAACCGCTGCGCATCACCATACTTTGCCCGGTCTGGAATGAAGAAAGTGTCATTCCACTGTTCTATGCGCGATTGCGTCCGGTGCTGCAAAAACTCTCGGAGCGCTACCTGGTGGACTTGCTGTTCTTGAACAACGCTTCGACAGACGGCACGCCGCAACAGATTGAAAAGGTCCGTGAGTCGTGGCCTTCGACGTATGTGATTGCCATGAGCCGCAACGTGGGCTATCACGCTTCGCTGGAATGCGGATTGCGTAATGCCACCGGCGATCTGATGGTTTTTATTGATGTCGATTGCGAAGACCCGCCGGAGATGATTCTGGAATTCGTGGCCAGGTACGAGCAGGGCTACGACATTGTGTATGGCGAACGAGTTGACCGGGAAGAGATTGCGCCGATCAAAAAGGCGCGGAAGGTTTTTTACCGCATCCTGCACGCCATGGCGGATGAAGAAATTATTCTGGATATGGCGGAGTTTTCGCTGTTCACCAAGGAAGTCCGCAGCGCTATTCTGGAAGAGAACACATCATTCCCTTTCCTGAGAGCGTCGATCGGCCGGGTGGGATTTCGTCGCGCTTCGATTCCATTTAAGCGCCAGAAGCGGATTGCCGGCGCTACCCACTATAACCTGTTCAGCATGTCGATGTTCGCGATCGGCGGAATTCTGGCAGCATCGACGCTTTTGCTGCGTCTACCAATTTTCATTTTGCCGTTCTGGCTGTTGGCACTGGCGGGACTGGGCGCAGGTTACGCGGCTACCCATTCACTTTGGTACGCTGTTGCCGCTTTTGTGTTGTTTGCGGGATATGTCGGAGCGACCGCGGCGATTACGGCTTTGTACGTGGCCCGCACTTATAAGAACGGACTGCACCGGCCGAACGCTTTCGTGGACCACAGCCGCAGCGTGCTGCAACCTTTTTCCGCGGCCGAAATTGCCAGCCGCAAGTCAAGTGGTGAGGCTGAACCTTCTCGTTATCTCGTGAAATAGCATGAAATTTTCTCTCTGCTCGCCAGGCGGAGTTTTCCCGTGGGCATAATTTCGCCCGACGGAACTACCTGCCCTATCTGTGGTGTTTTACAGGGAAGCGTGATCTACGCCGAAGCTCGCGACCCCATCACCCTCGACAACTTTCGAGTATCAGAATGCGGCGAATGCCACGTTGCATACACCGAACCACGCCCTGCTTCGCTCGATCGCTACTATCCAAAACGCTATCGCGGCTATGGACCGTTGGTGACACGCATCCTGGGAACGTTTTATGCGGCACGGGTCGCGCATTGGGCGAGCGGGAAATCGACGGCCGGCTCCGTGTTGGAGATTGGGTGCGGGCCGGGATTGATGTTGGCGGCGTTCGCAAGGCGCGGGTGGAGAGCACTGGGCATCGAGCGAAACGAAGAGGTGGCCGCTAGGGCGAGGCAGATCTCCCGGCGTGGAGATTACTACAAAGCCAGTAGAAGGACTGCCCGGCGATGCGCAATTCGATCTCATCATCATGTTTCACGTGCTGGAACATATCGGCGACCCGGTGGCACTACTGAAGGAGTGCGCCAAACGCTTGACGACCGATGGCCGCCTGATTGTGAACGTGCCCAATTTTGCCAGTTGGCAATCGAGTTTCGCGGGTTCCTGCTGGCTGCACCTGGACGTGCCACGCCACCTAGTGCATTTCAGCCCGCAAACTCTGGCCGCCACCTTTGAAAGGGCCGGCCTGAAGCTGTGCGAACTGCGTTATGCGTCGTTCGAGCACGACCCGTATGGGTGGGTGGAGAGCACGCTGAACCGAATCACGGGTAGGCCTAATACGCTGACCCGATTCTTGATGGGTATGGAGCCTTTCAACGCGCGGGTGGCACTTTCCATCTTGCTCGGCGCGATACTAGTCCCACCGGCGTTGTGCCTGGCCCTGATTAGTTGGCTATCCGAACGCGGCGCGTTAATGGAGGCGACGGCCACGCTTCCGACCGAAAAGACAACGTAAACCGTTTCCACAGCAGCGCGTGGCACATTAGCCACCAAGCGCGCTGCCGCGACATTTTTCCAATCTGCGTTGACTTAAAATCCAAGTATTGAAGCCTCGTCGTCAAGCAATTTTCACGAAAGGAGGCGAAACCTTGAAGGCAGTGATTCTGGCCGGCGGCAAAGGCACGCGCATCAGCGAAGAAAGTTACCTGCGCCCCAAACCGATGATCGAAATTGGCGGCATGCCGATGCTGTGGCACATCATGAAGATCTATTCCGCCAGCGGAGTGCACGAGTTTGTAATTTGTTGCGGGTATCGCGGATACGTTATCAAGAGTTACTTCGCGAATTATTTCATGCATACCTCCGATGTGACTTTTGATATCGCGGCCAACAGGATGGAGACGCACCAGAATCACGCGGAGCCGTGGAAAGTAACTCTGGTCGATACCGGAAGCGAAACGATGACCGGCGGACGTCTGAAACGCGTTCGCGCGTACCTGGGCGATGAGGATTTCTTCATGACCTACGGCGATGGATTTGCCGATATCGACATGAATGCGCTGTTGCACTTTCACCATCGCGAACAAAAGAGATTGGCAACAGTAACCGCCGTGCAGCCGCCCGGAAGATTCGGAGCGCTGGTGACGGAAGGCGGCCGCGTGAACGCGGTGCAGGAAAAACCGGAGGGCGGAAATACCATCAACGGCGGTTTTTTTGTGCTTTCGCCCAAGGTGTTGGATTACGTCGCCGGGGATCAGACGGTATGGGAGCGCGAACCGATGGAACGCTTGGCGAGCGAAGGGCAGCTTTCGGCCTATAATCATAGCGGATTCTGGCAATCGGTGGACACTTTGCGCGACAAAAATCACGTCGAAGAGTTATGGAACTCCGGCAAGGCTCCCTGGAAGGTTTGGAAATGAACGCAGCGTTCTGGCGCGGAAAGCGCGTGCTGGTTACCGGCCACACCGGCTTCAAGGGAAGCTGGCTCACGCTTTGGCTGAACAGTCTGGGCGCGGAAGTGACGGGATACGCGACTTGCGCCACCGACTGAACCAAATCTTTTTACACTTGCCAATGTTGGGGACGGAATTCATTCGATTCAACGGAAATATTCTGGACCTGGTGCATCTCCGCGGCGTGATTCGCGAACATGCAGCCAGAGATCGTGTTTCATCTGGCGGCGCAGTCGCTGGTGCGGCAGTCTTATCGCGATCCGATCGGAACATTTGCCACGAATGTGATGGGCACGGCGAATTTACTGGAGGCTCTGCGCGATGTGCCGTCGGTGAAAAGCGTGGTCGTGGTAACGACGGATAAATGCTACGAAAACCATGAACACCAACACGGCATTTCGCGAAAGTGATCCGCTGGGCGGGAAGTGATCCGTATTCGAGCAGCAAGGCCGCAGCGGAGCTTGTTACCGCAGCGTACCGACATTCATTTTTCAGAGCGACTAGTCAGCATGACGACCGTGGCGGGTGGCGACGGCACGCGCGGGCAATGTAATTGGCGGCGGAGATTGGGCGGCGGATCGACTGATTCCGGACGTGATTCGCGCGATCAGCGAGCGGCAACGAGCTTTTGGTTCGCAATCCGGAGTCGGTGCGCCCCTGGCAGCATGTATTGGATCCACTGGGCGGATATCTGATTGTTGGCGGAAAAACTTGTTGAAGATGCAAAACGTTTCGGGCGAGAGCTGGAATTTTGGCCCCGAAGCAGTCGGAAGCGAAACCGGTTTCGATCGGTGCTCGACATGGTTCGCGAACTTGTGGGGACCGGAGGTGAAGTGGCGTCGAGATGACGAGCTTTCAGCCGCACGAGAAGCAGTATTTGAGTCTCGATTCGACAAAGGCAAAAGCCCAGCTTGGTTGGGAGCCGCGTTGGGATTTGAAGCACGCCGTGGACGCCACGGTGCGTTGGTACCGCGCCTATTTCCGGCAAGATGATTTGCGCTCCGTGACGCTGCAACAAATCCGCGAGTATCAGGCCGCAGCAAGACAAGTGGAGATCTCGCGGGCATGAGCGAGCATCGGTGTCGTTTTTGCGATTCCCTAATGCGGGATACGTTCGTCGATTTGGGAATGTCTCCACTGTCGAACGCGTTTCTGCGGGCTGAACAATTGAATCAGATGGAACCGTTTTACCCGCTGCATGCGCGGGTCTGCGCGAAATGCTTTCTGGTGCAGTTGGAGCAGTTTGCGTTTCCCGAAACAATTTTCAGTGATTACGCCTATTTTTCTTCGTTTTCTGAGTCGTGGCTACGGCACGCATCCGAGTACGCCGATGCGACTTCAAGGAAATTCGTACTCGGGGAACACAGTCTCGTAGTGGAGATCGCCAGCAACGACGGCTACCTGCTGCAGTATTTTCAGAAAAAAGGCATGCCCGTGTTGGGAGTAGAACCCGCGCAGAACGTGGCGAAGGTGGCGGAAAGGAAAGGGATTCCGACACTTACGGCATTCTTCGGACAGAAAACCGCGGAGCAATTGAAGACGGAAGGGAAACAGGCTGATTTGATCGTGGCAAACAATGTCCTTGCCCACGTGCCAGACTTGCGTGATTTCCTGCGCGGAATGAAGATACTGCTGAAAGAATCGGGAACGATCACCGTGGAGTTTCCCCATTTACTGCGGTTAATGGAAGCCAATCAATTCGACACGATTTACCATGAACATTTTTCATACTTCTCGTTTGGCACGGCTTTGGAGATATTTCGCGCGCATGGGTTGGAGATTTTCGACGTAGAAGAGTTGACTACGCATGGCGGGTCGCTCCGGCTTTACGCTCGGCATGCGGAAATGGGTACGCCGGTCATGACCGCGCGCGTGATGGCGTTACAGAAGAAGGAAATGGATGCGGGGCTTCGTGAGTTGGGGACCTATGCCAAATTTGCGGAAAATGTCCGCGAGACAAAGCGGGCACTGCTGGATTTTTTGGTTCACGCCAAGCGCGAGGGGAAAACAGTCGTGGCCTACGGCGCAGCAGCCAAAGGCAATACCCTGCTGAACTACTGCGGAATCCGAACTGATTTTATCGATTACGTGGTGGATCTCAGCCCGCACAAACAGAATCTGTACACGCCGGGCATGCATATACCCATTCGCGCTCCCGAGAAGTTGCGGGAAACCAGGCCGGATTACGTTCTGATTCTGCCGTGGAATCTTAGCGACGAAATCGTGAAGCAGCATGGATATATTCGCAATTGGGGCGGGCGATTTGTTGTGCCGATTCCCAAAGTGGAAGTGATCGCATGAAATTTACGGCTACACCACTACAGGGGGTGTACGTCATCGATCCCGAACCGGTGACGGATGAACGCGGCTTTTTCGCGCGCAACTGGAGCGTGGAGGAATTTCGCGAGCACGGTCTGGCTACTTCGCTGGCACAATGCAGCATATCGTTCACGGCGATGAGAGGGACTCTACGTGGCTTGCATTTTCAAAAGGCACCGCACGCAGAGGTGAAACTGGTGCGCTGCACGGCGGGAGCGATTTACGATGTGGCGCTAGATCTAAGGCCGGAATCAGCTACTTTCTGCAAATGGTTTGCGATGGAGTTGACAGCGGCGAATCGGTCGTCGCTGTACATTCCCGAAGGCTGCGCGCACGGATTACAGACGTTGACGGACAATTGCGAAGTGTATTACCAGATTTCCGAAAACTACCACAGTGAGTCTGCCGCGGGCGTTCGCTGGGATGATCCCGCATTTTCCATCCAGTGGCCGATCGCGAAGCCAATGCTTTCGGAGCACGACAGATCGTGGCCCGATTTCAAGCCATGAAGCGCGTGCTGCTTACGGGGGCCAGCGGTTTCATAGGTGTGCAATGCATTTCGTTGCTGTTGGCGAAAGGCTATGAAGTTCACGCGGTGGGGCGCACAGTGCCCGCAACAAGCCGTGACGAGACTACGGATTCGAATGTCCACTGGCACCAGGCGGACCTCCTCGCTCCTGAAAGCCCCAGAAGACTGATTCAAAACATTAAACCTGATTCCCTGCTGCATTTGGCATGGTATGTGCTGCCCGGAAAATTCTGGGAGGCACCCGAAAACTGGGAATGGGTGCGGGCGAGCGAGGAACTGTTCGGAGCATTCGCGTCAACTGGAGGAGGGCGATTGGTCGGCGCCGGAACCTGCGCAGAATATGTCAGTGGCGCCGGAGAATGTGTTGAGGACAACACGCCGCTTGCCCCTACAACTCTCTACGGACAGTGCAAGCACGAACTGCAGTGGAAATTGGGTGGTTTAAGCGTTCGCACCGGCGTGAGCACGGCCTGGGGCCGGATCTTCCATCTCTACGGACCGAGAGAAGATGCCTTCGCGGGTTGTGCCGTATGCGATTCGGTCGTTGCTGCGGGAAGAGCCCGCACTGTGTTCCGACGGCCTGCAGATTCTGGATTTTCTGCACGTAAGGGATGTGGCGTCTGCCTTCGTCGCGCTTCTGGACAGTCCGGCACAAGGCGCCGTCAACATTGCCTCCGGCAAACCGGTGGAACTGCGAGCAGTGTTAAATGAAATTGGACGCCAGATTGGGCGACCGGAGCTGATCCGGCTCGGAGCTCGGACATCGGCATCGTCACCTGACCGCTGGTGGGGAAACGTCGCGAAACTGGGGGATGAAGTGAGATGGAAACCTGCGTTTAATCTGGAGAGCGGGTTGGCCGATGTAATCGGGTGGTGGCGCCATGCTGATTGACAAATTTCGCGAGCGTTTCATACGCGCCAACCAGAGTTCGCAGCGGGAGCAGTTGAGGCCGGAAGCATTAGCACGTATCGACGAGATGTTCCATTCTCTTGCTGGTGCACCCTCACAAGTACGACCTTCCCGGTATTGGGAAGAATTAAACAAGATGAATGTGGCGCAGTTGAAGGAAGAGGGATTTGAGAATTTCAAGCGAACTATCGCACTGAACTATTTCACGTGGGCACGGATTTTCCCGTGGGACAGCCAAATCATTTATCTGTGCAGGCATGTGGGAGCCACGGGGACATTTCGTGCGGTTGGCAAAGCGTTTCAGTTTTGTGCAGCGCGATACTTCTCAAGTGCCCTGCAATCGTTCTCGTACGGATTGCTCACCTACTTGCTATGGGAATACATCCTGCAAGGGGACCACGCACCTGAATTGCTTGCACTACAAGAGCCGGAATTCGGCAGCCCACCGATAGTCGCACCCCGCGAAGGCATGCAGGTGTCGCAGGACCTGGGCAATTCACTGCTTGAATACGAATCCTTCAGACAGGGATTGCCCGCCGATGGTCGAGGAATGGTTCTGGAATTGGGTGGGGGCTACGGACGGAACGCGTTTGTGATTCTCCGAATGAATCCCCGAGTCCGGTATGTGGCCGTCGATATTCCTCCGGCGTTATGGGTTGCAGAAGAGTATCTTTCGCGGCTGTTTCCAGAGCGGCGTGTTTTTCGGTATCGGGAATTCAGTAAATTTGAAGAGGTTGCGGGAGAGTGGACTCAGGCGGATCTAATGTTTTTGCTTTCGAGCCAACTGGCGGCGCTTCCGGCAGGATCAATCGATCTGATACTGAATATTTCCTCACTGCATGAAATGAGGAAAGACCAGATTGACTATTATTTCGCAGAATTCGACAGGGTGCTGAAACCCGGCGGCCACGCGTACATCAAGGAGTGGAAAGAAGCAAAGGTTCTATTCGAGAATGTCACGCTTACGGAGGAAGATTATCCGTGCCCGCCGGGTTGGAAAACAATTTTGAATAGGACCGCCGCGGTACAAACGAGATTTTTTGAAACGCTGTACTGGAAGTCGCACGGATAGCTACAAAGAGGGGATGTGCTCCCAGATGTCGGCGCTCCAACCGGGCCCGGTACCGGTGGTGAGAGGTCCGACACGGCGGTAGTGGGCACGAAGGTAATCGCCCAGCGCCTGATTGTAGTCCTTGCCGAATACCGGCACGCCAAAGTCGCGATAATCCTGATTGGACCAGAGCAAATACTGAACGCGATTCTTCTCGATTTCTTGAATCGCATCGTCCGTCATTTTGCCGGGAGCGACGGCTCCGGGGGTGAATTGAAAGACGCGCGTCGGACATTGCGTACCGCCCAAGAAATAGAGGCTGACATCTTCAGGCACGGAGAGAACGGACTCACCACGCGCAGCCTTCTCTTTCGTGAAATGCAAAGCCACCTCGTAATTCTGTTTCATATGCCGAGTGGTGCGAATCACGCCGCGGTCGGTCTTGAAAGCTACAAAATTTGTGGCACGGGATTCCAGACCGGCGCTGGTCAGGAAAACCGTTAAGAGGCAGGAAAAACAAATACACGCTGTGCCCGCGACGCTCCACATCGGTTGGCGGGTGTTGCGGGGGATGACCAGGCAAAGCAATAACAGGAAACACAGAATGACTGGACCGTTATAGAAGATCGGATAGCCGACCGGGTGCATGCCCGTCAGTATCCGGAAGGCCGAGAGAGACGCATAGGTCATGACCAGCGGAATGGCCGGGCTGAGTTCTCCCTGGCGCAGGAAAAAGCGAATCCAGATGGCGACAGTGGCGATGACGACATAGAGCACCATGTCTTGCGGAAAAAATATGGCTGAGAGTCTTTCGGAAAGAGGCACGGGCAACGGGCTAACGAACAGGATGCTCTTTCTAACATAAAGGACCAGACCAAGGATGAGAGCCGCGCGCACCAGTATGGATTGGCGATCCCAGCGTTTCCACCAGAGGAAACTCCAGGCGATGAGCAGGACACCGGTTGGGGCGACGCTCCGCCAGAAGGCGGCGGCGAATGCAGCAGCGTTGATGGTGAAACCGTTGGCTTCCAGCCATCTCATGCCGAAGTTCTTCATGAAGTAGCTGGTGGGCCAACTGAGAATATTTTCCTGCGTGATGAAGTAGACGCCTTTCAGCGAAATCATCCAGCAGATTACGGCTGCGCAAATCAAGATTCCGGGGAGCGTGGCGAGAATGTCTGGGAGGATCGGTTTGGAAGAGCGCTGCCGGTAAGCGCGCATCGCGATTAATAGGCAGAGGGTTCCGTAGCAGGCGACGCCGTACTCAGGTTTCTCAAGCAGGGCGATTGCTGCGGCCAATCCCGCGGTGAAAATCCAGCCCCGATGCGATGAATCGACGGCCACAACAATGAGCCAAAGGAAAATACAACCGACGAGACAGGCATACACGGCAGCAAAAGTGTATGGCAGAGGAAAGCAGAAGATCGTGGGATGGAATGCTTCGAGCAGCAGCGCCGCGGCGGCGGTCCAACCAACCAGCCAGTGGGTGAGCCTTATGCCAACGAGATAAAGAAAAGTAGCGCTCACGAGCGCAGATAGCGAGCCCGCCCAGTAGAGTACGGAGAGGTGGATTCCAAAGATACGGAACAAGAAGCCATTGAAGTAGGCAGACGCGGGACCGTACATGAACCAGATGTCTCGATAGAGCTGCTTCCCCTGCGCCAATTGCGAGGGAATGTACATCTCGTGGCCGCTGTCGCTGCTAAGACTCCCCCAGGCGGCCCAGGTCGAGTAGAACTTCACAGCCCAAATAAGGATGAGAACAGTCAGTGCGGAATACGTGGTGCGGTTCCAGATTGAGGCTGGAGCGAACAGGCCCGGTTGCTCTGAGCTAGAGGTATTGCCATCCATCACGAAAGCGCTCCGTTTAGCTGCAATTCAGCCTAACAAGGAATGGATGGCGGGCGGATTGGCAATCGTTGGGAGTAGGCTAATGAAGCATTGATGGTTCGAGCGCAGGCAAGAGCGCCCGACAGCTCAGCCGTGGGCTGCGGGTATATGCTTAGCACGGAGGCGAAGGACTTTGCGCTGATTGGCTTCCAAAACTTCGAAGTGGAAGCCGCCTAAGTTGACTTTGTCGCCGGGCGCGGGAACTTTTCCAGAAACGGTGCTCAGCAAACCGGCGATGGTGGTCACTGTCTCGTCCACATTTTCGCCAAATTGAATTCCCAACAAGTCTTCGGCTTCGCGGATTGACATGCTGCCCCGCAGCACCAGGCTGCCATCTGGTTCGCGCACGGCGTCGGGGGCCGGCTTAAGATTGTCGCTATTGCTTTCGCCGACGATCTCTTCGACCAGGTCTTCGACGGTGGCGATCCCGGCGACGGAGCCGTGCTCATCGATGACGATGACCATGGACTGGCCTTTCTGGCGCATCTCTTTTAACAGGTCGGAGCCCAGTTTCGTTTCGGGGACGAAAAGCGCGGGCTTCATTAATTCGCGAACTTTGCGCTTGGGCAAATCAGTGTCGGCAATTTGCAGTAAATCTTGGACGTGGACGACGCCCACGATGTCATCGAGGGATTTCTGGTAGACGGGCATCTTTGCGAGCTTCGTTTCTGCGTATTTCGCGTGCATCTCTTCCAATGAGGCATCCGCCTGCATGGCCACGACATCGGGGCGCGGGGTCATGACTTCGCGGACGCGCTTGTCGCTGAATTCCACAACCTGTTCGATCAAGTCCGCCTGGTCCGGCTCGATAATTCCCTCTTCTTCGGCCACTTCGACCAGCGCGCCAATGCCCTCTTCGGTGCGCTGCTCCTCTGTTCGCTCAACTTCTTGCTCGGAAATGCGTGCGAGGGATTCGGCGGCTTCAAGGAAAACGCGGATGGGCCAAACCAGCCACATGGCCGCGCGGATCAGCGGCAAGAGCGGCAGCAACCAGCGGCCGGTAGTCCGGTACAAGAGCATGTCCGGAATAAAATGCATGGCGATGACAACTTCGAGCGTAAGGAAGACGAGGAATTGAACGAGGGCTTCCAGGCGATTGGGAACGAGATACACGACGCCGCGGGTGGTTTCCAGACACAACGAAAGCTAGCCAGAAATGGCCGAGGATGCGGAAGGTGCGGCCGCCGCTGCGACGGCTGATTTTCAGTTTGGGTTCGATTTCGGCTTCAAAAATGTCGAGGTGTTCGTGAATGCGCCCGGTCGTAATGCGTCCGAGTTCGCGATAAATAAGGGTGAGGTAGGAAAAAATCGGCAAGCCAAGCGCGAGTATGAGAACACTGGCGATGTAACTCCATTGCAGCATTACGCAATTCCTAGTCGGCGCCGCAGGCGCATCTCTACCCGATTCATCTCCCCGTGATCTTTTTCGTGATCGTATCCCAAAAGATGCAGGACGCCATGCAGAATCAAAATCTGCAACTCTTCGGGGAGTCTACGCTTGTACAACTTGGCATTTTTCTGGGCCACCACAGGAGAGATCGCGATATCCCCAAGCTGCGCGGCCTCGAACTTTTTTCAGATGAGTTTTCAGTGTCCCCGGCCTTGGCCGCGACTCCGCCGGAAATGACAGGACGTCGGTGGTTCCCTTTTTGTGGCGATATGTTTCATTCAGCCGAGCCATCTCCGCGTCAGTAACCAGTCGAATGGCGACGCTTTCTGCGCCCAGCCCCAATTCCTGTTCCAACTCATGGGTAAACGCCAATAAAGCGCGCACTTCTACGCGAACCGCTTTCTGGCGATTTTCTATCGCCGGCACGCGTTTGTCTTTCGCGATTTTAGCTGTGTGTCGCTTGTGTTTCATTCCTTCGAAGTATCGGAGGCTGCGGCTTTTTCAGGTGCTTTCGCCGCGGTCGGAACTTTTCCATTTCCCCCACTTTTCGGGTTGGCCATGTCGTGCTCTTCATAGGCACGGATAATTTGCTGGACCAGGTTGTGGCGCACGACATCTTTTTCGCCAAACTGCGTCACGCTGATGCCGGGGATGCGGCCGCAAATCTCCATGGCTTCAATCAATCCGGATTTCTTGCCCATCGGCAAGTCGATCTGGGTAACGTCGCCGGTGATCACCGCCTTGGAATTGAAGCCCAGGCGCGTAAGGAACATCTTCATTTGCTCGCTGGTGGTATTCTGCGCTTCATCGAGAATGACGAAGGAATCATTCAGGGTTCGACCGCGCATAAAGGCAAGCGGCGCAACCTCGATGATTCCCTTTTCGAGGAAGCGTTCAAGTTTGTCAGCATCGAGCATGTCATAGAGCGCGTCATACAACGGGCGCATGTATGGGTCAATTTTCTGTTGCAGCGTGCCGGGAAGGAAACCGAGACGCTCGCCAGCTTCAACAGCGGGACGTGCGAGAATAATGCGGTTCATCTGCTTTGTGAGCAGCGCACTGACGGCCATGGCCACGGCGAGATAGGTTTTGCCGGTGCCACCGGGACCGATGCCAAAGGTCATGTCGTGCGATTCAATTTCGTCCATGTAGCGCTTCTGGCTGGCGTTCTTCGGCGTGACGGGCTTTTTGCCAAACGAGCGTGTCTTGCTGTGTTCGAACATTCCGCGGGGAGATTCGTGCGGCTCGTCGGTGGCGACGCGCATGAGGGATTTCACTTCGGCACTGGCCAGCACGCGGCCGTGGCGCGTCAGGTGGTTGTACTCTTCGACGATGCGCACCGCCTGGTCAACGCCCTCTTGTTCGCCTTCGACGGTGAGGCGCGAATCGTGTAAGTGCGTGCGAACGTGCAAGGCAGTCTTCCAGCGAGCGAATATTTTCGTCGAGGGTGCCAAAGAATGGTTCAATTTTTCCGGTAATGTGTATCGTGCGTCTCATCCACTTGGAAGGTTGTATCGCTGTTCGAACCGGGTGGCCGATGGGATTCCTCCTGAAAATTGTGCTGCGCAGCGCGAGAACACGGGAGAAACTACAATCAACGTAGCGCACACCTGAGCCACCGTCAAGTTACAGCCGCATTAATTCTATGAGTGGGATGGATTTGTGGTGCGAGGGTGCCTGTGAGTGTGTCGATTGCCCACGTTGTGGAGATGCAGCAATTTCTCCGGTCCGCGCGGCCCAACTCGCAGATCTTCTGTGGGGAAAACGAGACTTCGGAGAAGTCAAAATACCACTCGCTGGCGAAAAGTTTTCGCCTGTACTTCTTTCTCGCCTAGGGGACCGGGACAGTTGGCATCTGATTACCTGTACTCTGGTACGCCAGAGCTATGGACGCAAACGACGGTAAGGCCGAAACTCGCCTCATCAATTACATGAAGTTAAGTTGTTGCGTAATTCCTGAGGGAGGAATAGGGCCATGTCCAAGTTCACATTCGCAAAACAAGTATTCGCAGGAGTGGCGCTGCTGTACGCCGGATTGCCCGCACTGGCCGCAAACGAAACAAGCTCCGCAGCGGCTTTGGCGCCAATGCCGCGCGCGAGCATCACTTGTCCTGGAATCTCCAGCGTACCCATGACTGCGGACCCGGAGCAGTCCCTGCCGTTGCGGGTGGTAGCCATACTGGGCTGCAACGAATCAGTTGCGATTCTCGCCGACAGTGAAGGATACACCGTGCGGATTCGTCAGGTCGACGGCAAAGAAGGTTACGTCGCGCGGATGTATCTAAACATGAATGGCACCTCTAAATCTGCGACAGAGGACCAGCAACCGGCGTCCGCTTCGCCGGTGAACAATGTGGTGCGCTGGCAGGCTGGCGCACCGGGTTGCGATCAATTCCTAGCCAAGGGATATAACGTTGAATCTGCCACGGCTAACGGCATCACCGTGCAGGTGTCTTTACAGGATTCGGGCTGGAAGCTTCGAGCGACGATCGCGATTTCGAATGCTGCAGGTGAACCGATCGAAGTTCTACCCTTGCTGATAACACTGGACGAATTACAGCCGGGGTTGAAATCGCTGCGCGCTATCGATGCCGCGAAACTTTCAGGCGTGGTGAACCACCAGGTGCTGTTGACACAGGCGAATGCGCAACCGCCAGCCAGCGCGCACTTTACAGAAGTGCACCTGAACAACGCCTCGTATCGCGCGTCGACTCCCAACTATTTCACAGAGCGCACCGTGCCAACCACTTCCACCAACAAGGATGCCAGTGCTTACGCAAGTGGCGACCTGTTATCGCTAGCGCTAAAGCACAGCAAGCTGGCCCCGGGGCAAAAGACGACAGGGGTAATCTGGTTTCAGCGCGAGGCCAATGCGCGGGAGTTGTCGCTGCGCGTGCCAGTTGGCGATCTAGTGTTCGACTTCCCCCTGACCTTTAGTCAGAAAAAGTAGCATCCGCAGCTACTTCTTTACGGCCCGGCGTCCCCTCACGCTGGGCCGTTTTTTATTGGGCTGGTGGAGCGGTTTTGTCTGTGGTTTTCGATTAGTCTGCGGGCACAGCGCGGCCCTTGGCCCAATCGCGGCTGGCGGCAATTTCTTCGGCGCGTGTGACGCTTAAGGGGCGGGTACCCTGGAGTTCTGCCAATAAAATGTCGGTCGAAAGAGCCTGCTTCTGATTGAATGCAGTGTAAAGGGCCGAGACGATTGCTTGTTCGATCTCTGCGCCAGAGAATCCCTCGGAAGCAGCGGCGAGTTTGGATAATGCAAATCCTGCGGCGTCTCTCCCGCGTTTCTTCAGATGCAGCGCGAACAGAGCCTCGCGAACGTTCGCAGCGGGCAAATCCACAAAGAAAATTTCGTCGAATCGGCCCTTGCGAACCATCTCTGGGGGCAAAATAGTGATGTTGTTCGATGTAGCGGCAAGAAAGACGCCGCTCTCGCGGTCCTGCATCCAGGTGAGCAACGTGGCCAGCAGTCGCTGTGAAAGACCCGCGTCGGCATCACCGCTGGAACCGGCGGAAGCGAACGCTTTCTCAATTTCATCAATCCACAAAACAACCGGAGCAAGTTTCTGGGCCAACTCCAGTGCTTTTTTCAAGCGCTTTTCGCTTTCCCCCACATATTTATCGTAGAGCGCGCCAGCATCGAGACGAACGAGGTCGTAGCTCCACTCGCCGGCAATGGCTCGAGCGGCCAAACTCTTTCCGCAGCCTTGCACACCCATGATCAACACCCCTTTGGGAGGGACCAGGCCGAACTTCTGGCCCTCGGTCGTCCAGGCGCTTTTGCGTTTGCCGATCCACTCTCGCAAATGCTGCAATCCGGCGATGTCACCGAACGAGGCGTCGCGTTTTACCGTTTCTAGCAAACCATCAGAGCGCAACGCCTGGCGCTTCGCGTCGAGAACATCGTTTAGAACTTGTGTGTCAGCCTTGCCGCGTGCCAGTAAGCATTTGCGAAACAGTCGCATAGCTTCTTCTTCGGGGAGACCGACCAAGTTTCTTGCAGCTTGACTCATGCCAACTACGTCGAGAGCTATGACGAGACCCTGCTCATGATTTAATTCCGCTAGGACACTTTTCACATCCGGGAGGAGTTCTTCCGCAGAAGGCAGGCCAAGTTGAAAGCTGGCGGCATCGGCGGCCAATTCTTTTGGTAGTTGGATGCTGGCGGCAAGAATGACAATGGAGCGGCGTGCGGTGCGGAAGCCATCGGCAAGGTCGCGGAGCCGTCGGCTGATGCGGTCGTTGTCACAATAACGGGCGAAATCTTTCAGCAGGAAGATTCCGCTTTCCTGGATGGTGGCGATATTGGTGAGCGCCTGCTCGGGCTGATCGGAGTTATAGAGCGCGGCGCCGCCCCATTTCGCAAGGCCAACGGTGACGCTCCAGACAAAGAGTGAGACGCCGAGATCAGCGGCAACACTGGCCAGCAACCTCGTGAAGCGATCCTCTTCATCGCTCTCGACGCTGATGATTGGGTTACGTGAGTTGATGAGCAGGCGCAACTCTTCCTGCTTTTTGGTCGGAGCGCTGGCAAAGGTTGTAGGCATGCCATTCAGGGTCGGCTTGATCGAATCTGGCACAGACGTCTTCCTCCGATGGAACGCGGCCGCTGTTCGAAATGTAAGAATCAGCGTATCGACAGACTCTCTCGTTTTCCAGCGATTTGACCTGTCAATGTTCTTGGCCGTGCAAGTGTCCTCACGCGCGGGCCAGTCACGAAGTTAATTGTGCAGCCCCTTGCGCGGAGAGCGTCAAACTGAAGTGCAAGAGCGGCAGTAAGACTGGCGGTTTCGCAAATGTCGAAATTAGAGGTCAACACATCTGATGATCTGATTCATCACTAGCCAAGACACTATTCGGCCAGCCCTCCGCGCCGCAATAATTCCTGGAAGCGAGGATTGCTGCGCAGCGGGTCATATGCGGGTTCCACTTTGAGCGTGACCATTACGTTGGAATGTTGGGAACAAGCTTGCTCCAGCCAAGCCATGGCTGCTTCATGGTCGCCCACGCCCATGCTCGCGAGCGCCAGTGCCGCCGGATCAATCTGCTGCTTGCTGTTGGCCGCCTGTAATTTCTTTAGCTCTTGCAGGGCTTTCTCTTTCTGACCGGATCGTCCGTATACATAGGCCAGCATTGTCCACACAGCAGGTCCATCACCTGAGGTGCGATGCCAATTCTCCACGTCCGCCAACGCGTTCGCGTACTGCCCCTTCTCTATGTATGAGTCGACGATCATGTGCGCACGCAGGAAGTTTGGATCCATCTCCTGGATCACGCGAAACTGTTCAATGGCTTGGTCATATTGCCGGGAATAGTAAAAGATCGCCGCGTGATCAGTAGCAATAATCAATGACAAAGGATCGAGAGTTCTGGCAAGTTCGCTTTCGCGCAATGCCTCTGCAAAACGTCCTCGCCAGGTAAGGAACTCCGCATACCAGTGATGTGCGGTTGCATAGTTGGGATTCAATTCAATAGCGCGCCTGTATTCCTTTTCGGCGGAATTCCAGTCCCAATCGTAATTCTCCACGATCAGAGCTAGTGCCACGTGCGACTCTGGAAGCGCGTCGTCAAGCTGTAGCGCCCGGAGAGCAGCAGCGCGGGCTTTTGGCATGTACAGCGACGCAGGCGCAAAACTATAACCGGTCAAAAGAGTGTAGCTATTGGCAAGCCCAGCGTAGGCGGGAGCATAATTAGGATCCTTGGCGATGGCTTGCTGAAAATACTCAATGGCCTGCTGGAAGCCGGGCAGAGTCCGTTTGTTCCAACAGAATAGTCCTTTCAGGTAAGAGTCATAGGCCGAATAGGCCTGGGGAGTCAGAGAAGGTTGAATGAGACGAGTGGTTCGTTTGGGTCCGCCGAGCGTGAGTTCGATTTCGTCGGAAATTTCGAGGGCAATCTCAGCCTGAGTCGTCAGTAGGTTGCTTAGCTCGCGATCGTACTCCCTGGCCCAGATGGGCGTCTGGCTCGCAACATCAATAAGCTGTGCGTTTATGCGAACTTTCTGTGCGTCGTGGCGAACGCTTCCCTCCAGGATGTATTGCACGCCGAGTTCGCGGCCAACCTGATCCGTCTTTGCTGAAGCGTGCTTGTAGTGCATGACAGAAGTACGAGCGATGACGCCAAATTCCTGCGGGTCGAGGCGGCCAAGTTGCGCAATCATCTGCTCTGTTAATCCATCGCTGAAGTAATCTTGCTCGACGTTCCCTGTCAAATTTTCAAAGGGTAAAACTGCGAGCATCTTGCGACCTTGCACTGCCGTTTTCTGTGCCCCGGATTGCGGCCGCGGCCATTTCATAAACGCAAGCAAACAAACAAATGCCGCAGTGGTAAGAATCAACACAACGACCCAAAGCCTGTTCGAACGGCTGGCGAATGCGTTCAAACGGGCATCACTCTTTTCACTCAAACCAACGGTGCCAACCTTCGAGGTTTGTTCCTGTACGTTCGAATCAACCGCGGCTGCTTCGGTCTCTACCGGAACCATCAGTCGGTATCCCAGCTTTGGCAGGGTCTCGATATATCGCGGTTCGGAAGCGGAGTCGCTGAGAGCGCCGCGCAATTCCTTAATTGCCGTGTTAAGCCCATGGTCGAAATCGACAAAGGTATTGGAGGGCCAGACACGATTCCGCAACTCCTCCCTGGTCACGCATTCGGGGGCACGCTCAAGCAATTGCACCAAAACCTGGTAGGACTGAGGTCGTAACTTCAGTTTTAGGCCGTGTTTGTAGAGTTCCCGGGTCCGGGATCTAAGCTCGAAGGGGCCGAATCTGTATTTGCAGACCTGTAGAGGCATCGCTTCCACCAGGGCAGGTTGTGGGATTCTGCGCTCCACGATGAAGCGAATGCAATCTAAATTTTGTTGAATGAAGGGCTTGGACCTCTACCTAGATAACATTTCTTCTCCATCTGGCTTCCATTGACCCAGGTAACGGGGTGTGCGATTTCGTTGGCACGGAAGGTCACCTTCCTTGGCCTGACTTGACTGGAATCAGGCCACAAAACTCACAGAAGTCCCTTGAAGTGCAAGTGTGTCAAGAACGGAAATCAGGAGGCAAGATGCAACCATCATTTGGCTGGGTAATGCGGCATTTAAAGGGACGCAGACTGGCGCTAGTGGCCGGGATTTTGGGACTAGCTACAGTCGCTTCGGCGGCGGTCATCCTCCCAAACCTCTTTCCATTGCCAGACCCCACTGGACTTGTCTCTACATATAACGAAAACGGCCCCATCGACCAAAGCAACAAGAACCCTTTTTTCCAGAGCCTGGGCAGGAATGGACGGAGTTGCGGAACCTGCCACATTGCGGGCGACGCGTTTGGTCTAAGCACCGACAGCATTCGCGAGACGTTTTATCGATCGCATGGGAATGATCCGCTGTTCGCGGCGGTGGACGGGGCAAATTGTCCGGATAACACTTCGCGTGAGGTGGCCGCGCACAGTTTGTTGCTGACGAATGGATTGATCCGTGTAGGGATGCAGGTGCCGGCAAACGCACAGTTCCAGATTGAGGCCTACCGCGACCCCTATGGATGCGCTGTAGTGACGGACCAGTCCACGGGAGGGCAAACGGTGTCGGTGTACCGGCGGCCATTGCCAACAACGAACCTGCGATTCTTGAGCGCGATCATGTTTGACGGGCGCGAAACACTGCAGCCCCTGACTTCGGCCGCGACTTTCCAAAATAACCTGACCGCAGACCTGATGCACCAGGCGATCGACGCCACGTTGATCCATGCACAGGCGAACGCGGCGCCGACAATTGAACAGCAGACAGCTATCGTGAATTTCGAGATGGGACTGACCTCTGCACAGATGGTGGATTACCGGGCTGGCTGGTTGAATCGCTACGGAGCGCGGGGCGGCCCCATGGCGCTATCGAATCAGTCCTACTACCCTGGGACCAACGACGCGCTCGGCGCCGACCCCAAGGGCAATCCCTTCAACTCCTCGGCCTTCACCCTTTATTCAGCATGGGAAAGCGCAACAGGCGGCGATTCCAGAAATTCGTTTGACGATGATCGAGCAGCAATTCGTCGCAAGATTGCGGCGGGAGAAAAACTATTCAACACCCACCCGGTGACGATTTCGAATGTGCGAGGCTTGAACGACAATGCAGCCCTTGCGAAGACCTTGGGCACGACTGTGCCGATCGGGCCGTTTCAGGGATTCTGCACCACTTGCCATGACACGCCGAACGTGGGCAATCACTCCCTGCCCCTGGCACTGGATATCGGGACGGGACACGATCCATCGGTTGAGACCGATCCATTCATCGCCAACGGCGTCTCGCAACTGAGTTTCCCGGACCTGCCGATATTCCAGATCACGGGATGCCCGAATCCGTTCGCCGACCCGCAACAACCTGCAGACCCATATGTGATACTGACGACTGATCCCGGCAAAGCGCTGGTTAGTGGTTTGTGCAGCGATGTGGCGCGAACGAAAGGTCCAGTCCTGCGGGGATTGGCGGCACGCGCGCCTTATTTTCACAATGGGGCAGCGCGCAATCTGAAGGAGCTGATTGAGTTTTACAATCTGCGATTCCAGATGAACCTGACGAGCGATGAGAAAGAAGAGTTGATCGCGTTCCTCAATTCGCTATAGCGGTGGTGTGCGTTGCGCGTGGCCCGGCGCCGCCGAGGGTGCCAGGCCACACGCGTTGTCCCACAGATCCAAACCTGCCAACGTGTGCGTTCAAGATCCCTGCTGGTCCCGAATAGGAGCGGGTCAGTGACCGTCTACGGCGATACTCAGACAGTCTGGGACGCGTACCTGGACGCGAGTTACCGGTAACGGCCACCTATCACGAGTTTGGAATTCGACGGACACACCAGATCCAAACCCAGCTACGGGCTGACTTCTGTGAAGTCGACAAGCGGGAAATCATCTCTCGAAGGTTCTAACTCCGATCTTCAAGCCCACGGACGTGAGTCTCTGCTAGACTGTACGGCCATGAAAACATTCGCCGTTCGAACTCTCTGTATAGTGGCATTCGTGGCGACCCAGTTAGCCACCCAGGATGTCATTCCCCTGCCAACCAGTACGGGGCCCGGTTCGACACAGGAAAACTATCCGGAGAAAGAATACTTCTCGAAAGTCTGGAACACCGAAGTCGTCACCAATGTGACCAAGCCGACCCTGACGGTTTTCAAGCCTTCACCGGAGTTGCGAAACGGAACCGCCGTGGTGATCTGCCCGGGCGGTGGTTTTATGGCGCTTTCCATCACCAGCGAGGGCATCGATGTTGCCAAGTATTTGGCTGCGAGAGGTGTGACGGCCTTTGTGCTGAAGTACCGCCTGGCGCACACCGGCGAGGACGCTACGCAGGAGTTTGCCACTTTGTTTGCAACAGACAGGCCTAAATTTCAAGAGATGATAGCGAATGTCGTTCCCTTGTCCATCGCCGATGGGTTAGCTGCGGTCACTACGTTCGGCAGCACGCGTCCGAATGGGGAGTTTCCGCCAACCGCGTTGGCATCATCGGCTTTTCCGCCGGTGGAACGGTCGCTGCCGGGGTTGCCTTCCATTACCTGCCCGAAGGCCGGCCCGCCTTCGTAGCCCCGATCTATGCAGCCGGTGCGAGGTTTAAAGATGATCCCGTTCCAGCGGATGCACCGCCGATGTTTGCTGTGGCTGCGACCGATGATCAACTCGGACTGGCACCGGAAAGCGTTGCTTTGTACGAGAAGTGGACGGGCGCGCAAAAATCGGCCGAACTGCACATGTATGCGAAGGGTGGTCACGGCTTCGGAATGCGAAAGCAAAACCTCCCTACGGATCATTGGACCGACAGGTTTGCCGATTGGCTGGAGTTACAAGGTTTCTTGAAGAAGTGATTACCAAAACTTGGTGGCGATTGTGGCTGAGTCCTGCGAAATCGGGTTACGGGTAACGATAGTAACGGGACCTAAATTAGGGGTAACCGCATCAAGGCAATGACCCTTGAGCGCGTCTCGTCGGCACAGTTTCAGTTCACATGAGAACGCTCTATTTCTTCACGAATGAACAGATACGCCGATGTGCAAAATACCGCTAAGCAGATGACCATTAGCCACCACGGGCCAAACGGGATGGGAAACAAGGGAATGAGCGACCACACACGCCACGACCAACCATTCCGTGAAGGAGATGAGTCATCACCGCCTGTTTTGACCGGAATTTCCAGTGCGTGTTCCCCGGAATTAATCGAATCTGCATACTACAACAGTGTTGTCTTCTGGCCTAACTCTTGATAATTCAGGTTGCCGGACAAGTGGCCACTCGTACCTCACTTCTTCTGAAACTGGTCTGGCGCCTCCAAATCCAATCGTTTGACAATGCTGGGGTATCGCCTCAAAATATGAGATTGAGGAAAGAGCTTAAGGAGCGATAGATGGCGCAAGGTCAGGCAAGAAAAGTTAAGAAGAAGAAGAAATCAGTATTAAAACGCGCGGCACAATCCCGTGAACGGGCAGAAGTGAACCGCACCAACCGCACGCGCGTTCGCGGCGTCATCAAGCGACTGCGCACGGCGATTACGGCGGGCGATGTGACTGCCGCCGGGAACTTGTTGCATCCCACGATGTCTGCCATTGATCAGGCCATCACCAAGGGCGTGCTCCACGAGAACACCGCCAACCGTTACAAGTCGCGACTGAACCTGGCCTACAATCAGATCAAAGCGAAGGCCGCAAAGTCCTAAGAAGAGCTTTAAAAGATTTGCAAGGCGGGCGGCTAGCAAAGTCGCCCGCCTTTTTGTATCTGGACGTCAAGAACAAAGGCTGAGGTCGTCCCGGATGTGAAGGCATCGTTAAATCGAGGAGCATCATGGCCCACTCTATTGCTGTAACTCGCATCGACAAATCCCGGCTGACGGAAGAGCTTCGCGAGAATTCGCCCTTCGGCACGAATTACAGCGACCACATGTTCGTGGCGGATTACAGCAAAGGCGAATGGCGAGACGCGCGCGTGGTGCCCTACGGCCCGATGCCGCTTTCCCCTGCGCTCACTGCGTTCCATTATGGCCAATCTCTGTTTGAAGGATTCAAAGCGCATCGTCAGCCCGATGGGCGTGTCGCGCTGTTTCGTCCCATGGCGAATCATGCGCGAATGAACCGTTCCGCCGCTCGGCTGGCCATGCCGGAGATTCCGGAATCGCTTTTCAAACAGGGATTGCTGGAACTGCTTCGCACGGATCGCGAGTGGGTGCCGCACCGGGAAGGCGGATCCCTCTATGTTCGGCCAGTATATTTTGGGACGGACGAATCGCTGATGGTTCGGCCAGCCGAAAGTTATCGACTGGTGATCTTCACCGCGCCGGGTGGACCGTATTTCGCGCAACCCATTCGCTTGTTGGCCGAAGAAACCTACGTTCGCGCATTTCCCGGCGGAACGGGAGATGCGAAAACTGCGGGTAATTACGGCGGCGGATTATTGGCCGCAAAACTGGCGCAAGCCAAGGGCTATCACAATGTGATGTGGCTGGACGGGATGGATCGCAAGGTAGCGGAAGAGTCCGGGGTGATGAACATTATGTTTGTCATCAACGGCGTGGCGGTCACACCGAATTTGTCTGGAACGATTCTGTCGGGCGTGACGCGCGATTCGGTGTTGACGTTATTGCGCGAAATGAAAATTCCCTGCGAAGAACGCCCAATCACTGTAGACGAGGTGTTCGCCGCAGATTCAGCGGGCACGTTACAGGAAGCATTCGGCATCGGCACTGCTGCGGTTATTGCACCGATTGCCGCCATCGGATACCGCGGAAAGGAAGCGCAAATCGAGACAGGCAAGGTCGATGGAGTCGCCAAAAAACTGCACACGAAACTGGTGGCGATTCAGACTGGGAAAGAAGCCGACACACACAACTGGCTGCTGTACGTTTAGGAGGTCACTGTGCCGTACTTCGCTGTTTTCTACGAGGTAGTCGATGATTTCGTCGTGCGCCGGGCGGACTTCCGTGAGGAGCACCTGCGGCGAGTCTCCGAATCGTACTCGCGCGGTGAACTGATCCTGGGCGGCGCACTGGCCGAACCCGGCGATCGTGCGCTGCTTGTGTTTCACGCCAACAACAGAGACATCGTTGAGTCGTTCGTGAAGAATGATCCGTATGTGACCAGCAGCCTGGTAAAGAAATGGGAAATACGGCCGTGGAATGTGGTGACTGGCAACGAGGGGTCTCCTAGTCCTGTAATCCCGGCACATCCAACAGAAATTGTGCGGACCTGGTCTGCACGCGCGAGTAAGGAGCATTGGCCTCGGTACCGGGAACATTTTACGAAGAATGTGCTTCGTGAACTGCGTGGCGTGGCCGGATATCTAGGCGCGACGCTTTCCATACGACATATTGGGGAGCAATGCGAATTTCTGGTGGAGACATATTGGAGATCGCTCGATACAATACAGTCGTTTGCCGGAGTCGACCTTGAGAAAGCTGTGGTCGCCAAGGAAGCTGTCGAGGTTTTGACAGAGTACGATCGACGCGTTAGACATTATGAAATCGTAGCAGCAGATCAGGCAGGCAGTTAGCTGCGGGCGGGAGCTTTGGAACCGCTTAGTTCCCACACTAAAAATTCCAAGACGGTGCGTTCGTCTTTCCCACTTTTTAGCTGAACGTCAGCATCACGCAGGGCCTGCAATCCATTGAACAAACGCTCTTTGGATATTTTGCGCGAACACTGCAGTGCAATTTCTGCCTGCTCGGGCCTCATACCCAAAGCACGCGCGGCTTGCCAACCATTAGTAGCCCCGCGCAGTTCGCTGGCTTCCACAATTTTTCGGTACATCCAGGTAATACCGCCGAGCATCAGCAGCGCTGCTTCGCCTTCTTGAAACAGTCGATTGATGAACTCCAGAGCTTGTTTGGGCTGCTGCGCGGCCAAAAAACCGGCTACTTCCCAAATGGTAGTGGTTTTTTCGGAGATAACCAGCACGGCGATATCCGTTTTGCGAATTTGCTTTCGCTCGCCGGCAAAGGTCGCCAGCTTTTCCATTTCCGTCTGAAGCCGGAGCAAATCCCCACTAACCAATTCCGCTAATTCTTCCGCGGCGCCTTTTTCCAGCTCGATTCCCTGCTCTTGCGCCAGCGACCTGGCCACTTCAATCGCGGCAGCCAGACGCCCCTCTTGGTTATCTCCCGTGCCGACTTCCACAACTAGCATTTCTTGGGCTAGATTCTTGCCCAGTTGCATGCGCATATCGAGTTTTGCCGCTTCGATAACTAGAACAGTGAAGGGTGCGGGGTCTTTGAGATACGCGAGAATCCCGTCGACAGTTTCTTTACGGTTTTTCTCGCCAAGACTCTCGATGGCTTCCGCCTCCTCCAGAAAAACTAATTGTTTGGGGGAAAGCATCGGCAGCGTCTGCGCCTGGTCGAGAGCGGCTTGTGTTTCGCCGCGATCGGCGGAAAAACGAGAGACCGCCCAGGTACGCGCGGCCTCCGCCACGTAGTGATCGATGAGCGCGGCGCGACACTTGTCACGAAGATAAGGCTCATCGCCCAACAGCAAAAGACCGGGAAGCTTTTTGCTCTGGTCCAATCGCGCGGAAAGTTCTTCGAGAGAAATGCGCGCCATCAGTAGTTCTCCGTCACCGCAGTGACCAAGCGAGAAGCAAAATCCTGGGCCATGCGATCGACCGCCGGGTCGCCTTCTTGAAAGAAGCTTTGTACATCAGAGGACAGCTCATACTCATTCCGAAAGACAAAGCTATCATTGTGGTAGAGAACCTTCTGGCTGAGGCGATCCGTGAAGGTGACATCGCAGCGCATGGTGATGAGCATGGCGGTAGCCTGTGCGGTCTGCACACCGGTGCTGGAGGTGGTGTTGTTGTAGAGCAGCGGAATAATTTCGAGGCTGACCACTTTCCCGGTCAGCACGGCGTCGCCGCCGTCCGCGTCCGAAACCACTTTATATTGAGTCTTCGCCAGGAATTCGTGGATGGTCGCGGCGGTCAGTTTCTGTTCGATGCGGTAGCTGGTGGTCTTATTCTCCATCGCCGGTACGGCAATTACATGAATGGTTTTCGGCAGCGAACTGCTGTGGCCGGCAACGTGGTAGCCACAACCGCTGAAACCGAGGGCAACCGTGCTCATGATTGTGAGCCGCAACCAGGTGGTCCTCCTCGAAACTCGCCACTTGCTCATGAATCCAGCCACTCTGCCAGCTTCAAGGCGCTCCACGCCGGCACACGCAAATTATCTCCCGCGCCCCAGAACCACCAACTTTTCTCGCGGGACATTTCCGGCTGCGGCTCGCGCAAGTACACAACCGTCTCGCCGGCGACGCTTACGTTACTAGGCGCGGCATCCATTTCCGGGACAAGTACAAATCCGGCATCCTGACAGGCGCCAGCCAGGGCCAGCGCGTCGATGTCGTGCTCCAGATCCGTGCAGATATTGAATGCCGTTCCATAAAATACCGGCGCGTGGACCAAATTCACGGAAATTTTGGCATCCTCTTCTCCGTCGCCGATCGCCGCAGAAATTTCCGCCCGCATCTCACGCAGCTTGCTGCCCAGGTGTGTTTTACTTTCCACTCCATAGCGCGGAAGCATGTTGAAGGCTGTCTGCGTTCCAAAAACCGGCGAGCCGATACCCTGGAACGAAAGAAGCTGCGATGTTTGCGTTTCCAGCTCTTCGATCCCGACGCGGCCCGTTTCGGAAACCGGTTCATAGAGCATTGCAACCATGCGGCGTAACCCGTAGCGCGACTGCAACATCATTGCAAGACTGGTGACGGCCGTGCCACCTACAGAAAAAATGCCAAATGTCTGCGTGTCCTTACTTGCAATCCTGCCGCTCACAGATTCAATCTTCGGAAACCATGGCGTGGCGTCTGGATCTTCAAGCGACGCATGAGATAAATCGATCACCGCGCCAGCCGCCTCTTTCGCCGGACCCAGGCACTGCTTCCCGAAGGAAATTGATCCGGTGATAAACGCAAAGCGAGCGTTGCGGAAGGTATCCTCTTCCACGCGTTGGATGAGCTTGGCCTCGCCGCCGGCTTCCGTCAGAATGCCGGCGGTTTCGTCTTCATCCACCAGATGTAGATCCCATCCGGCAAAACGGCTCTCTTCCAACAAGGACTTCACTTCATGTCCCAAAAGGGACGAAGCGCCCGCAATCACTATCTTCTGGGAATTCCGGTCAACGGGCATGGGTCAGGCAGTCCTGGCTACCATCCGGTGCCGCAGGAAACGCACCACATGCAATGCGATGCCAATCAACGCATAACTACCGGCAAAGATGACCAGCACGTACTCCGAATACCTCCACACCACGCCAATAAACAGGCAAAGCAGGATGATCGTGACAGAGCGTTGCTTGCGCGCCCAAGGGATATCTTTAAAACTGTAATAACGCACCGCGCTGGTCATCAGGCCACCCAGCGCGACCATCAACGCGAACCAGGCAATAGCCCAGTTCTTGTCGGTGATGGGGCCGATCCAGTGACATGCATGAACAATCGCGGCAACCATACCTGCTGCAGCGGGGGTGGGCATGCCCACAAAGTTTTTGGATCCGCCGGGCGCCATGCCCTGCACATTGAAGCGCGCCAATCGCCAAGCCGAACAGATCAGAAAGGTCAGGCAACAGAGCCAGGCTACGTCGCCGAGCCATGTCGCATCACTTAGGGCACGAACTCCGCCTGTGGCTACTCCCGGAAGATTCCGATATCCCCAGGCGTAGGCGAGGATCGCAGGTGCAATTCCAAAACTGACCACGTCGGCCAGTGAGTCGAACTGAACGCCAAATTCTGTGTTTGTACCCGTCATACGGGCAATGCGTCCATCCAGTGAATCAAAAACGATGGCAATGCCTATGGCCTTGGCTGCGTGGTCAAAATCTTCGGGCCGGCCGAGTAGCGCGGCCAGCGAAGCGTAGTAACCGCATAATAAGTTCGCTACGGTGAACAGACTGGGCAATAAAAAAATTCCGCGCCGCAACCGATGATTTTTGATGCGCTTTTCGTGTAACGGCAATTCCTGTTGTTCGTTTTCCGCCATGGCCTCTTATACTATCCCGCAACAAGATACTATGCTGCGCCTCCATCTTGCTCTTATTTCTGCTGCGCTTGCTGCGATGCGCCGGGACTGCTGGTTCTCGTGCCGATGGCATCGGTCATGCGTGCCAGTATCGTAGAGCCGCCCTTAACGTTTTGACCCACTTTCACTGCCACTTCGGAATTTTCGGGCACCCAGATATCGACGCGCGATCCGAATCGCACAAGTCCAATACGTTCGCCGCGAGCGACCACTTCGCCTTGTTTTTTCCAGGAGACTACGCGCCGAGCCACCCATCCGGCAATCTGCTTGAACACCAGTTCGCCGTGATCGCTGGCGAGTGTGAACACATTCTGTTCATTTTCGAAAGAAGCCGTCTCTGCCCAAGCCGCCAGAAATTTTCCGGGCTTGTGTTCGAGCCGCAGGATGGTGCCGGCGGATGGCGAACGATTCACATGGACGTTCCATACCGCCAGAAAAATACTGATGCGCTTTCCCGGACGTCCGGAATAGGCTTCATCCTTCACAACAACTACACGGCCATCGCCGGGTGAAACAATGGCGCCGGGCTCCGAAGGGATCACTCGTTCGGGATCGCGAAAGAAATAAAAGACGAATAAGCCTAGAAACACCAGCACGAGCCCGGCAATCACACCGGTTCGTGAGGCCCATCCGAATGAAAGCATGCCCAGCAGTAGCGGAGGTAAACCGAAATAATATCCTTCGCGGACCATCGCCTCCCCTTCTCCGCCGCGTTTACTAGCGCGGGAGGTCTCTGGTCATATTACGACAAAACTTGTGCTGAGAGCGCGATAACTGGGTGGCTACTGCGATCGTCGATCGGGCGCAACCTGATGGCGCGCAATCAACCGCTCCATTTCATCCTTCACGTGGAGCTTCAATTTTTTCAATCGGATTTCTTCGATGAGGTCTTCAGAATTATGGTAGGGCGATCTCGTGAGATTCTGAAGTTCTGCTTCGTACTGCCGGTGCTTCTCGCTCAGACGTTGATATTCAACGTCTGTTTCGACTATTACGTCCCGAGGGTTACGGTGCAATTCGGCCACACGGTCCTCCTCATTAATGAATTGTGACGACTACATGAGGCGAGACTAGCACCGGGAAACGCCACGTCAAGAGCTATCTGGTACCAAACTGTGGATTATTCAGCACCCGGCCGCTCCAGTACCAGGGCATCCTCTTCTGGGGCGGAATAATACCTTTTTCTTCTTCCAATTTTCTGGAATCCTAATTCCTGGTAGAGTTGTATGGCGACTGCGTTCGATTCTCGGACTTCCAGAAATACCCGGCGCACATCAATTCTCCCAAGTTCTACCAAAAGATGTCGAACAAGTTCGCGCGCAAGTCCCTGCCGGCGGTGAGCAGGAGCCACGGCAAGATTCAATATTTCGGCTTCCCCGGCCACGTTCACCCCGAAGATGCTGCCCGTGATTTCTTCGCTGTAGACACTTACCAAAGCGATTGTCTGCTGCGCATGCAGCGAACTGCGGATTGATCCTTCGGACCACTCGGCCGCTTCGGGGGCGGACTGAAGGATTTGCCAGACTGCGCGGACATCGTCTGCGTTCATGTGCCTAATCGCAGGTTTTCCTCGATTGGACGCTCTCTCATCCGGCATGGTGAGCCGGGCCTTTCCAATAGATCTCCGCGTCGGAACGCCGCACATAGTTTGCGTCAAGCTGGAGCACGTCGGTGAACTCTCCTCGCGCGGCTTTCGCTTCGGCCAATTCGCCGATTAGGTTGGCTACTCCCACCTCGGCCGTTATCAAGGATGTGCCAGTAGCTAGTTGCGATTTCCAGTCCGCCAAGCTTTTGATCTGTGATGGATCCAGGCTGACCCATTGAACCGTTTCCCCCTTGGCTTGGGACTTCACAAACGCGAAGAACTCCTCGGGAGTGATCACCATTTCCGCTTCAACCAGATCCCACTGTTCGGCATGCCGTCGGTACAGACCTCCAAACAGTTGACCCCGATGGGCATCGTACGTGGCTGCGACCAAGCCGTCGCCGCGCGTATGCCACGCCAAAGCTTCGAGGCGCGAGACGCCCACCACACGTGTGCCGTAAACCTCTGCCCAGGCCTTTACCGCACAGAGTCCCACGCGCACACCGGTGAAGGACCCCGGCCCGGTGGCCACCGCCAGCAAATCCAGCTGGCGAAAGCTCTTGTGCGATTCCGCCAGCGAACTTTCCACAGATGGCAACAGCCAACTGGAGTAATCTTCGTCTCCATGGAGGCGCAAACCAGCGCAACGCCCTTCGATGCGCACGCCGACACTACCTTTGCGATCGCATGTGTCGATGGTCAGAGTTATCATTTGGTAGACCGAAGTTGACCGCCTGAAAAGAACCTTTCCGCATGAATCTAAACGATTTGCAGGTGTTCTGGCAATGAGCGAGCTGAGCGCCAGATGTCACCAGGACGGCCTTGGATTCTCAGAGAGAAATCTCTCGAAGGTGCAGACGCCTGAGCAATTTTAGTGCCAAATTGCCGTGGCACCTCTGCTATCTTCCTCATTCCACAGGATATATCTTGACTCTTAGTTCACATTTGCATACACTCATTTAATCTCCTAGGGGGAACACCTTAGCTATGGACTATAAGATTGGCGACAAAGTCGTTTATCCGAATCATGGTGTCGGTGTCGTAGAACAGATGAGCTTTGGGGTCCTGAATGGTAGGACTGAACGTTATTATATGATCCGTATTGTATCCAGTGGCTTACGCGTGATGGTGCCACACACCAACGCGATTGCCGTTGGCCTTCGATCTGTTATCCGTTCCAATGACACAACCAAAGTCCTTGGTTTCCTCGAAAAGGGAAAGCTGAATTCGCATCACGACTGGAAGCATCGCTTTAAAGAGAATTCCGAGCGCATGCGTACCGGCTCCCTGTTAGAAGTAGCAGTGGTTCTCAAGAGTCTGGTCTCTCTCAGTTGCAGCAAGCCCCTCTCCTTCCGCGAAAAGAAAATGCTCGAGCGTGCCAAGTATTTGTTGGTCAGTGAAATGGCCACCGCCCGGAATTTGACCGCGGAAAACGCCGAAGGCCTGGTCGTAAAGTCCCTGGCTAAGGCGAAGCTGCAATTCCCGACCATGCTGGAGAAGTTCGAATAGATTTTTCTGATTAGTAAGGATTCTCTGGGCGGCGCTTCGGTGCCGCCCATTTTTTTGCTCATTCAAGAAAGTTTGCGGTTGGGAAACTTCGTCGGCAAGGCTGAAGCCCGGCACCTACGCAAGCTCGTTTGCGTCGCTCACGCCAGGGGCATACTGGCTACGGCGTTTAGCGCTACGTTGGCAAATGTGCCGCGACGGTATTTGGCAAAGGCGGCGGCGGCAATCATCGCGGCGTTGTCGGTACACAAATCGGGGGTAGGAAAGAAAAACTTTAGGCCTTTGGCGCGTTCGCGAAACGCGGAGCGCAACTGCTGGTTGGCCGAGACTCCGCCGGAAACCAAAACCGTTTCCACACCAGATTCTCCAGCGGCGGTCATGGTGCGTTCCAGCAGGTCGCGAACAACGGCATTTTGGAATTCACGGATCAATCCCAACGTCTGCGGGCTGCAGAGGGGCAGCAAATCTTCAAACGAACGCTTCCCTTCCGCGAGGGCTGCTTCGCGGCGTCGAATCTCCGCGTTGTACTCAGGATGCTCTCTCACATGATAGAGCACGGCAGTCTTCAGGCCGCTAAAACTGAAATCGAGCGGATTCCCCCGCGTCTTGGTAGGACCAAATTTCACAGGAGCGGCAATGCTTGCGGGCGTGGCCGCTGCGAGGCGATCGAGCATCGGTCCACCGGGATAGCCGAGAGCGAGCAATTTCGCTACCTTGTCGTAAGCTTCGCCGGCGGCGTCGTCGCGTGTCTGGCCGATGCGGCGAAAGGCAAATTCCTCGTGCCCGTCGCCGAGTTTGACTTCATACAAAACGGTATGGCCGCCGGAAACAATCAGGCAGACCGCCGGCAATTTGGGCTCTTCGCCAACCTGATAGGCTTCCAAAAATGCGGCATGGACGTGCCCCGCCAGATGATTCACCGCAATCAACGGCTTGCCAAGTGCACGGGCCAGCGTTTTCCCGTACGTGATTCCCACCAACAGCGATCCCACAAGTCCGGGGCCTTGCGTCACGCCGATTGCGTCCAGCTCTTCCAGTTTCATGCCCGCCTGGCTCATCGCCTCGCGCACCACGGGCACGATTTGGCGCAGATGCTCGCGCGAAGCCAATTCCGGAACCACACCGCCGTACTTGCCGTGCACATCGAATTGCGAAGCGACCACGCTGGACAGAATCTGGCGACCTTCGGCGACTACAGCCGCCGCAGTCTCGTCACACGAGGACTCGATTCCCAGAATTCGCGCTGGAACATTCACGGAAACATTATCTCATTAGTGCGCCTTAGTTACTTCCATAGCGCTTACTTTGCGCGATACAGCCAGGTTTGGCTGCTAGCTTGATAGTTGGTGGAGTAGCCGCCGGCCAGCAGTACATCGCCGTTTGGCAACAATGTCTCGCTCAAGTACCACTGTAGTTGGCCGGTTCCCCCCGCAACTTCCTGAAAGGTGTTTTTCTGGGAATCGAATACTTCCCCCTTCGCGTTTCCGCCAGCCACCAACACGTCGCCATTCTTGAGCACCGCCGCATGTTCGGGCAATTTGTATCGTGCCTTGGCCATTTGCGGTGCACTGGAAAAGTTAGCGGTCTTCGGATCGTAAAGTTCCGCGGCCGCCAACGTGCCTGCACCATCTCGGTCATCCGATCCGCCCGCGATCAGTACCCTGCCGTCCGGCAAAGTTGCCGTAGTGTGTTTATAGCGCGCGGACTTCATGGAACCAACCAAAGTGAATTTCCCAAACGCAGGATCATAAACTTCCACGGAAGCTGTAACGTGCCCTTGATCCATCCCGCCAGCTATCAGGACTTTGCCCTCCGCGAGCAGATTCGACGAATGCACAATTCGGCCAACGTTCATCTCACCTGTGCGCATAAATCGATTTGTAACCGGATCAAAAAGCTCCGCGGATTTTAAACCTTCGCGGTCACTATGTCCGCCGCCGGCAATAAGCACTCTCCCATCTATCAACAGGGTTGCCGTGGGCCGTGCGCGAGAAGTCGTCATTGCCGGGAGCGTCGAAAATTTTCCAGTTCGTGGGTCGTACAGTTCGGCGCTCTCGGTGGGGCCGCTTGACGCCCATCCTCCGACGAGGAGCACACGGCCATCTCGCAATAAAACTCCTGCCTGACCGACACGCCCGACATTCATGTCGCCGGTCGCGACGAAACTTCCCTTCTTCGAATCATAAAGCTCCGCCGTTTTTAGAAACTGCCCGTTCTTCAGGAGCCCACCGGCAATTAAAACGCGACCATCGTTTAGCAACGTGGCGCTATGATCCGCGCGCGGGGAGAGCATTTGGCCGGCTGGAGCGATTGTGCCGATGGTGGTGACGGAGCGGCCAGCACGCAGCGCTTCGGCGCCAAGGATAAGCAGCAAGCACGCCGGGACAATCAGGCACAGTCTCCATTTTAGGATTCGCATGATGAAGACGCCTTCCGCCGCAATCACCCTGCTTTAACGCACCAATCAAAAAGACGATACGCTCACGCGCCCTGAAAAGGAAGACGAACATAAGTAGAGTGGCAAATGCGGTGGTATATTGCTCGGGCGCTCGATGCTTCATCAGAAAGGAAAACAATCATGCTGGACCGCCGCAACTTCATGAAGGCCTGCTCCGGGCTGGGATTCTCCGCAACGCTGTTTCCCGGTGTGTTGTGGGGACAAACGCAGGGCAAGACAAAGATCACCAAAGAGATGATCGACAACGCCGCGACAATTGCCGATGTGAGCATTGCGGAAGACTATAAGCAGATGATGCTGGAGAGTCTGAACGACCAGTCAAAGGGCTATGAGCAGATCCATGCGTTGCAAATGCCCAACTCGGTGCAGCCTTCGATCATTTTCGACCCGGTGCTGCCCGGCATGACGTTGGACATCACGCGCAAACCCATGCGTATTTCGAAGGCGCCGGCAATTGCTTCGCAGGCGATTCCGAAGAACATCGAGCAGTTGGCATTCGCGAATGTCCGCGAATTGGCGGAACTGGTGCGTACAAAAAAAGTTTCGTCTGTTGCGCTGACGGATATGTATCTGGAACGATTGAAGCGCTACGACTCAGTACTGAAGTTCTGCGTCACGGTAACCGAGGAGCGCGCGAAAGACCAGGCCAAAGAAGCAGATCGCGACATTGCCGCTGGTCGTTACCGCGGCCCGTTACATGGATTACCTTGGGGCGCCAAAGACCTTTTGGCGGTGAAAGGATACCCCACCACATGGGGAGCGGGCGGCTTCGAAAATCAGACGATCGATGAGAATGCCACGGTCGTCGACCGGCTCGACAAGGCAGGCGCGGTGCTGGTAGCGAAGCTTACTCTCGGCGCTCTGGCCCAGGGAGACGTCTGGTTCGGCGGGATCACCCGGAATCCGTGGAACACCCAGCAAGGATCGAGCGGAAGTTCAGCCGGTCCGGCGTCCGCAACGGCAGCGGGGTGCGTGGCGTTCAGCATTGGATCGGAGACGTTGGGCTCGATTTCATCGCCATCGACGCGTTGCGGTTGCACCGGATTGCGGCCCTCGTTTGGCCTGGTGCCGCGGTCGGGAGCGATGGCGCTTTCCTGGACGATGGACAAGCTGGGACCGATCTGCCGCGCAGTGGAAGATTGCGCCATTGTGCTCGATGCGATTTATGGGCCTGACGGACGCGATGTAACGGTCAAAAATGCCGCGTTCAATTGGAACGCCGAGTTAGCTTGGAAGAAATTACGCGTCGGCTATGTAAAGGCCGATTTCGAGCCGAAGCCGGCAACGGAAACGCCAAAGACCGAGACAGAAGCTCCGGCGACGACACCCGAAGAGCTGAAAAAACGAGAGGAACAAAAGAAGCGGCTGGAAATGCGCAAAACCCGCGAGGCTTACGACCGTCAATTCGATCAGGCCGCACTGGCAAAGTTTAAAGCGATGGGCGTGAATCTGATCCCCGTGGAGATGCCCAAGTTTCCTTACTGGCCGATGGTCACCATGTTGACCGCGGAATCCGCCGCGGCCTTCGACGAACTCACTCGCTCGGGGCGAGACAAGCTGCTGACTTCACAGAAAGATTACGACTGGCCTAATACATTTCGCACAGCACGATTCATTCCGGCAGTCGAATATATTCAGGCCAGCCGAGCACGGCGACTGGCGATGGATGCCGTCGCAAAAGTGTTTGAAAGCGTAGATGTCATCGTAGCGCCAACGGAAAGCGACCAATTGGTGATCACTAACTTGACCGGGCACCCTTCTGTCATTTTGCCGAATGGGTTTCGACGGGCCGATGCGCCGAACGATCCGAGCGAGGATTCCGGCGACTTCCGCAATTTCGGCGGCCCAGGAACGCCAACCAGTTTGACGTTCCTGGGCCAACTCTACGGCGAAGCGAAGTTGCTGTCCTTCGCAAAGGCATATCAAGACGCGACGGGATTTCAGCTTCAGCATCCCGCCAAGTTTTCGCCGGAATAGCCTGCTACGACGATCGCCGAGGGCCAGCGCGTGGAACTATTTCTTGTGACTGGGATCGTCGTCGGGATTGATGTAGTTAAATTGCAGCGGAGCGGCGCCGTGCACTTGCACCACGACTTCTCCACTGGCCATCACGTAGTGATGCATGTTCGGATCGAGAAAAGCGAAGCTACCCGCCGGGAAAGCCCCCATCTTGCTTTCGTCAAAAGTATCCCCCATACCGACTTTAAGTGTGCCAGAGAGCACGGTGACGTTCTCGCGCAATGGATGCCAGTGAGGCGCAATGCGATATCCGGAGGGCATCTTCAAGCGAACGGTGTAATCCCCAGTTGAAGCGCCGGGGTTCCCTTCAAGCACGGCGAGCTGCGCGCCGGGTGCCACGAATGCGGGTGGCGGGCCGTAGGGAATGCTATCAGGCGTAAACGTATGTTTTTCTGAGGAAGCAGTCTGAGCGGCAACGGTGACGAGCACTCCTGTTACGCACAAGAGCACCGCCAATACGATCGTGAGGCAATCGATTCGTTTCATGATTCTTGTCTCCATTTTTGGATTTCCATCGAGGGGAATAATCAACCATCCATAGAGATGTTTCAATTGAAACCAGATAACTTTTACCTATCTTTCGTGTATCGTCGTAAATTATTGATTCCTGGTAGATAATCCCCGCAAGAGGGACTCATGAGCAGTGCCAAGCAAACAGTTGGGGAAGTTGAGCTGGACCTGGGACGCTACGAACTTCGCCGTAATGGACGCCGGGTGAAGCTCGAAAAAAAGCCCATGGAATTGCTCATATTCCTGGTCGCCCGGCGAGATCAATTGGTCTCTCGGCAGGAGATTGTTGCCAGGTTGTGGCGTTCCGACCTTTTCATCGATACCGAGCCCAACATAAACAACATCGTGCGAAAAATCAGAACGGCCCTCGGCGACAATTCGAACAGACCACGATTCCTGGAGACCGTCGTAGGCAAGGGGTACCGGTTTATCGGCCCTGTGCGGGTGCTCGATGCGCGTTTGCGCAATCGCGAAACGGAACGAGGCGCAGCTTCCGTGGCAAACCAGGACCGCCCCCCCCGGTATGGGGCGAGCGATCATCGCTTGCGGTCCTGCCGCTGATGGTCTTGGGAAATAATTCCGACGACCAGGGAGTGAGCCTCGGATTTGCCGACGCACTGGTTGCGCGGCTCGGAAACTTGCAGGGTGTGGACGTTTTGCCAACCTCCACGGTGCTGAGTGTTCCTCTGGGTGTACCCGCTTCGGAGATTGCTTCCCGTCTGGGTGTTCGCTTTGTGGTTCGCGGCGCAATAGACGAGTCGAAAGGACAACGGCGACTTTCACTTGAGCTTTTCGACAACGGTTTGCAGCACGCCGTATTTGCTCGCAAATATACGTTCGACATGAGCCATCTGTTCGACCTCGAAGAAGAGACCGCGAAGCACATCGCGCTTTCATTGAATAGGGAGCTCGTCATCCCAACTGAAAAACGTCCCCCGCGGCATAGCAAGGATCCAATGGCGTACTCGGAGTTTATGCAGGGGTACCGGCTTAGCGCATCCGGAGACCCTGCGCTTTTGGAAGAAGCTGCGGAATACTTGAGCAATGCAGTCACGCGAGATCCGGGTTTCTTTCTTGCTCACGCGACGCTTTCGTTTGTATGCGCAACGCGACACTTCGAGTTTGACCCTGCCAGCGTATGGCTGGAGAAGGCGGAGTTTCATTGTCGCCGTGCACTGGAACTGGATCCGGATTTGCCCGAAGGGCATGTGGCCAAGGCTTATCTGTTGTGGGGACCGTCCAAAAACTTCCAGCATCTTGAAGCTATTTCGGAGTTACGGCGGGCGCTCGCCCTGCAGAGCAATTTGCCTCATGCATACAACCGGCTTGGCACTCTCCTGGCGCACGTCGGACTTCTCGACCACGCCCGGGAGATGTACGAGAGGGCGAGGCAGTTCCATCCCAAAAAGGCGGTCAGTCACAGCATTGTCCAGGTCTACATCTGGAATCGGGAGTACGATCTGGCGAGAGAAGAAATCCACGCGTGGCGCTCCGAGAATCCCAGCAATAAGTATCCGCTCTATTTTGCGCCTCATCCGCCCATGATGATGGGAGATTGGAAAGAGGCGAAACGTCTACTTGAGGAAGCATCGGAATTATTGCCCGGAGAGCCACTGATCATCAGCCTGTTCGGCCTCTATTTCGCGCTGACGGGTAAGGCGGAACGAGCGATGGAGTGTCTGACGCGCGCCTGCGCCAGTCCAAAATCCTTTGGACATGCACACCATACCTATTATCAGATTGCCTGCATACTGGCCTTACTTAGGCGGCCAACCGAGGCGTTTCAGTGGCTCGAACGTACGGTAAGCAATGGATTCGCATGCTGGCCGTTTTTTATGAAAGACCCATGCCTCCAGAACCTGCACGGCCTTCGCGAATTCGAGATATTGGTAAGTTCTCTACAGGCGAAGTATCCAGAGCATCTCGGATTGCTGTAGGCAAGAATCTACTTCCACGCACATCGACCTCTCCTATTGACAGTCTATACGAGGATGCGTATCATTCCTATAGAATGACGATAGGAACTGCCTTGAGTTCTGAGCCAACAACACTTTTGCAGGGAACATTAGACCTGCTCATCTTGAAGTCACTGGTTGCGGGAGAGATGCATGGATTAGGAATCTCTCGCCGCGTGCAACAGATCACCGGTGGCACGTTTGCCGTTAAGCCAGGCTCGCTGTTCCCTGCCCTGCACCGCATGGAGGAAGAGGGTTGGATTTCCTCGTTCTGGGGCGAATCGGAAAATAATCGCCGTGCGAAGTTTTACCGCTTGACCAAGCCCGGACGGAAACAACTGGAAGCTGAAACGGAACGATGGGGCCGCATTTCCCTGGCGATCGCCCAGGCATTGGAGACAGTGTAGACAGGAGTCCGCCATGCCGTTCTCTGCAAAAGTGAAAAGTTTGCTGCGAAATCTAATTTCGTCGCGCCGCGTAGAAGTCGAACTCGATGACGAGGTTCGCGCTCACCTCGAATTGTTGATCGATGAAAACATTCGCGCAGGGATGGCGCCGGACGCAGCGCTACGGATTGCGCGCATAGAACTTGGTGGCGTGGAGCAGGTGAAAGAGCAGATTCGAGAGCAACGGATCGGCAATTGGCTTCGCTCCGTGATTTCCGATTGTCAGTACGGGGTTCGCCAACTTCGCAAGAATCCCGGCTTCACTGTCATCGCCGTTTTGACACTGGCCCTTGGAATCGCGGTGAACACCACGATGTTCAGCCTGGTAAGCGCTTTCCTTCTTCGGCGCCCACCAGGTCAGGATCCCGAGCGGGTGGCGGTGGTAACTTCGGTCGATCCAGGCCGGAGTTTTGAACCCGACGCGAGCCCTGTCTCTGCCCCCAACTACCTGGCCTGGCGGGAAGCAAATCAGGTGTTCTCGGATACCGCCGCTTCAGATGAAGATCGCTCTACGAACTTCGCCACACAGGGGCAACCGGAAGCGCTTCACTCGGCGGCCGTGACTCCAAATTATTTCCGTGTGCTGGGCGTTTCTACTCAGATCGGGCGAACTTTCGTTGGCGGTGAAGATCAGCCGGGACGTGATCACGTTGTCATCCTCAGCCACGACTTGTGGGAGCGCCGCTTCGGTTCCGATGCTTCGGTAATCGGCCGCTCCGTGCGAATAAATCGGGAAAACTTTACGGTCATTGGGGTGATGCCCGCCAGCTTCCACTTGCTCGGCTTCACACCACAACTGTGGACCCCACTCGTGGTGAACGCTGCCGATCAATCGGTCGAAGCACGAAAGAATCATTCTTTGTACCTGTTTGCCCGGCTGCGCGCCGGAGTGGGCATTGAACAGGCACGAGCGGAGCTGACCACCCTGGCGCGGCGTGCCGAACAGAATTTCCCGGATACTGAAAAAGGTTGGAGCGTGGCAGTGCGTACGTTGCCCGATTTTCTGATTTACGCATTCAGTATCCGCGGCGCCTTAGCGGTTATCATGACCACGGTCGGGTTCGTTCTATTGATAGCCTGCGCCAATGTTGCAGGGCTGCTTTTGGCACGAGCCGCTGGGCGTCGCAAGGAATTGGCTATTCGCACCACTCTCGGAGCCGGCCGGCTGCGCATCGTTCGTCAATTATTGACGGAAAATCTGATCATTGCGTTATTGGGCGGAGGTCTCGGTCTTCTGCTCGCCAATTGGGGCATCTATTTTCTTCGGGCGAACTTAACTTTTAACGAAGCGATCAGCGCTGTGCCGTTAAGCCTCGACCACAGCGTTGTTGTGTTTGCCGTGGTTGTGTCCCTGGGTTGTGCGGTACTGTGCGGCATTGCACCCGCTGTGAATGTCTCGCGAACCGACGTCAGTACGAGCCTGAAGGACCAAAGTAGAGGGGCTTCGGCTAGTCGTTTGCGCAGCAGGCTGCGAACTGTGATGGTCACCGGGGAGATTGCGCTGGCATTGTTTCTCCTCCTCGGGGCAGGACTGCTTTTTCGTGGACTCTATGTGATCGAGCAGCAACCCATCGGCTTCCGTCCAGACCATCTGCTTACCGCCAACGTGACGCTGGACGAGGCGCGGTACAAGAGTGCGATTCAGCGGACCGCATTCGTTTCGAATCTGTTGTTGGAGCTTAAAAACATTCCCGGCGCAGAATTTGTCGCCATATCTTCTGACCTGCCGGCAACCGGCCTGGGAAACGTCGGCCTCCGCATTCAGGGCCAGCCCGAATTGCCTCCTGGCCAGGGGCTACTCGTTCACAATGTGGTGGTGACCTCCGATTATGTCCAAACTGCGGAAATTCCGTTGGTGCGTGGCCGGACATTTGAAGAAACCGACAGCGCTACCTCCCCACGCGTAGTCCTGGTTAACCAGCAGTTTGTGAATCAGTATTTGCGGGAACAGGAACCGCTCGGGTGGCAAATCCAGTTGGATGGGAACAGTGCCGCGCCGGAGTGGAGTGAGATCATCGGTGTTGTTGGCAATGTGAAGACGTATTCCGAGGGAACGCGCGAGGAACCTCAAGTTTACGAACTATTCCTTCAGAAACCGGTAGCTTCCTTTGCTCTTATGCTGCGCTCCACTGCCGATCCGAACAATCTCGCATCCGCGATGCGCGAAGCCGTGGCACACGCCGACCCAGAACTTCCTCTCGATCGAGTGATGAGCATGGCAGCGGTGATCGAGCGCCAGCGCGCTGGCAATCCATTTTTCGTGACCATACTCGGAAGCTTCGCCGTTCTTGCGCTGATTCTTGCCGCGATCGGTATTTATGGGCTGGTCGCCTATTCCGTCGGGCAGCGTACCCACGAAATCGGCATACGCATGGCTTTGGGAGCAAAGACCCGAGACGTCCTGCGCATGGTCTTGTGGGATGGCGTGAAGATGACAGTAGTGGGAGGGGCCATTGGCATCGCGTTAGCACTCCCGTTGCCTAAACTCTTCGACGCCATATTCTTTGATCTTCATGTTCGCGAGCCGAGACTCTACTTCATCGTGCCAGCGCTTCTCCTGTTGGTGACCATGATCGCCACGTACATCCCCGCCCGACGAGCCTCGCGCGTGGATCCGACATTGGCCTTACATCAGGATTAAAACTTGGCGAAAAGATAGCTCGCCGGGCAAACAGTCGCAAAAACTCACGGCTATAAACCCTGTTCCAGGGAGCGACCGACTTCAGGCTTAGTTCTTGTTAGCCCTGGAATTATTCCAGAACGTGGATGTTCTTCTTTTCGCAGATCTCTTTCAGAATTTTTGGCCACACGCTGACGGTGACTTCGCCCAGATGCGCCTTGCGCAGTAACAACATTAAGGTGCGCGACTGGCCGATGCCGCCACCGATACTGAGTGGTATCTCAGTCTTAATGATGGCCTGGTGGTAGGGGAACTTGAGAAAGGCCTTCTGCTTCGACAGCTCAAGTTGCTTGCGGAGCGTCTCTGCGTTCACGCGAATGCCCATGGAGCTGAGTTCGTGGCGGCGCTTGGTCACGTGGTTCCAGACCAGGATGTCGCCATTCAGTCCGTGGAGCGGCTTCCCTTCCGGTGATTTTGTTTCGGTCACCCAATCGTCATAGTCGGCGGCACGCATTTCGTGTGGATAGCCGTCCTCGAGCGGATACCCGATGCCCACGATGAACAGCGCCGGGCATTCCTGCAGAATGGCGGTCTCTCTCTGTTTGCGGGGCATCGCCGGATACATCTTCAAGAGATCTTCGGCATGAAGAAATGTCAGGTGCTGCGGCAGATTCGGGAATTGCTTCGATTTAAGTTGCGGGAAGAGTTCCTGCGCGTAAAGTTCGGCATCCACCAGCACTTTCCAGATCTTCCCCACGATTTCGCGCAGAAAATCCAGGTTGCGCTGCTCTGGCGTCATTACCCGTTCCCAATCCCACTGGTCCACGTACACGCTGTGGTCGTGGTCGAGGAAATAGTCTTTACGCACTGCGCGCATGTCTGTGCAAATTCCTTCGTCCGGGCGCATGCCGAACTCTTTCAGCGCCATCCTCTTCCACTTGGTAGCCGCCTGGACAATCTGTGCGTCGAGCGGATGTTTGTTGCGGTCGTTGGCAATGTGAAACTGGATCGGAGTCCGCGAGCCATCACGATCCAGCATGTCGTTCACTCCGCTTTCCACATCGACAATCAGCGGCACGGTCACCATCATGAGACTCAATTCTCTACAGAGGTTATCTTCGATAAACCGTTTTACGGCATAGATGGCCTTCTGCGTTTCCCGGCGCGTCAAGACACTGCTGTAGTCATTCGGCAGGATCTTCTCAAGTTCTTTGTAATTCCCTATCCCCGGTCCTGCCAGGTCCGCCACTTTACTGTTGGTCATGACATACCTCCGCCCCCCACAGTCACGCCGCAAGGTGTGAAGAGCGAGGACGGACCGCACAGGTGCGTATGACGGCCGTCACTTGCCTCGGCCCATGAGGGTGCAGGTTTATCTGCCGCTCTGTGTCGTGCCTTGTCGCTCGACAACCCAGAACGTATTTGTTAGCCTCGGCGCGTTTCAAAGGGAGGAACTCATGCCCGACGCCGCATGCAATCACCCCAGCCAAGTCCCCGGAAGTGTTTGTGCGAACTGTGGTGCAGAGGTACCAATCGTCGAAGAACCCGCGCCGGCTAATTTCGAGAACAGCCCCAGCCGACCAGAGGTCTCGACGGCTAGTTCGCCAATGAAGGCGGCGATTGGAATCGTGCTGTCCATATTGTGCTGGGCGGTGATTCTGTTGATCAACTTCGGGATAGCCGTAAGAAAGTTAGGAAAATTCGATAGCGAGGCTTTCGGGTTCATGATAGGCGGTTGCATCGTCCCCCTTCTACTGCCGACGCTAGGCGTGTGGCTGTACTACCGCAAGAAGCCGGTGCAGCCCTCCTCTGCAAAGCGCGCGATGGTCATTTCCCTCTGGTCCGTCTTCTTCACACTTCTCAGCCTTGCAGGCGGCAGCGGTGAGACGGCTGAATCCAGAGACGCAGCGGTCCAGAAACGCATGGCGACCCTCATGAAACAAGCTGCCGGCGAACTTCCACCAAGCCCTCCAAAAGATCCGATCGAGGGACCAATTCTTGAGTTATACAAGGATCTGATTGAATCCAATCGCGATTATCAGAAAGGTGTGGACGGATTGAACTGGGCCGAAGACAAACCCCTTTATTCTGCAGCATCTTATGCGTCCTCTACCAACATAACGATGATTCTCGACACCCTTCGACAAGCGGAAGATGTAGAAACCAAGCATCACGATGCTACTCAGCCCACTGCTGGAAAGATTCCGCATACACGTAGGGGAGCTCAACATCTCCGCGCGCGAAAAAGAAGACTATCTTCGCGGAGTCGCAAAAGGCATGGAAGCCGATATGGCGGAACGCGAGAAGATCTATGCGAAAGAGAAAGATTGGTTTCGCCAATCTATCGATCTCTACCAGTTCATGCTCGAGAACAAGGAGTCCTACGTTGTTCGCAAGGATCAAGTTTCGTCGCCGTCGCCAGAGTTTCGGAACACCTTTGCATCCAAGCAGTCACAGGCACTTGCGGTTCAGAAGGATTTCCTAGCACAGGAAGCAGAATTCCACACTGAGCAGAAATCCAGACTGCAAAAGATGGGTCTGCAGAACACAGATCTGGGCGTACACAAAAACGACGAAGGGGCGCCGGAATCGACCCCAATAAAATAGGAGTGCGCTTAGTCCAACGCTTTGGGCTGTCGTGGCTGCCGGCGCCACCACGCCGGGTCGTCCCCCACCTTGCCTAAAAGTGGTTAATCGCGTGTTCGATGATCTGATATGGCTGAGCGGCTGAATCGTACTCAGTTTGACATCACTTTAGGCCGTTTGGCTTTACGCTGCAGGGACATACCAGAGCACGACATTACCGTTGGAGAAAGCACGAGACTTTGAGAGTTTCAGCGTTACGTTGCTTTTGAGTCCGTCGAACATGGTGCGTCCACCGCCAAGGGCGATGGGATTCAAGACCACTTGGTACTCGTCGATCAAATTGGCTTCTGCCAGTCGCTTGACGATGGTGCCACTGCCAAAGATGACGAAGTCGTCTCCGAGACTCCTGCTTCAACCTGCGCATCTCGGTGACCAGATCGCCCTTCACGAGGCTGGCATTTTGCCAGGTCACCTTGTCGAGCTTGCGGGAAAACACCAGTTTCGGCGTTTTATTCATGGCTTCGGCAACGTCAGGCATATTTTGGTGAGCCATTGGAGTAGGCCAGAATCCAGCCATCAGCTCATAGGTAACACGCCCGAAGAGGAAAACAGCACTGCCACTGGCATTCTGGGAAACAAAGGCGTTCCACTCCTGGTCTTGTGGCGCGGAATGCGCCCAGTTCATTTGGCTATTTCTGTCGACGAAATAACCGTCCAGTGAAATGTGGTTGAATACGATAATTTTCCTCATGCAATCTTGCTCCTTTCCATCTTGCTAGGATTGTCTTCGCCAAACTAGGCAGAACTGACCGCTTGGTGGAGTTGTTACTCTCTCACCGCGGTGGGCGGAACTAGCCGCTGTACTGACGACGTTTGAGAGCCACGAAATTCGACCGCTGTCCGAATTAATTTTGCATTCCCGGATCTACTTGAAGATACGGCGGTCCGGCTCTCAGCCTCGGCCCACGAGTATAGCCATGAGTTTTACACCGGAGATTTGCGACTTCAATCGTTGGAAAGCGTGCACTGCGTGGCAATCGGATGGAAGCAACCGAGAATGTGAATCGTACGCCAACTGGGATTTCGGCCCTGGCGGCTTACTTGGATTCTTTAGCGATGATGTTTTCTTTTTCCAGTGCCTGGGTGACCGCTTTGACCAGGCCTTTAAGCGCCTTCTTCACGGAACCGGCATCGAATGTGTTGGTTGTCCCAGTCCAAACCAGCTCCCCGTCAGGCTTTCCCGTGGAATAGAGGTTCACTTCCACTTGCGCCTCTTTTTCGGTATCCATATAGCCGGGGGTGTAGATTGCCGGATAGATCGCGCCGTAGTAACCATAAAACGTGCCGTAGTAGGGGAAAGGCGCCCATACTTGCCCGGGAACGTAAGTTGTTTTTGTGTCTTTCTTTGTCAATCGCGCTACAACGATGGCGTCGATCTTCTGCTCGCGCACCAGTTCTCGCATGTCGTTCATGTCGATAGGTGTGGCATCGGGACGCGCAATGAAATCGTAGCTTGGAGAGACCTGCGAACCGGGGCGCGAAATGGCTGAAACGAGTTCGTCTTCAAACTCGGCACGATTCGCCGCCTTGCCATTGAGCGCCAGCACCAGAATATTTTTGAATTTCACACCTGTATACGCGGGATTCTTCCAACTAAATTCCACTTTCGGCGCAGCAACGGCGAGAATCGCCAGACACGCCAGGACTGCCATTACCGATACAATTTTCTTTCTCAAGATCGTTCCTCCGCCTTACCACTTTCGAGGTTCTGAAGAGTCTACCGCTATTTACGCGCGTTAGAGGAATGATTGCATCACAGGAAACATTCTCAACGACCGGCAGATGCCTGTACAGCTTGCAAGGGCACCTATTTCGGTTTGGACAGAATCTTGATGGTCCTCAGCCAGGTTTCCACCAATTGCGGCCACGCTGTCACCGGGAGCGCGGTTCGGCGCAGGCCATACCCGTGGCCACCCTCCGCGTAGATGTGCAACTCCGCGGGAACCTTGGCGTTCTTCAATGCCATAAAGTAAACCGTGGCGTTTTCAACGTGCACGCCATCGTCTTCTGCCTGCACGATGAACGATGGTGGAGTCTTATCCGTAACCGTAATGTCCGCGTTGGGCGCAAAATTCTGCTCCGCAATCGCAAGATAGCCAGGGTAAACGATCACTGCAAAATCCGGCCGACAACTAAGCTTATCCGCGGCATCAATTGGATCGTAAAGACGCTGATCAAAATGCGTGCTGAGCGCGGCCGTAAGGTGCGCTCCCGCCGAGAATCCAAGCACGCCAATCCGATTGGGATCGATCTCCCACTCCGCGGCGTGTGCGCGAACAATGCCGAGCGCTCGTTGCGCATCCTGCAGCGCGGCGCTCGATTTGGGGTAGGGGCCGGAATCGGGAACGCGATATTTCAGCAGCACGCACGTAATGCCGGCGGAGTTTAGCCAGTCGCAAACTTCCGTTCCTTCCAGATCGATGGCCAGAATATGGTAGCCGCCGCCGGGTAACACAACCATCGCCGCGCCGGTGTTCTTGCCCTTCGGGGAATAGAGCGTCAGCGTGGGCGTGGAAACATTGCCAAGTCGAACCAGCGGTTTTCCGGCAATCAAATTATCCTTGGCCGTCGTTGTGTCTATCTCTGGCACCGGATTGGCCGTAGCCCCTGGTGCTGTCTGTGGCCATACGCGAAGTGTAACGTGGCCGGGAGCAGGCTCCCACGCGGGCTTTTGGGCCAATGCAGTGGTGGAGATGCTGGTGATGGCACCGAGAAATAACATCAGTTTGCGCACGGCAATAACCTCAACTCTTCAATTGTTCGCCATGATCGTAGCATGCGCTCGGCATCCAAGCCGCACTCTAACCTGTCCAATCTTGGACAGACGCAGGGATCGGCCGCGAGTATTCTCCCGCCTATCTAACTAATCCGTAGAGAGCGTCCCTCCAGCACGCCCACCCTGACTCACCCGACACCCCAAGGTGTGTCCACTCACTTCGAGCCCGCGCCGCAAGCAAAGTCCAACCACCTAGGCGTTATATTAAACTGTCAGCAGCGAAACGAACTGTAACCGGCGGGCCGTCTTGGAAGTCAAATAGGAGTATCGGCTAATGGGCATCCTGTCCAATTATCGAGTACTCGTCGCCGGTATCCTCTCGCCACTGGCCGCCGTTATCCTGCACATTCTCGTCTATGGCACGCTTACAAGGTTCAGTCCCGATCTCGAAAAAGACTGGCTCTTTCGACTCGCTGTCTCCACCCTGGCAATGACCATTCCGTTTTTCTTTACTTTGCGGCTGGCCGTCAAAGAAGGCCGCCAGCACCCGCTTACCGTTTCCACTAAAGCCGGCTTGCTCATGGCACTGCTCTCCTTGGGTCTAGTGTGGAAACCAGTCAGCGACGGCATCCTTCGCGTGAAGCAATCGAAAAATCTAGCCATGCACGATGTGGCCGCGCCACTGTTCGACACCCCCGACATTTTTGGAAAGCAACAGCGTTTGGCAGATCATCAAGGCGAAGTCGTGTTAGTAAATATATGGGCCACGTGGTGCGAGCCGTGCCGCAGCGAGATGCCCAATCTCGATCAGTTATATCGAGATCGCAAGGACAAAGGGTTTGTCATTTTTGGAATGTCCAACGAAAGCATCGAGACGCAGCAGCGGTTCGTGGAGCAGGTACCGGTGAGTTATCCGCTTCTTACCCTCAACGGCCAAGTCCCCAGCCTCTATCGCGACATTGCCCGCTATCCCGTAATTTTTCTAATCGACCGACAGGGGAGACTGCAACACGCGCCCGGCCCCGATCAGTCCTTCGATAAAGTTGTCGCCGGGGTTGATTCACTGCTCAATCGGTAATTTTCTGATTTACTGCCGGCGATCTCCGCTTCTGGCGTCAAGGCGTCTGTGCGCCCTGGGCATCAACATAGACGGAGTAGAGCGATTGACTGGCAGCCATGAACAGCCGGTTCTTCTTGGTTCCTCCGAAACAAAGATTCGCGCACACTTCTGGTAGGTGAATCTTGCCGATGAGTGTGCCGTCGGGCGCAAAAACATGTACACCATTAAACGCTTCTCCGCCCCATCCGGCCGCAGACCAGAGATTGCCATCCACATCACAGCGAATTCCATCGGAGGTGCCCGGCGACATATTTACAAACATCCGCCCATTTTTCACGCGCACTCCATCCACGACGTCATAGACGCGGATCGGTTGCGGGTCCCCCGGCTTCTCTGGACGGCCACTGTCTACGATGTAGAGCTTTTTCTCGTCAGGCGAAAAGCACAGACCGTTTGGTTTGTGCAAGTCGTTGGCCACAACGGTCAGTTCGCGCGTTTTAGGATCGAGCCGATAGACGTTGGCGGGCAATTCAAACGGAGCTTTGTGGCCTTCGTAATTCGACATGATTCCGTAGCCCGGGTCGCTGAACCAGATAGCTCCATCGGAATGCACCGCCAGGTCATTGGGCGCGTTGAATTTCTTGTCTTGAAAGCGGTCTGCGAGCACAGTGACGTTGCCATCGTATTCGGTTCTCGTTACGCGACGTGCATCGTGTTCGCAGCTAAGCAGCCGGCCCTCGCGGTCGCGCGAATTGCCATTGCTGTAGTTGGAAGGATTGCGGAAAACACTGACTTCTCCGGTGTCTTCCAGCCATCGCAGTATCCGGTTGTTGGGAATATCGCTAAACAGTAGATATCTGCCATCCCCAAACCACACCGGTCCTTCCGCCCATCGAGTCCCGGTGTATAAACGCTCAACGGCCGCGCTAAACACCCAATACTTCGCGAAGCGTGGATCCAGGACTTCAATCGACGGATCGGGATAGGGGAGTGGAGTTTTTCGCTCCTGTTCCTCGCCTATGGCTATCGGATTAAATGCCAGTGTGGTGGCGGCACTGGCCGCAATGTTCATGAATGTGCGTCGCTGCATGAGTCTCCCTCGGCTTGGAAGATATATCCGGACGCACTCTATCACGGCCAGTTCCGGGGGATGACAAAGTGTTTTGAGAAGGCTGCGCTATTACGATTCGTACGTCCACCGGCCGCCGGCCATGGTGCGCTCGACGGGAATGTTAACCAACGTGGATGGATCTTCCTTCAGCGGATCGCGACCCAGCATAACGAGGTCAGCAACTTTGCCAACTTCCAGGGATCCTTTTAGATTCTCCTCATAAGAAGCATACGCACCATTGATCGTGCCCACGCGGATCGCCTCTTCTACGGTAATTTTCTGTTTCGGGCCCCATACATTTCCCTTGGTGTCCGTGCGGGTGACTTCGGATTGCAGCGCCATCATGGGAATAAATTCACCCGGAGGATAGTCGGAAGCCTGCGTCGCCCGGATTCCCGCGTCCAGGAAACTGCGCAACGCAAACATGTAATTCAGCCGGTCTTCGCCGTAATAACGCATCTTTTCACCGTGATAATAGACATAAGTTGAAAATGGCGTGGGAATTGCACCGAGCGCTTTGATTCGCGCCACCAGCGATTCATTGACCACCGTGCAGTGTTCCAGGCGAAAGCGCGGATCGCGTCGAGGACTTTCTCGCTGCAATCGTTCATACACGCGAAGAGTCGTGTCGATACCGACATCGCCGTTGGCGTGCGTGCCGATTTGCCAGCCTGCCAGATGAGCCTTGCGCCCGTGGGTGTACAGTTCCTCCTCGGTCATCACCAGAATGCCGTAATCGTTCGGCCGCCCTTCGTAGGGTGCAGACAAGCGAGCGGTACGCTCGGAAATTGAGCCGTCGCATACCAATTTCATCGCCCCCACTCGCACCCATTCATCGCCCAGTCCCGTGCGGACCCCGGCGGCGATCATGGAATCGATGTAGCGGTAATTGATGAAGCAGTAGGCGCGAAACAGCAGATCTCCTGATTCACGCGCATCCTGATAGGCCAACAGATCCGTGGGAGTTCCCTGCGCTTCATGAGCGGAAGTGATGCCGGTACGCGCCAGCATTTTCGAGATGAGCTTCACACCCTCGCGATGATCGTCGCGTGTGAAATTCTGCGGAATCACTTTATTGAACAGCTCACGGGCGCTCTCAGCGGCGCGGCCGGTTAATTTTCCCGTGGCGGGGTCATGATCGATTTTTCCACCTGGCGGGTCCGGTGTTTTACTGTCGATTCCTGCTTTTTGAAATGCCAGCGAGTTGCAGTAGACCGTGTGGCCACCGCGGTGTTCAATCTGCACGGGATGATCAGGGACAGCGGCATCCAGATCGCCAACGGTAAGCGGCCGTCCGTCAGTGGTCTTCGTGTCGTCGTATTTGAAGCCGAGCACCCATTCGCCGGCAGTCGTTTTCGTGGCGCGTTCGCGCAGGGCCGCCTGAATCGCGGAAATCGAGCGCAGGTCGCAGTCCACCATGCGCAGATGCATCAGGCCTGCGAAAGCCGGATGAGAGTGCGCATCAATAAATCCCGGCAACACCGTTTTCCTGCCCAGGTCGATCTTTTTCGTTCCCGATGATGCAAGATTCAGAATATCTGCATCTTTCCCAATTCCCAGAATTCTGCCACGCGAAATCGCAATGGCCTGCGCGCGTGGTTCCTTTGTATTCACGGTAACGATATTTCCGTTGTGCAGAATGAGATCCGGCTTTTCCTCCTCCAACGGAAACAAAGAGAAAGCGGCGAGTGTGCCGAGAAACTCCCGGCGATTGGGTTCGTGTGACATGAATTCCTTTACATACAGAGGAAGAATGGGTGAGATGCTACGCTGCAGAATGTCGCGCCGTCAATTCGCCAGACAACTGTCGCGGAATTATCAGTCGCAGAAACGTGGCCGCGATTTCATCACTCATATCGCAGAGCCACCATGGGATCGACCTGGGTAGCGCGCCGCGCGGGAATGTAGCAGGCCATCAGCGCCACGCCAACGAGCCCGAGTGCCACTGCCAGATACGTCAGCGGATCACTTGGTTTGACCCCATACAGAAAACTGGAGATCAAGCGCGCGAGGCCCAACGCCAACGCAGCTCCGATGAGCACTCCGATGATCGTAAGCTTCAGCCCGAGTCTGGCAACCAAGGCAAGCACATCGCCACGATGCGCCCCCAGAGCCATGCGGATGCCGAATTCATGCGTGCGCTCGTTCACCAGATACGACATCACACCGTAAATCCCAATGGCGGCCAACAGCACCGCCATAATCGCGAAAATTCCCAGCAATTGCATATAGAAACGCCAATCGCCGATGGATTGGGCCATCACCTGATCCATGGTCATGATGTCGGTGATCGGTTGCTCGGGATCGATCTCCGCCGCTGCTTTCTTTGCCGCAAGCGTCAAGGAATTGTCGCGGAGCAGCGAAGGAGCCGTACGAATAAGAAGCGCCTGCTGGAGATGCGCCAAGGCCGCGCCACCTTGAAAAACCGCGGGCTGCTGCAAATAGGAAGCGTAGATCGCTGGCGGCGCGGCTTCACCAAGACCAAAGTGTTTTACATCGCCGACAACGCCGACGATTTGTCTCGGTCGATCCTCGTCAACCGGATAGGGATCGAAACGCAGCAGAAGTTGCTGGCCCACAGGATCTTCGTTTGGCAAAAATCGTCGCGCAAACGCTTCATTGATCACAACTACCCATGGCGCGGACGGTGAGTCGCGTTCATCCAGATAGCGTCCCTTCTTTAGAGGGATTTTCAGTGTCGTAAACAGGCCTGGGCTCACCTCTTCATAGCCTGCTCGTGGCCGTTGGTCCGGCGGCGGTGGCGGGTGCCCAATAATCGAAAAGCTGTAGTTGCCGCCAACGCCAACCAATGGCAATCGGCTGATGACCGCAGCCGACTCGACGCCTGGCACCGCGGAAATCTTTTCCAGCAGACGCTGGTAATAGGCGTTCACGGCAGACAGCGGCTTTTCAAGATCGCCGCCAGGTACGCGCTCCAGATACTTTCCGCCTTCCGGCAATTTAATTTGTATTGTGAGGACGTGACTGGTGTCGAACCCCGGGCTTGTACGCTGAAGATGGATGATGGTATTGATCATCAATCCGGCGCCCACCAACAAAACCATGGCCAGCGCGATTTCAGACACTGCCAGTCCGTGCCGCGCGAAACGGCGCGAACCTGCTCCCATTTTGCGTTCACCTTCCCGCAAAACTGCATTCAGGTCTGGACGAGAAGCGCTAAGCGCAGGAATCAATCCGAACAGCACAGCGCTTGCCAGAGAAATCGCGAGGGTAAAAAGCAAAACGCGCCCATCGACTCTGATGCTCTCTGCGTTGGGGAAATCCCCCGCAAGCTTTAGGAACAAACGGATTCCGAGATAGGTAAGAAGAATGCCCAGCGCCCCGCCCAGTAAGCCCAACAATCCGCATTCTGTCAGCAACTGCTGGATCAACCGGCCGCGCCCAGCGCCGAGCGAGATGCGCAAGGCATACTCTTTGCGGCGAGTTTCCGTCCGCGATTGCATCAGGTTGGCCACATTCACGCAGGCAATTAGCAGTACGAAAGCTACAGCACCGAGAAGCGGGTAGAGATATTGTCCAAACCCGTTAAAAAGAACCTGGTGCAGGGGCATAAGTTTTTTGCCGACGCCCTTGTTCGTGGCCGGATACTCAATCTCCAACCGGCGCGCTATCACGTCCATCTCCGCTTGTGCTTGTTCCATGTTCGCCGCCGGCTTTAGTCGCGCTATGGGCATCAACCAATGATCGATCCTCTGCGAGTAACGAGGACTCGCCGGATTAATCGGCTCCCAGACATCGATTTTCCCCCCGTAGAATGGGGCAAACCCGGAAGGCATGACACCAACAACGGTCGAGACTACCCCTTCAATATTGAAAGACTTCCCAAGCACATTCGGATCACTGTTGAAATGCGATCTCCAGAAGGGATTGCTGATGATCACGCTTTGCGCGTGTTCTTGCATTTCCTCGGCGAGGAAAACTCTGCCCAGGCGGGGAATCACTCCCAGAATGCTGAAGAAGTTCGGCGTCACGTATTGAACATTGATGGTCTCCGCTTCGCCGATACCAGAGAGGTTGTTCGACTCCGTAAAACTGGTTAGCGCGATGTCTTCAAATACGTCATTCTGCTTTTTCCAGTCGAGCATTTCGGCAATCGGCGGAAACTGCCGCGAATCGGGATGCGCTTGCTCCATCTCCCAAATCACCACCAGCCTGTCCGGCTGCTTGTATGGCATCGGGTGATACAGCACGGCATTCAGTACACTGAAAATTGTGCTGTTGGCGGCAATTCCTAAGGCGAGTGAGAGGACCACGACGGCGACGAATCCTGGGTTCTTCAGCAAAGTCCGTGCCGCATATCGCAAGTCTGACCAAAGGGTATCGAACGGAGTGAGCGTATCCATGTTCGCGGTACCTCGGTTAGAGAAACTTTCTTCAATCTCCGGCGTAGCTGACCGGCTCTCGACTCTGTTCCTCAGCCAACCCCACGGGAAGCCGGTCACCACTTGGATACTTGTGCCACGATAAAAGGTTGGTCACAAGCAAATTCATTTTCAGAGAGCCATCGCCAGGTAGAACTCATATCGGCGCAACTGTTCAGCAAAGCCTCTAACAGCGCGCTATATTTCGCCGCATCATGGACATCGCCGTCGTTCAATCCTCTTGCCAACGCGCTTTGCGCTCCCACAGACAACTTCGGCCTGGTTAAAGATCACTCTGTCTAAGGCAGCTGCGAACCCCCTTATCTCCAGTCTATCTCTCCACCCTGCGGGGGCAAGTCGGGCTGTTCGAGGTTATTCGCGTTGCCCAAACACCCTTTCAGCCCGCAAGTCCACCTGGTGCGAACTCTCCAAAAAATAATCTTTACAGGTCTCCCACCAGGCATATAGTGTCTGCCTGTCAGGCGCTGGCACGGAGAGTCCAACGATTCTACCGCCCACGCTCAGCGGCGTGTGACTCTCGCTTTCTGGTGGCCGTCCCCCACTGGTTCGCAGGCAAGGATGCACCCGCACTCAATTTCAAGTCTGCAGAGAAACAATAAATTCAAGGAGGCTCAATGAGACGTACGGGGTGGTCTTACTCATTGCTCGCAGTGCTGTTTGCTGCTGTTCTTTGCGCAAAGTGGAGCGGCACAATCGCTGCGTGATAAACGACACATCGTAACTCCCAAATCCAGCGTCGTTCGCCCGAATACCGGAAGCTCGGTAGCCTATACGAACCTACTGGTGTCCATGACCGACGCGCGGGCCTATGCCCATCACGCCAGTGCCGGACCGACGAATTCCCGCCGGTTCCGGGTCTTTTCTTTGAAACGCCCGCTTCGCTTGCATGCGTTTACCGACTGGTGAAAAACCCGAAACCCGGATGCAATCCAGACGTGACGACCAGAGGTCACCAACGGGCGGTACTGGGGCTATCGCCATCGTGGACGCTTTTGACAATCCGAAAGCAAGCAGCGATCTGGCGATCTTCATCCTCGATTTTCGGATTGCCACCAGCTGACCTAACCGTCGTCTTGCCAGCGGGCAGCAACCGCCACTCGATCCAAGCGGTGGCTGGGAACTCGAGGAGTCTCTCGATTTACAATACACCCACGCGATGGCCCCGAAAGCGCGGCTCATCCTGGTGGAAGCGGCTTCGACGGCGGCAATGACATCGTTGACGCCATCATCCTCGCCGGCAATCTGGTCTCCGCCGCGGGTGGCGGTGAAGTTACCATGAGTTTCAGTTTCGGCGAGTTCTCCGAGGAGACGCAGCTCGATGGCCTGTTCACCGCTCCAGGCGTGGTCTATTTGGCCTCGGCCGGAGACGGACCGGGAGCTGTATGGCCGGCAACTTCTCCCAATGTTGTTGCGGCTGGCGGCACCACCATCTCCCGCGACTCATCGACCGGCCGCTTCCTCCTGGAATCCGCGTGGCAGGATACCGGCGGCGGCCCCAGCCTTTTTGAACCGCGTCCGCACTTTCAGGATCGCATCGCGCGAATTGTTGGACAAACTCGCGGCACCCCCGACCTTTCCTTTGACGCCAATCCCAACACCGGCGTCTGGGTCGTCGACACCAATCTCTTCGAAGGCCAACCCGGAGGATCTCTTCATCGTCGGTGGCACCAGCCTGTCTTCGCCTGCGCTTGCCGGCATCGTGAACAATGCGGGCAGGTTCTTTTCTTCCAGCCAGGCCGAGAACATGGAAATCTATCACCATCTTTTTTCCGATCGCGATGATTTCCGCGACATCGTCTATGGCAACTGCGGCATCAACATTGGCGACTTCTCCCTACCTGGATGGGATTTCTGCACAGGAGTTGGCAGCAACATCGGCCTCGGCGGAAAGTGATGCTCGCTTGGCTTGATTATTTAATCTGTGAGACAACTAAGCCCCGCTTTCTCCGCGGGGCTTCTCCTTTTTAGTCTGACTTACACAAGCTCGAATCCTCAGACTTCGACCCTTCCAAACTGGGTGAGCCGCGGCAGCAAAATCAGTATCAATCCATAGAAGAGCAGAGAAACCATCAGCGTCCCGGCATTTCCAAACCGCAAGTCCTCCAAAACCAGTTTTAATGCGCCCAATACGATCGCTCCGTACGCCACCCAGCCTAATTCCACTCGATTCCACCGCGACCCCGCATAACCCAGCATCAGTGCCAGCACACACGTCACCACTGTCCGCACCATCGACAATCGTGAAGCGCTCAGCGCTCCTGCGCCAAGCCCTGCAATTCCTGCCACGACTAGTGCCGCCGCTGTACAGCCCATCACTGCCGCAGGCACAACCCAAAGGATCCGTGCTCTCCATCCGTCTCCCGGCACTCGCGATCCCAACACATACGTTACGATGCCGGCCAACGCCACCATCCAAAAGCTCCATCCCGGCCAGGCAGGCACAGTTCCCGCGAGCGCGGCTCCTGCATAGCCGAACAGTCCACACTGCACTCCCGCCACCAACAGATAAAATGTTCCGTGAATTCCCAAGCTCAGATATTTTGTACGCGTGAAGAGTGCTACCGCAGCGACCGCCGCCAAGCTCAGCACCACCACTCGCAAATCTCGGTTGAGCAGCAGAGAACTACCTGCCAAAACCAACCCTACTCCATAGAGCGCACTCACGCGCCGGTTCCGCTTCGTTTCTGCTCCGGCAAATCTTCTGAGCGCACCCCAATAGCACCCCCATGCCAGCAGCAGGAACATAGCTCCCAAAACTGCCGCCGAATCCCCGTGAGTTGCTCGCAAGCTCACCCAAGTGCCTAGCACAAACGCCACTGCCGCTTGCAGTAATTCCGTGAACGTCAATTCTCTGTTCATCGCAAGCGCGCGCACCGCCACGCTCCCGCCAAAGATCACCATCAGGCCCACACAAAACCCATTTATTTCGCCGGCACTCATCGGCCGGTAACTTTCCGGGACTCCCTCCGCTGAAGTCATCAGCAGTCCTAAAATACCAACCGCAAAATCTGCGCCCAGCGCTGTCACCACGCGCAGGCGCAACCAGCGCCCAGAACTCGCCGCCACCTCCGTTACTAACGCCATCGCCAGCAGCGCCGCCGTCAACGCCCGCAATTCGTGCGTTGCCACAATTAGCGCAATTGCCGTTCCCACTGCCGCAACCGTTCCGATCCACGGAATTGCCTCGAGCTTCTCTTTCCACGCCAGGCTGAGCGACAGCACCACAGCTCCCACCAACACCACCGCGGCAAAACTTGCTGACAACTCCTGAAAGCGCACCGTGCCTTCCCACAGCAACGGCGGCAGGATCATCGCGGCCGTCAATCCAAAAATCACACTCGCAAAATGACTCGTTCTGTGGCTCCGCACGGCCCACACCAACCACACCGCGGCATACGCCATCCCAGCCACCAGCATTATCCAACGAGGCATGGCTCCTGACTCTGCAATCGCGCGCAGGAGATAGGCGCCCGCGATCGCCAGCACCGCTTTGCCCAATACCGGCACAACGCTGGTTGGCTTTGCCTGCTTGTCTCTGTCTTTTGGGATTTCGTCCAGGAAAGTCTGTACGCTCGCCTTAGCCGGTACCCTTTCCCCCTTCTCTAATAGCGCGACGCGTTTCTCCAACTCGCGCAACCTCTCAAACACCTGTTCCAGGTCCTGCTCGTTACTCTCCCCCAGCTCTGCCATAGTGGTTCACCTCGCGCCGGACACCGAGGGGTGTCCGGGGAAAGACGTGCTGGTCCCGGGCCTGCACCTTGCACACCGTTAAGCACCCCAACCCGATAACTGTTCCAGGACACTCCGGTCCATGACCACGGTCACTTCTCCCTGTGACTGTGATCACTTTTCGACACCCCTGTTCATCTACAAACCTGAGTTTCGCTCACACGCTCAGCCATCCATATAGACGCACCTCGTAGATCTTTGGCAGAATGGCCGCACCATGCAAACCCGAACTGTTCTGCTTTTCGTTATTTGTACCGCCGTATTTTTGCTAACACCGTTCAGAGGCTCTGCGCAAGATCCGAACCTCCCTCACCTTGAAAAACGCGGTGTCACCACGCAAATCATTGTCGATGGCAAACCCTTCCTGATGCTTGGCGGGGAACTCTACAATTCCAGTTCCTCTAGCCTGGAATATATGAAGCCGCTGTGGCCTAAATTAGCTGGTATCCCGCTGAATACCGTCGTGACACCACTCTCCTGGGAACTCATCGAACCTACCGAAGGCCAATACGACTTCACACTAATCGATGGTCTGCTTGCTCAGGCCCGCGAGCAACACGTTCGCGTCGTTTTCCTTTGGCTGGCTGCATGGAAGAACGGCATGTCCAGCTATCCGCCGGTGTGGGTCAAGCAGAACACCAAGCGCTTTCCACGCGTGGTGCTCCACAATAACGAAGCCAATATTCTCAGCACCATCGCGGGTGTCTCCGATGCCACACGCGATGCGGACGCTCGCGCCTTCGCTGCTACCATGCAGCACATTCGCGAGGTCGACGGCCGCGAACACACTGTCCTGATGATGCAGATTGAGAATGAAGTCGGCATCCTCGGCGATTCGCGCGACCACTCTCCGGCCGCCGACCAAGCTTTCGCTGCCCTTGTTCCTTCTCAACTCCTCGAATATCTGAAATCACATCGCGATTTCCTCGATCCCGAACTTCGTGCTCTTTGGCGGCAACACGGCGAAAAGACTTCCGGCACCTGGGCGGAAGTTTTTGGCGATACCGCGCGCGCCGACGAAATCTTCATGGCCTGGAACTACGCTCGCTACGTCCATTCGGTCACTGCAAAAGGCAAAGTTGCTTATAACCTTCCCATGTATGTGAACACTTGGCTGGGCGGCGACTCCAATTTTCCGGGTGATTATCCAAGTGGCGGACCCGAGCCTCGCGTGATTGACATCTGGAAAGCCGCAGGCACCGCCATCGACATTTACGCACCTGATTTATATGCCCCTAACTTCTCGTGGTGGTCCAACCGCTATCATCGCGACGACAATCCCCTTTTCATTCCGGAAACTCGAGGCGGCACGGCCGGCGCAGCAAATGTTTTTTACGCGGTAGGCGAGCACGCAGCCATCTGTTTTTCACCATTCGCCATCGACGGATTCTTTGAAGGCACCACGGACCTCGGCGAAAGTTACTCCGCGATCGCCTCCATCGCGCCGATCCTTCTCGATCAGCAGACCAAAGGCAACGTCCATGGATTCACCCTCACCAAGGAATTTCACACCGTTGAGTTTTACATGAATGGCTACACCGTACAGGTTAGTCTGGACAACATCTTCGGCACCCAAGCCGAAACCGGTGCAGGCCTGATCATCGCCACGGGCCAGGACGAGTTCCTCGGCGTCGGCAAAGGCTTTCGCGTTTTAATCACGCCGCGCTCGCCAAGTCCCTTCAAGCTCGGCTACGCCTCCATAGACGAAGGTAATTTTGTTGATGGCAAGTGGATCCCGGGTCGTCGCCTGAATGGTGACGAGAACGATCAGGGCAGCTATTGGCGCTTCGATCCGCGCTCCATCAAGGTCGAAAAAGCCGTGCTCTATCGGTATGAATAAGAATTGCGAAGACGGTATTGCGAACGAAGAGAAAAACTATACGTTTTCAACTGCACTGGGTAAATATCCGCGCGAGCGGATGAGGTCGACGGCCTGGCTTCGACTTTCCGCATCTACATTTCTCAGAATTCGATGAATATGATTTTTCACGGTAAATTGAGAAATGTTCAGCTGCGAGGCAATTTCTTTGTTGGTCAAGCCCTTGGCCACCAGTCCGATCAATCGCTGCTGACGAAGCGTCAACGCAGGCCGTTTCGCATCACTCGCCACGCTTGCTCGCATGCCCGTTTGTGATACGTAGTCGAACAAAGCTGCGCACAATCTCGGTGGGCAAACGGCTTCTCCACGAAACGCTGCGCGCACGGCAGCAACCACTTCCGCCGCTGAGGCTTCTTTCAACAAATAACCCGTCACGCCCCCGCGGATTGCCGCCAAAAATTGATCAGACTCGTCGTTCATGCCAATCAGCAATGCTTTTGGTACAGCACAGCCACCCGACTTCGACGCAAGATTTCCCGGCAGCCATCGGGAATCAAAAAAGTCCAGCAACAAAACGTCGCAACCACTTCTCTCCACGGCTTGCGGAGAACATGCACCTGGTTCGTTGCATCCCGCAATGACCAGATCGGAACGCTTCCGGAGCAGCCGCTGAAGGACATCACGAAGTAGCCGATTCTCAATCAATAAGAAAACCCGGATGGGAACTTCGGGGACAGTTTCACTCACGGCTTAGGTACCTCCTTGTTCGACCCTGGCTTCCTTCCGATGATTTCCTGCTCACCTCCACAAAATCACTTCGCATCCCCCTTGCTCCCTCGGAACATCTGGCAACTCCCTGTCCCCACTCCTCCTGGTCAATTTCAGAATCTCTGTCTCCTTAGAACGCGTCTATCCGCAATTCCTTGCAGGTTGCGTTGGGGGTTTCCGTTAGCACCAAGCACCTGTACCAGCGCTATACGTCTCTTACCCATTCAGCTGCCCTGGCCGCAACCTCTGATTTATGCTCTACACTTCTTCACCCCTCTGTTTCACGCGTCTATGTCTGGGTGCACATTACCAGAGGGGGCCTGCACTGCAAGCGGTAATCCACGACAAGCCACGACAGAGCCCCTCTGTCGCCTGTTTGCAATTTATTCCAGTGGATCCATGGGACTTATCCCCGACAAGGGCGTTCCGAGCCGTCAGCCTGAGAAGCGATAGGATTTCGCGGGCACTTCTGTGGCACCCTGCTTCCACGCTTCCCTGGAGAAATTCACGATGATCGACCGTCCGTTGGAGAACGTCGTTTCTTCCACCGTGAAATCCGGGGTCAGGAAGCGGTGCCCTGTCATCGCTGCCGTACTGATTGAGCGGAACCATTCATCCGCGTACACCACCGCCTTAAGTCCTTCTTTTTGCTCAGCCCAACTTGCCATATCCTTCAGCCCAGATAACACAAAATATCCCCACAACATATCTTCCAGTACCGTCGGATAGCCGCGGCTTTCAATCGCCCCGCCCATCCACGTTCCGGCATCGTCTTCGTCATTTACATATCGTCCGCAGGCCGCTGCATCGTGAAAGACCAGCGGCCACAAAGGTACCGATTCGCCCGCCACTCTTGCGTGGCGATTCTCAATCCAATCCAGGTACGGAATCGCAAAGTCCGCGCCCTCTTCACTGCCCAGTACCACGCCCTGCGATTTAAAGAACTGCAGCAATTCCGTTTTGCACTGGACGTCCTGCGCCCGCGTCAGTGTATTTCCTTTCTCAAACGATTCGTAGCACTGCACCGCACTGGTGGTATCAATAAACATCGCCGGTGGCCGCAGCGTCTTGATCTGCTCCCAATTCCGCTTCGCGTAGGCTACCCCGTCGCGCGAATTTAGAATATAGGCTTGACCTCCAGCCCAGTAGCCTCCCGCCAGTAATTCCCTCTTCACATTGTGATTCACGCCTTTCGGAAAGCTGGGGCAGTGCGCATAAATATCCTGGTAATTGTCATGAAGTCCTACCGTGTACGGATCTTCATGACTACAAATCGCGGCTAACTCTCCCACGGTACCCAGCGTCGGTTCTGGCGGCCACACATCCGGATGCGAATAATCGTATCCCCCATGAATCCACCCACGATGCACAATCAGTGCGCGCTTGATTCCCGCTTCCGGCAACTCGCGGAGAATCTTCTCCACATCCTTGTTTTGAAAAAACACTTTGGGAGTCGTGCCAATCAACTCATCTCCGGCAGGACTTTGCAGTATGTCTTCGCAATAACTTTTCTCGTGCCGTGCCTCCGCTGCGTAAATGGAAATCAGCCGACCCTGCAGGAGATTTTGCAGCGCGGGAGTACACCTCGCTTTTTCCTGCAACGAGCGGTGTAAACCATGCGCAATCGCCCACTCCCGATACGTCTTCGCTAATTCTACGTAGCTCCCGCGAATGAACGCATAATGTAGCACGCGCGGCTCCGACCAACGCTCTTGGCTCTTCAGCCATACCGGAAAAACCGACGATTCCGCCAGCATTGCCCCGCTGTCCACCAGATTTTTCTCTGGAAAGACAGCCATCCATGCGTGCTCGCCCTTGGTACCACCAAACCAACGCATGTTCAAGCGGCTGAAAAATGGCAAATAGTGACGTCCGGAAACCGGTTTGCGAATCCACCGCCCCACTCCCTGTGGAATGACCAGCGTCTCCGACTCCACGGGCGGGGGAAATGACAAATTGGGAATGGATTCGTCCATTTCGCTGATTTGGAATTCCAGCCAAGGCCCGTCCAGTCGCACGTTTACACGAAAAGTTCCGCGTTGTTGTTTTAAGCGATCCGTCATCACGAATCGCAATCCTTCGCCTTCACTCCTTCCCACAAATCTTCCCGGGTACTGTTCGCAACTCGATCTTTCCGTGCGTACCCAAACTGCGCCTTCGTCAATCGGCGCACTCTCCTGAAAGGCAACGGGACCCATTTGCCAGATCGCATCATTCTTCAGATCTTTGATCTTTGTCGTAGCGTCAGAATGAATTGCTACCTGCAGGTAGTCATTGTGTAACGACTGAATCAATTTTGGCGGCGACAACACCTCCTGCGGCAAATACGCGCCTAGCTCGGCAACAGTCGCAGCCCCCAGTGCCGACAATTTGTCCGGCGTAACCGAGGCGGCACCCGCAACAGCAGCAAATTGCAGAAACGATCTGCGCTTCATGGCGTCTCCTGAGGAACAACTCAATTACCAGCCGGCGAGCGCAACCGGCAACATCGCAAGTATGATTTTCTGCCGGAGTTCTGTAAAGAAAGCATTTCCGTGTGGGAATTGACTGGGCAAATAACGTAAATCTTTTGCGATGCTTCAGCGGGAGTTAATTCTCGTTCCGCATTTAGGTTGCCAGATCAATCAGATTGCTTCGTTTTTGGTCCATATTACATTTTGTTGATTCTTGAAACGGATCACTTCCAATTTTGCATCAACATTTTCGTAGTAGAACGACAATTCATTTCGAGCGCCGTCCATCTCATACACCAGGGTGTAAAGCGTCCGTCGTCCCTCTTGAACCTCCTTGATCTCCTTGATTGAGCCGGTGGAAGCCGTACCACCTCCCGTTGTGAAACTTATGCTCATGTGCCTGATCGCGAAGTAACGATCAGCATAGTTCGCGTCAGATGTGTGCCACTCGCCAAGGAGCTTCTCAGGTACGTCTCTCTTTGCGGGGTGCCAGTACAGCGCCGTAAAAAGAACGGTAATGCCAATCGCCAGACTGGCTATCGCTATTCTAGCGGTTTTCTTCATGGCCATTCTCCTTCGCGCCTTTCGCAGCAATCGCCTTGTTTTTCATCAACGCTGAATCACCTGGCGCCAACTAAGGCTCCAAAGATTTCCTCGTGTTCAACCAGCACTTCTTCTTTGTTCGGAATCGCACGAAACACCGCAAGGACTTCCGGATCGAACTGCTTGCCGGAACCTTCCTCAAGGATCTGCATGACACGCTCGATGGGCATGCCCGCACGGTATGGTCGATCGGAAATCAGCGCATCAAAGCAATCGGCAACGGCAAATATTCGAGCATGCAGGGTAATCTCGTCGCCAGCGAGTCGGTTCGGATATCCTTCACCGTTCACCCACTCGTGGTGCTGTGCAACGATTGACATCGATTCTCCGAGCATGGGAATAGGCTTCAGAATGCGTATCCCGATGTTTACGTGCTCCCTCATCAGTCTCATTTCTTCCCTTGTCAACTTTCCCGGCTTGTCTATGATTTCCGCGGACACTCCGATCTTCCCAATGTCATGGACCAACCCGCCGCGGCGAATGATTGTGATTTCATTTGGGGGCAAACCCATAGACTTAGCGATTTTGATGGCAGAACCTGTGACCCTTTCGGAATGACCGAGGGTCCAGGGTGATTTGGCGTCAATTGCACGGGCCAGCGCCGTCAGCGTGCCCCATTGCAGTTCCTCGAGGTCCGTCAGTAACTGGGAGTTCGCAAAAGCCACCGCGATCTGGTCTGCCAGGTGCCGTCCGCGCTCTTCGTCTTCCCGATTCCAGGTGGAAGCGCACGCAGAACCCAAGGTGAATATCGCCGATTGCCCGCGGCCCGCCACCACGGGAATCGTCAGGAAGCATTTCATTCCGCGTTCACTTAACGGCTTTAGGTAATTTCGAACCGTTCCGTCGGCCGCAAAAATCAATACTTGCTTCTGGCCCTTAAGCTCTGTCAACTCCGCTAAGGTTAGCTGAATAGTTTCCGTATGCTCCGGGTTTTCACCGGCTGGTCTGAAAACGTGAGTCACTACTTTCGCGGTTCCATCCATCTTAAATAGGCTGACCGAAACCATTTCGTGTGGGAGAATGTCTCGCAATCGAGAACAGACCGTATTCACAATTCGCGGCAGATCCCAGGCTGAAAGCACCGCCCGGTCGATCTCATTCATTACCTTCAATGCATTCATCTGCCGTTCAATGCGGCTGGCCATCGAGTTAAACGAGCCGGCAAGTTCCTCAAATTCATCTCCGCTATTAATTGCCACACGCGTCTGGAATTCTCCACCGGCGATTCCTCGTGTCCCATCCTTCAACTTGCTAAGCGGAATCAAGCTTCGTCGGATTTGAACCAGACTAAGGAATGCAACGATCCAAAATGCCAGCAGGAATACCATTAAAAAGCTGTTTCGAAAACGGGCTAGCGGCGCCAGGAGGTCGGGCTGTGCCTCGCTGCTCACGACCGTCCAGTGGCTCGAGGTACTAAACGACTGCAGCGGCAAATTCCAGTAGCTCGCCAGGTAGTCCCGTTTATTGCTCTTCCATTCATATTGCCCAGAGAATTTACGCGTGACTGCTATTGGAAAATTCTCTGGAATTTCTCCAGAGCAGAACATCCTTTGCCCCACAGGATTGAGCACGCATATATCCAATGGATCGCGTAGATTCTCCACATCCCACAGGTATGCCGGTCGGACTTCTCCAACCAGGATTCCGCTCTCTGGTCGACCCACGTCAAGTGTTCGACTTAGGATTACGCACATCGACAGTTTGTCGCAGGCAATCGTCGACAACACGTTTTGGCCGGACCGCAGGGCCTGTCGCTCCTCGGCCGTAAATTCCACTACCGGCGTATTCTTTCCAAAAAGATTGTGCCGTCTACCATCCGGCTGTACCAGGTCCAGCCCCTCAAACTGCGTTGCCAGAGTTGCACTCGGATCGCTCGTCACACCCGAACTTGTTGCTGTGAACTTCGCGGATTCGCCTCCAGCGGTTAATGCCACCAGTTTCAGATTTGCTTCCAGAAAGCTGAGTCGTCCATATATGTTTATGGCTTCCTCGCGGCTGACCTGGTGTAACTCGCGAAGGTTTTGTTCTCTCAGTTGGCGTGTAACATTGAAAAGCGAAAAGACCGCCAGTACCGTGATAGGAAGTAGCGCACACAACACGAACAGCCAGAAAGTTCGTCTGGCCAGCTTGCTGTGTAGAAATTGAATTTCGAGTTTCACTATTTTCAGTTCGCCTCAGAATTGCGACGCCAGCCCCACGTAACTTCCATTGCTCGCTCGGACGATATCGTCTTGGCTTGCTTTGGCTGTCAATGGCGCGGCGCTCTGGCCATCCTTCCCGTCACTGTACAGGTCGTAATCCGAGTTGAGTGGCACCAGGAATCTATCCTTTCGCGCTTTCCCATTCCCCTTCATCGTGGCGTGGTTTAGGTACTCGTAGGGAAGGCCCCATGGGTCCAGAAATCCACCGTAGCCAACTTGCGACAAGTCATCGGGAAGGTTTCCGTTGATCACCTGGTAGAGGCTGATTTCATCTTCCAGCGTCTTGATGTCGCCGACCGCCCGCGCCACCCGAGCCGCATCCATGGCGGCCATGAAATTGGGGATTGCGATGGCCATAATCGTCATGAAAATGGCCATTGCAATCAACAATTCCACCAGAGTGAATCCCTCAGACCTCTTATTGTTCGCTCGAAGCACGTTTTGCTAAGGCGCCTATGTGGGGAGTGCCGTCCCTCACAGACGACCATTCCTTTCTACACTGACAACGTGGATAACCTTTTCCACCAACTAGGGGGCCCTGGGTTCGTTGCCTCAAGCACACTTAATGGCTATGCGAGAGTTGCCAGAGTGCCTTGGAAACAGAAGCTTTTGACTGGTCCAATTGTTTCGCATGTAGCCTTCGATCTCCATAGACCAAGTCGTACATGAGACTAGTACTTTCGCTCCGTCTTTAGACCTTGGCTAACTACCTTGGAAGCCACTAGCCTCGGCCTGCAACGGCTGTAAATGTCCTATCAAATCGATTGTGTGCGGCGAGACTCTCCGGTGCGGTTTACCCGATTCGCTGGTCGCTAAATTTTTCGGGGCCACGGCGGGTTGGGGTTATTGGTGTCGGGCGCCTCGACTACGACTGACGGCGTGGGGTCCCACTCGAAGTACATATTGAAATTGTCGTTTGCTCCTCGAATGTAGCGCGGAAGATCATCCGAGGCACCGAGGCAAACGGTGTATTGAGACATTTTGCTGTTTTCGGTAATCCGTTGAATGCTCCATTCCTGGCACGGACCAGCGGCACTGTTGCCCAGTCCACCTTTTTCAATATGGGCGTCCTTGATGTCGCTTTGCAGCGCCAAGCGATATTCTTCGGCACCACCCGGTGCTTTGGAACTCGGCTCGCCCGGGTTGGACAGGCACGGTCTTGGAGTTGGCAAACGGAAGAAATAGGTCTGGTCCCGGGGTGCCTTTAATCCAGCGACTGCTGTTCTTTCTGTAAAACACGTCGTCGCCCATGCGGATGTATTCCGCGTAATCGTCTCTACCTTCTTCCATAATATGTTCCTGGTCTGGACATCGAGCGATGTGAATCCGGCTGACTCCCATCAATCCATTCCGGCTTATCTGCGTAGTGATTCGCCAACTGGTCGCGAACTCCAGCGCATGCTGCTCATTTTTTAGCGCCTTCTGCCCAGCGCTGGGAACTGCATAGTACCCGAACACAATGATCAGCACGACGCCAATGATAATTCCCAGCACGGCTTTGGCACTCATGGATGTCAACTCTCCTCTGCAGCAAAGTCCTAAACTTCATCTAGCGCGGGACAATATCCTCAGGGGCCGGCGCTTCAATCTTTATCGGCACGTTCCAATCCGTGTAGGTCTCTACCATCCGCCGTCTGCTGTAAACACCTCGAGTGGCAAATCGTGATCTCCCAGGCACACGCCATATTCTTCACGCCAGCCTCTCGCCGCAGGAACACTCAGTATCCAGTCCCGGCATCGCTCTCCCTCCACGAGTCGTTTTATCGCCTTTTCGTACTTTGCCGTTGAGCAGGATCATGTCCACGGATTGCAGCAGAGAATCCGACGCTCGCGGACCCATCGCGCAAGAAGCGGTCCGCATCCGCTCTTCGTGGGTCAAAATCCAGTGCAACCCTTTGCGCTGGTAATTGGCTCCTTCAATCCAGATGAACTCGCTGGAGTTCTCGATCGGTGTACCTCCATCCGTCAAGATGGATTTCTGCACGGAATGCATACGCGATGGACAGTACACTTCGACGGTGCTCTCGATGTTCTTTGTAGGTTCGTTCACTACCGTTTGCACTCGCCAACTTCGCGCATTATTGAGGGCTGTATTCATCTTCCGCAAGGCGCTGACTCCAGAATCCGGCGAAATGTAGTACAGAAGGACAATCACAATCCCGAATACCATTGCTCGAGAGGCAAGACTCCCTGCCAGATTCCGTTCCATAGGCCCATTATGCGAGCTGTTGAGCAACCTTTTTCAGCGAGTTGCCGCCGGTTTCTCAATCGGGCAACAATGTGCGGTAACCTTCGTTGGCCGGGAAACTGCCACGTGGTTCCAGTACCTTGCTCCTACGCTACTCTCGACTATCCGTTTGATTGACAAACTTCTCCCTCCACAGATACCTTGCCTAAGGAACCAAATTCATCTTACGAAAGACACTTCTCGTCCCCATGACGCACGATCCGAAGCAATCCACGTCAGCACAAACTCCTCATCGCCGCGTTCGTAAAGCCGTTCTACCCGCCGCCGGCCTGGGCACACGCTTTCTTCCCGCCACCAAAGCGCAGCCTAAAGAGATGCTCACGGTTGTCGACAAGCCCCAGATCCAATATGTAGCCGAAGAGTGCGTAGCCTCTGGCATTGAGCACCTCATTATCGTCACCGGCAAAGGCAAGACTTCCATTGAGGATCATTTTGACAATTCACCTTCGCTCGTCCGATTCCTGCGAAGATAAGGGCAAACACGATCTAGCGGAGATGGTCCGCAACATCAGCAACATGGTGCAGGTCAGCTACACGCGGCAGAAAGAACCGCTCGGACTTGGGCCACGCAGTGCTCGTCGCAAAGGACCTTGTTGGCGACGAACCCTTCGCCGTTCTACTCGGTGACGTGCTCATCCCCGGCGAAAACCCTGCCACCAAGCAACTGATCAATGTTTACGAGGCGACTGGTATCGGCGCTATTGCCGTGGAAGAAGTGCCCCATGAAAGAACCCATCTTTACGGGATCGTGGATGGAGAAGCCCGCGCCATTGCCGCCATTTGGTGAACGACTGTTGCGCGTGCGCGATCTGGTCGAAAAACCGAAGCAGGAAGATGCCCCTAGCAATCTGGCGATTACCGGTCGATACGTTTACCGCCTTCGATTTTCGAGTGCCTCGAACGCACCAAGCCCGGCGCCGGCGGCGAAATCCAATTAACCGATGCGCTACGCATCCTGGCTAAGGAACACGGACTTTGGGCTTACATCTATGAAGGAATTTCCTACGATGCCGGCGAAAAGCTCGGCTTCCTGAAAGCTACAGTCGAATTGGCCCTGAAGAATCCGGAATTGGGTGAACCATTTCGCGCCTACTCGAAGACTCTCAAGCTGTAGGTCCTGTAGGTCGACCGGGCGATAGCCCGGCAAGCAGTGCAGTCAAGGACCAAAAAACTTTCTTGCCACCACTGCGCGCAGCAGATCTAACTCTTCTTCTTTGTCTGCTTTCTTTTCGGCTGCGGGCTTGGACTCTTTTGTCTCTTTGCTGTCTTTGGACTCTCTTCGCGGAAGACTCTTTCGCCGTCGACTCTTTCGACTCGCCCTTGTCCGCGCCGCTTGTCCGCACTGCCGCTGCTATCTCCCGCGGTCTTCTTCACTGCGTAATCGGTAACGTACCAGCCAGCGCCCTTAAATTGAATCGCCGAACGCGATACCATCTTCTCGACTTTGCCGCCGCAGTGCGGACATTTCTTCAGGTGCGGTCCGTCCACCTTCTCAATCTTTTCCGTCACCTTGTGGCACTTCACACATTTGTACTCGTACAGCGGCAAGGTCACTCCTCCTGGATTGGCTTAGATCGCTAAATTGTAGCATGCGACCTGCCCGCCTCACCGCATGCTAGACTCGTCCACGGAACCTTCCATGATGATAACCGAGGATCAGGTCTCTCTGACTCCCCCTCTCCGCAAGGCACCTTGTATCTAGTCGCCACTCCCATCGGCAATCTGGAAGACATTACCTTGCGCGCGCTGCGCATCCTCAAAGAAGTCGACAAGATCGCCTGTGAAGATACCCGTCACACGTTGAAATTGCTGAATCACTTTGAAATTCATCGCTCCTCTCGTCAGCTATCACGAGCACAATGAACTGACGCGCGCACCAGAATTAGTTCTGGCGATGGAGCAAGGCGCGTCAATCGCACTCGTAAGCGACGCTGGTATGCCTCTCGTTTCCGATCCCGGCCACCGCCTCGTAACGCTCTGTATTCGCCACAAAATTCCAGTGGTGCCGATTCCCGGGCCATCGGCCCTGCTTACCGCGCTTTCGGCTTCGGGCCTGCCCAACGAAGAGTTTGTGTTTCTCGGATTTTTGCCCAATCGAGGCAGCGAACGCCGCCGCGCTTTAGAGCGCCTGCGAATCGAGGAACGCACGCTGATCATTCTACGAAGCCCCACATCGAATTGCGGAATCTCTGGCGGATGCCCTGGCAATTCTGGGCGATCGTGCCGGCCTGCATCGCGCGCGAAGTCACCAAACTGCACGAGGAATTTCGTCGTGGCAAATTGTTCGAGCTCGTTCAGTCGCTCGAAGAACGACCCGGTCAAGGGCGAAATCACTCTGCTGATTGGTCCGCCAGAGCAAGAGGCTCCCAGGCGCGCAACTCGACACCGCGAAATCGCTGGCGGCGCGCGTGGATGAATTGATTCACCAGGTGAAAGTTGGATCGGAAAGAGGCGTTGAAACTGGCCGCAAAGGAACGTGGCATCACTCGGCGAGACGCTTACAAACAATTAATGGACGAACATTCCGTCGATCGCCGAAAACGACGCAGACGAAACTTAAGCAGCGGTTTCGGGATGAAACATCCGCTGGAAATCGCGGTCCCACGAAGCGAACTCCCACTACTTTTTCCCCGTCCGTTAGCGGCGCGCTCACGTGGACAACTTCGCCCTGCGTTTCAAAATCGTGATCCTGCCGGCGCGGTATGCGGCGTCTGCTGAGGGATGCGAATTTCCAGGCTGCTGCCAATCGCTACGTCAAAACGGGTGCGAAATGCGGCGCCGCTTCGGCACAGTTTTCGCTATTGGTGTCTTCTTCGAAGGCAAACCCGCGAGCGTCTTTGCCACGAACGCGCAACGGTAAACGCACGGAGATTCTACGTTCGGATCTCTGCTTGGAGATGTCTCTTGTCTGGCTCATGGGCTGGGGCCCCCTCAACGGCCATTTTGCCAGCGAAGAAGCGTTCCACGTTCTCCACCACTTCCCCCGGCGTGCGAGCCGTATGCACGATCCTGCGTAGCTCGCTGCCGTTGCTGACACCGTGCGTGAACCAGCATGCGAACTGCTTCATTTTTCCCACGCCATCGGGTAGATTGGCGGCTAAGAATTTTCCTATAGTAGCCAGAAAGTAACTGGTGACGATCTTCTTCAGTCGGGTGGTTGTAGCGCCCGGTGAGCCGGTACTGTTCCATTTGCGAAAAAATCCACGGATTCGTGGCCGCGGCGCGCCCAATCATCACCCCGTCGCAGCCCGGTCTGCTGCACCATGCGCTCGGCATCTTCGGGAGTCTGGATGTCGCCGTTGCCGATGATCGGAATCTTCACCGCCTGCTTGATCCTGGCGATCAAGTCCCAATCCGCTTTGCCTGTGTAGCCCTGCGTGCGGGTACGTGGATGAACGGCCGCCGCTTCAATTCCGATGTCCTCGGCCATTTTCACCACATCCAGCGCCACGATGGAGTTTTCGTCCCACCCAGCGCGCAGCTTGATCGTCAGCGGAATCTTTACAGCCGACACGAACGCTCCGAAAAATCTCTCCCAGCAATGGCAATTCGCGGAGCAGTCCAGAACCCCCGCATTTCACCACTTTCTTGGCCGGGCAGCCCAAGTTGATGTCCACCGCGTCGTAGCCGAGGTCTTCCACCATGCGCGCCGCATCGGCCATGACTTTGGGATTAGCACCGAACAACTGTCCAGCGATGGGGTGCTCATCATCCTCAAACTGCAAATACCGCAACGTCTTCGCTGCGCTCCGCGTAATGCCTTCGGACGATGTAAATTCTGTCATCAGAAGTCCGCATCCGCCTTGCGCGCGAATCACGCGACGAAAAAGCGTATCCGTCACCCCCGCCATGGGCGCAAGCACCGTGGCGGGACGAATCGTCAAATCGCGAACAGTGTAGGAAGCAGGCAGCATGTTTCCTCGTTTAGTTTAGCAGGTTGGATGGCGAGTAATAGATAGGTCTGTTCTAACTTGTAAGCCCTACTTTGCCTTCGGCGCAGCAGACTCGTCTTTCAGATACGCTTTCAAATCCAGAAATTTCCGCGCCAGCGCCCCGCTATACGCCGACCACTCTTCTTCGTTCGACCCCACCTGAAACGCCGCTCGCACCGCCGCCATCTTCGAGTCCATATCATCCATGTAATGAAATATAAGTGCCTCGCGAATCATCGGGAGCTTGGGCGAACCAAACTCATATTCCCCGTGATGGCTGATCAGAATGTGTTGCACTACGGTTCTTAGTTTCGCCGGAAATCCGACAATCGCGTTCATGGCATTGGTCACCGTTTCCAATTCCATCACAATGTGCCCAAGCAACTGCCCCTCGGTGGTATAGCCGACGGCCCGTTCGTAGCAAAGCTCATCCAGCTTTCCAACATCATGTAGCATCGCGGCCATCAGCAGTAGATCCACATCCAGTTCCGGATAGTGCGCCACAAGCTGTTTTGCCAATCCACACAGTCCAACAACGTGCTCTAGCAGTCCACCGATATACGCGTGGTGCATCACCTTAGCAGCCGGGGCCCGCTTCAAACTCTTCGCAATCGACGGATCGGCAATCACATTGCCCACCAGTTTGTTCAACCACGGATTCTTGATCTCCGCCGCGAATCCCAACAGTTGCTTATACAAAATCTCAACGTCATACGGTGTGTGCGGAAGAAAATCGCTGATATCAATCTCATCGGGCCGGGCGGCACGCAATTGTTGCAGCACAAGCTGCGGCTTGTTTCTATAAATCTCTACGCGCGCGTTAACCTTAATGAAATCATCGCGCTTGATGTCTTTGGAAGGTATCTCGAATTGATCCCACATCCGGGCTTCGACGGTTCCGCTGCGGTCGCCGAGTTCCATGCGCAGGTATGCCTTGCCCGCGGCCGTGTTCCGAACTTCCTTCTCGAGCACCAGAAAAAATGCAGTGACGGTCTGGTCAGCCGCCAGATCTTTCACAAAAGGTGTTTTCATTACTTCGAACCGGTGGTTTTGCCGAACAGAAGGTATTTCTTGTGCCCCTTCTTTTCCTTCGTGCTTTCAGGAGAAGTATCTACTTCCACAATCTCCGAATTTCCGCCCCCCGCCATTTCCTGGTAGCCGGGCTTAACCACAACGTAGCTCTGTTCGCGCAGCGTCTTCAGATATTCGCGCATGGCCGGTTCCATCCGCTGGCTGTATAAGCGATCCATAATCTCCGGTTCCACTTTTTCAAACGGCTGTTCGCCTTCCGTGTAATGCTCCAGAACTTGCAGAATCAGGAAGCCCTGCTTGGTTTCGATCACCGGCGTGAGCCCGTTCTTCTTCATCTGGAAAACCTGATCTTCCAGTTCCTTGGAAAGTTCGCCACGCTTGTAAACGCCCAGGTAACCACCCTGTGCCGCAGTCGCTCCATCCGAACGCCGCTTGGCCAATTCACTGAAATCCTCGCCATCATTTAGTTTCTTCAGGATGTCATCGGCCTTTTTCTTCAATTCCGCAATTTGCGCTTCCGTTTTGCCTTCTGTCTTGATTTCGATGGCACGCAGGGCAACCTGTTCCGGCCGTTCAAATTCCTTCTTGTGCTCTTCGTAATATTTTTTGGCGTCTTCGCGGCCGATGGTAATGTGCGAGCCCACTTCCCTGCCGATCACCAGTTGTGTCAGCGCGCGATTGCGAATATTAGCCTTGAAATCGTCCCAGTTCAGGCCCTGCGCCGTCACCGCTTTTTCCAGGGCGTCCATGTCCGGCAACTTGTTGCTGATACGAATCTGGTCCAGTTGCTTGACGACGTCGGCTTCGACGTTCACGCCCATGTCCTTGCCGCGCTGCGCGAGCAGAGACTGATCGATCAAATCGCGCAAAGCATATTTCTGACGATCTTCAATGGCCACCTGGAGTTGCTCGGGAGTGCAGCGATTCGCGCATTCCTGCCTTGCATCGTCCTCCGCCGCGCTGCGCGCTTTATCTAATTCTGACTTCGTGATGATTTCGTTGTTGACGCGCGCAATAATCTCTTCGACCGTCTTTCCTTCGCCGGTGCCAGTCTTCTTCACCGTCTTTGCCACAGGCGCAGTCGTCTTGGCTTCGGGCGTTTGTGTTGCAGGAGCTTTGCGCTTCCGGTGCTTTTGCATCGGGCTTCTTCTCTTCGGGTTCCGGCTCGGCCATTCCGGGCTTTTCCAGCGCAGGTGGATTCTGTGGGGCCGGTTCCTGAGCCGGTGGGTTTTGCGGCGCGGGCTGTTGAGCCGGCGGATTCTGCGCTAGGACGGGCCATGCGGCCAATATCCCAATGGCGCCCATAACAAACGATGCGTTTTTCCAAGTCTTAGTCATATTGAAAGTTTAGCCTTCTCCTCGGAGACCGAGCAATACGTTTCTCAGGGCCACCGCCACCGGTTCGCCCTTCTGCAGTTCCAACCAAAGGATGCCGCTGGGGTCCAGCCGGACGCCTTTGCGTGAACGAACAACCTTAACCAAAACCGCAGGATCCAGAGGAGTCTCCGGGTGGAAACGAACCGCCAGCTTCGTGCCTTGCCTTTCGACGGATGCGATGTGCAGCCGCTCGCTCATGGATTTGAGCATGGCGAACTCCAGAAGGTTTTCCACGGATTTGGGCAGTTGGCCGAAGCGGTCCTCTAGCTCCTTGCGCACATCCTGCTTCTCTTCTTCCGTGGCTACCGACGAAACGCGTTTGTAGGTGCGCAGCCGCAGATTCTCACTCGGAATGTATTCCTGCGGGATGCGCACGTCCATACCCAGATTAAGCGTAGTGCGCTGGTCGAGCGCGGCTTCCTGGCCTTTCAGTTTGGCCACGGCCCGCTCCAGCATCTGCACGTACAAGTCGAAACCGATCGATTCAATGTGGCCATGCTGCTGGCGACCCAGCATGTTTCCCGCTCCGCGCAGTTCCAGGTCGAGCGCCGCGATGCGGAATCCTGCGCCCAGTTCGCTGAATTCCTTCATGGCCGCAAGTCGCTTGCGCGCAATTTCCGTCAGAATTGTTTCCGGAGGCACCAACAGATACGCGTACGCCCGCTGGTGAGACCGGCCGACACGACCACGCAATTGATAAAGCTCGGCTAACCCCAGGCGATCCGCGCGATTGATCAGAATCGTATTGGCGTGCGGAATATCGAGGCCATTCTCGACAATCGTGGTCGCGACCAGAACATTGGATTCCCCGCGGATGAACTTTAGCATCACTTTTTCCAGGTCTTTTTCGCCCATCTGCCCGTGCCCAACCACCACGCGCGCCTTGGGCACCAGCTTCACCACCAGCGCCGCCAGCGAATCGATCGATTCCACGCGATTGTGGATGAAGTACACTTGGCCGTCGCGGGCCAATTCATTTTCAATGGCACGCTTCACCACATCTTCATCAAATGCCGTCACTACCGTTTGAATCGCCAATCGATCTCGCGGAGCCGTCTCAATCACCGACATATCTCGCAGTCCGACCAGTGACATATGTAGCGTCCGCGGAATCGGCGTGGCGGAAAGCGCCAGCGCGTGAACATTCTTGCGCATCTCCTTCAAACGTTCCTTGTGCGCAACGCCAAATCGCTGTTCTTCGTCGACAACTAATATCCCCAGATCCTGAAACTTCACATCCTTCGACAGCAGGCGGTGCGTGCCGATCACGATGTCTACTTTTCCGGCCTCCAGATCGGCGAGGACCACCTTTTGCTCGGCTGCAGTCCTGAAGCGGCTTAGCATTTCAACCCGTGTGGGAAACGCCGCAAAGCGTTTCTTAAACGTTTCAAAGTGCTGGAACGCCAGCACGGTCGTCGGCGTGAGTACAGCAACCTGTTTGCCATCGGCAATCGCCTTGAACGCGGCGCGCATGGCCACTTCCGTTTTGCCATAGCCCACATCGCCGCACAGCAATCGGTCCATGGGCGACGCTTTTTCCAGATCGCGCTTGATGTCCCGAATAGCGTTGAGCTGATCGGGCGTCTCCTCAAACTCGAAGGCATCTTCAAACTCGCGCTGCCAGTTCCCATCGGGCGAAAACGCGAATCCCTCGGCCGTCTTTCGCTGCGCATACAAAAGCAGCAACTGATCCGCCATGTCTTCCAAAGATTTGCGCACCCGCGCTTTGCGCGAAGTCCATGCGGTGCCTCCCAGCCGATCCAGTTGCGGCTCAGACCCTTCCACCACGCGGTAGCTTTGCACCAGGTCCATGCGTTCCAACGGAACGTACAGCCGCGCATCTTCCGCAAATCGCAGCAGCATGAATTCGCCGCGCCGCCCGTCCGATTCGATCAGCCGTAATCCCTCAAACTGGCCGATGCCGTGATCGATGTGTACGATGTAGTCGCCTGGCTTGAGCTCCGAAAAATCCGTGAAGAAGCCAGAGGTCCGAATCTTCCGGCTGGCCCGCTCTACGGAAGGAGTAACGTCGAAAAGATCGGCATTGCCGAACATTGTTAATTTTGCGTCCGGAAAAGTAACGCCTTCTGCGAACGGTGCGCGTACCAAAACCAACGCTGCAGACTCCGTGGCCGTCTCGGCCGTAAATCCGGTGGCTGCTTCCTGCGATTCTCCAAGCACGTACGGCACTTCGTATTCACGACAGATGTCTGCGTAGCGTTCCAGTTCACCCAGGCTGGCCGCGGTGAGATACACCTTGTTGCCGGCCGCGAGTTGCGTTTTCACTTCTGAAAGACATGCGGCAACGTCCCCGTGATAGCGAGATGATGGCCGCGCACTGACTTCAAAACGTGGACCGCCATCCTGCGAAAGATGCAGTTGCTCGAGTTCTATGCGTGAACTCTTGACGATCGCTCGTTCCCACTCCGCTTCGTTCCAGTAATAGTGGGAAACTTCGGGAGAGTTAGCTTGTCCGTGGCGCTCGTAATTCTCGGTCGCGTTCAGGAGATACCCTTTGGCGGCTTCACGCAGACTGATGGGCTCATCCAGAAACAGAATTGGCTTCAGCGAGCTTTCCGCAAGTTCCAAAAGCGCGGCGGTACCGGCCTCTTTCATGCCGCCTACCCAGCCAGTGGATTCCCAATCAGCGGGACGCCCACTGCCAGGCGCAGGCAAACTCCACTCCGAAAGCGGAAGAATCGTCGTGCGTACGACAGGCGCAACCGACCGCTGCGTGCGCGGATCGAATTCGCGTACGCTCTCCACCGTGTCGCCCAGAAGCTCGATGCGCACCGGGCGCGGCGCCTCGGGAGAAAACACGTCCACGATCCCGCCACGAATCGCGAATTGCCCCGGCAATTCCACCATCTCCGTGCGGGCATACCCGGTGCTGCCAAGATGCGCGATCAAATCTTCGTGCGCGACTTCGGTATCCTTGGCAAGCGTCTTTGCCAGCGTCAGATAGACGTAGGGATCCTGATAGCGCCACAGCGCCGCCGTGATCGGTGTGATGACGAGGGATACTTCCCCATTTGCTAGTCGATAGAGCGTGGCGGCGCGGCGTTCCAAAATATCCGCGTGTGGAGATTGTGAATCCCAGGGAAGGCTGTCGAACGCAGGAAGTACAGCGATCCCGCCCGTTGTGCCAGGAAAAATCTGCGAAAAAAACCGCAGACTCTCCGCCAATGCTTCCGTGCGTCGATTGGAATCAGTAATAAAGAAGGCGGGACGTCGAAGCTCGTGTGTCAGGTACGCGGCCAGCAGTGCTTTTGCCACATCTTGCAGGCCAGAAAGTCCGACTAGCGACCCGCCCGCGCGTAGTTCTCCCAATGCGCCTTGCAGAGAGGGGTGGCGCAGCAGTCCTTCCAGTCGTTCTCGAACCGCGGGCAGAATCACTACACCACTATTGTACCGTGCCCCCACGAATTCGCCGAATCGATGAGTCGGGCAAGCTCATCCGCCGTCACCCGTAGTGCCGGCGTCCAGACGGCTTTCAAATTCAAATTCGATTTCGTTCAGCCGTTAGCGTTTTGGCTACACACCCGTTGTTCGAGTATAATACTGTACAGTTAATCTATTTATATAGTTATCCACCAATCTGATGATCAGTCGTGAATCGTTGGCATTCATCCTTGCGCACTAATCCGCTCCCCGCCCATTCCCATTGGGGCCCGCCTTTTCAGCCCCACTTTCGCCTTTGGCAAGCGCCCCCCTCTGCCTAACTCCAATCATTCCCGCACATGCGAGCCAGTCACTCGTAAGTCTAGCTATTCCCGCAGTTGCGAGACCCCCCGGGGCTGGCGGGGAGCATTTTTCTGGTTAACAGGCTTTTTATCGGCCGGGGAGATTACGAATTTTCTGTAGGATTTCTGTCGTCGAGTATCCGGGCACAATGTCAATCCGCGCGACTCGGCCGCCCGTCGCTTCCACTTCTTCGCGTCCAACAATTTCATCGCCGGGCCAGTCTCCCCCTTTGACCAGCACGTCCGGAAGCAGCCTGGCAATTACCTTTTGCGGAGTAAGTTCCGGGAAAATCGTGACCGCGTCGACGCATTCGAGGCTCGCCAGAATTTCCGCGCGCTCCTGCTCGGGAATAACCGGACGATCGGAACCCTTTAGCACGCGCACGCTTTCATCGCTGTTGAGTCCGACAATCAGCACGTCTCCCAGCGCACGTGCCGCTTCTAGACTGCGAAGGTGCCCCGGATGCAGCAGATCGAAGCAACCATTGGTAAACACAACCTTGCGCCCGTTGCGTTTCTCTCGGGCAAACCGCAGAATAATTTGTTCTAGAGTAAGAACCGCTGGATGCAAAGGGTCTCCATGTCCAAATCAGTTGCGAATTGCCCGCACACTTCCCTGCTCGAATCGTCAGTCTATCACGCTTGCTTCACCACTCTGCCGCCTTGGAGAAACCTCGTGGTGAAACGCAGCCCCGTGCTCATCGCTCTAATCGGAGTTGGGCTGCTGACATTGGGAGCGGCACTCACCTACCTGTCTTCACGCCGTTATTCGGAACAGCATGTGGTAGCGAATGCTGGAACGTGCAGGCTGGAAATGAATGTCATTCAAGTGGCTGGACTCCCGGAAAACTCCCAAGGCGGCAGCGTGATTCTGTTTCACGGATTGGCAGCCAACAAAGTGATCATGACATTTCTGGCGCGGGCATTTGCCGAACAAGGTCTGCGCGTATATGTCCCCGACCTGCCGGGACATGGGAGAACACCAGGCCCATTTTCGCCCGACGAGGCCGAGGCTTGTGCGCAATCTTTTGTGCGCGGATTGACAGCGCGTGGATTTATCCGCCCGGACCGCACGATTCTGGCGGGCCATTCCATGGGCGGCGCAATCGCTCTTCGGGTAGCGGCAAAGGTGCGGGTCGCGGGAGTTGTAGCGATCTCGCCTGCGCCGATGAAGACCGATCACGGCGTTACGCCGGAAGCACTGCTATATCGCAATCCACCTCCAGTGCCGCCGAATTCCTTGATATTAGCAGGACAACTGGAACCGGAAGGATTACGCGCCAACGCGGCAGATCTGGCCGCGAGCCAGCAACGACCCCACCACAAAATTCATTCTTTTCCCGTACAACTCGCACGTCAGCATCATTTTCTCGCGCGGCGTCGCGCGACTGGTGCAACAGTGGGCAGCGCAGGTATTGCACCTGCCACCGACTCCGAATCTTGCCGTGGCGGGGAGATTTGTTGGGCGGATTCCTTGGTCTGGCCGGAATTTTGCTGATCTCTGGACCGTTTCTCCGAGAGTCCGTGGGCGAACAACCTGTGGAAGAAACGACTGCGGCGAAACCGCTTGCTACCTGGCGATTGGTGCTGGAAATTGCAGTTATTTCTTTTGCGGTTGTGGCACTCCTGCACTTTTGGATACCTCTGAAAGTGCTCCACCTGTTCGAGGGCGATTATCTGGCCAGTTTCTTTCTGCTTTCCGGACTGATGTTGTTTTCACTGCACGGCAAAAGAGCACAGAGGGCTTTCCCAACCAAGTGGACACTTCTGCTGGGCACAGCATTCTCGGCGTTTGTGCTTTTCCTGCTTATCACCGGTTGGCTGCAATTGACGATTACGGGTTCGTGGTTGACGCTTCGACCGCTGGAAGCGTTTTCCCCTGTTCTTCGTGGCCGCGTGGGTGTTCTTGTACGCTTTCGAGATCGTGATGGGGAAAGCGGTGGAAGGCGCGGGGCGACAGAGATTGTTGCTGAGTTTGGGCCTGCTGTGCGTGGTGTGGATGGCCCTGAGCTTTGGCGTAATGGCATTGCACAGTGGGACGATACTGCTTGTCCTGCTGGCCCCCTATTTTCTGGTGTTGTTTCTGCTAATGCGGCTGGGTGCTCAATTGGTACGCCGCCACAGCGGCTCGCCACTGGCCGCAGCCGTCTTCAGTGCTATACTCATGACTGGATTTTGCCTGGTGATTTTCCCGGTCTCCTGATGGGCCACCACCAGTAAACGTCTGTTTTCTTCCCGCGCCGGAGATAAAGCATATTTTTGTAGGTTGCCACGATGTCTGAGATTGCCATAGTTGGTGGTGGGCCTTCCGGGGCGATGTGCGGCGAACAGCTCGCGCTTGCGGGTAACACTGTTCACATTTTTGATGAGAAGCTGGCGTGGGAAAAGCCCTGCGGCGGGGGACTGACCTACAAGGCTACGCAACGATTCCCTTTCCTGTTGAATAATTCCCATCCCAAGAAACTTATTCGTGATGTTGAGATCATCAGCGCCGAAAATCAGCGCGTTAAACTGGATTTGCAGCACCCAATCGTCATTTATTCGCGAACTGTTCTAAATGGAATGCTGCTGGACCGCGCACGCGAGGCTGGCTGTCACATTCACCACTCGCGAGTGCAGAATGTCGATACCACGCCTGAAAAGCCGCGCTACTCCGTGGATGGTGAATGGAAGACTGCCGATTTTGTTGTGTTAGCCGCTGGCGCGCGCAACCAGTATTTGCCTGGAATTCGCGCACTGTCGAAAGACGAACTAGAAATCACGCAAGGATATTTCGTTCCGCAGACAGCGGAAGAGATCATCATCAAATTTTTGCCGGAGTTTGAGGGGTATATCTGGTCGTTTCCGCGCGCGGATCACATTTCCCTGGGAATCTGCGGAAGCATGGCATCACACACCAGCCTAGAACTGAAGACCCACTTGCACCACTTTGCAGCCAGCGAACATTTCTCTACGGAAAATGCGAAGTTCTACAGCCATGTACTGCCCTCGCCGCAGGAAAGTACCCTATCGAACCGCGCGGTGATGGGCCGTAATTGGGCTTTGTGTGGAGATGCGGCGGCTTGGGTGGATCCGCTGACCGGCGAAGGGTTGTTCTACGCGATGCGTTCTGGAGAATTGTTGGGACGCGCACTGGCTGAGGGCTGTCCAGAAAAATACGCGGCACGCGTGCGAGCTTCGTTTTCAGCGGAACTGGAATTTGCGTCGCGCATCGTAAGGCGATTTTATCGCGGTTCTTTTCTGGGATCGGCGGTCACCACGCGCATGGTACAATTTCTGCAGCGCAACGCGGTGTTCCGCCAGTTGATGAGCGATCTGTTCTGCGGTACACAAGATTATACTACTTTAAAACAACGGGTATTGAGTCACCTGGGCGGAACGCTGAGTCAATTTGTGTCGAGCGTCTTGAATTTCGACCGCCCTGCGGCCAAAGTACCCACCTTCCCGGCAGCCGACTGAGCGCGCGGACTCCTCAGCAAACAAATCGCGATTGCCAAAGTGTGTAGATGCTTTGCCGTACAGGGCATCGAACAGGTATCCTGACACAGCGGAAACTATGGCCACGACAACCACCACACTGACAAAAGCCCCTTCTGAAGAGAAGAAAGCCAAGAAAAAGGTGGATTGGAAGGCGCTGCCCGAAATCTGGAGCATGATTCGGCCGCGGCGCGGCATCCTGCTGTTGGGATTTGTTTTGATGGCGATCAACCGGCTGGCAGGATTGGTGCTGCCCGGCTCAACGAAATACCTCATCGACAATGTGGTTGGGAAGCATCAGGTCAACTTGCTGGTGCCGATTGTATCGGCAGTCATCGGCGCGACTGTGGTGCAAGGATTGTCTTCGTTCACGCTGACGCAATTGCTGTCGAAATCCGCGCAGCGGATGATTTCCGATATGCGCAAGCAAGTGCAAGCGCACATCGGACGCTTGCCAGTAAGCTTTTACGACACCAATAAAACAGGCGTGCTGGTTTCGCGAATCATGAGCGACGTGGAAGGCGTGCGCAACCTGATCGGTACGGGGTTGGTTGAATTTGTTGGCGGAATAATGACCGCGTTACTAGCGTTAGTGATTCTGCTGCGCATCAGCACACTGATGACCGTAGTAGCGTTTATCGTGCTCTTGGGATTCGCTCTGTTTCTGAACAAAGCGTTTTCGACGATTCGGCCGATTTTCCGCGCCCGACCAAAGATTAACGCGGAAGTGACGGGAAGGTTGACAGAATCTCTCGGCGGCGTGCGCGTAGTCAAGGGTTACCACGCTGAGAAGCGCGAGGAAGAAGTGTTCGGCAGTGGCGTGCAGCGTTTATTGGACAACGTTTTGAAGACGTTGACAGCCACTTCGCTAATGAGTCTCTCGGGAGCAACGCTGACCGGAGTTGTGAGTGCGGTGATCATGTACCTGGGCGCGCGGCAGATCATTGCCGGCACTATGACCCTCGGAACCTTCATTACCTATGTGTTTTTTCTGGGGCTGATGGTCGGGCCAGTATTTCAGATCGTGGCGATCGGTACGCAGATTACCGAAGCTATCACGGGACTGGAACGGACCAGGGAAATCTTAAATGAATCGATGGAAGATCAGGATCCCAACCGCACTGTGAGCCTGCGACGTATCGAGGGTCATATCACTTTTGAAGACGTACATTTTTCGTATGAGACAAACAAGGAAGTACTCCACGGCATTTCGTTTCAGTCGAAGCCGGGAACGGTGACGGCGCTGGTGGGGCCTTCGGGTTCTGGAAAATCCACGATTATAGGATTGATCTCTGCGTTCTACACACCGACGACTGGCCGGGTCCTGGTCGACGATGTGGATCTATCAAAGGTGCTACTGAGCTCGTACCGCACCCAGCTTGGCGTGGTACTGCAGGAGACGTTCCTGTTCGACGGCTCGATCCGAGAGAACGTGTCTTACGCGCGGCCCAATGCCAGCGAAGAGGAAATAATGGCGGCGTGCCGAATCGCACGCGTGGATGAGTTTGCGGAAACGTTTGAGAAAAAGTACGACACGGTGGTGGGCGAGCGAGGAGTAAAACTTTCCGGCGGGCAGAAGCAGCGAGTTTCCATTGCGCGAGCGATTTTGGCCGATCCAAGGATTTTGATTCTAGACGAGGCTACATCGAGCCTAGATTCAGAATCGGAAGCGCTAATTCAGGAGGGATTGCGTTACCTGATGCGCGGGCGCACCACCTTTGTGATTGCACATCGGCTGTCCACGATTCGACGAGCTGAGCAGATTCTGGTGGTGCAAGACGGGCGAATCCTGGAGCGCGGAACCCATGAGTCGTTGTATGTAGCGCAGGGACGGTATTTTGAGTTGTACACGAAGCAGCATGCAGTGGAGACGAATCTGTTTTTGGCGCCGGGCGAAGGCGATCCGATGGATTCGGCCAACGGTGATGAAGGGACGGCTGGGGCGACGGGTGGCGGAGCCGCGGATGCGCTTCGGTTGATGAGGAATCCGGCAGGGTAGGAATTGGCGCGTACACTTGGTCCCAATGACCGCGGTTAGTTGGAGACTCTGCCACGATCCCTCCGCTATATGCCACAGAAGACGCGGCACTTCGGTTGGGATGACAAATTTCAATGATGAGGAGACGTAGACTTCTCTTGATTAGAATCTACACCCGCACATTTGGAAGCCCAACGCGCGGAACCCGAAAAACCTTAAGAAAAAGCCCCACACTCGAAAAACGAGCTTGGGCACCCCTCAAGATCAAATGTCTGAAACAAATTTGAAAAACAAATTGGATTAGAGCGAGGGACGGCGAAGAACTGGCTTTTTGGCCATGGCTCCCTGGACGGGTAGAAGTGTGGCCATCTTGCGAATCATGGCCAGGACCAGACGCTTGTCGCCTTCCGAAAGAGTAGTGCTGTATTTCTTGATCTCGGCGAGGAAGCGAATTTCATCCTGCGAGAGTTCGCCGAGCATTCTCTGGGTTTCTTTGTCGTGGGTGGTTTCCGTGCCGGGGAAAAAGTCGGCGAGGGAAATCTCCATGGCTTCGGCAATTTTGGCTAGAGTTTCGAGTGAAGGAACGGTGTGGCCGTTTTCGACGCGGGAAAGGTAGCAACGAAGGAGTCCAGTGCGGCGCTCAATGTCGCCCTGGGACAACCCGCGTTGGCTGCGATAGGTTTTGATGACTTCACCGATGTTGACTTGTGGTTTCTCTTTAGGCACTGGTTCCTCCCATCGAAAGGGTATCTTAGTGGCTAACAGTAGAAGTGGCAAGGGGGATTCGAGGGTGGATGGTTGCTAAACGGTTAACGGGAGATTCGGGGAGGAAAAGTGGCCGTCTGAAGGTGGCCGCTAAGAACGAAGGGGCCGGCACCGGCCTGAAGACCGGCCACTTCATACACCCGTGAAACCCCTACTGGCTGACCTGGTAAAGAATGCGAGCGATGTCGGCCATCAGGACGGAGCTGTCTTTTATGTCAGGCAGGCCACGGGTGAGGATGACGAGGACGAAAGGTCGAGGGGCGAAAACTATGGCAGCATCGTGATGGATCTTGCTGATTTCGCCGGTCTTATGGGCTACGCGAGTGCCGGAGGGCAAGCCTGCAGGAATGCTCTCATTGAAACGCTGGCGTTCGAGGATATCGATCATCTGGCGGGAGGCATCGGGGTCGACGGCTCTGCCATCGGCAATGGCGGTCATGAGGACTTGGAGGCCTCGGGCGGTGGTCGTGTTGTTAAGGCCCTTGTCGAAGGCCTTGTTGTCTTCTACACCGCGGAGCACGTTCATGCCAGAGGCATTGAGATTCGTCACGATTGCGCGAATATTTTCCACGCCCAGCTTCTCGATAATTAGATTCGTGGCCAGATTGCTGCTGACGGTGATCATCAGCGTGCATAGTGCGGAAAGAGCGCGGGTTTGGCCTACCTCATTGTACAGGGTGGTTTCGGAATCGTCGGCGGGATCGAGTTTGTAGGGTGAGCCATCGACAATGGAATGGAATTCGTTGTGGATAGTTAGCTTGTCCGATAGATGGAGTTTCCCATCCTGGACTTGGTGGAAGAGTTCGATCATAACAGGAATTTTCATGGTGCTTGCGGCGTGAAAGGAAATGTCTGGGTGAAAGAAGAATTCAGATTTGCTGTCGAGGGTGCGGAAGGCGATGGCTACATCGGCGCCGGAAGAGGCTATGCGGGACTGGATTTGTTGTTGGACGGTGACGGGAATGGTTTGCGCGGTAGCGGGCTGAATCAAGAGGAGAAGTAACGGGAGAAGTGCTGTGGATTTCAGACGGTACATTCGGGCTCCGAAGGACGTTTGGTTGAGAAAGACAGGGAAGAATTTAACACAGAGAACGCAGAGGTCCGCGGACAGCGGGCACAGAATTCGGAGAAAAAGAGAAAAGGTAAGAAAGGACCCCACCCCTCACGTACCGGGAGCGGGGCACCCAAAAGAAACGTCAGAAACGATAACCCTGCAGCACAGGCAGGGGGCACTGTGCTACAGGGCATCGATCAGTGAGAAAGCTTGATGGTTGCAGGAGCGATGTTGAAGCCGTCGACTTCCAGGGCAAGTTCTTTGCCGCTCAGGCCGCTGATGTCATACGTCACGGTCAGAGATTTCTCTTCATCGGGGAGCAGGGAGAAATAATTGTCGTCCCAGAAAATGGGGACAACGTCGTCGCCATTCTTACCGCTAGTGACGCGAAGATGGATCTGGAAGGCAACTTTTGTACCCGGATTCTTTACTTTCAGCTTGAGAGTTCCCTTCCCGGATTCGTGGTGAGCATCCGCTTTCACGTCCAGCTTCACCTGCGGCAGCGAGTTGAGTCCGGTTAGATCCGCGAACTCTTTTTGTGGAGTGTAGACGGTGTCTTTTTTGTTGGCCCAGTCCATGGTGTCGAGCTTGGTAGAGAGCCAGTAAAAATTATCGCTGATGAGTTTTCCATTCGCTTCGCGAAGCTGAAGCTTCAGGAAATAAGTGGCGGAGAGACCTTCAGGCTTCGGCAAATCAAAGGCTTTAGCGCTGGCGTCGGCATCGATATCGATAGTGGCGTCGTGCGCGGCGGCTTCCTTGGCATCGATATTGATGAGCCGGGCACTGACCTTCAATGATTTCAGCGGCACGTAGGCGCCGTTGACTACAGAAACGGAATTGGTGTTGTAGTCGTATTGAACGTGAATGATTTCTTGGGCCTTTTTGGTGCCGAAATATCCGCCGCCAGGGACCAGGTAGTAATCGTAGAGATGCCAGATGAGGGATGGCCAGGCGTTGTTGAGCATCCATTGGATGACGCCAGTCGCTACGTACTTATTGCGGCCGTAGGCTTCAAACATAGAGCGCTCGTTGTCGTAGGCAGAGGCTTGCGCTTTACGCTCGTAATCGTCGAGCGAAGTGGCAGTGCCATAGCGGCGATTGAGGCCGTCGGTAAAAACGTTGACGGTGGTGAAGCGTTCGCCGCCGGCGTGGAAATTCCAATATTCGTCGATGGGCCACAGATGGTCTTTGGGAATAAATTTGGCGAGGCTTTCCTTGGTAGGAATGGCGGGGCCTGGACTTGTTTCGGTGTTGTAGCCAAAGGCGCCACCAGCTTCGGTGTCGGAGAGCCAGTACATGGGCGGCACGTATTCGTACGGCCCGGTCATTTTCACGCCGGAGGCACCCGTGACTTTCGTAGGAGTCTCTGAAGCGGAGGAGACGGACGGATTCGGCCAGTGCAAATCTCTGAGAATGCCGAGATACATGTTCTCGATATCAGGTGGCGGAGGATTGTCGCTGCCATAGAGCCAAACGAAAACGCTGGGGTGATTTCGCAGGCGCGTGATTTGGTCGACAAGAGATGCGGCGGCGATTTTCTTGGTTTCGGTGGTCCAGTCGCCCCAGTGTTCCCACATATCGCAGCAGATCCAGCCGGGCATGATAAGCAAGCCGAGGCGATCGGTTTTCTCGAAGAATTCATCCCGATCCATCTTGCCTTCCAGGCGGATTGTGTTCAGCCCCATGTGCTTGACGTAAGCAAGGTCGGCGTCAACGTGCTTGGAATCCCAACGAAGGAGCAAATCGGGTGCCCAAGCCGCACCGCGAATCAGAATTTTGCGACCGTTCACCTTAAAAAGGCGTCCACCTTTAGGCGTGAGTTCGGAGGTGACTTCGCGAATACCGAAGGTGACGGCGGCAGAGTCCGCGACTTCTTTGCCGATTTCCACGCGGAATTTGGCGGTGTAGAGAGCAGGCTCGCCCATTTGGTAGGGCCACCAGAGGCGTGGATGCGGAAATTTGAGGCGATGAAATTGATCGGGGGCGAAGGTGACAATTTTGGCTTCGTTGGCGGCGAGTTGGACAGGCTGCGAAAGATGGTCGCCGTCGACATCGGCGTGGAGAACCGCTTCGACCGGATGATCGGTAGTGTTGCGAAGTTCGGCCCTGAGAGTGAGTTCCGCAGAACTGTAATCGGCGGAGAGTTTGGAGGTTGCGAAGGGAGCACGAAGGGTGACTTCCCCACTTTCAGACAGAAATACTTCGCGCCAAATGCCCATGTCCTTGTCGGGAGGCGTGGGGTTCCAGTCGACCCAGGTAAGGCCTAGATCGTTCTTTTCGGGGGCGAAGACTTCCACGGCCAGCGCGTTCTTCCCGTCCTTGTGCAACAGTTCGTTGACTCGAAATTCATAGGCGCGATAGGCGCCAGAGACGTCGGCGCGGTCGGCAACCTTCTTACCGTTGAGCCAGACGTTGGCGCGGTAGTTGATGCCGAGGAAATGGAGCCAGGCAACCTTCGTGGTAAAGGAAGCGGGGGCGGTGAATTCCGTGCGGAACCAATAAGAGCAGCGGAAAGGGCTATCGGCGGGCATATCGCGATTGGAGAAGGGCTCTTCACCCCCGAGGCTGATGCCGGGGAAAGACTTCAGGTTCATTCCGAAGTTCGGATCCTGGAAAGCTTTGTCGCTGACGAGAGCACCTACGACGGTGCCGGGCACTTCGGCGTTGTGCCAGTCTTTGGCGGCGAAACCGGGAGTGGAGATGGCGTCTCCCGTGGATTTATCGATACAAGAGGACTGTAACTGCCAAGTTCCGTGAAGCGAAAGCGTCGCCCCGGCGTGAGCAGCAGCGTCCGCGGAGACAACGGTGGCCATGCCAGCAAAAACGAAACTGAACGCAACACATTACGAGAAAAAGCCAGCGAAACGAACGAGTTCTCATGAGAGCTCCGATCCGGAGAAAACCGGAATGAATATATTAAACCGATTCAATACAGGGTGCCAGCATTTTCTAGAAGACGCGGAAATCAAAAGGTATCGGAGGTAATCTGGGGATCTTGCGGGGTCCAGTCGGAAGGCGGAAAGGCGACATGCCAAAATTTTGAATTGGGAGTAGTGAACTCCAGTCCGACTTCGTATTTACCTTCCTGTACGTCACTGGAGCGCACGACGCGGCAGGATTGCTCTTCGCTGGTTTCAGGATTGCGAAGGATGAGCGCCTGGCCAACGCGGACTTTCATTGCCAGATGAATCAGGCCACCGTGTGCATTTACCACGGCGGTGTAGGCTTTCTCGGATATGGGCTGTTTATCGGAGCCGATGGCGATGACCAGAATGGGCATGCGTAGCAAAACGCGCTGGCTGCGACGCCGATTGCTCATAGGGGTAAGGTTGGAAGAAAGAGAGGACATGAACTTCTGGCTTAGGAACTACTTATGTCAGCCGGGGAAGCGGGCGTCAAGAGCAGGAAAGTACCAGAGTTCCACGAAACGAAGTGGTCCCGGAGGAGGGAGTCGAACCCACACGCCCGCGAAGGGCGGCAGATTTTGAGTCTGCGAACGTGTGTAAGCTATGCAGAGCTATGCATGGATGTGCACAGTAAGTCGTTTGTTTTGAGAGCGAGATATCGCTCCTGTCGTGCACAGCGCTGCATGGAATTGCATGAGATGCTAGCGCGAGTGTTCAAGAAGTGTACAGTTCAGCCCTCAGTCTCAGTCGTGTGACGCACGCCACACACGACGCGAGGCGTACTGTTTGCAGAACGCTCCGCGAAGCGCGCGTTGCATAAGTTGTCTCCTGTTGTGCACGCACTCCACCCCCAGAGAGTTTAGTCAGCGCTCCGCGGAGTTCCATTTTGCGGGACTGCCAATGCCTTCAGGAAAAGTTGTAATGAAGCTACACGAAGCCGCCGAACCGATGTCTGAATTTATCGCATCTGAAGACAGTGAGTCTGCATTCTACGCTGAGTACTTTACGAGGATGTTTCAAGAGCTCCAAAACCGTGAAGCCGAGAACCTAAGGCGCAAGGAAAGCCTTGTTGAAGAATCGCGCAAAGCAATAAATGAAATGAAGTAGCTAACGTCGCGCTAGCCATCAACTCTGCAAGGAATGAAACCGATATTCACAATTCATTTCGTACTGCAACCGACTTGAATTCCGGTAAGTTAATCACGCAGTGACTAGGTCATTGGGCCGCCAAATCTCAAAAGAAACGCCAAGTCTTAAATTTGTCGGCCCCGGTGGCAATCAGCAACATCATCGCTTTTGAAGCGCGGCTTACTTCTGCTGGATGGATTGCACATATTCGGACAGATTGTTAATCCTCAATTTCACTACAGCCTTGTCGCTGTTCAATGCATTAAACATCTGGCCCCAAAGGGGCATGTCAACTGTTCCATGCGCCTTGCTCGACGTTCCGAAGCGCAAAACGGTACTGACATGAGTCGTCACGTATGAATTGTCATGGGCTTTGGCCATTGTCGTTAGATCAGGTGGTGGCGCCTTTAGGAATTCAACCGCGGGACCATTACCCTTCCCGTCTATCCCGTGGCAAGCTGCACAGTAATCTTGGTACATCTTCTTGCCGGAATCTGGCTGGCTGTACGAAGGTGGTACCTCTTTCAGAGTTTTGTTTCCGGTCTGTGATATTGCAATCTCTTGGCCGATAAAGAGAACTCCCAAGGATAGCCCCGCTATCCCGAGGAGAATTGTATGCTTACGAAGCATATTCACCTCCAAATTGAGAGCGATAGGGATATGGTGGCCTTGGCCCAACGCATGGCGTTGGCCATACAGAACTTCACTCTTTCTGGTAACCCTTGGGGTCAGAGAATGCAAGGACGAGCGACAGCCTGTTGTGTGAGCGCCGGCTAATTCGTAATAAGTCAGCTAACAAGTGGGTCCTGGTACTCAGACCAACCATTCTCCCAAACAGTGCGACAGGCGCGGTGAGAATTGAGGGTTCAAAAGCACTGCACCCGCCGCGCGCGCGCCACTGCACGACTCTACCCAGTTCGCCCCGCACTGGAAACTTTAAAGCGACGAGGGAGGAATTCACCGGAGGATCTCATTCACAACTCGGCCTGAGAGCAAATCGTCATCAACCGGAAAATCGCCTGCCGCTTCGGTCGGCGTCTCGAACGAAGTCGAGATGTCGAGTATCGGGTCGAACTGCTTCATCGCCGCGATGAACTGCTTTTCAAAAGCTGCTTGAATCACATAATCGACCATCGACTTGCGATTGACTACGTAGACGTGCCCGAATTTCTGCACGACGATGCGCCCGTTCACAATCAAGTTGTAAATCTGCGCCCGTGTCAGGCCGCTTAGCGCCACGCATTCGCGGACTGTCATTTCACTTCCGTCCATGAGTGCTCCTTTCAATCTCAAAATACTAATTACAAGCTAAATGATGAGTATTCGTTTCAGAGACGACAACACTTTTGTTTGAGTTCGCAGAATGTTGCGATTAGCGTATTAACGTCGCTAAGCAACTGGCAGAATGATGCGTTTAGCGTATTAACGCTCTACACCGTTCAACACGGCTTGAATATTGAGTCTTCACAATCATTATAATTACTATTACTATACTATTTGTGAGAACGTATTACGACATCGCAAGCGCGCTCAAGCCGGGCTGGAAACTGCCGTACCGTCTGTCTGTCAAGCGCAATGTGACTTCAGAACGCACACCGTATTTCGGCAAGACAGACATCGTGACTGCGTATATTGGCGGTCTGAAGCCTGACCCTAGGAAGTGGTCAGTGCCTCCACATGTTCAGCTTGCAAACCTCAGCTATTCAGACGTCGCTTACACTGATCATGAAAAGGCGGCGCAAGAAAGCTCTAAAGCTTTCTTGGCAGCATCTGGCAGTGAACCTCTGGAGAAGATTTTTAAGTCCTCTTTAGAGCATCAATACACTGGCTCTACGCCTAGCTTGGAAAAAGTCTCGAAGTTCATTGCCCGCTACGGCATTCTTTTCAATGATGAGTCAGGACTTGCAGATGGGCCGGTCGAAATCTCGATTGCAGAGTTTCGTGACCTACAAGAGAGACTTCGCGACGCGTGGCGCAGAGCGGACGCAAAGCCGCTGTGGTTTGCAGTGGGTGGGGAAAATCTTGACAATTTTGATCTTCCCTTCACATGGGGTGGCAACAACTTAGTGCTACGCCCTGCTGATTGCTGGACGTACATTCGACTGTTGCTCACACGCGACTTGAGCGCAGGACGCGCAATTATCTGCGCGTATCCGGCTTGCCCTACCCCCTTCTGTGTCAAAGAACGTAGCGACAGCAAAGTACTGCACGCATGACTGCGCTGTGAAAGACAGGAATCGACTAAACAGAATTAAGAAGCAGCGGAGGGCAGCTTATGGCAAATAGTTCAGTTCAAAAGAATCGAGGCAGCTGGAAGAAAGATGAAGCCGACAAAGGGCTCTTGCTTCGCGGTCACATCTACAGCATCCGGTTTACAGATCAGTTCGGCACTATGCGCACTGAAAGCGTCGATCCGTCGAAAGCATTTGCCCGAAAAGTTCTAGAGAAGCGCAGAACTGAAGTGCTTGAGAAGCGCTACTTCCCTGAGCGGGCAGCGCGCAGTGTCACGTTCAAGCAGATCATCGATGCTGCTTGTGAAGCAACGAAGCGCGCACACACGCTGAAGTACCACGGCGCCCGACGTTTCAGGGATTACCGCTACGGAATTATCAGTGATTGGTTCACAGACCGCGCAGCAGGCAGCATCACGCCTGAAGAAATTGAGTCAAAGCTGCATGAACACTGCAAGACGAGTGCGACTAGGAATCAGTACCGGGTCGCACTCAGCAAAGCCTACAAGATCGCGATCGCAAACAAGAAAGCGTTTGAGAACCCTGCGTCTGCTGTGAAGCTGCAGCGCTTGAACAATGGCCGGGAGCGGTATTTGAATCAGTTCCCTCCCAAAGCTACACAGGTTGAATTCCTAAAGCAGTGCCAAGATGAGGAATCCCGGCTAAGAAGTGTCATCCGCAGACGCTTCGCCGAGCGGGAAGCTGAGTTTGATCTGGCCCTCCACACAGGAATGCGCTTCTCAGAACAATACAATCTCACGTGGGCAGACGTTGACTTTGAACGCAAGATCGCGACGATTCAGATTGCCAAGAGCGGGAAGCGCGAACGCGTCATTCTGAACACTTCAGCGATTGCAGCCCTAGTGAAACTCCGCGCCCGTCTTGCTGCTGACAAGGAAGTTGGAGGTGAGCTTGTCTGCAGCAGCCCTACACAATACAGTGCCCGGGAATGGTTCAAAGCAAGCGATGGCTGAAGTTGGCATCACGAAGTATTCGCTGGCACGATCTGCGCCACACGTTTGCTTCCGTCTTGGTCATGGCTGATGTGAACATCTTGACTGTTCAGAAACTCATGCGGCACGAAACGCTCACGATGACTCTGCGCTATTCGCATCTTGCCCCGTCACATCTTCACGAAGCAGTCGAAAAGCTCGCTGCAGTCGAGTGTACAAAAAGTGTACAGGCACTCAGCTCGAGCACTCAGCGAGCAATCTCAAATTATTCACTAAGTTGTTGAAAAGATTGGTCCCGGAGGAGGGAGTCGAACCCACACGCCCGCGAAGGGCGGCAGATTTTGAGTCTGCTGCGTCTGCCAGTTCCGCCACTCCGGGAGAACTATATCGAAAATAGCACGAATAGGAAGGAGAGGAAAGAGGGGGATAAGTGGAGACCAGGAAGGGGAAAGAAAGATTCACCGCGCAGGACACAAAGAGCAGAGAGGAAGATGAGAAAGGACAATAACAACGATGCAGAGTTCGGGGCGATGACGAAGAGAGATAACTTGTGGAGGCAAAGTTGGCGAGATAGACTTTGCAGACTAGTGCACAAGGTCGAACCTCAATGAAAACTACAAATTCCAGCGAAGATCCACGCGGGTCGCTGCTGGGATTCTGGGCGTTGATCGCGGCGCAATTTCAAGGGGCCTTTAGCGACAACACATTGAAGTGGCTGGTGAGTTTCTTGGTGCTGGAGTTGGGAGTGTCGCGCGAACGGCGTGACTTTCTGTTTGTGCTGGTTGTACCTCTGGTATTTGCAGTTCCCTTTCTACTGTTTTCGATGCCCGGTGGATACGTAGCGGACCGCTTCAGCAAGCGCAGTGTGACGGTGTGGACGAAAGTGCTGGAAGTGGTGACAATGTGCTTCGTCACGTTTGCACTATGGCAAAACCGCCTGGAACTGGCAGCAGTGGCGTTGTTCCTGGTGTGTACGCAAGCGGCGGTTTTCGGGCCGTCGAAATACGGTTTGCTGCCGGAGTTGTTGCCTACCAGCAAGTTGAGTTGGGGGAATGGGGTCATCGAATTGTGGACGCTGCTGGCGGCCATCAGCGGAACGCTGGCGGGTGGCTTCCTGGCGCACTTCTTTCACGGGCGACAGGGATGGTCCGGAATCTTTCTTGTGGGGCTCTCTCTATTGGGCCTGGTGAGCAGCCTGGGGATTTCGCGCGTGCCTGCAGCCGATCCTCAGCGGAAGTTCGCGTGGAACTGGGTGAAGGAGTTTTTTGAGGAAGTTGGGCGGATTCGGGAGGATGCGGTGCTGTGGGTAGCCATCATCGCGAACACGTTTTTCTGGTTTCTGGGCGCAATTCTGTTGTTGAACATCGTGCTCTATGCGACAGATATACTGCAGGTGGACGAGGCGCACAGCAGTTACCTGCTGGCGGCATTGAGTCTTGGGATCGGCGCGGGGAGCTACGTTGCCGGGCTTGCCTCTGGCCGCAAGATCGAGACGGGGATGATTCTGCCCGGGCTGACGGGGATCGTGCTGGTCACCGGTGCATTGTTTGTGCCGGGACTGACGTATGAGCTCGTGATGATGCTGCTGTTCGTGCTGGGGATGACTGCCGGATTTTTCGTGGTGCCCGTGAACGCACTGATTCAGAACCGGCCCAGGCCCGAAGTGAAGGGGCGGGTGATTGGGGCTTCGAATTTCCTGTCGTTTGGAGGGATCGCGCTGCAGCCGCTGGTGCAGTACGCCATGCTGCGGCTGGGACACCCCGACCCGGGCCATGTGTTCTTGATTTCTTCAGTTACCTGCGTGGTGATGGCGTTCGTGTTGGCAAGGATGCTGCCCGAATTGTGGCCCAGCGCGCTTTACTGGACGCGGCTGAGGCATAGGACTAGTCTATAGACAGACCGACAGGTCGCGCGCCCAGCGCGGAGTCGGTTTCAAAACGGGAAATTATGGCAACGGGCATCACCGTAGCGGGCTCACATCCAGAGCACCGCGACCTCGCGTACTGGATGGATCGGGTTCTAAAGGAACTGGAGAAGGTGCAGAGTGCTGCAGACCCGGATTCGGTACATGATCTGCGGGTAGCGATTCGGCGGTGTCGCTCGGTGGCCGCCGTGATGGAAGAAGTGGATCCGGACCCTGCCTGGCCGGAGATGAGAAAACTCCCTCGAAAATTGTTCCGCGAACTGGGTGAGCTGCGGGACACCCAGGTACTAGAAGAGTGGACTCGCAATCTTTCCGAAGAGGGCGACGTAATTCGCGAGATGTTGCTGGCAAACTTTTCCGAAAAGGAAAATGAGCTGCGCGAAGGAGCGTTGCGGGCGGCGGGGAAATTTGACCCGAAAAGCTGGAAAAAACTGGAGCGGGCGTTAAGGCGAAGGGCACGGCTGGTGCCACCTGACAGTCCAGCAGCGGAATGCCTGGCACTGGAACGGCTGGAAGCTGCGAAGCAACTGCACACACGAGCATTTCGCTCGACAAAACCTGAAGCATGGCACGCGCTGCGGATCGGCGTAAAGAAGTTTCGCTATACGGTGGAGAGCTTGCTGCCGACGCGGCATGAAGAGTGGGGCCACGACTTGAAGCAGGTGCAGGACCTGCTCGGCGAAGTACACGATCTGGATGTATTGACGTTGACGATTCGGGAATTGGCGACTGCAGACCTGGAAGATCGACGCGACGCTTGGATAGAACGGATTACGCTGGAGCGCAACCGCAGGCTGGAAACGTACCGGCAGTTGACGCTGGGTAAAACAAATCTTTGGCACGACTGGCGACAGGGGTTGCCAGATAACGCGAAACTGGAGTCCGCAGGATTGGCGCGACTGCGTGTCACCGTGCGATCCCTGGACAAGAATGCGCGGCGCAGCGGACAAGTGTCGGCGCTGGCGATGAAGTTGTATGACGGATTGGGACGGATACATGCAGCACCAGTGTTCGGCGACAAGAGTCTGCGAAGGATCATGAAAGCGGCGGCACGGGTACACGGAATTGGTTCCGGGTTGGAATCAAAGGTACCGCAAAAGGCAGCGCGCGATTTTCTGTTGGAGATGGAGCGGCCAGCGGGTTGGTCTGCGGAAGAGTGGCAATTGGCGGCCATGGTGGTGAGATATCATCGCGGGAAACAGCCGGAGGCGGAGCACAAGGGATTTGCAAAGCTCGGCGAAGTGGAGCGCCGGAAAGTTAGTGCGTGCGCTGGCGTGCTGCGATTAGCGCGGATTCTGCGTAAATGCGGAGTGCAGAGCACAGTGGGCGTGCGACTTGAAAAATCGGTAGATGCGGTCATCGTGCGTGCGCCGGGATTAATCGATACGGAAGAAGCGGCCGCAGGGATTGCAGTGGGAAAGCATTTGCTGGAGACGTGCATCGGATGCCCGTTGTTGTTGAAGGCGCTGCCGGTAGCGAGCAATGTAGTGGAATTGCGGAAGAGAGCAGAGGCAGCCACGACGGTTGGGAAATTGGATTGAGTTTAAGGAAGAGTCTGGTTCACGGGGATCAGGTGTTCATGGGCTTGCTAGGCAAAGCGTGAACCAAATTCAAAACCCGCCCCCTTAACTGCGAAGGGTGCGGCACCCTCCTTCAGAAGGTGGCATAAAGGCGTCCCTACACGGACTTCACTTCCCTACTCTGCGAAGAATTTTGGGAGTGGAAACCCAGACCAACTCGCCTGCGGGTGGAGCGACACGTTTCAATTCTACTAAGGCGGCTCCTGCTTTCTTCAATGCGGTGATTTGATGCTTGGAGTTGAGGGCGGTGGCGAGCACGTCGTCGAGGTGCGGGGCGTGGCCGAAAATGAAAACCACGGAACTGTCTTTGTCTTTCGAAAGTTCGCGAAAGAGTTGCAGAGGTTCGGCGCCGGGCAAAAGAAGATCGGTTCGACGAATTTTAGCCTTGGGATACTCAAGGAACTTGGCGAAAATTTCGGCGGTTTGCATCGCGCGGACGTAGGGACTGGATAAGATTAGATCGGGAACGGTAGCGATTTGGGCGAGACCTTTGGCGACCTGTTTGGTCTTTTCAATGCCTTCCTCGGTGAGGAAGCGCTCGGGGTCCGGCGGGCATTGAGGGTCTTCCCGATCGATGGCGATGCCGTGCCGGACGATGTAGAGCTGCATGGGAAGTACCTCCTTGGGATATCTTACGGGAAAGTCGCAAGCGGAAAGATTAAAAGTCGAAGAGTTGTGCCGCGCTAAATGGTTTCGGGCTGGCGGAGGTAGAGCTTTACGTGGAATTCTTTTTCGAAGAGGTCGGCGCTGCGCTGGGCGTCGCGCAGGTCTTCGGTCACGTCGCCACGGGCGTTGACCTTGATGGAGACAGCATTGCGTTGAAAAGAGGAATGTAATTTGTCGACGCGCTGGCGGTGGGAGTGATCGAGCCCCTCCGCAATACGCATGATGGCGGAAAGACGGCGCGCGATTCGTTTGTCGTTGTTGTTAAGCGCTGAATAAGAGGGGTGGTGGCTAGCGGGTTCGGATTTGCGATTGTGATAGCGCACGATCGCGCCGACGACATTGCGATCGCGTCCGGCGAGTCCGGGGATGTCGCCATTCAGTGCAAGATATTCGCCATGTTTGTGATGTGCACGGTGGCTGATGCGATGACCCGCGTCGTGAAGAAGAGCGCCGGCTTCGAGTTGGACGCGCGCCTGCGGCGGAAGATGGTGAACAGACTGTAACTGATCGAAGAGCATCAGGCTCAGTTCGCGAACATGCTCGGCGTGGCGCTGATCGTAGTCGAGGCGACGGCCGAAGGCGCGCGTGGCAGCCAGCATCTGGCGGGCTTCGGCATTGTAGCGATGGGGCTCTTTGCGTGAAAAGGCGTCGCGAGCGGTCTCCTGAAGCAGGCCTTCGCGAAGGCCGACGCTCGGAATCACGAAGCGGCGCACATTCAGGTAGCGACCAAGCACAACAAAAATAATGGCAGCAATTCCCATGACGTCGGCACGATCGGGGCGAACTCCGTAGGCTTTCATGCGGGCACGCAGGTCGCGCTTCAAAATATCTTGCAGGCGTTCGCGAAGAAGAGACACTTCAAGGGAGGGAAGGCCATCCTGACGGGGACCGGGAGCAATCGTCGCAAGAGTTTCTGCATTGCCGCCAAGCGCTACCGCGACTTCATCCGAAAGATTGGGGCGCACCGGCAAACGCGATTCGAGCAACGCGCGAATGTAGCGGCGGACCTGTTCGCCCTGCATCGGACGGATGACGCCGTGTATGCCGAGTGTGCTCATGAGGCGAACGGTGCCAACCGGAAGCTGCGCGCCTTGGACGACAATGTGGTCGCGAAGAATACTGAGTTCCAGGCTGCCGCCGCCAAGATCGACAACGCAACGAGGCTGCGCTTCGGGCCCCATCGCAGCAAAAACTGCTTCCCTGCCAAGGCGCGATTCTTCTCTGGCGCTGATGACTTCAAGAGAAATTCCGGTGGCTTTCTTCACAGCTCGAAGAAGCGTCTTGCGATTTTGCGCTTCCCTTGTGGCGCTTGTGGCTACCGCGCGATATTTTGTAACGCCAAGCTCCTCCATGATTTCGTGGAGATGGCGGAACGCTTTCACACCCTTTTTCAGGATCTCTTCAGAAAAGCGATGACGGATGAAAACGCCTTCACCAAGACGCAGTGAGTATCGCTCAGTAAGCAGCGGCTCGATATCGAGAGCGGAATAGGCGCGGGCGATGGAGAGACGCACGGCATTGGAGCCGGCGTCGATGGCGGCGATATGGACCGGATCGCTCATGTTTGCGGTTAACGCCAGAGATGCGCGAGTGCGGCGGAAGGAGTGTACTTGGAAGCGCGAATGCCGAGTTGCTCGGCGATACGCTGGCGGAGTTGCTTGTTCACGTTAGAGACGCTGGCTTCGCCATCGAGTTCGATGAAGCTATTCTTTTTGCCCATGACTTCAAATTCGCGCTTGATCATGGTCTGGTAACGGACAAAGGACCAGTAGAGATCGTGGGAGAGCGACATGTCACGGCCCGCTTCCCAATAGCTGATGGCTTGGGCCTTCTTGAATTCGCGGGCGAAGGCGGTTTCCGGGCGCACGTTGAGCCAAAATGTGATGTGCGGACGAAGGGCCATGGCGTAGAGGCCGGTCATGTAATCGCGATTGATGCCGCGCACGACGCCGCGGGCGATCAAAGTGAAGATGAAGCGATCTGCCAGGACGACCGCGCCTGAACGCAAGGCCGGAACGATCCGATGTTCGAGTTGATCGAAGAAATCCGTGGCGTACATCAGGGCAAGCGTTAAGCGCGTGACGGCGTTCTTGGCGAGAAGTTCGTCGATGTCGCGGCCAACCAGGTTGGAGCGGCGCAGGCCGCTGGTCTGGACGGAAAAGCCCTCGGACTCCAGCCATTCTTGGAGCAATGCAATTTGCGTGGAACGGCCGGAGCCGTCCATGCCTTCGATGACGACGAGCGTGCCATTGAGCTCGCTGGGGTCGAGACCGACAAGCGATTCGCCAAAGAACGATTGTGAGTATTCCGCCTCAGTAGCAGCAGGTTTTGCAGGCGCGGGCAATTCTGGCACGGCAGCGGTTGAGTTCGGCTTTTCTTTTTCCTGCTCGGGCATGTTATTCCGACTCCGCGGCGCGTGGCGCAAAACGCTTCAGATCGATTTTGGAGGCGACAATATCGCGCATCTGCTTTTGGAGTTTATTCACGGGCAGCGTTCCATCGAGCACCACAAAATTATCGGAGTCGACCATACCGTCGTATTCCTCAAGGATGCGCGCCTGGAAAAGGCGGAAACTTTCGGCGCGATCGTAGGAGAGGCCGAGGTCCATTCCGGCCTCGTAGAATTTCAGTTTGGGGCGGCCGCTGAGGATACGGTGCACAGCCACATCGAGCGGAGCGCGAAAATAGAAGGTGATGTCGGGCACCGGCGCGAAGCGATAAAGATTGCGAAGCCAGCGATGAGAACAACCGCGTGCGGCGTCGCGGGCAAAGGCGGTGTAAATGTAGCGATCGGCAAGGACCAGATAGTCGCCCTGAAGCAACGGCATGATCTGGCGTTCGCAACGGTCGGCAAAGTCAGAGGCGTGCAGCAACGAAAATGTGGTGGGGGTCAGGAGCCGCTTCTGCTTGCCGCGACGGGTGGCCGATTTCACTAGTGGCGAGGAATTCCACTCCGTGAAGTGCAAGCGATAGCCGCCAATTTCCAGCCAACGCTTGAGTAGATAGAGTTGCGTGCTCTTGCCGGAACCATCGGTACCTTCGACAACGATGAGCGCTCCGGGATAGGCGCGACTGGGGACCGGGCGACCTGGCTGCGGCAAGGTTGTCTTGGTGGCTTCTGCGCGAACTGGTTTAGGAGTGGAGTCTTGAGTTTCCATTTAGAGGCTAAGGCAGTTCCATTCAGAACTTTGAGCGTAGTCTGTCATTGTTACAGTGACATTACAACACGGAGGGGTAGCGGAGGGCAAAGTGGGGGCGGGTGCGCCCGTTTTGGATTATGCAAAGTTTTGATCGCGGAGTTCAGTACACAGGAGTAGAATTCGCGGACGTTCACGGGGCGTGGACGCGCGGAATTTCTTACCCTTGGGGAGAAGGAGAAAGATATGGCAACACCTTCGGCTGGAATGAGCGAGAAGAGCGAACTTTACGGGCAGTTAGTGGATGCGCTGAATGCGCTGTTTGGCGTGCATCCGGGATTTCGGGCGACTCATGCCAAGGGCGTTATCTGCGAAGGCATATTTACACCGAGTGCAACGGCAGCGTCGCTCAGCCGTGCGGCGCATTTTCGCGGTGAACCCACACCGGTGACGGTGCGATTTTCGGATTTCACCGGTATTCCCAACATTCCCGATACCGATCCGAACGCGAGTCCGCGCGGGATGGGTGTGAAGTTTCACGTGGCTGGCGGACCGGATACGGACATCGTCGCGCATTCGTTCAATGGATTCCCGGTGGGAACGGCTGAAGAATTTCTGGAATTTCTGCAAGCCGTTGGTAAGAGCGGGGCGGACGCACCGAAGCCGACGCCGATCGAAGTATTCCTGAGCACTCGGCCGCGCGCGATGGTATTTGCTACTGCGCCGAAACTGGCGCCCGCCAGTTTCGCCTCGCAGTCGTACTTCGCGGTAAATGCGTTTAAGTTCACGAACCCGCAAGGGACGAGCCACTTTGCGCGTTACCAGATTCATCCAATGGATAAGGAAGTGCACTTGAACGAGGCGGAGACAGCTGCGAGAACGGCGAACTTTTTGTTCGACGAGATTGCGGACCGACTGGCGAAGGGTCCGGCGGAGTTGAAACTGGTGGCGCAACTTGCGGCGGAAGGCGATCAGACATCGGATGCGTCGATTACCTGGCCAGATGATCGGCCGCTGGTGGAGTTGGGCGTGATCACGTTGACGAAGAAGGCGAAGGACAGCGACGCGATTCAGAGGAGACTGGTGTTTGATCCGGCGAATCTGATTGATGGAATTGAGTTGTCGGATGATCCTTTGCCGGCGGCACGGTCGGCGGTTTACAGCATCGCGTACGAGAGGCGGAACGCGAAGAGTTAAAAGAAAGAAAATACGTAACACAGCCATGCCTGGATATGCGTAGTGGGTGTTCTGGAATCTACACCCGCGCCCTTACAGACGAAGGGTGCGGCACCCGGGAAGGAAAAAGCCCCACCCTCATAAAGCGAGAGTAGGGAACCTTAAGGAAAATCGGTGGCCACCTGCAGGCGGCCGCTACATTCCGGCTAGAAAATGTTGAGTTTGACGGTCAGATACTTCTTGGGGTTTTTGCGGAAGTCGTCGAGCAAGGTGCGCATTTCGGCGGATAGTTTGGTTATGTTGTCGTAGAGTTGCGGATCGTTGAAGAGTTTGCCGGCGGTATTGTCAGTCTTATTCATCTTGGACGTGACGGTTTCGAGATTGGACGACGTGTCGCGCAACTTGTTGTAGAGGCTATCGTCGGTGGCGAGTTTGCCGAGAGTTCCCTTCCCGGCGCGGACGTCTTCAATCACAGCGTTGCTGTTTGCGAGAGCCTTCTTGGCTTCGTCGTAGAGGCTTGGATCGTAGAGCAGTTTGCCGATGGTGCCCTTTTGTTCGCGAACATCGGAAAGAATGGAGTTGATCTGGTCGACACCCTTGTCGACCTTGGTGTAAAGCTGATCGTCGGTGACGAGTTTGCCGAGAGTGCCCTTGCCAGCTTGCACGCCGGCGACGACCTGATTGCCCTTCACTAGCAGGCTATTAAGATTGTTGTAGGCCTGATCGTCGATCACGAGTTTGCCGAGAGTACCTTTACCCGCTTTAATGTCGGTAATGATGTCGGAAATCTGACCGCTCAAGACCTTCAAGTTGCCCATGACGTCGCCTACATCGCCTCCCTGTACAGCTTCGCCTTCCTTGATGGGCGTGCCGGTGTAGCCGCGCTGAATGTTGACGTATCGATTGCCGAGGAGGCCTTCGGTGACGAGCGCCGCCGTGGAATCGGTAAGAATATCGTTCTGATATTTCTTGTCGATCCTCATGCCGACCATAATGTTGTGAAGCTTGTCGGGGATCTTGCCATGCTCGCGGGGAACCAATAGGACTCGATCGACGTTGCCGATGACCACGCCATCGAGTTTAACGGGAGCGCCGGGTGCGAGACCGGAAACTTCGGGGAGATAAGTTTTGATCTTGTATTTGGGGCCGAGAAATCCCGCGCCGGTGACGTAAAAAATGCCGACAGCCAACACCACCAGGCCAACGATAACGAACAGACCCACGCGCAGTTCTGACCAGGTCAACTGTTTATGCTGCGCCATCCTGTGAGTCCTCCGTAACCTGCCGTGCCGCGTTTATCTGCTGCGTTAACTATACAAGATTCAAATCAAAAATCGTCGTAGATATGGATCCTTGGTAGCGAGAAGTTCCTCGGGGTACCCCTCGAAATATATTTTGCCGTCGCGGAGCACCAGGAAGCGGGTGACCACGGGGTTGCTGCGCTCCGCAGCGTGATCGCGACTGACGCTTTTGGTCTTGGGATCGAAACGAAAATTGGCGAGTGCAAAACCATCCTGCAAACGATGCGTGGCGAGCAGCGCTGTGACGCCATACACATCGCGCAGGCGAAGAATCAAGGTGATGATGGTCTGCGAAGTGACGGGATCGAGTCCGGCGGTGGGCGAATCGTAGAGCACAATCTTAGGATGATTCACGAGAGCGCGCGCAATCGCGACGCGCCGGCGCATGCCACCGGAAAGTTCGGATGGAAGCATGTCGATGGTGTGGTCAAGTTCGACGAAGGTCAAAACCTCTTCAACGCGCGGGAGAATTTCTTCCTGGCTCAGTCCATCTTCCTGCAGTCGATAGGCGACGTTTTCGCCGACAGTTAACGAGTCGAAGAGTGCGCCTTCCTGAAAAACGAACCCGAGGTTGCGACGGAACCCATGCAGTTTGCGTTCGGGAATTGTGGAGACGCGTTGGCCGAGAACGTTGATTTCGCCACGATCGGGGCGAATCAGCCCGACGGCAAGTTTCAAGGTGAGCGTTTTGCCGGTGCCGGTTTCGCCGAGAAGGACGATAGTTTCGCGGTGTTTCGCGGAAAAAGTAATGCCACGCAGAATATCCCCCTCTGCAAAACCCAGATAAACGTCGCGGAAATTGATGACGGCGTCGTCGAGGTTGAGCGAGAGGTTCGCTTGCGCAGTGAGAGATCTGTCCATAGTTAGAAAAATTTGTCCGCGAGATAGAGAGCTAATTTGGTAAGGAACGTATCGGCCACGATAATCATAACGCTGGCGATGACAACCGCCTGGGTCGTGGCACGACCGACGCCCTGCGTGCCACCGCGCACGTTGAGGCCTTGAAAACACCCGACAGTGGAAAGAATAAAACCAAAGACCAGGGACTTGCTGAAACCTTGTATGAGATCGGGCAGTTCCAAGATGGCAATGGCGCGCTGCCAGAAAGTGGTGGCGCTGAGGCGCAAGGAAAAAACGCTGGCGACCATGCCGCCGAGAAGCCCGACGAAAACAGAAATAGTGGTGAGCAGAGGAACGGTGATGAGCGCGGCCAGAACGCGGGGAGAGACCAGTTTGCGGCTGGGATCGGTGCCCATGGCGCGCATGGCGTCGACTTGCTCGGTGACCGTCATGGAACCCAATTCGGAGGCGATTCCTGAAGCGCAACGGCCAGCAACGAGAAGTCCGGTAATGGACGGCCCGAGTTCGCGGACCAGGGCGATTGATACGACGTCGCCGGTGAGGGAGGTTTGCCCAAAACGCTCGAATTGTGCGCCGGTCTGCAAAACCATGACGGCACCGATAAAAAAACCGGACAGCAGAACAATGGGGAGCGAGCCCACACCAATGTCATCCATCTGATCGAGGGTGTCCTGCATGTACCGTGGAGGGGTGGCCAGATTGCTTAAGGAACGGTAGGAAAGCTTGGAGTAGTCTTGGACGCGGAGAACAGAGACTTTGGCGGCCTCGAGGAGCACTTCCATCACGGAAGGGGTTTCCGGAGGGGCAGTGGGATGGTGAACGGAGTGTGCGGGGGTATCGGCCACTTGGTTCTCGGGGTAACTTCGAGAAGCGTAACCGGGGCAGGAAGAAGCGTCAAGCGTTTGGTGGAGTTGAGGTTAGGTACTCTGCGGGCGTCACGTGTTCATGGAGCGCGTGACCGAATGCGAGGAGATTGCCGTCGGGGGCGAGGAGGATGAGTTCGCGCTGGCCGTAGGGCTGGTTGACGGGGCCGTATACGTCGCCCTTGGGCAAAGTGTCGAGTTTCGGCTTCAGTTCGGCATAGAGTTGATCGACGTCGCGTACATCGATGTAGTAAGCGAAACGCCGGGTACCGGGGGAGCGGCGTCGGGGCCGGTCTGCTCCCCGATGCGGAAGGCGGCGGTCTCTCGCTGGACATAGGCTTAGTCGTCCACGCGAAACGGGATGTCGAAACCCAAGATGTCGGTGAAGAAGGTGAGGGCACGTTCAAGATTGTCGACAATCATGAAGGGTGTGATCCGAATAAAATTGGCCATGGCCGACCTCCCGGCGGGAGAGCAACACAGCCAAGTTTGCGTGGTGGATTAGCTTGGGATTGCGCCGTGTAAGAGGTGTAGGCCTTCGAAGCATCGGAAATTGCCGTGGTTAGTATAGGTGGGACGTGCGAATTTGATCGCCGCCTGCGTGAAAGCAATTACCAGTCGTTCGGAGTATTATTCGGAAGTCGTAAGAGGTCTATTCACAACGGAGAGACGGGGATGCACCACTTAGTGCGGTTGATTCTCATCTCACTATTCCTTTGTACTTCATTCGTAAACGCACAAGACGAACATAATCACAGCGCAACTGAAAAAGTAGGAGAAGTCTCGTTTCCAACCTCCTGTCGAGCAGAAGTTCAACAAAAGTTCGACAGAGGAGTCGCGTTGCTCCATTCATTTGCCTACTCTGCCGCTGAATCTGCCTTTCGCGGGGTGGCGGAACTGGATTCCCAGTGTGCGATGACGCATTGGGGCATCGCCATGACCTACTACCACCAACTCTGGGATCCACCATTTTCGTCTGCCACAATTTTGAAAGGAAGAAGGGAAATCCAGCTGGCACTGACGGAAGGAACCAGCTCGCAGCGCGAGCGCGAGTACATCAACGCTCTAAGCTTGATCTATCAAGATGCGGACAAAATTTCGTATCGCACACGCGCTCTGAACTACGAGCGCGCGATGAAGATTCTCGCCGAGAGGAACCCGAAGGACACGGAAGCGCAGGTGCTTTATGCACTGGCACTTTTGGCCAACGCTTCTCCAACAGATAAAACGCATGCGAATCAGAAAGAGGCGTCGGATATCCTTGAGCCGCTTTTTCGCACTTATCCACAACACCCAGGGATTCCCCACTACCTCATCCACGCTTACGACAATGCGGAGCTTGCACCGAGAGGACTTGTTGCGGCCAGAGATTACTCCAAAATCGCGCCCTCAGCGCCGCATGCACTGCACATGCCATCGCATATATTCACGCGTCTCGGCTTGTGGGAAGACTCGATTGTTTCAAACGTTGCGGCGAAAGGAGCTGCGCACCGGTACGGCGACGTGGGAGAAGAACTGCATGCGATGGACTATCTGGTGTATGCCTACCTGCAGAGTGGCCGCGATTCAGACGCCGCCCAAGTGCTTCAGCAATTGAAGGAAATGTCTGTATTGAATAATGCCGATTCCAAAATCTCGTATGCATCGACTGCTATGCCAGTCCGCTACGCCGTTGAGCGGAGTCAATGGTCAGACGCCGTAAAGATCGCTACTCCTGACGGAGCACCATTGCATGTGGCGGCGATCGCAATTTGGGCTCGCGGGCTCGGATTGAGCCGGAGTGGACACTCTGGAAATGCCCGAACGGAAGCCGCTCGATTGCGGCAGATTGAGCTGCAGCTTCGCGCGTCTGGGAACGATTATTGGGCTACGCAGGTGGGAATAATGGCGCGCGAGATTATGGCGTGGTCGTCTCAGGCGGATGGTAGATCCGTGGAAGCCGTGGCCACCATGCGCGAGGCAGCCGATGCGGAGGATGCAGCGGAGAAGTTGCCGATAACTCCGGGGCCAATTATTCCGGCCCGCGAACAGCTTGGCTATTTGTTCCTTGAACAGAATGAACCGAATTCGGCCTCAAAGGAATTTGCGAGGGCAATTGCAAATGCTCCTGGGCGACGGGGTGCCTTGCAAGGTGCAGCCCGGGCGGCAGAGCTTTCCAGTCATCAATAGCAAGAAATTGATGGCCCGGTTTGCAGGCACCTGACCAAAAAATTCCGACGAGCAACCGAACGAACAACGCACAGGCCAACAACCTGGCTTTGAGTCAGCTGGACGGAATTGGCAGCGACCGATAGACTGGAATTTATGCTTCGTTTCTACACTGCCGGGGAATCTCACGGAGAGGCGCTGCTTGCCTTTGTCTCAGGCTTGCCTGCAGGCTTACCCGTTGATTTTGACTTGATTCAGGGCGAGCTGTACCGGCGGCAATTGGGTTATGGACGCGGAGGGCGACAGAAGATAGAGAAGGATAAAGCCGAGATTTTTGCGGGTGTGCACCACGGACAGACCATTGGAGCGCCGATAGCGCTGCGCATCGTAAACCGCGACTGGGCCAACTGGGAAAAGATACTGCCGGTAGAGGCGTCAGATAGTCCGGAAGCAAGTTCGCGGAAATTGGTGGCACCACGGCCGGGACATGCGGACCTGGCGGGTTCACAGAAATTCGATTTTCATGATGCCCGGTACGTGCTTGAACGCGCTTCGGCACGCGAGACTGCGGCGCGCGTGGCGGCGGGTGCGTTTGCAAAGATACTGCTGAAGAAATTTGGCGTGGAGATCGCCAGCCACACGATTCAGGTGGGACATGTGTGCCTGCAACGTGCGGCTAGTTGGGAAGAGATTCAAGCGGTGTGCGCGGACCTGGATTCGCCGTTGCGTTGCGTTGACGCGGCGTTGCAGCAGAGGATGATTGTGGAAGTGGATGCAGCGTTGAAAGCCGGCGATACGGTGGGTGGAGTGTTCGAGATTGTGGTGCGCAATGTGCCGGTAGGATTGGGTTCGCACGCGCAGTGGGATGAAAAGCTCGATGGCCAGCTGGCGCAGGCATTGATGAGCGTGCAGGCAGTAAAAGCCGTAGAGATTGGATCCGGTATTCTGGCGGCGGGATCGTACGGCAGCGAAGTGCAAGACGAAATTTCTTACGACAAGGCGGCAAAGAAATTCCGGCGTTCAACGAACCGGGCCGGTGGGCTGGAAGGCGGCATCACCAACGGCGAGGATTTGATCATTCGCGGATTCCTGAAACCGATTTCCACATTACGAAAAGCGTTGGGCACCGCGGATATGGTGACGAAGGAACCAGTGCAGGCGGCTTACGAGCGATCGGACTGGTGCGTAGTGCCCGCAGGCGGTGTAGCGGGAGAAGCAATGGTTGCACTTGTGCTAGCGGATGCTTTTCTGCAAAAATTTGGAGGAGACTCGCTGGCGGAAATGCAGCGGAATTTTGAAGGTTATGGCAAACAAATCGATAACTTCTGAACCAGCGGCAATCGTGGAGTCAGCGGCTTCAGCGGCGGCGGAAACTCCGGCGCGGAAGATCTATCCGATCGTGAAGTATGGCGATCCGGTGCTGGAAAAGCCCGGTGCGACAATTAAGAAGTTCGATGCGGAGCTGGAAACGCTGGCGGAAGATATGTTTGCGTCGATGTACGCGGCGCAGGGGGTCGGACTGGCCGCTCCGCAGATTGGGAGAAGTATCCGGCTGGCAGTGGTGGATGTGACCACCGGGAAGAATCCGGAAGCGAAGATAGTGCTCGTGAATCCGGAAATCATTCATGCGGAAGGCGAAGTTCGTGAAGAAGAAGGCTGCCTGTCCATCCCGGGATTCCGCGGCTATGTGATGCGGCCGCAGTTCGTGACCGTCCGGGCGCAAAACGTAAAGGGTGAAACATTTGAGATTCGCGGAGAAAACCTGTTGGCGCGCGCGTTTTGCCACGAGATCGACCACCTGAACGGCGTTTTATTTTTAACGCACCTGAGCATGCTGAAGCGCGACTTGATCAAGCGAAAGATCAAGAAGCTGCGCAAAGAGGGCGAGTGGTAAATTCTTCACCTCAGTGGGTGAACGAACTGTGACACCTCTTCGCATCATATTTTGTGGTACCCCGCAATTCGCAGTTCCCTCTCTGAAGTTTCTCTTGCAACAGTCCGATGTCCAGATTTTGGCGGTGTACACGCAGCCAGACCGGCCGCGGGGTCGCGGAAACGAGATTTCGTTCACACCGGTAAAGGAAGTGGCACTGGCCGCCGGACTGCCTGTACATCAACCAGCTAAGATACGCGCTCCGGAAGTAGAAGAAGAGCTTCGCGTGCTGACACCGGATGCGATCGTAATTATTGCTTACGGACAGATTATTCCGGCCCGACTGCTGGACATTCCCAAGTACGGATGGATCAACCTGCACGCTTCCCTATTACCGAAATATCGCGGGGCCGCGCCCATCAACTGGGCAATTGTGAATGGCGAGACGAAAACCGGAAATACCACCATGCGGATCGATGCGGGGATGGACACCGGGGAGATGCTGCTGCAGCAGGAATTAGAGATTGGTAAGGATGAAACGACACCGGAGCTTGCGGCACGATTGGCGGAGGCCGGAGCGGCGTTGATGGCAGACACCTTGCGCGGGATTTCGAACGGAATGTTGTGGGCCGAGCACAGAATCACGCGGAGGCAACTCTGGCGCCGATCCTGAAGCGCGAAGACGGACTGATCGACTGGACGCAGACGGCAGCGCAAATCTACAACCGGATGCGCGGATTCACGCCGTGGCCCGATGCCTACACCCAATTTCGCAGCCAGACGTGCCACCTTCGCGGTATGCCGGTGTCTAAGGAAATATCGGACGCGGTACCGGGAACGATCTTAAGCAGCGGCGGGAAATTGTGCGTGGCGTGCGTTCAAGGCAGCCTATTGGAGCTGAACACCGTCAAACTAGAAGGACGCAGACAAGTATCGGCGGCAGAATTTGCAAACGGCGCGCGGTTGCAGCCTGGGGAACGCTTTGGAAAACGTTGATTTGCGCACAGTCCCCTGGTCAGGCATACTCGCCCTTTGCGCCCCCACAAGCGAACCATCAAGTGGTACCGGAGCCAAACCTAAATGAGGAGTACGAATTTGTATGAAGAGATGAGGGAAGTTTCTACCTTCCCGAGGAAGTCGATTCGGCGCGTGGCAAGCTGCCTGCTTGCGGCGCAATTGGCGCTTCTGCCGGTGTTGACTACGGGTACCGAACCCGAACACGGAAAGACATCGACTCCTGCCGCGGCGGCCACCGCGCCCGATCCGATTCTGGCGGTGATGCAGAACGAGTTGAATCGCGCGAAAACTGATTTGGCGAAGAGTGATCCGGCTCCCTACTACGTCAGCTATACCGTAAACGATCAGGACGCGATCGTGATTGCGGGTTCTTACGGCGGTTTGCTGACGGATTCCGCGGTGAAGCGGCGCTCCGCTGACGTGGTGATGCGCGTGGGCACGCCGGAACTGGACAACACCCATGGACAAAGCCGCGCGAGCGGAATGACTTCGGGCTTGCTGCCATTGGACGATGATGCGGACGCGACCGCGCGGCTTTTGTGGGAGTTAACCGATCGCGGATACAAACGCGCTGCGCCCGCCTACATGAACGTGAAGACGAATACTGCAGTGCGCGCCGAAGAAGAAGATAAGTCTCCCGACTTTTCGAAGGAAGTGCCGAAGGTACACGCGGGGGAAAAGTTGACGCAGCCGCCATTTGACCGCTCGGCGTGGGAAGCGGAGGTACGTCGCGTGTCGGCGGGCTTCTCAAAATATCCCGAAGTTTACTACTCGACAGTGTATTTGCAGGTGTCGCTGGCCAATTCGCGGATGGTGACGAGCGACGGATCTTCGCTCGCCATGCCGGGGGCATCGGCGCGATTAGTGATGGAAGCGCAAACTCGCGCGGATGACGGCATGGATTTATTGCGGGTGGAAACGTTCCAGGCTCCAACGGCGGCGGGATTGCCTAAGGAAGCGGAGTTGATGGGAAAGATCGAAAAAATGGCCACGGATCTGGCAGCATTGCGGAAAGCACCGGTTGCAGAGCCGTACGCAGGCCCGGCAATGTTGAGCGGAAGAGCCGCCGCGGTGTTTTTTCACGAAGTATTGGGACACCGGCTGGAAGGCCACAGGCAGCGCGATGAAGACGAAGGCCAGACATTCACAAAGAAAGTCGGACAGGAAGTGTTGCCAACCTTTTTGAGCGTGACGGACGATCCGACGTTGAAGGAACTAGACGGCTTGAAGTTGTCCGGATCGTACGAGTACGACAACGAAGGCGTGCCAGCACAACGCGTGGAAGTAATTAAGGACGGAGTGCTGAAGAGTTTCCTGATGTCGCGCATGCCGATAAAGGGATTCGAGAATTCCAACGGGCACGGACGCAATCAGCCGGGACTGATGCCGACGGGGCGGCAGGGAAACTTGCTTGTTTCGTCGACACAAACGATGCCGGAATCGGAAATGAAAGAAAAGTTGCGAGCGGAAGCGAAAAAACAAGGCAAGCCGTACGGATTGTATTTTGACGATATTCAAGGCGGATTCACCTTGACGACGCGGTCGTTGCCGCAATCCTTTCAAGTGCTACCGGTGATCGTGTACAAGGTGTACGCCGATGGGCGGCCGGATGAATTGGTGCGCGGGGTGGACATCGTGGGGACACCACTGGCCGCACTGACGCGAATCATTACTACTGGCGATAAGCAGCACGTGTTCAACGGCGTGTGCGGCGCGGAGAGCGGCAGCGTGCCGGTTTCTGCAGCAGCGCCTGCGATGTTGTTCAGTGAGATGGAAGTGCAGAAGCAGGCGCACGGGCGAGAGCGACCACCGATCTTGCCTCCGCCAGGGTTTGCAGCAGCAGCGAACGGGAAAGATGACCCCACGAAGGCCGGGGTGAAGCCATGAGGAGAATTCACCTGACGAGGAAGACTGCTTTAGTGGCGACAATTTTTGTGATGAACGCCATGGCGCTACCAACGCATGGCAGCAGCGCGGATACAGCGGCGGCAAAGAGCGAGGGTGCCACCGCGGCGGTGACGGCTGCGGCACATGTGGCCGCGCAAGGCGATCCACTGCTCGAAGCATTGCTGACGGAACTGGATCGATCGACAGCGACACTGAAGATGGATCAGGTGCAACGTCCTTATTACCTAGAATATCGCGTTCACGATGTGGAGGATTTCAATACTGAGGCAGCGTTTGGCGCGTTGCGCGAAGATCAGCGTACACACTTGCGTGTGTTGCGCGTGGTGGTGCGCCTGGGCGACTACAAGCAAGACAGCTTCTACAACCAGGGAGTGGGTAGTGCGTCGATTTTGACGGTCGACAATGACACCGTCGCACTACGCCGGCAAATCTGGCTGTTGACCGATGAAGCCTATAAGGCCGCGGCGGATGCGTATGCCGAAAAACTTTCGGCACTGAAACAGTTCAGCACGGACCCGAATCCGGTGGACGACTTTTCAAAAGCGCCGGTGGTTACGTTCGTAAGCGACACGGTGAAACTGAAAGTGGACGAAGTCGCGTGGAAGAAAACCGTGCAGGACCTAACGGATCTATACCGCAAGTATCCAGAGGTGCAGTCTTTGACAGCTTCAGCTAGGTTTAACGCGACTAACGAGTACCTGGTGAATTCGGAAGGCAGCATAGTGCGCAGCGGTCGCACCACCTCATCGGTGATGGTGAATGGGTCGACACAAGCCGAGGATGGCATGCGGCTTAGCCGCAATCCTTACTGGACTGAGGCGCTGCCGCAGGACCTGCCGAGCCACGAGAAGCTGATCAAGGAAGCCGTGACGATGCTGGACACGCTGGTGGCCTTGAAAAAGGCACCGATCGTGGAAGAGTCTTATCGCGGACCAGTACTGTTTGAGCCGGACGCGGCGGACGATGTTGTGGCCGGAATGATCGGTAGCAATATTCTGGGACGCAAGCCCGGGCCGGGAAGGCCAAACCGTACGACAGGTGGATTCGCGACCAGCTATAAAACGCGCGTGCTGCCGAAGTTCGTTACGGTTGTCGACGATCCAACGCTGAAGGAATTTCAGGGGAGGAAACTGTTGGGCAGCTATGAGGTAGACAGCGAGGGCGTAAAGGCGCAGGTCGTGACCGTGATTGACGACGGAATCTTGCAGAATTATCTGATGAACCGGCAGCCGATTCGCGACTTCCCTGCTTCCAACGGCCACGGGCGTTGCTCACCGGGAACGAACCCGCAACCCGCCGTTGGCACACTGATCGTAAAGACTTCGGAACCGGAGACCGCCGACGAACTGAGGAAGAGAGCGTTGGGGATGGTTGCCGAGCAATCCAAACCGTATGCATACCGTGTGGATACGATGGGCCCGGGAAATACGCCCAGGTTGCTGTATCGCATGTATGCGAAGGACGGCCGCGAAGAATTGGTGCGTGGCGCAGTGTTCAACGAGTTGGACATTCGCGCGTTGCGTAATGACCTGGTGGCGTTAGGAAATGATCCGCTGGTCAGCAATCGAACCGGCGGCATCGGGCAGACGATTATTGCTCCATCACTGTTATTTGATGAGTTGGAAGTGAAGCGGGCAGATACGAGCAAGGAAAAGTTGCCGGAGTATCCGGCGCCGGCACTGAAAAAGTAATAAGACATATGTTTCAAGTATTAAGTTCGGAAAAGAGCTCGGCGGCTAGTCATGTTCACGCTATGCGAACTATCTGGCGGGAAAGAAATTGACCTGGCGCATTTGAGGTTTGAAACTTACGAATATGACGCTGCGCGAACGATTTGAATGGCTGATGCGTATGGCCTTTCTGGTTTTCATACTAGCCTCCGCGGCATTTTTAAGCGCGATCACGGCGATGCGAATCGCCATCCACGGCCGCGAAGTAACCATGCCAAACCTGGTTGGCAAGAATGTGAGCGAAGCGGGCCAGGCGCTGCGGTCAAAAGGGTTGATCCTGCGCGTTGCCGATCGTGTTTACAGCGATGTGCCGATCAATCAGGTGGTGCGACAGACTCCCCCGCCGGGCATGCTAATGAAGGTTTCGCAACAGGCGCACGTGGTACTCAGCCTGGGTCAACGCCAACTGGAGATTCCGCCACTGGAAGGAAGTACCTTGCGCGTTTCGAGGATCCAATTGTTGCGCGCAGGACTGCAAGTGGGTGAAGTGTCGAACGTGGCGCTGCCGGATCTACCCATGGAGACGGTGGTACAGCAAAACCCCAAGCCGGGGAAGGGTGCGGGAACGCCTCGTGTGGACTTCCTGGTGTCGTCGGGCCCACGGGAAGCTTCCTACGTCATGCCATATTTGATTGGGCTGAGCGAGTTGGAAGTGACTCGACGGATCGACCAGGCTCACCTGCACTATAAGGTGCAATACGTGAATGCGTCGCAGTGGCCGAAGGGCACGGTGATTGACCAGACACCATTAGGAGGAGTGCGCATCGGAACGTCCACTGACGTTGACCTTACGGTTGCGAATTAGCTTTGCGTTTTGGCACAATTCTTTCGACGAATCTGAAGACTGCCTGATTTTCCATTTCTCAGAGATTCAATCCCTGCACAAAATTTCAAGCGTCACGTTGACTGAAGTGCACGGAGAAGTTCGTGCAATGCGAGGTCGTAAAGGATCCGCGTAAGCCGGATTGGCCGCGATCTCTTCGGCGCGTAACAGCGTTCCCAGGAGCGGGATCGTGATCGAAGCTTGCGGAAGCAATCGGACTCCCATCGTGGTCAGCACTTCCTGGAGCGCCGCCTGAACATAACGTAGAGCGCGGTGAAGCTTGGACAATGGCCACTGGCTTTGTCATAAAGTTCCCCGCTCCGGACCACCCAGTCGAGGGCATTCTTGAGCGAACCCGGCAGACCCGTGGGCGTATTCCGGCGTGCAGATAAGGACTGCGTTTGAAGCAATCAAGGCGTCTCGCCAATGCTTCACTTCCGGAGGCGGTGGTTCGACGTCGAGGTCGGAATTAAAGTGCGGGAGGCGAGAAAGTCCATCGTAGACGATGAATTGTATAGAGGCCGGCGACAACTTCGCCATGACCCTTAAAAGGGTGGTGCTCGTCGAAGCTTCTCGCAGACTTCCGGAAATCGCTAGGAGTTTCATGTTTTCACAGTTTGATTCGAAGGATGAGTTTGAGGCTACACGGCTTCCTGCCGAGGCCTTGGGATAGACCCGCGGGCTCCATCTCACGACAGGAACAAATTGAGGCCGCCTTGCGTTTCATAGGCCAGTGCGAGGGGATGGTGACCATGGGCAGGATGATCATTGGGACGGTGTTGGGGCTTTGCGGCGTATTGGGGATGGCGACTTGGGCGCAGAAGCCGATTCGCGTGGATGTAAATCTGGTGAATGTGTCATTTACCGCGAGGGATGCGCGCGGGGCTTTAGTGAACAACCTCACCAAAGATGATGTGGAACTATACGAGGATGGAGCTGCCCAGAAGATCGAGTTTTTCACGAAGAGCACGGACCTGCCACTGACACTAGCCTTGATTGTGGACGTGAGCGGCAGCCAGGACCACTTCGGCCACCAGCACGAGAAAGATTTGGAAGTGTTCCTGAAGGAAGTGTTGGGACCGAAGGACAGGGTGTTTCTGGTGTGTTTCGGCAATCACTTGCGCTTGGTTACGGATTACACGAATTCCGCGGAAGAGATTATTGAGAATTACAAACAGTTCGATAAGGGAAAAAAACATTTTCCAGAGTTAGGACCAGAAGAAGATCGCGAATTGGGTACAGCTTTTTACGATTCGATTTATTACAGCGTGACGGAAAAACTGGCACAGGCCGGCGGGCGGCAGGCCATCCTGATGTTCAGCGATGGCGAAGACAATTCAAGCTCTCACAACATGATGCAGGCGATTGAGACGGCGCAGGCTGCTAACGTGGTGTTTTACGCGATTCGCTACACCGAAATCCATCACAGAAAGCTGAATGCACGGAATAATTACGGCATCAGCGTGATGGATCGCACCGCGAAAGAAACTGGTGGCTCGCACATCGATGCCCGAGAGACCAACCCACACGAGTATTTCCGCCAGATCGCCGAGGAGTTGCGAACTTCCTACGAAATTGCGTACTACCCCGCGAACAAAAGCAAAGACGAGGCTTTCCGGAAAATCGTGATCAAGTCGAAGCAAGACGGCATGAAAATCCGCACGAAGACCGGATATTTCGCGCACTAGGTCGATTACGACACGAAGCTATTTCGTTTCGGCCTTATTGTGCAGCTTGGTGCACATGGTCAGCGCGTTGTTGGGATCAACGGCGCTGTCGCCTTCTTCGATGTGCTGAATCACGCCGTTTTTGTCGATCACGATGTTGGCGCGTTGCGCCCACTCGTAGGTCTGGTTCTGCTGATCGTAGCCCTTGAGAATGCCGTAGGCCGTCAGCATTTTCTTGTTCATGTCACTCAAGAGGGGAAACTTGATGCCAATCTGTTTGGCGAACGCGGCGTTTGCTGCGGGGGAATCGATGCTAACTCCGAAAACTTCCGTATCCGAGGTATCTATTTTCCCCGAAGTGATTCCAGACTGGACCGCCTGGAGTTGTTTCGTTCAACCACCAGTAAAGGCCAGGACGTAAACGGCGAGAAGGACATTCTTCTTCCCGCGATAGTCGCTGAGCTTTACGGGTTTCCACTGATCGCTGAGCAGACTGAAGTCCGGTGCAGTGTCGCCCACCTTCAGGCTGATCTTCGCCATTTCTTCTTTCTTCTGTTGTGGAGAAGGCGAAGCGGCGAACAGGGGTGTCATTGCCAAAATTAGACAACCGGCTAAAACACGTTTCATGAGGATCTCCAAGACGAATTGGTCGGGCAGAACGGATGGGATGTTACTCCAGTGGGAGAGAAAGCGCGAAGTAAAAAGATTGTCTCGGGGCGGGCTCCAACTGCGAGTAGTAGCATGTGCCAAGCTGTGACGTGTCAGTTCGGTTCTGCGCCCCTAGAAACCACAGAGTCGGAAGGATGCCGGCGCTACCGGGAGTTAGCCCAGATAGCCCCAGTTATGTAGGTTGCTGGAGCAGAAAACGCTCCAGCGGAAATGGTGCCTATCTCAAATAACCCCAGTTGTGCAGCTTGTCGGAGTCTTCCACCCAGCGGTCACCGATGTCAGTGCGGTAGTACATATTGGGAATGAGAATGTTCTTAATGCGGGAGTAGACCTGGGCTTGGGTCTGCTTCATGGTCTGGCCGGTGCCGACGACGATCAGCACAACTCCCGAAGTTCCGGCAACTAACCATTGGCCGTTTACTTCCTTTACGTCTTCAATATGAATACCTTCCGTGGTAGGGCGCTTGAAAACAATGGCAGCGTTTTTGGAGAAGGAGTTAAAGGTCTCCTCGTCGTCGAATGGGAACGGCGGTACCACAATACGGACGCCGATCTGGAAGCCGCTGCGCGTGCGCCACTTCGGGTCAAGCCCATTGGCAAGTTCCCAGAAGAAATCGCTGATGGGCGTGAGCATCCCCTCCTGCTGAATGCTGATGGTGGGATAGCCGAAGCGTGAAGTGAACTCCAACGGATAGATGCCGTTGTTGTTCACGATGCAATTCACGTCGATGTAACCGACGTAGCCCTCTTCCGCCAGTTTCGGCTCCATCTTGAGCAGTGTGCGGTTGAAGAGCGCGTTCGGTTCGCTCCAGAACATCGCTGTGCCCATTTCGCCGGTAGGCGGGCCAACTTCACCGGGAAAGAGTTTTTTGTGCTCGAAATTGATGTTGATGGGAGTGACGAATTTCTTGCCATTGAAGAAACCACCGACGGCAACTTCGACTCCCGAGACCCGGCGCTGCAACTGGAAAACTTTGATTTCTTCAGAAAACGCGCGCTTGTAGGCCTCCAGCATGCCGACCACATCGTCGCCATCTTCCTCTTCTCCGACAAACAGTCGGCGTTTTACGTTCTGCGCTTCGCCGCTGGGCTTGATGACATAGCGGTCGGGATTTTTTTTCACAAACTCGATGGCCGGATCGAAGGAATCAAATTCCTGGTACGGAATGATGGTGACGCCGGCCTTCTTGAGTTCTTCCTGCCCGAAGGAGCGATCGTCTTCGAGATTGTCCGTGTAAGCGGTGCCGCCGATGACAGGTTTTCCCGCAGCACGGAGGGCTTGCGCACGCGCGCCTTGCCCCAAGGTGTCGTCGAAAACGACGATGTCGGCCCATTTGGCGTCCTTTTCCCAATCGAGTGATTTGGGAACAAGGCCATCGGCGATGTCGCGTTCTTTTTCGTTATCGATGTAGTAGCGAACGTCGTGGCCCTCTTTGAGAACTTGCCAGGCGATATCGCCAATCAGGCCAGAGAGTGAAACAAACAGGAATTTTCGTTTTTCCATGAGTTGTGCCGAAGCCTCGGGGACTAAGGCGTTTCCCTATTGTAGATACAGTGGCAATTTGTGGGTATTACAAAATAGAAATAATTTATGTGATGGTGAGCGGCAGGAACGACAAAGAAACTGCGGAATTGGACATCCGACTTCCGGATCAATGAGCTCGATAAAGTGTCCGGAACTAAGTGTCGGAAAGATCCCACCCTCACGAACCGAGAGTGGGGCACCCGAAGAAGAACCTCGAGGCCGCGTAATGTTGTCCCATCTGTGGCAGGAAACCCCGGGCGGGCGGCGAGGCATCACAACGCGGTGTTGGGGAAGACTGTCCGAAAGGGCAACTTTCTTGAGGAGACTGGCCGCTCGTTCAGGTTATACTGGCAAGGGACGAATCGGTTGGGGAAACCAGCCCAAACCTGGATTCCGGTCGTGCCAAGACAAGGCCTTATCGAAAAGAGAGGTGAAGAGTGCGGCGATTTCCGCTTCTTCTGATCTGCGCGTTAGTACTGCTGAATGCCAGCGTGTGCAACGCACAGATATTTCATAAAAAGAAAAAAGTAGATAAGTCGACGGATACCAGCAACTCTGTCGAGCCCGACAAACTGCTCTATGACAGGGCTATCGAAGATATCAAGCATGGCAAGCACGAAATTGGGCGGCTGGGCCTGCAGACCCTGATCAACACCTATCCCGACAGCGAATACCTAGCCAAAGCAAAACTGGCGATCGCGGACTCTTATTACAAGGAGGGCGGCACATCAAACATTACCCAGGCCATCGCCGGGTACAAAGACTTCATCGTGTTTTTCCCTTTCCTGCCGGAAGCGGCTTATGCGCAGATGCAGGTTGCCATGTGCAACTACAACGAGATGCCGAAGCCGGACCGCGACAATACGCACGCACACGCAGCGGAAGAAGAATTTCAGACATTCTTAACCAAGTATCCGAAGGACCCTCTGGCTCCTGAAGCGCAACAGCATCTTCGCGAAGTCCAGGAAGTGCTAGCCGAAGGGCAATTCCGCGTGGCCTACTATTACTACGTGAAGGGTGACAAGCGTGCAGCTGCCGGTCGCCTGATTCCACTCGTGAAGCGTTATCCCTTGTACAGCAAGACGGACACGGGCCTGTGGATGTTGGGCGACATTTTTGAAAAGAGTGAGCGGAAAGATATCGCCGGCGGATATTACGCAGCGATTGTGAAAAACTATCCCCTGTCAAAGTATGACGCGGATGCCAAGGCAAAGCTGGTGGCGTTTGGTGTGCCCGTTCCGCAGCCAGATCCAAAGGCGGTGGCGTGGATGACTGCAGAGCAAAATGCCCCGCGTGCTAAAGAGAACATTCCGCACAAGGGAATGGGAATTTTTAAAAGTGGCCCAGACGTGCACATGGCAGCCCTGAGTGGCGCTCCACAAATGGAACCGGAAAGCGATGCTCTATCCACAACGGACATTTTGAATGGCGGTGCGCGCCCAGGTGGGACGTCACCGACCGGAACGAACAGCATCGTTGGAACCGTAGGGGCCGGGCAGAAAGAACCGGTGGCAATTTCAGGCGGAGCCGAGGATGTGAATACTGGGCCAGCTACGGACCAACCTGCTGGCACAGAAGCCACTCCTGCGGCTGACGCAACTACTCAGACCACTCCCGCAGACGGCGCGACTCCACCGCCAGTGGGAGATACGTCCACAGCCACCGATGCGACCAAGGCAGATGCCACAGCAGCAGCCCCGGCAACCGATGCCAAGCCTCCAAAAGAGTCGAGCAGCAAGAAGAAAGGCATCAAGAAGATAATTCCTTGGTAGCGGACTTCTGCCAAGAAGACAACCGAGAGTTGACCGAGGGGTGCGGCAGTTGGCGCACCCCTCGTCCTTTGGTACAGGTAGATGTTTGGATACGGCGCCATGTCTACTTCCGACACACCTACTTGGTGTACCGATTGACGCATGCATAGCCGAATGCTCCAATACGGTTTGAAGCATCTCCATCTGTAGCTTGCATGGGGTGTCTGGAGGAACGTTCGGTGGCCAAGATACTGGTTGCGGACGACAACAGTAATATCCAGAAAATGGTCGGCTTGGCTCTGAAAGATCAGGGCATCGACGTTGTCGCCGTGGGCAATGGCGAAGCCGCCGTGCGTAAGATTTCTGATTTGAAGCCAGACTTGGTTCTTGCCGACGTATTCATGCCGGTGCGCAATGGATATGAGGTTTGCAGCTACGTTAAACAAGACCCTGCCCTTTCCCATATTCCCGTTATTTTGTTGGTAGGCGCATTCGACCCCCTGGATGAGCAGGAAGCCCAGCGCGTGGGTGCGGACGGTGTATTGAAAAAGCCATTTGTTCCGCCAGACCCGCTGATCTCAATGGTGAAATCTGCGTTGGCACGCGCGGGCGTGGCGCTCGGCAATGCACATGCCGCCGAAAAAGTTCCTGAGGCTTTGAAGCGTAACGCAGCAGACCTGTTGTCGCCTGCCGCTTCGAAATTGGCGGAGTTGTCAGCAGCACCGGTGCCGGAAGGGTCAGCAGAACCGGTGTTGGAAGAGTTCCCCTCAATGCCTTCACAGGTGAAGATTCCTGCTGGTCAGGAACCAGTAGCGTTCGGCAGTCTGTTGGAGACGCCTGAGGTCGAGGACGAAGCCGCGTTTATTCCCGCACAGCCACCGACGGAATTGGGTGCCGCGCAAAACTGGGAAGCGGATGAAGTAGCGGAAGAAGAGGACGTTGAAGAGGAAGAGCGTGCTGGAAACGGCTGGCGTCCCGGTGGCGACCTGACCGCCCTTGATCCTGCGGAAGCCGAAATCGAGAACAAGGTTAAAGATTGGCGCGAAGAGGCATTTCACGGCAATTCACCTGCCCGGGCTCACCGGTCGAATCACTGGGCACCAGCAGTTCCGGAACCCGAATTTGCGGAGAGCACAGAATCACGCGCGGGTGCCGTAACGACGTTGGAAGCCAAGCCCGCGGAAACACCAGCTTTTTCAGGAGATGCGTGGGCCGCGGCAATGGCTGCGGGAGTGGAAGAGAAACTCGCGGAATCGCACGAAGCTGTGACGGCGCCGTTCGAACCAGAAAGTGTTGCAGAGGTTGCGCCAGTAATCGAAGCGAAGCAGGCGGCGAAGGAAGAAGCGCATTCGCAGCCGTCACCGGCAGAGTCTGCGCCTGGAAACAACTGGTACTCGGTCACGGCCAGCCCGTGGGAAGTAGAAGCCAAGAAGGCCACAAAACTGGCGGCAACGTGGGACAGCGCCGTTGTGGAAGACCCGGCGGTCGTAAACGAGGAGCCTGCGCCTGAATCCGTCAGCGCCTACGTGGAAGAATCCCACGCGGAAATCGCGGAAACGATTCAGGAATATGTGCATAGCGAACAGGCTGAAGAAACACCTGCACTACTTCACGAGGTGACATTCGAATCCACGAATGAAGCCGCCGTTCCCTCGGCTTACGCTGCGGAACCAAACCTGAACGATACACAGGAAATTGACACTTATCAGCCCGCGGAAACGAAGAGTTGGGAAAATACCTGGGTGGCGGCGTCTCCCGAAGTCGTCAGTCAATTTGTAGAAGTTCCTGCACAGGAATTCGTGACCGAGCATGTGGAAGCGGTCGTTGGGCATTTGTCAGAAAAGGCGGCGGCTCAGGAAGCCGCTTCGGAAGTGGTAGCAGAAGCAACTGCCACTCCGGAACCAGAGACCGTGCCAGCACCAGCAACCGCGCCGCTACCCAACATGGATGAACTGGTCGCGCGCGTGCTTTCTCGCATGAACCCGGATGTGCTGCAAAAAGTTACTAACGAGATCCTGAAGCCGGTGATCGAGGCTCTTATCCGGGACGAATTGAACTCCAAAAAGCAGTAAGCGTTCCTTTTCTGAAATTGTGCAAATGCAGCAGTCCGTTTAATCCATCAAACGATCCAGTGTAATTCCTCCTATTTTCCTTAATTCATTGCCAGGCGCAGTTCCCTACCCTAAAAGTGCCCCGCATCCGTCTAACTGGACATTCGACACTGGGTTTCCAGGGGAATGCCATTCAAAAAAATGAACAGTGCATCAGGTAAGCAATCTATTTCAGCCTCGCCTCAACTAATCGCCAGCCCGCTGCACACTCTGCTGGTCGTAGCTGTGGGTGCCCTCAAGGTGTACCGCGGGACACCGGGAGCCGCCACTGCTCGTGCGGGGATGGGACACGGTCGGGCGCATATGTATCTGCGGACAATTCCGATTGAACTTTTGTTCCTCGGCATCGTGGTCATTGGAGTGCGACTTCGCGGCGCCTCCTTGCAAGCTCTGTTCGGTAAGCGATGGGAATCCATTGGAGGTATGTCCCGCGACCTGGGACTCGGCCTGCTCTTGCTGGCCGGCTCCACCATGTTTGTTTCAATAATCGGAGGTCATCAACACGGTTCCACGCCAGATCGAGCGATCGCCTATCTCATCCCGCAAACTCCGACCGAGCTACTTCTCTGGCTGGTTCTTTCTGCAGTTGCCGGGATTTGCGAGGAAGCCGTCTATCGCGGCTATTTTCAGGTGCAATTTGCTGCGCTAACGCACCGCGTTGCTGCGGGAATCTTCATTTCCGCGGCGGCGTTCGGTGCGGCTCACAGTTATCAGGGGTAGAAACGTGCAACAGTGATTGCTGTTACTGCCCTTCTGTACGGTGTATTCGCGCACTGGCGGGGGACAGTGCGTCCAGGCATGATCGCTCACGCCCTGCAGGATGGTATTGCGCCATTCCTCCTCAAATTAGTGCGCCACTGAGAGTCACGGGCTGTTCGTGATTCACTTCACGTCAGGACCAGAACGACGCTGCTTTTCTGATTGACGCGCAGCACGGTACCGAGCCTGCATTTCTTCCACCGCTTGCGGAAGTTGCTCCGGGTGATGAATCAGGTTCAAAAAATAGCCGCGCGTGTCGAACGGCGCCCCAGCAATCTGCCGAAAGTCGGAAGGGAGAGGTGGTCCGCCGGGAGTGCCAGCCTCGGGGATATGTTCGGGCAGATGGATGGCATACATGCTGCCCCCTGCCAGCGGTTCAAGTGGAAGATGCGTCAGCCACAGGCAGTTGTGTCCATCCATGATTACGTTTCCCGAAACGATCGCCCACTGCCCAGCATCGGAGGCAACGGGCGATTGACAATTCCAGAGCTCCGCCTGCGGCACGTAGACCGAAGGATCGTTAAACCCGTATTCATCGAGTCGGACGCGTTGCAAGCCATGTTGCTCTGCAAACCGCCTCACTTCCGAGAGCGACTGGTTCCAGTCAAGATTGGAATCGTTGACCAGGGCATAACCGGGATGCCCAAAGCTGAACGAATTGAGGTAAGGAAAGAAGTAAGGATAAGCACGCAATGCCGTGAATAGACATGCGAAAACCAAGACAGTGGTAAGCGCCACCAGAATTCTTCCCCGGTTCCGAGAATAATCCCAATGGCGAGAAATCATACGCGGGACCGCTGACAAGAGAACAATCAACAGGAGCAACGGGACGCTGAAATGCCGGATGCTAATGTCCATACCGCTCAATAGACAGAACGCCGTAAAAACAACCAGAGCAACCCAGAGTACGCGCCAATGGATGCGGAGATCGGTAGGAATGACTGGCACTGGCGGAACGGGAAGGCGTCTCCGTGCCAGTGCAATGAGCGGTGCGAGCACCAACAATGTGATAAAACCGAGGGAAGATTTCAGGAGCAGGAGAACAGGAAAGTAGAACCATTTTCCGTGTGGATAGGCATGCCCCAGCACGAACGTGGGTCGATTAGAAGTAAACAGAACGAGCGCCGCGGCGCGAAAGTACACCACGGGAGGGAAGAGTATTCTCTTCAGCGCTAAAGCCGGCCAACTATCGCCAATAAAAGAAAGAGCACCGGTGGGTTGCTTAATGGAAAAGATAGAATAAAAGAGATATACGAGCGCCGCCGCGCCGAGAATGCCCTGAAGAGTGGCACGCCACCGGGATCGACGCCAGGCACGGGCTTCGCGTTTGCCTTCAGGTTGACCGGGAACCGGGCGCCATCGGGTGCTCAGTGCAAATGCTAAGAACGCAAAAAACAAAATGCCCGCGGTGAATTTAGAAAGGAGGGCGCCGGCGAGGCCCAGGGCGAACAGCAAAATATTCTTTCGGGCGGGTGTCTGCCAGGCTCCTGCAAAACGCCACAGGGCGATCAAAGAAAAAAGGGTGACCGCCATGTCAGTATGAACGAGAGGGCCAAAGGCCAGAAATGTTGGCGTTGAGACGTACACGCTCAGGCAGAGCAGCCCCGCCCATTTGCCACCGAGACGGCTGGTGTACACGAAAAGAATCCAGCCAAGCAACAAGGTAAGCAACAGCATCGGCGCGCGGGCCCACGCCAAAGTCCGCACTGGATCATTCCACCGGCTGAGCAACCACTCTCCGAATACCCACTCGCCCAGGTAGCCGGGGAAAAACTTCTCGCTCATGGTCCACGAAACATGGGAATAGTCAGCACATGTTCCGCGCAAAACCAGGGGCACGGCAGCCAGCATTTTGGGGAGCGGGGGATGTTCCTGGTTCAGGCGCAAGTCAAGTTTTTGCAAGTAACTGACGCCCGCGCCAATATGAGCGACTTCGTCAATAGTGACGGATTCTTGAAGGGCGGCACCGCCGGCGAGAATGGCCATCAACAACAACAGAAGGAGCGCCGCAATGGAAAAAAGAGCGTGCTGCCCTTTATTCATAGAGAACATCCCGTCCGATGGAGTCTGTCGCTGGGTGTTGCGAATGCCCACGGCGAAGGAGCGAGAGCATGACTAGACCTACACGGACATCTTAACCCAAGTTCCATGCAATTACCGTTGAGCGCTGGAGAACGTCACACCGTGAATTGACGAGACTGACTGACTGCCACTTGAATCCACTAAGCGATCCAGTGCCATTGCCCCAATACATTACCGATCTAAGTTCCCTACCCTTCGCTAGACAGTTAAGTGAGATACTTCTGCTATTTTTTCTCTAGCGTAGTAACCTTTGCGATTATGGCTGCAAATCCGAAAATGATTCTCTGGAATATTCGCGGAATGCGGGCAGCAAGCCCTGGGCGGTAATGATAAACACCAGCCGAGCGATCCGATTTTTCGGTAAACCATCTGGGGCCGCCCCACCGTTGTTCGCAATCCCGTATGCCATTTGGAAAGCCCTTACCACGCCGCCCGGTGGCTTCGTTTCCACAGTGAAAATAACAGGCTCATCATGTTTATTGGCAAATCAATGTGGTTGGCGAATGTGCGCGGTTGCACTTTGTCCCTGCAGAAGCGAAACGTGTTGCTAATCTTTGCCCTCGTAGAAGTCCAGCTTGCCCTGTTTCTCTGTAAACTTTTCGATGAAATCGACATGGTAATGAAGCGGGGGAGCTGGGCGGTGTGGCGGCTAATGAACTTCGTACAATTGGCACGCGCCAGCATTCACTTCGTCGCTGCTGAGCATCGCAAGTATCTCACCTGTGGCGTGATTTCGGATGGTCTCATTCATTTTCATCCTGCACGCATAGCTCCTTGTTTATTCGATTCTGGGTCGTGCGAGGTAGTTACGACTCCGTGGCACGCCAAGCGCAATCATGATTCCCCTCCACGCGACTTGACAGCCTGGAACGCACCGCTTTCCGGCACCCGCGCGATTCGGAAGAATCACATTGGTGAGATATCAAGCAGAGGGGCAATCACGCCAACTTCAGAAAGTCCCGCTGGGCTGATTTCGTTTTGATAAAGTAGGCCGCATGCTGGCTTTGCTCAAAGACCTGATCCGGCACAAGGGATATGCGAATTCCGCCTTATTGAGCGCGGTGCGGCAACATGAGAAAGCTGCTCAGGATCGAGAACTACGCGAACTTCTCCATCACATCATCCTTGCGAACCGATTCTGGCTTTCACTAACACTTGAGCTTCCATTCGCGCGGGAAGCGGAAGCTTCAGTTCCAGAATCAATTGAAGCTGTTGCGACCCTATACCGAGAAACCTACGAATTAGAAATGAAATGGATCGCTCAACTAGAGGAACCGGCCCTGACCCGAATATTGGAGACGCCCAGGTTGCCAGGACGAACCTTTTCTGTGGCCCAGGCATTTATTCAAGTTTGCATGCACAGTCATGGGCACCGCGCACAATGCGCAACCATGCTTAGAAGCTTGGGCGGGAAACCCCCTTGGATGGACTTTATTTTATGGTTGAACGAGCGACCTGCGGCCGATTGGTCGTAAATGTGGCCTGCAATTTGTTCTGACTTTGTTGCTCACCTACTCCGCACAGATGGTTGCACAGAATTGACGATACTAGCTGCCTGCCCGTATATTCAGAGATTACCCTGAGACTATAAGAGTCCCCTAGCGCCGTTGCATGGGTATGTGAGGAGATTGCCCCGGGATGTCTCGCGAAATCGCCAAGTCGTACGAACCACAACAGATTGAGCCGCGTTGGGCTGAGTTTTGGGTCAAGGAACAGCTGTTTAAGGCCGACCCAGATGCCCCGGGGCCGTCGTTCTGCGTTGTGATTCCCCCGCCCAACGTGACTGGCTCGCTGCACATCGGGCACATGCTCGACCACACGGAGATCGACATCCTGACGCGCTGGCATCGTATGCGCGGATTCAACACGTTGTATTTGCCCGGGACAGATCACGCCAGCATTTCGACGCAGCGCGTAGTCGTAAAACAGCTTGCCGAAAAAGGGATCAACTATCGCGACCTGGGCCGCGAAGAGTTCCTGAAGCGCGTTTGGCAATGGAAGGAAGAGAGCGGCGGAACGATTCAGCGGCAGATGAAGCAGATTGGCGAATCCTGCGACTGGAGTCGCGAGAAATTCACCTTGTCGCCGGAATTGTCAGCGGTGGTGCGCGAAGTTTTCGTTCGCTTGTACGAAGAGGGATTGATCTACCGCGAAAAGCGGTTGCTGAACTGGTGCCCCGTCTGCTTGACGGTGTTGAGCGATTTGGAAGTAGCTCACGAGGAGCGGCCCGGTCATTTGTGGCACATCAAGTATCCCGTGGCCGGAGGCGACGGCGAATTCCTCGTTGTAGCAACTACACGGCCGGAGACGATGCTCGGTGATGCCGCGGTTGCCATTCATCCCAACGACGAGCGCTATAAGCATTTAGTCGGCAAGAACGTGCTGTTGCCTCTGATGAATCGTGAGATTCCCATCATTGCCGACGACATGGTAGACCTGGAATTCGGCACCGGCGCGGTGAAGATTACTCCGGCGCACGACCCGAATGACTTTGAAGCGGGCCGTCGCCACAACCTGCCACAGATCGATGTGATGACCGACGACGCGCACATGAACGAGCACGCGGGCGTGTATGCGAGGCTGGACCGTTTCGTGGCGCGAAAAAAGATCGTCGAGGATCTGCGTGCCCTCGGCTTGCTTGAAAAGATTACAGATCACGTGAGTGCCATCGGACTGTGCGAACGCAGCCACACGATTGTGGAGCCGCGCGCGTCAAAGCAGTGGTTCTGCAGTATGAAGCCGCTTGCCGAGCCAGCCATTGCGGCTGTAGAGCGCGGAGAAATCAGTGTTGTGCCGGAAAATCGCCGGACCGAATATCTGAACTGGATGAGGAACATTCGCGATTGGACCCTGTCCCGCCAGTTGTGGTGGGGACATCGGATCCCGGCGTGGCATTGCCCGGACTGCAAGGAAGTGGTCGTGGCGCGCGTTGACCCCACGCAATGTCCGAAGTGTGGATCGAAGAAATTAGAGCAGGATCCGGATGTGCTGGACACCTGGTTCAGTTCTGGATTGTGGCCCTTTTCAACGCTGGGCTGGCCTGCAGTTACCGCGGATTTTCGCCGATACTATCCGACAAATCTCCTGATCACCGGCTACGACATCCTGTTCTTCTGGGTTGCGCGCATGATCATGATGGGGATTCACTTTACGAAGCAAGTTCCCTTCCACGCTGTTTACCTGCACTCGCTGGTGAGGACGGCTAGCGGCGAGAAAATGTCCAAGTCCAAGGGCACCGGGCTCGATCCCGTGGCTTTGAACCAACAATACGGCACGGATGCGATGCGCTTTTGCCTGGCGTCGATGGCCGCACCGGGGACAGACATCATTCTGACCGATGACCGCATGCTGGGCGCACGTTCCTTTGCCAATAAAATCTGGAATGCGGCGCGATTCCTGTTCGTAAATCTGGACAAATTTGAACAGCGTGGAATTTCGCTCGACGAAATGGCCGCGCCCGCCGTGCGAGAACAGGCTCCCTACGCTCACAAGGAAGAGGTTCCGATCATAGATCGCTGGTTCTTCGCGCGTCTGGCGGAAACCGTGGAAACGGTACAGGATGCGCTGACGAATTACCGTTTTCACGAGGCGGCTCAGTCGGTCTATCAATTTTTCTGGGGCGATTTCTGCGATTGGTACATCGAGTGGGTCAAGCCCGACTTGATGAGCGAAGATCGCGAAAGGTCGTTGGTTGCGTGGAAGAATCTGTTTGCAGGATTTGAAGCAGCGCTTCGCCTGCTCCATCCATTCATGCCTTTTCTGACCGAAGAACTGTGGCACCAGTTGCCGCAGAAAACTGGAGCAAAGTCCATCGCGTTGAGCACCTATCCGCAAGCAACGGCGAACTGGAAGGATGCTGCGGCACTGAAGGAATTTGGACTGGTCCAGGAAACCATTCAATCGCTGCGAACGTTGCGCGCCGAGATGAAAGTCGACAAGAAACGGGTTGCGGCAGAATTTTCCAGCGGAGAAGCGGCGGTACGGTCGGTGATGGAAAAGAATCGCGACGGTATCCTGCGGCTGGGACTTTTGACCGAATTGACAGTTTTCGACGGGAAACTGCCCGAGGCCGGCGGCGGCATGCGCTCCACAGCGCAATTCGATATACGCATACCGTATGCCGCGGAAACCATCGACATGGCGGCGGAATTGACCAGAATCCGCAAGGAGATCGAACGCTTGAACAAAGACATTGCCGGAAAACAACGGCAACTGGGGGACGAAACGTTTCGAAGCCGCGCGCCAGAGAAAATCATCAAGGGCTTGGAAGCAACGCTGGCGGAACGGCGCGTCGAATTGCAGAAATTTCAGGATCGGTCAAAAGAACTTGGCGGCAATTAGGATTTAAGCCGGACAATGTCATGGATTGGGATTCACCTTACATCGCGGAAAGAATTGCGCAGGCGCTGACCGAAGATGTTGGCCCCGGAGACGTAACCGTTGCCGCTACTATTCCTGTAAACGCAGTGGGCAAGGCACGCATTATTGCAAAGCAAGAGATGGTGTGCGCAGGTCTGCCAATGGCGGAGAAAGTCTTTCAGACGCTCGACCCGGATATGGATCTTCAGTCTTCCGTAAGTGACGGGCAATTGGTGAAGAAAGGACAGGAACTGCTTCACATCGCCGGGATGGCTGGCGCAATTCTTACCGGCGAACGGACCGCACTGAATTTCCTGGGGCATTTGAGCGGCATCGCCACGCTGACGCATCAGTTCGTTGGTGAACTGGCGGGAACCAATACAAGAATTCGCGACACGCGGAAAACCACGCCCGGCCTGCGAGTGCTGGAGAAATACGCGGTAAAGATGGGTGGAGGAACGAACCATCGTATTGGACTCTACGACGCGATCTTGCTGAAGGAAAATCACATTGCACTGGCCGGTGGAGTAAAGGCCGCGATGGATCAGGCTCACGCTTATGCGTCTTCCCGAATGAATCCCCGGGCCATGACCGCGTATGAAGCCGTTGGAGCCAAACCGACATCTTGCGAAACGCAAAGTCTGACCATCCAAATCGAAGTGCGAAACGAAGCCGAACTGCGAGAAGCGCTTTCTGCCGGCGCCGAATCCGTACTTCTGGACAACATGAGCCTCGACACGGCGCGTCATTGCGTGGCGGTCACTCGTAGCATTCGAGCCTCCTGCGTGGTGGAGATTTCTGGCGGCATCACGCTGCAGAACGCCCGCGCCTACGCACTGACCGGCGCAGATTATCTCTCCTCCGGGGCGCTGACCCATTCGGCGCGTGCCGTGGACGTAAGCCTGCTTGTGGACAGCATCGAGTAAAAGTAAGCTAGTGCCGCACCGCAGAGTGAACCGCACGATTTGATATTCGAAGCACTGGACTGAATCCTGATGCCGCAGTCACCGACTCTACCTGGTACGACCGACCGACGAATTGCCGCGCTGCTGTCCCTATTGGGGGAAAACGCCACGATTGTCATCAGCGGGGAACGAATTGCCAAGGAGATTGGCGTTTCGCGCTCGACGGTGTGGCGTTGGGTGCAGCGACTCCGCGAATTAGGCGTTCGTGTGAAAGGCCAGACGGCTACGGGCTATTTTCTGGAGAAAGTGCCGGACATTCTGACGCCAGATCTTCTGCGCAAATATGTGAAGGGGAACTTGTTCGGCAAGCGCTTCTACCATTTCTTCAAGACTGATTCGACGAATCGTGTAGCGATGGAATTGGCGTACGCAGGTGAAGAAGAAGGCGCGGTAGTTCTTGCCGAGGCACAGACCGAGGGGCGCGGCAGAGCGGGCCGCAAGTGGCACTCCGAGCAGGGCACGGGGATCTACCTCACCCTATTACTGCGTCCTCGCCTCTCTCCGGCGCAGGCGCCACTTTTGACCATGCTGGCGGGACTGTCTCTGCATTCCGCAATCCTGGCGCAGACTGGCTTGAACACGGAATTGAAGTGGCCCAACGATATTCTGATTGATGGAAAAAAGTTGGGCGGTATTTTAACGGAAATGCACGCGGAACCAAGCCAGGTGCGTTTCGTGATTGTGGGCATCGGCCTGAACGTGAATCAGGAGAAGTTCCCTGCCGAGCTTTCTTCCATCGCCACTTCCCTAAGCAAGGAAACCGGGAAAGTGCACTCGCGATTGGAACTCCTGGTACGTTTGCTCCGCGAATTCGAGACCGATTACAATCGTTTCCTGCGCGAAGGGCCCTCTTACGTGGTCGGGCGCTTTGCTGAGGTCTCACAGTTTGCAGACAGCAAGCGCGTGCGCGTGGATACGGGTCGCGACACTTATACCGGCAAGACTGCAGGGCTGAGCGCGGACGGGTTGCTGCTGGTGAAGAAAGACGACGGCGAGACGGTTACGGTTATTGCCGGCGATGTTTCCGAGGTTCGCTAGATGCTGCTGACCATCGATGTAGGTAACTCCAATACCGTGCTGGGAGTCTTCCGCGGCGAAGAGTTGATTGCGAATTGGCGATTAACGACCGCACACTCGCAGACTGTCGATGAATATGGTGTGCTGACTCGCAGCCTTTTTTCCCTGGCCGGATTGAACCAGGAAAATATTACGGGAGTGATGATCAGTTCCGTGGTGCCACCGGTAAACTGGACGCTAGGCGAAATGGCGCGCATCTATTTGGGGAAAAAAGCGCTATTTGTTGAGCCGGGAGTAAAAACCGGTATGGCGGTGCTGGTTGATAATCCGCTGGAAGTGGGTGCCGATCGCATTGTGAATGGAGTTGCCGCCTTCCACCAGTATGGGGGACCTTGCATCGTCGTGGATTTTGGAACGGCGATCACTTTCGATGTAATTTCGGCGCGTTGCGAATATCTGGGGGGCGTGATTGCTCCAGGCATCGGCATTTCTTCGGAAGCGTTGTTTTCGCGAACCGCCAGACTGCCACGCGTGGAAATTAAGGATCCCGGCAAAGTGATTGGCACCAACACCGTTACGCATATGCAGGCGGGCCTGTATTACGGCGCGGTGGATATGGTGGACGGCATGTTAACGCGCATGAAGGCCGAACTTAAGACTGATGCGACAGTGGTAGCTACGGGTGGACAAGCAAGGCTGGTGGCGCGCGGTTCAAAACATATTCAGCACATCGACGAGTTTCTTACACTAAATGGTCTGCGTATTATCTGGGACAAGAATCAGCATAGCGAGGTGCACCACAACGCCGCCACACACGCGCCAGTTCCAACGCATGCGGTGAATGCAACGAAAGATGGATCGGCGAAGAAAGTAAAACACTAGCACTACGCGAAGCGATCAACTCACCACATGGAAAACTGGAATTACTTTAACTATTTCACGGAGATCGAGGAATATTTTTGGAAGAAGCGTGGCGCCCATCTGCTGGTTTCGCCTCTGGACTGGGCGATTATGGAGACCTGGCAAAAGGCCGGCGTGCCGCTGGAGGCTGCGTTAAAAGGGATAGACCACGCCTTTGAGAGTTACCAGCGATCGCGGCGTGGGGCCAACAAGCCGCTGAAGAGTCTCGCGTATTGCACTGACGCGGTGTTGGAAGCGGCAGAAGAGGCTCAAGAAGCATCGGCGGGCGCGGTGCGTGGCAAAGAAACGCAATCAGAAATCCTACGCAAAGAAGAGTTGCAGAAATATTTTGAAATTAATGAGGCACGGTTGCAGAAAGCCGCCGAAAGCTGCACCACCTCACAGCCCGCAGTCTGTGGATTGATTCGGGAAGTTGCTAAATCTTTGAAGTCTTTTACGGTGCTGCTCGACGCACCCGGAAATCTTGATCTGGAAGACCTGGAGCGGCGGCTGACAATTTTAGATGATAAGCTTCATGCTGCGTTGTTGAGTAACGCAAGTGAAGACCTGATGCTGAAGATACGGCGCGAAGTGGATTCACAGGTTGCCGCGTACCGGCGCAAAATGAAAGCCGAGCAGCTAGCCCTGGTCGAAAAACAGTATCTCCAGAAAAGGTTACTCGACGAATACCAATTGCCGCGACTGAGTCTTTTTTATTTTTCTTGAGCGCACCTGCACGGCACGCAACTGCACAAATCTTGCAGCACACAGGACTAGACATTTATGGCTGATGAGTTAACATTATCAATTGAGAAGCTGATATACGGGGGTGACGGCCTGTCACACACCAAAGAGAGCACTGTTTTCGTGCCCTATGTGTTGCCGGGCGAGCAGGTCACCGCAGCGGTGCGCACCCGCAAGAAGCGCCTGATTCACGCAAAATTACTCGAAGTAAAACAATCTTCTCCTGGTCGAATAGCCGCGGCGTGTCCGCATTTTGGCGTTTGCGGCGGTTGCCATTACCAGCACATTGAAACATCGCAGCAAGTACAGTTCAAAAAAGAAATCTTGCGCGAAACGCTGTCACGCCTTGGCGGTGTCACCTGGGACAAGGAAATTCAGGCGCATACCGGAGAACCATTTGGCTATCGCAATCGAGCGCAGTGGGCCTTTCGCGATGCCCTGCCGCGCGCCTTCGGTTATTTTCTCCCGGAAAGCGCACATATCCTGCCGATTGATGCCTGCCCCGTTTTGTCGCCCTGCCTGTCGCGCGCCTTTTCCCAGCTACAGAATCTGGCGCGTGCCAATTCCCTTCCGCCGGGAATTCTTGAGGTCGAGGCGTTTGTCGATTCCGAGGACTCAAAACTTGCTCTGAATATCGCCTTTGAACGTTTCCCGAAGCCGGCAAAAGACATCGCGGCGGAATTCAAAGCGGCTCTTCCGGATTTGGAAACCTTGCTGCTCCTCGACAAAACCAAAAACCGTTTTGATTTGACGGGCCCTGGCTACCTGACACATAGAATCAGCGATTATTCCTACCGCGTCAGCCATTTGTCTTTCTTCCAGGTGAACCGGTTCTTGATTGAAGATCTGATGAAGACCGTGCTGAACGAGGCCAAGGGTAATTATGCCCTCGACCTCTACGCAGGGGTCGGATTCTTTACGCTGCCGCTGACCAAGGCTTTCTCGAAAGTCGTAAGCGTGGACGCCAATCTAGCCGCCACACGCGATCTTCGCACCAACGCGGAAACCGCCGGGATCGAACTGGTCTCGCACGTGGAGCACGCCGAAGAATTCCTGCAAAAGGAACAGGAAGCGCCAGACTTCGTAGTGCTCGATCCACCTCGCGCGGGCTTGGGCGCGGAAACAGCGGCGCGGCTTGCCAATTTGGGTGCGCCCGAAATTGTCTATCTCTCTTGTGATCCCATCGACCCTAGCGCGCGATCTGGCAGTACTGACTGGCTCCGAGCGCAAGACCGCGACCGCGATCACCCCTGCACATCACTATAAAATATCGGACATTCAACTTTTCGATTTATTCCCGCAAACATTCCACATCGAAACACTGGTGAGATTGCGAAAAATGTGATGAAGATTCCGGCCGTGGCGATTGCCGCTGCATTTGGGGGCGGCATATTGCTCGGCCATGGCGGCTGGATTTCTGCTCGTGCTTGTTCAAACACTTTCCTTTGGGGTGCGCCCCTCTGCTGTGCCGCATTGTTTCTCGCCGGCTTGCTATTTACACTCAGGAATCGATTGCTGTCTGGGGGCGTTACTGCCTTATTTTTTGGATATGCACTCGGCGCACTTGCCTGCTCTCTTACACAACAACCACTTCCTTTTGATCATATTTCTGCACGCATCGCCAAGAACGAGCCTAGCTTGACGTCGCCGTTGCGTTGGTACGGCCGCGCCACCAGTGAACCCGCCCGATTGCCGTGGGGATACAGCTTCGCTATCGCGCTGAGTGGTGTTGACACTTCCACCGGGCGACTTCCGTTGAGTGGAAGCTTGCGCATAGGATTCACCGCAAAAGAGGGCGACCCGGAACTTCCAGCGGTTCAGGCAGGCGATGAAATATCCGTTCTCGCGCAGGCACATGTTCCGCAGATTTACAGGGATGCTGGGGCATTTGATCGCCGAGAATTTCTGGCCCGGCAAAATATCAGTCTGCTGGCCACGCTACGATCCCGCACATTATTGGAAACAATTTCAAAGAACGGTCAACATTCAGCACGCGCCTGGCAATGTTGCGCGTCCGGCTCCGCCAGCGACTAGGCGAACTATTTTCTAATTTTTGGCAAACCACCCCCATCTTGCGCGCCATGTTGCTGGGAGACCGAACGTTCGTCGATCGCGTGGAATCGGTCGACTTCCCAAAAATAGGCGTATTCCACGGCGGGCGAGCAAAATCCCTACGGGCATCCAAGTCCGGAATTGCTACAGCGATTGATGGCAACTGGACTCCGTGTCCTACGCACCGATAAAGACGGGGCGATCCAGGTCATCACAGACGGCCACTCGCTCAGTGTGAATTGTTTTGTAGCATGTCCTGCAGGAGAAAGCCTGCTAGGCAGATCTTACGCGCCAGATGGCGGCCAGCACGATGAGTAATAGCAGGAATCCGATTGTAGCCTCGTATTCATGATTTTTCTTGTATCGCTTCCACGAGAACGATCCGGACGGGGCCCCGACCGCGCTTCTTGCGCGCAGGCGAGGCAAGAATAGAGGAACGGAAGCGGCGTAGGCATCGAAGGTCTCTGCATGCTGCGCGCGAAGCTCTCGTTCTTCCCTGCGCATCACGAGGCTGTAGACCAGCAAGAAGTAAAATAACAGCAAAATTCCGCCAATCATCGATCGCATGGCGATTGCCGCACCAAGGGCCAGAAAACTGCTTCCGAAGTACAAGGGGTTACGGGTGTGGGCATACGGGCCGGTGGTGGTCAGAATTTCCTGCTTATGAAGATAGCCCGCGGCATAACCGCGAATGATGATGCCGAAAAACCCCACCAGTCCGCCGATCAAAATCGTTTGCAGCGTAGGGTGAGCCAACACTAGCAGAATGATCCCTAGCATGTAACCGAGCCGCACCCGCCAACGTGCGAAGAACTCCGCAGCACTCATGCCCGTTCCTCGATGCGTTTCTTTACCGCTGCAAACACCTGTTCCACGGACAAATCGAGTAGGGATTGATCCGGTGTATCTCCGCGACCATAGGAAGTTATGGCCCTGGGGCTGCGCAGCACAATTTCCTGTGGCGGATAAGGGCCATTTCTCGCCGGATCGGTCGGGCCAAACAAAGCCACGACTGGCGCGCGCAATGCTACCGCCAGGTGCAGCGGCCCGGTATCGCCGCCCACTACACAGCGGGCATTTTTGAGCATGGCCATCAATCGCCCCAACTCCCAGTCGCACGCGAGCGGTTCTGCCGTTCCGCTAGCAGATTTCACTGCGGCAAAAAGCTCTACTTCTCCTGGACCATAGTTGATGGCACAGCGCAAATCCAACTCTTTGCGTACACGCTGGCAGAGAGCGCCGAATCGATCGGGCGGCCAGCACTTTGCGCGCCAGCCACCTCCCGGGCTCAGCACGACGTACGATGCGATTCCTTCGCCCTCAAGTTGCGTCCTTACCGCGGATTCGTCACGCTTCGGCGGCATGCAGTCGCACGCCAGCCACGCCGGTTTTTGCCCCGGCACACACAGTGAGTTCGCCGTTTTGATCAGCGATATGAGTTCTGCGGCATTTCACTCGGTCAGTATAGAGAATCGAGACACCATACTCGCGAATCGTTGCCGAAGAAAATCCAATGCGCCGAGGAACCCCTGCCAAGAATGCGGGGAACGCGGATTTCCAGAGGCCCTGAAAATCGATGGCCGCGTCCGGGCGAAAAGCACGCAGTTTTGCCACAACCTTGCGGACAGAGGAAAGATCACGCGAGTCCACCGGCCAGACTTCTGAAGCTAGGCCACTGCTGGCTATGAGTTCCATCCAACGCGGATGCGTCAGCCACACGATATTCGCCGCTGGAAAGGATTCGCGCAGCGCGGCGACGGCAGGGAGAGTGTGAACAATGTCGCCGAGAGAACCCAGCCGTACGACTGCGAAGCGCTTTTCAGTCATGTGCATCCTTGCGGATGGATGCGAGCAGTTCGCGCGTGGAGTGATCTTTCGGGTCACCTACAATTGCAACCGCAATGCCCAGGCGGTCTGCGACCGCGCGTTCTGGAACACTTTCGGCAGTGTAATCAGTTCCCTTGGCGTGCACGTCGGGACGCAATTCTTCCAACAAGCGCTCGACATTAGCATCGGGAAAAATCACGACGTAATCCACGCAACGAAGCGCCGCCACCAATTGCGCCCGCGCCTGCTCATCCAGAATAGGGCGGCCTGCACCCTTCAGGCACCGAACGCTTTCGTCGGAGTTTACGCCCACGATCAATAGTTCTCCCTGCGCCTTCGCCCCTTGCAAATAACGAACATGACCGACATGCAGCGTATCAAAACAGCCATTCGCGAAGACTACGCGCTTCCCTGCCGCTTTTGCTTTACCTATTGAATCGCGTAGCTCGCAACTCGTGAGGATTTTTGTTGTGGCTGGGCGCATACGTTAGGACTTCTCCGAGGCAGCCTTCTGAATCGCCTCTTGCAGTTCCTCTCGGGATACAGTGGCCGTCCCGCGTTTCATGACCACCAGGCCACCGGCGATATTCGCCAGATGCGCCGCTTCCAGTGCTGAGGCGCCGGAGGCCAGGGCCAGCGTATAAGTAGCGAGAACCGTGTCTCCGGCTCCCGTAACATCGACGGCTTGATCGCTGCCGTGCACCGGGATGTGAACCGGAGATTGTTCTGGTTGGAAAAGCGCCATGCCATCTCTTCCGCGTGTAACCAGGAGAGATCGCAATTTCATTTCCGTGCGCGTCACCTCGCCGCAACGTGCCAATTCCGACAGATCCCTGCCGATAGCTGTGTGATGCAGTGCTTCCATTTCCGCTTCATTCGGAGTCGCCGCGGTGATTCCCACGCGCCTGAAATCATGCAGGCGGTATCGCGAATCCAGAGTTACCGGAATTTCTTTCTTCGTTCGAGCCATGGCTTCTCGTATTTCTGCGGGACTAACTATGCCGAATCCATAATCAGAAATCGCCAGCGCATCTGCACAAGATATTTTGGCAATAAGTAGTTTTTGCAACTTCTCTCGAGATCCTTCTGGCAATGCACGGTTAGGCTCATAATCCACACGCAAGACCTGCTGACCCACGGTGTGCGCCCATCCCGCCAGGAATCGCGTTTTGGTTGGTGTCGTCCAACCGGGTACACGGATCACCCCTGAAACATCTACTCTCTTCTTCCGAAACGTCTCTACCAGAAATCGTCCCACCTGGTCTTTGCCAACGGCGGTGATCGGAATTACTCGCGCGCCTAACGCTACAAAGTTATTCGCGGCATTCGCACCACCACCTGGAACTATTTCCGTTTCCCGGTGCCGCAGAATCAGCACAGGTGCTTCCCGCGAAACTCGGGTAATATCTCCAAATTGAAAAGCGTCGGCGACAAAATCGCCGAGTACGACAACGGTTTTCGACGGAAAACGCTCAACATATTCGGCAAGCGCCAGTAGATCCACCGCGGTGGATTTCGATTTGTCCTTCCTTGCGCGTGTCTTCATCCCAGCCTCATTAAATACCTGCATTTACTACTGCGTATTGAACTCTTATCTGGCCCGTTACGCCCATTGATGTAATGCAACTTGTACCATATCCGGCGTCACACTTTTCATACAACGATGGTCTGTGGGGCATCGCTTCAAAAAGCACGGACTACAGTACGGCTTCTGTTGCACGATGGAATAGCGAGTTGTGACCGGTGAAGTTCCCTCAGCATCGGTGGGTCCAAATATCGCCACAACCGGCAATCCAACCGCAGCAGCCACATGCATCGCACCAGAATCATTTCCCAGAAAGAGGTGGCATTGCGATAGCAACGCGGGCAGGTCTCCGATCGCCGTTTTACCCGTTAGGTCCACAGGTTTGCGCTTCATTCCGGCAAAGATGGCATTCGAGACCGCCACTTCACCCGGCGTTCCGAACAGAATGATGTCCGCATCTTTCTCTGCCTGAAAACGATTGGCCGTTTCCGCGAAGCGCTCTGGAAACCAACATTTTGCCGATCCATACGATGCGCCTGCGCCGATCGCCACGCGGAACGCGTGCGGCCGTGCACCGGCTTCCATCAACATTTCTCCCGCGTGCTGCCTGCGTGCGTCTGGGACACCCAAGGAGATGTGCTCGACGTTCGGAAAACTATCCACCCAACCTGCCCGGCGCAACAACTCCAGATAATAGAACTTTTCATGAGCCGGGATTTCTTCTGGTTTCGGAACTGGAATCGCCTTCGTCAACAAAATGCCTCGCCCGTCTCGCGCATACCCGATCCGTTCGGGAATTCCCGCACGCCATGCAAGCCATGCGGCGTCAAACGCGTTCTGCAACAGCAGCGCGACATCGAATTTTCGCGAGCGTAATTCCGAAGCCAGCCGCTCGCGGCCCCGCCAGCCCTTGATGTTCCCGCACTGGATCATAGCCAATCAATTCGTCGCAGACCTGCTGGTCCCGATAGATCTCCGCCACATACGGCCTGGCAACAATACCGATCTTTGCTTTCGGGAATTTCATCTTGACTGCGCGCAAGGCAGGCAAAGCCATGATTGCGTCTCCAACCCAGTTGGTCGCGCGAATCAGTATCTTCATGCAGAAGCCTGCTGGTGGAGCAAACGTCCCCGAATCGCTTTCAGAAAGGCCTCCTCCTGCGGAAATTCCACTTCGATGACCGCAACATAGATTGGCATCTCAACTGCTTCCACATCGGCCATATTTTGAGCGTCTTTCTCCGTGGTCACCAAAGCACGCGCGCCAGCCTCTCTTGCAGCGTCGAGCAATTCCTGTATTTCTCCGTCGCTATACTGGTGATGATCGGCAAACGCTTCTTTCCCAACGATCTGCAAATTCCAATTCTTCAGATCCATGAGGAATGCACCTGGGTTGCCAATGCCGCAAAATGCAAGAAATGGCCCCATGTCCATTTCTTCAGCGCGAAGCACCGGGGCCTCGCTCCAAAGCCGCCTAAATCCCATAAGCTTAGTTCTTGCGGCAAACACTGGGTACTCCGTCAGCCGAGAGATCGCCGCCTGGGCATCGGAAGACGCGTCAGTACGCGTCATGACCAGAATATCGGCCCTGTCCATGGCGGAGAGAGGCTCTCGCAACCTCCCGGCTGGGAGCAGTCTCTCTTTTCCCAGTGGTCTTACCGTATCCATCAGCAGAATATTCACGTCACGCTCGAGTCGCAAATGTTGGTAGCCATCATCGAGCAAAAAGACATCCACGGCGCTTTCCAGCTTGTGGCCTTGCACCAGTCGGTCTTTGCCGACACCAAATTCGACGCGCCCCTTCAATCGAAATTTCATTAATTCAATCTCGTCGCTGGTTCTACCGTCGCCGCGATAACCTCGGCTCAAAATCCCTACCCGTTTCCCCTCCGCCAACAGCCTTTCCGCCAGCCAGATCGTCACTGGCGTCTTCCCGGTGCCGCCAAGGGTCAAGTTACCTACGCTGATCACCGGCTTCTTCAGTCGCTGAGCCCTGAAGAAGCCTATTTGGTAAAGCCACACGCGTATGCGGACAATTGTTCCGTAAAGCATCGCGAACGGCCAAAGTACGACGCGCGCCACCGGTGCCAGATTCATTGCGACGCGCCGTGCAAATGCTTTTCCGCTTCGGCAAGTGAACGATCGAGAGCACCACGGCTCCGCTCCACCAATCCCCGGGCTGCCTCGCCCATCCGCCGCATCTTTTCACTGTCCTTTAGCAGGTGAATCCATTCCACGCCAGCATCCTCTGGACTCGTCACCTGAATCGCGGCCTTGGCGTCCAAGAATCGCGCGGCGATCTCCGCAAAATTGTCCATGAACTCGCCGAACACCGGCACTTTGCCAAATGCTGCAGGTTCCAGAATGTTATGTCCGCCAGAGGTCACCAGCGAACCGCCGACAAATACACCGTCAGCACATTTGTAGAGGGACGCAAGTTCACCAATGCTGTCGAGCAAGAGCACCGTTACATCCGGCGAAATTTCCCGCAACTCACCATTCCCTAGCTCCCCCGGTCCTTGGACAGCCAATTCAGAGCGGCGAATGAATTTGCGGTGCGAATCGTCGATAAATTCAGCGGCTGCCGCAAAGCGCTCCGGCTTGCGCGGCGCCAAAACCAACAGCGCATCGCGGAAATCTCCCTGCGCCACGCCAAAGGCGATTAACACTAGCGGCTCTTCCGTAGCCACCACGCTTCCCGCCACAATTAGCGGCCAGCGCCCAAGTCTCTTGCATTCTGCCTCCAGCCACAGCGAGAGGGGCGTCGGCGTCGGTATTTCCATGTCGTACTTTAAGTTGCCACTGACAATCACGTGTTCTGATGGCGCACCCAGGCTCTTGATTCTTTCTGCGTCCTGCTCGGTCTGCATCAAGAAAGTCGAGGCCTGCCCCAGAGCCGATTTGAGGAACGGCCTAAGGTAAAAGCCAATCCAAGCAAAGAGCTTTTGATAACGCGCAAAGGAACGTTCGGATACGCGGCCACTCACAAAGATAACCGAAACATTTTGCCGTTTCGCCTCGCGCAGGAAATTCGGCCAAATTTCGGTTTCAAGCACGATGACCAGCGCTGGTTTGACGCGATTAAGCACCGCCCTCACGCAAAACGTCCAGTCCAATGGAAAATAGATCACCGCGTCGGCAAAGGGAAACCGTTCTTTCGCCAAAGCGTGGCCAGTTTTCGTGGCCGTGGAAATGATCAGTGGGCGGTCGGGGTGCTTCTCTTTCAACCGCTTCGCAAGAGTGGCACTGGCGATTGCTTCTCCCACGGATACCGCATGGATCCAAATGGCTTTGCTTTGCTGAGCGAAGAGTTGCTCCAATCCTGGCGAGGAAAAGCCCAGACGCTCGGCAAGATTCGACAAATACTTGCCATGCCGTAATCCCATCACCACCCAATACGGGGCCGTCACCAGGGCGACAAGCCCCATCAAAACGCTATAAAGGAAATACACTTGGTCTCACTCCGGTCTGATTCGCGATAGAAGAGTGCCCCGCGAACAATAGGGCAACCCCTTCACTTCTCAAAGAATCGAAGGCCACAGGATGCAAACAGTCTATTATATCCAAATGCAAATACCCCTCGCTGCTGTTCTCGCTTCTTTTCTGGTTTTTCTGTCTCCAAGCTCGGTGGCAGCTCAACAACTCACCCCCGCACCTGCCGCCGCTACGGAGTCGCATGAGGGCCTAACTATTACCGTTGAACCGTGGACTCACGCGTCGAACTATAAGGACAAATTTCCCAAGAAATCTCCCTTCAACGGCGGTGTGGTCGCACTTCACGTCACATTTCACAATAATTCCGAGGAGAGCGTGAAAGTCGATCTGCAACGCGTACGGCTAGTGGTGATGTTGGGCGAAGAAAATCGCCAGGAACTGATGCCTCTGACCGCCGACGATGTCGCAGACACAGTGCTATTAAAAAGTGGCAAGGACCCCACGACGCGGCGCAATCCGCTGCCTATCCCGATTGGCAAGCCCAATCCTTCGCGCGATAAAAACTGGACTGACTTTCGCGACCAATGCCAGAACGCCGGGATCCCGTCTCCAGTCGTAGCGGCACACGGAAGCATGGATGGATTGGTTTACTTCGATATGCGCAGCGAATGGGAGCTTCTGCAGACCGCTCGGCTCTACATCCCAAATCTGGAAAGCATGGCCACGCATACTCCCCTCTCCTACTTTGAAATCGAATTGGGGCGGCGTTCTTCGAACTGAGAGTGGCGTCCACGCAGTCCTTTGATGGCTGCTGCATGAACACATAGCGATCTTGCCCAACTTAAATCCACAGCTGCAATTTGCCCTCATTCTCTTCGTCGGCTAACATGAAATGTCACAAAAATCTCCTTTCCCCACGGACCCATGCTCAAATTTCTAGATGAACTAAACCCTGAACAACGTCTCGCCGCGGAAACTACCGAAGGCCCGGTGCTGATCCTGGCGGGTGCCGGCACCGGCAAGACCCGCGCAATTACTTACCGAATGGCGAATCTGGTAGCTAAGGGCACGTCCGCCGACGCAATACTTGCGGTCACCTTCACAAACAAAGCCGCGGAAGAAATGTTGAATCGCGTTGCGGACCTGCTGCTACGTGCGGGCATTCAAGCCGACCGCCCATGGATCTCTACGTTTCACTCCCTGTGCGCCCGCATTTTGCGACGTGAAGCGGTAAACGCGGGACTGCCCAAAGATTTTGCCATTTACGACGACGACGATCAGACTGCTGCCGTTAAGCTGGCGATGGCCAAGTTGCGCATTGAAGACGAAAGCCTTACGGCGCGCAACGTTCTCAGCCGAATCAGTTACGCAAAGAATCACGGCCAGACACCGGACCAGGTTCGCGCCACTGCCATCGCTCCGGACGGCCGCCGCGTTGCCGACATCTACGCTGGCTACGACGCGTTGCTGCACCAGAGCAAGGCGCTCGACTTCGACGATCTTCTGGTTCGCACCGCGCGACTCCTACGCGAATCCACTGCTGTGCGAGATCGCTGGCGCGCCCGCTTCCAATACATTCACGTCGACGAGTATCAGGACACCAACCGCGTTCAGTATGATCTGCTGCGCCTCCTGACGAACGAGAAACAGAATATTTGCGTAGTAGGCGACGAGGATCAATCCATTTATCGCTGGCGTGGCGCCGACGTCTCGATCCTACTGAGTTTCTCGCAAGACTTCCCAAACACAAAAGTCGTTCGCCTCGAACGCAACTACCGTTCCACACAAAAGATTTTGGATGCCGCCGGAGCGGTGGTAAGCAACAATCCCGACCGCCTGGGGAAAAACCTGAAAGCCGAGAAACACCAGGGCACCAATCTCCGTTACTTCGAAGCACGCGACGCCCATGCCGAAGCCGAATTTGTTGCTGGAGAACTAGAACGCATCCTGAGCGATGATTCCGATCAGACCTGCGCCGTCGAATACCGCACCAACTTCCAGTCTCGTTCCTTCGAAGAAGTGTTTCGCCGCCGCGGCCTGCGGTACAAACTTGTCGGGGGCTTCAGCTTTTACAGCCGTGCGGAAGTGAAAGACACTCTCGCTTATGTGCGCGTGACGCTGCACCCTGAAGACGACATTTCCCTTTTGCGCGTGCTGAACGTGCCTGCACGCGGCATTGGCAAGACCACTGTTGACGCCTTGCGCGACCTCGCCAGCCGCGACGGCCTCTCCTTTTGGGAGGCCATGGAATCGCTTTTGACCAGTCCCGCGTCCAGTCGGGCTACTGGGCCGTTGCGTGCGTTTCGCGAATTGATCGTGCGTCTGCAGGAAAGCTACGCTACCAAGGAACCGCCCGAATTTCTTCGCTACCTGCTCGATGAAACCGGCTATATGCCGATGCTCCGCGATCGCAACATGCCCGAAGACGTGACGCGTATGGAAAACCTGGAAGAGTTGGTGCGCGCCGTGGCCGAAAGCCTCGACGAAGGCGAAACCTTCAGCGACTTTCTGGATGCTGCGGCCTTGGTTAGCGATGCCGATTCCTTCGAAGGTAAGCCGGGCGTCACGTTGATCACCCTTCACAGCACAAAAGGCCTGGAATTCGACCATGTATTTCTGACCGGACTGGAAGACGGCATCGCCCCACATAGCCGTTCGTTGAACGAGGAAAAAGGAATCGAGGAAGAGCGCCGCCTGGTTTATGTGGGCATGACGCGCGCCCGCAATTCGTTGACCCTTTCTCGCGCTGTCTATCGCCGCGTTTTTGGAAACGAACAGCAGATGCGTGCATCGCTGCCGTCACGTTTTCTCGGCGAAATCCCCAGCGAATTGGTGGAGACGGTGCGGGGCTCGATGGCCGAGATTGGCGAATCTCGCCACTACGAACCAGATCCTGAATATTCCTACGCGGCAGACGAATTCCTGAAGCGCGTGCGGGGAACCTCTAAAGTACCTGCGCGGACTCCGCCGGGTCGCTCGTCAACTACTGCAGCTACAACGAATTTTTCTACGATCAAGCGCGTGTCGAAAGCGGATCCCCTGCTAGGACAGAAAGTGCGTCATCCCGAATATGGTGTGGGCACGGTCGTCGGCGTGGAAGGCGATGACGATGATCGCCGCCTGTCCGTGAGTTTTCCCGGCCGCGGCACCAAGAAGTTCATCGAGCGTTACGCGCAATTGCAGCAACTGTAAACCTTCCAAGTGCCTGGTCCAAGAGCGCGAGAACCCCGGCCAATCCCCGCTATCGCAAGCCGCTGCGGAACGACCGCATTTCACGTATTACGTCCGCTTCGTTGGACAAATAGACGTAATGATGTGCACCACGCAGCCTAACTACACGTGCAGTCGGGACGCCGTCTTCAAAGGCCTTCGCCTGGGATTCAGTCAAGGGTGTCAACGCTGCGGAATATGCCTTCGCCGCCTCACGGACCTTGGGATCAGTGCTATTCTCGACCCAATTTCCTTGACCGTGGGGAATCCCAAAAATCACGAGCGCAGGTACAGGAATATCGGTGTACTTCTGCATGCCGGCCATGATCGTGGCGTAACCTGGAAAGTCGCGCTGCTTCCCGAGCCGTCCGTCTGGAGTGGAATCCCATTGCTGGTGAAGCTCCGCCTCGGGATATGTGAATCCAAGAACTCGCAGATAGTACTGCCGCAATGCACCGAAGCTGGTCAAATCGGATTCACTTGGCGGTGGAGGTTGCGGCCCACTGATATCTTGAAACTCCTTCATGGTTGGTCCCTTCCCGTTATCGAACGCATATGGATATCCGGCCTCGAGGTACACCAGCCCCGCGACGCGACCCGGGTGCCTGCTGGCAATCGAACTCAACTCCTCGCCCGCGATTGAGTGTCCCACCAGCACTGGCCTCTTCAGTTTCAGCGAGTCAAGGACGGTGAGCACGTCGACACCGAGGCGGTCGGCTCCGTTCGCTGTGGCGGAAAAACCGGATGCTCCGAATCCGCGGCGCGTAATGCCGTAGACATGGAAGCTGGCCCTTAACTTGAGCGCGAAGTCGTCAAAAACGTGAGCAGTGTCTCCGCCTCCGGTGAGGAGAACCAGGGGCCGCCCAGAACCGCCCCAATCAAGCACTTCCAGCCGAACGTTCTTGTCTACGGTCACGAATCTTGTGATGTGGGGAGAGGGATCTTTCCAAACGGCGGGTTGTTGAGAGTGGAGAGGAATCACCAGTAAGACGAGCAGGGTGAAACAAGTTCGTCGAGGGAATCGACCCTTAGCCACGTCCATGCCTCCCCGCCCGTTGCAAGGGACCGTTGTGTTTCGCACGTTCATAGTACAGTTGCAGTTCAGGGGGCGAAAGCAGAATTGGCAGTACACGCTCAAAACATCGAGGTATGGGTCGGGGCAGTGGTTGGCTGCGATAACGGCGAGGTTCTCAAAGTGATCCACCTCGCATTCATGGGGAATGTTGCGCCGCGCGCCATATAGCGATAAAGTGTGACGCTAACATTCCCACTTAGCGTGTCCGGCCTATTCACTGACTTTACATGTGCGGATGCGATCGGAGAGTTTGAGTGGCATCACCATTGATGCGCTGTAAAAGCATTGACCAGCTTATTTCTGACTCTGAAAACGCGGAAATTCGATTAAAAAAATCATTGGGATGGCTGAGCCTGACATCTCTGGGCATCGGCGCGGTCATTGGCTCTGGAATTTTTACCGTGGTCGGCACCGCCATCGCGGGACAAAAGCTGCAAGTCTCATCCATCCTGAATGCCCCTCTGCTTCAGTATCTGATCACACACTCCACATCGTTCGGCCGCCCCGGCGCCGGCCCTGCAATCGCCATCTCCTTCATTCTCGTCGCGATCGTCTGCGGCTTTGCCTCCGTTTGTTATGCAGAGTTGGCCGCCATGATTCCCATCGCGGGGAGCGCGTACACCTACACGTACGCGACCATGGGCGAATTGATTGCCTGGATCATTGGTTGGGATCTCATTCTCGAGTACGCCGTTTCCAACATGGCCGTCAGCGTCGGTTTTTCCGCGCACGTGGTTGACCTTCTCGATTGGTTCGGCCTGCATCCCGACCCCAAGTGGATTTCTCCCGCCTATCTTCCCTCGGGCCTGCCAGATTTGCAGGGCAACATGATCTATGGTCCCGGCTGGCACTTTGGTTTTAACTGGCCGGCATTCATCATCGTGATGCTCCTGACGGTCGTGTTGGTGCGCGGCATCAAGGAATCCGCGGAAACCAACAACATCATGGTACTTCTGAAAATCGTGGCCATCATGGTATTCATCGGCTTCTCCGCACGATTCATTCACCCGGCAAATTGGCATCCATACGCCCCCAACGGTTGGCCGGGAATTCTGACCGGCGGCTCAATCGTATTCTTCACCTACATCGGCTTTGATTCAGTCTCCACCGCCGCGGAGGAATGCAAAAATCCTCAGCGAGATTTGCCGCGCGGAATTATCGCCACGCTGGTCGTCTGCACCCTGCTCTACATCGGCGTCGTCGTCGTGCTAACCGGTCTGGTGCCCTGGCAGACGCTGATGGACGACGCAGCTCCGGTGGTCAACACCATGAAGAAGCTGCATTTCGGCGGCGTGCGACTGATCGTGCTTTGCGGCGCGCTGATGGGGATGATCTCTTCCCTGCTGGTCTTTCAACTCGGCCAGGCGCGCGTGTGGTTCGCGATGTCGCGGGACGGTTTGCTGCCGCGAATTTTTGGCCGTGTCCACCCTCGTTTTCGTACCCCCGACTTTTCCACGTGGCTGGCAGGTTTCGTCGTAGGAATTCCCGCCGGACTCCTGGACATCGGCACGCTCGCCGATCTTTCCAACATCGGCACTTTGTTCGCGTTTGCCTTGGTCGCCGCCGGTGTGCTGATCCTTCGTTATCGTGAACCAGACCGCCCGCGTGCCTTCCGCGCTCCCGGTGGGCCGATTGCGCCGGTATTAACAATTTTGACGTGCATTCTCCTGATGGCTGGGCTGCCAATCATGAACTGGATTCGCTTCTTTGCCTGGTTGGTCATAGGCCTGGTGATTTATTATTTCTATGGCCGTAGAAAGAGTACGCTTAGACTATCCGCCGCCACCAAGTGAGGCACGTTCGGATGTTCCGGGAACCCTTCGTTGACGCTAGAGTAAAAGCGAGCTTGTCACTCACCTTGGTGGCTCTCTTGTTCTGCGTCCCCCAGGCGGGCCTTGCCTGGGGAAACAACGCGCAGCGTCTGATTATCAATCATGCGGTCGATTCCCTGCCCTATGACGCCCGTGCCTTTTTCGAAGCGAATCGCAGCTACTTTATACAGCACGTGAACGATACCCTGAACCTGGTCGACAAGAACCCGGGCGAGCGCAACAATCATTTCATCGAACTCGACAAATACGGCAAGTTTCCCTTTGACGCCCTGCCGCGCAGCTATCAGGCTGCCATTACCAAGTACAGCAAGTCGAAGATTTACGCCACCGGCGTGCTGCCGTGGCAGATCGGGGTCTACAGCGCCAAGCTGACAGAGGATTTGAAAGCCGGACATTGGGAAGATGCGAAGCGTGATGCCGCGTTTCTCGCCAATTATGTGGCGGAAGCGCACGATCCCTTCAACACCACCGAAAATTTCGATGGTAAACTCAGCGGGCAAAAAGGGATTAACGATCGCTTCAACACCGTGCTCATCGACCGTTACGGCTCATTCTTTCCGGTCAGCCCACACGATGCGTCGTTCATCAGCGATCCCACCGACCATGCGTTCGAATCCTGCCTCTCTGCGCACAGCCAACTGGAATCCATCTTGCTCGCCGACCGTAAAGCTAAGCTGGGCCAGACTTCGTACACTGACGAGTATTACGATCATTTCTACAATCTGACGGCTGCGTCGCTAATCAAACAGCTCTCGGATGCATCCACCGATGTTGGCTCCTACTGGCTCACCGCTTGGATCAACGCGGGCAGGCCGCAACTTCCACATTAAGAATCTACTCGCTCTCGTTACTCCAAACTATTCAAACAGCCCCACTACACTGAACTGCCGAGCCCTGCTAAAATTTCTCGATGAATTCCCACAAGCTGCCAGCGCGCCTCGCAGCACTGCCTAAAGCAGAGTTGCATCTGCATCTGGAAGGTTCAATCCGTCCAGCCGTTGCGCAGAGACTTGCCTGCCGCTTTGGCATGGAGCTGACGCCGGAGGAAGTCCTGCAGCGTTACGCCTACAGCAATTTCGACGAATTTATTGAAGCCTTTAAATGGGTCACGTCTTTCTTGCGCAAGCCCCAGGACTTCGCGTTGCTCGCCGCCGACGTTTGCGAACAACTGCTCGAGCAAAATGTCGTGTACGCCGAAATTACTTTGTCCGTGGGCGTGATGTTGATTCGCGGGCAGAATCCGCAAGCGAATTTCGAGGCCATGCTCGAAGCCACTCATCCCTTTGAAGAGCGCGGCCTTCGCCTGAATTGGATATTTGACGCGGTTCGCCAGTTTGGGCCGGAGCCTGCCCTGCAAGTCGTCGATTGGGCGCATCGCTGCGCCTCTCCGCGCATCGTAGCCTTTGGCATTGGCGGAGACGAGCTTAGCGTTGCCACAAATGAATTCTGCGGCGTCTACCAGCGCGCCCGAGACTGTGGTCTTCATCGCTTGATTCATGCCGGCGAAATCGGGGGCCCGGAAAAAATCCGCGAAGCCATCGAACTGCTCGGTGCGGAGCGCATCGGTCATGGCATCGCCGCATTTCTCGACTCCGCGCTGATGGACATGCTTGCGGAAAAACGTATCCCACTCGAAATTTGCCCGGTAAGCAATCTGCGCACCGGTGCGCTCGCTAAACAAATCCACCCACGCGCAACGCTCCGCGATCATCCTATCGTGTCACTCTTCCGCCATGGCATTCCCGTAGTGCTCTCCACCGACGACCCCGCCATGTTCCATACATCGCTTCTCGAGGAGTACGCCGAGGTCCACGCCATGGGGATGGACGAAGACGAAATTACACGGCTCGTGCAGCAAAGCTTTGATAGCGCTTTTCTCTCACCCGAAGAGCGCACTCGATTTTTTGCCCACCTCGCGTGAACCTCTGCTTTGGAATTGATATACTTTTGGCATGAAAGCACACGTCTGGGTAATGCCAAAGCGCACCGTCCTCGATCCACAAGGTAAGACCATCCATCACGCCCTTGCCGGCCTAGGCTTTGAACAAGTCCAGGATGTTCGCCAGGGCAAATTCTTCGTGCTCGACCTGAATGGTTGGAGCCGCGACGAAGCACAAAAGCAACTCGAGCGCATTTCCAAAGATGTTCTGGCCAATCCGGTAATCGAGGAATATCGTTTCGAGATCGTCGATTAACCGTTATTTCTGCCTCTCGTGAAACTGCCGCTCCACGCCACAAAATCCCTCACGCGGCCGGCCCTGCGCATGCTCGCGACAATTGCTGTTCTCTATTGTGTGCTGGCCGGATGTCAAAAAAGCCATGCCCCTGAAGATCCTCAACTTCGCCCGATCCAGGAAATGCTCGATTCACAGCTCCCCCTAGGCACTCCTCTGTCCAACGTAACTCTGTTTCTGAATGCGCAGGGTTATCCACTCGAGCCAAGTCAGAAACCGCACACCCTGGTGGCCAAAATCCGCAAGATCGACACTCAGCGGATGGAGCCCATAACCGCCCACGTGACATTTTATTTTGACGCTCAGGACAAACTCGTATCCTACGATCTGCAGCGCACTTTGAACGACCCCATTCAGTAACTCGCGCTCTTCCGCCGTTCCCCTTTTCGTTTGGAGAGAACTGTGCCCGTGCTACTCTAAATTGTGATTTCTCGGGGAGATTCCCTGCATGTGCGGCATTGTTGGTTATATTGGCGACAAAAAGGTCGTTCCGGTCATTATCGAAGGCCTGCGGAAGCTCGAATACCGGGGCTACGACTCTGCCGGCATCGCGGTTGTCGGTGCGGATGGAAAGCTTCACCTCCGCCGCGCCCCCGGCAAGCTGCGCAACCTCGAAGAGGTTGTTAAGAATTCCCCCATCGATGGCACGTATGGCATCGGCCATACCCGCTGGGCCACCCACGGCCGCCCGACTGAGGAGAATGCCCATCCTCATCGTGATTGCACAGGACATTACGTCGTCGTTCACAATGGCATCATCGAAAATTATTATGAACTAAAGGAACATCTGCAAAAAGAGGGACACCAGTTTTTAACCGAGACGGATACCGAAGTCGTCGCCCACCTGGTTGAAAAATACGCCCAAGATCTGCCCTTCGAAGAGGCGGTTCGCAAGACCCTGCAAGAACTGCGCGGCATCTACTCTCTGGTCTTCTTGTCCGCCAAAGATCCGCAAAAGCTGATCGCCGCGCGCATGGGCCCGCCTTCCGTCATAGGTCTTGGCGAAGGCGAATATTTCGTGGCCAGCGACATCCCTGCTCTTCTTGAGCACACACGAAAGATGTTCTTCCTCGCCGATGGCGATGTGGCCGTGCTCTCTCGTGACGGAGTGCGCGTCACCGACCTCGATGGCAAGCCCGTCGACCGCCCCGCCCACCACGTTTCCTGGGACCCCATCATGGCGGAAAAGGGCGGCTACAAGCACTTCATGCAGAAGGAAATCTTCGAGCAACCCCGCGCCGTTCGCGACACCATGCTCGGCCGCATCTCGCAGGATACCGGCAAAGTCTTCATCGACGAAATCGGTCTCACCGAAAAACAATTGCAGGAATTTGAGAATGTCCGCGTCGTGGCCTGCGGCACCAGTTGGCACGCGGCCTTGGCCGGGAAATTCATGATCGAACGGTTGGCGCGTGTTCCCGTCGAAGTGGACTACGGCAGCGAATTCCGATATCGCGATCCTATCCTCGGCGCGAAAACTCTTACCGTTTGTATCAGCCAGTCTGGCGAGACCGCCGACACTCTTGCCGCGCAGCGCGAGGCCAAGCAGAAAGGCTCTCCCTCGCTTGCCATCTGCAACGTCAAAGGTTCGATGATCACACGTGAAGCCGCTGGCACTATTCTTACGCACGCCGGCCCGGAAATTGGCGTCGCCTCCACAAAGGCCTTCACTTCGCAACTCGCTGCGCTGCTACTGCTGGCTTCTCATCTTGGCCAAGTGAAAGGGACACTACCGCCCGAAGCTGCTCGAAAATTGATGCTGGAATTCACGCAGATTCCCCACAAGATCGAAACTATTCTGCAGGCTGAGGAATCCGGCTTCTACGAAAATCTGGCCCGCCAATTTTTCCGCCTGACGGATTTCCTCTATCTTGGCCGCGGCATCCATTACCCCATCGCTCTCGAAGGCGCGCTTAAACTCAAGGAAATTTCCTACATTCACGCCGAAGGCTATCCCTCCGGCGAAATGAAGCACGGACCAAACGCGCTCATCGACGAGAATCTGCCTGTAGTGGTGCTGGCAACGCGCGACGATCTCGATCCCGCTTCCCTCACGCTTTATGAAAAGAGCGTCTCCAACATTAAAGAGGTTAAAGCACGCGACGGTATCGTTATCTCCATCGTTACCGCAGGCGATCGCCTGGCCAAGGAAGCCTCTGACCACATCATCGAACTGCCTCCCGCACCTGACTTGCTGTCGCCGATGCTGGAAATCGTGCCCCTGCAGCTTTTGGCGTATCACATCGCAGTCCGCCGTGGCTGCGATGTCGACCAACCGCGCAATCTCGCTAAATCCGTCACCGTCGAGTAGCTTCAACGCTGCGGTGTTCAGCAAGGCTGCAATCGAGCGGACAACTCGGAAAAATCGGTTTTAGCCAAAAATATTTGACGGCATAGGCACCAATCCATTGGCTGACGGGCCAGTCGTTTGAAGAGCGTAGTGGTCACTTTTCAGATCGCCCGCTATACCAGAAATTGGAACGGGGAAGTCCGAACGGGCGATGTACGATTCCCGTCTGATCTTACTTCTGACCAAGTTGGCGCAACATTCCAGCGACATCGAAGATTTCCCATTCCTCAGCAATTTCTCCGTTGGCGATGCGACTGATAACCATCCCAGTCAAGCGGATCTGCCTGTGAGTCGCCGGAAAGCCCATGAACTCCCCGACATGACTGCCGCAGAAAGTGAACCGCCACGCCACCTTCTCTCCTTCGGCGATCTTATCCTCAATCGTCCAATAGCCATCAGGGAATGCGGCCAGCACGGAGGGCTGGAAGCGCTTGTACGCCTGAAGGTCAAACTCCCCGATGGTAGGTTCGTGCTATACATAGTCGATCGCCAGCAACTCATCCATCATGGACATATCGTTGTTGGCGAGACAGTCTTCAAGATAGCGCCGGATTATGGCCTTGTTTTCGTTTGGCATCGCAAGGTCTCCTGAAAGGAAAACGTAGTGTGATGAAAAACTACTGGGTGTGTCCGGGTGAGTGAGAACAGGAACAGCTCGGGCACTGAAATGATCGCGCTGTCACGGTTGTGCCCCGAAAGCTAGCTTCGCAATCGAGCGCCTGTATCCCTATCGGATTACTTCTTGTCCATCAGACCCCACTGCGAGGCCACTGCCTGCCAGTGCCCCTGGCGATACACAAAAACATCCATCCACACATAATGCCCGCTGGGGTCTTTCCCTTTGTAGCAGCCTTTTTCGAGGTCGTTACCAGTGACGACGGCAATTGTGGGTCCGAAAATGTGCACTTTCATCTCCACCGGCGTAACGGACTCCAGTTTGAAATCCCCGAACTTGTAGTCTGCGAAAACCTGTGCTTTCGTTTGCGAACCGCTGCGTGTCTGGGCGACCCAGTCATCAGCAACGATCTTGTCTGTCGCTGCGACATCCAGCTTGAGATTGGCCGGCGTCCAGTCGCGTTCTATTTGCAGCAGCACTGTTCAACGGATACGTTTCCTTTGGCCTTTGTTTTTCCCGATTGTCACTTGTCTGAGTAATAGCAACCGCCGTGGTCGTTACAACGAGCAGAGCAAATGCGAAGAATCGTTTCATGCGGATTCTCCTTCTTCACGTAGGGATTTCGCCTCGGGGGGTGCTGCGTTCAGTGTGAGGGAGTGCTCTTCGGTGAGGCGACAATGTGCGCCTTCAAGGTATCGTTCTAGCGAGCCTCGTCAGCACGGTCATTACCATTCTGCTTGATTCGGAACGGGATCTGCAAAAGTCACGGTGGGACTCATCGATGATTTCCGATACAGCGTCTTACTCGTGTACGCGATGAATGGGTACTAGGATCAACGTGAGCGGTTGCACCATTTATTGAGAACTGGCCCACATTGGCCCATCAATGTGACCGTCGGACTTGTCATCCGTTCGCCATGGGAGTGAGCTAGCTGGGGTGGAGTATTCCGGGCCATCCTGGCTCAGGCCACCATATCCCCATTGCTCTCATGTTGGAGGTGATTATGCCTTGTAAGAGCATAATTCTCCTCGTGATAGCGGGGCTATTCCTTGGAGCTTCAACTATCGGCCAACGGGTTGAAGTCTCATCGACGAACGACGTCACACCGGACACAATGAGTATTTCTCAGTCTCAACCCAATTCTGGCCAGCAAATGAACAACGACAATTGCGCTGCTTGCCATGGATTCAAGGGTAGGGATAAAGGACTCGCCGTGCCATTTTTCAAAGCGCCGGCTCCTCGGCGCCTCGGTGAACGCTTCTTTCATTCGCTAAACGAGTTCCAGGAAATGAAAAGCGTTCTGATGCCGCGTCGCCTGCACCCTGCAAAGACTTCGCATCGTTCTAGCCGGCCCACGCCTGACGACGTCGATCAACCGCGGAATCTGGCAAAATCCGTCACTGTGGAATAATCTCGTCAGTCCGGCATTCTGGCCGGACCACGCAATGCTCTTCTGAGGTGGTGAATGAATTGCTCCCGCGTTTGGCCAATTTCATTTTCGTTTCTGATCGTAATGCTGACTTGTATTCCCCTGTCAGCGCAAAACCCTCCTCAACGGGAAATCGCCATCACCATTGACGATCTCCCTGCCACCAATTCCAGTTCCATAACCGCCACAGAAATCGACGAACTGACTACAAAGCTTCTCGCAACTCTGCGCGAACAAAAAATTCCGGCCGTCGGCTTTGTGAACGAACGGAAGCTTTACAAAGATGGCGAGGTCGACGCACGCATCAGAGCTCTCTCCTTATGGCTAGACAACGGCTTCGAGCTTGGTAATCACACCTTTTCGCACATGTCTCTCAACAACTCCACGCTGCAAGCCTGGGAAGAGGAGGTTGTCCGCGGCGAGACCGTAACCCGCTACCTCCAGTCGCAGCATAACCAGAAAATGCGCTTCTTCCGGCATCCCTATCTCGACGTCGGCCGCGACTTAGAGACTCGCCGCGCCGCCGAAGCCTTTCTAACTCAGCGCGGCTACCGCATCGCTCCCATCACCATGGACGCCTGGGACTGGATGTTCGCGCGCGTCTACGAAGATGCCCACAAACGTGGCGACGCGCCCTTACAGCAACAAATTGTTAGCGCCTATCTTTCCTATACAACTACCGTCTTCGATTACTTCGAGAAATTTTCCAAAGACTTGCTCGGCTATGAGCCAAAACAAATTCTACTCATTCATGGCAATTGGCTGGAGGCAGATCACATCGGCGAATTACTGGACCTCTTGCGTAAGCGTGGGTATCGGTTCGTTAGCTTGCAGGACGCGCTCAGCGATTCGGCGTACAGTCTGCCAAACGAGTACGTCGGAGAGGAAGGCACTGGCTGGCTCGAACAATGGTCCATCACCCGCGGCAAGCCCGCCCAAAACACGCCGGTCTTTCCGCAATGGGTAATCGACCGCGCAAAAACTCTTCCGCCGCTACCTCCCGAGCCGCCCATTTTCTGACCGTTAGGTTGGCAAATTTAGTAGTCGCATCTGACCCACGAGCGCGCCCTTTTCATTTTTGTGCGAACTGCAAACCGGACTTCAGCCCCTTTCCACATAGGCCATAACTCGCTAAGATGTCCGCCATGAAAAACCATCCTGATCGTCGAACTTTTATTAAAGCCACTGGCCTCACCGCACTTGCCTCAACTCGAATCCTCGGTGCCAACGACACCATCCGCGTCGGAGTGATTGGCGCCGGCGGCCGCATGAGCGGCCTCCTCAGCGATGCCGATCATACCAACGCCCGCTATCAGGTCGTCGCCGTCAGCGACGCCTACGGCCCGCGTCGCGACGCTGTCAAAGCCCGCCCCAACAGTCAGGCCGCGACCATGCACTTGGATTACCGCGAAGTTCTCCAGCAAGACATCGACGCCGTCTTCATCGCCTCGCCCGATCATTGGCATGTGCGCATGGCCGTCGACGCTCTGTCCGCCGGCAAAGATGTCTATCTCGAAAAGCCGGTCACGCACACGCTCGAAGAAGGCGCAGCCCTCACCAGGGCCGTCCGTTCCAGCAAACAGATTCTGCAATGCGGCATGCAGCAGCGCAGTTGGAGCCACTGGCGCGATGCTGTCGATCTCATCCAGGGAGGCAGCCTCGGCCGCATCACGCAGGTCCGCACCTACTGGTGGCAGAACTACCAGTTCTTTCTCGCACCTCGGCCCGTGGATACGCAGGCTCTCGATTGGAAGCAGTGGCTGGGCGGCGCTCCTGATCAACCGTTCACCGAAGAAAAATTCTACCGCTGGCGCTGGTTCTGGAGTTTTGGCGGCGGAGCCATGACCGATCTCTTCACCCATTGGATCGACGTCGTGCACTGGGCCATGAAGGTCGACCAGCCGCGCAATGTGATGATGCTCGGCGACAAATACATTTTCGACCAGTGGGAGTGTCCCGACACCGTTCAGGCCGCTCTCCGCTATCCAGGCTTCGATGTCGTCTACGAAGGCATGATGGCCTCGTCCATCGACGACGGCGGCTTGGAATTCCGAGGCATGGACGCAACTCTAAAACTCAACCGCGGCGGTTTCGGCATTTATCACGAAGGCGTGCCCAGCAAAGACAATCCCGTGGTCAAGGCAGAATCCTTCCGGGACGGCACCATCGATCACCTGCAGAATTTCTTCGACTGCGTCAAATCTCGCAAAGAGCCCAACGCTCCTGTCGAGGCAGGAGTCGCCGCCGCTCGCGCTGGCCAACTCGCCAATCAAGCTTTCCGCGGCACCGGTCAAATCACCTGGCCGCCGAAGACCTAGCTGGTCTCTCGTCCTAAATGTGTTGCGGAGGCAACGTGTGAACAGGAATTCTTTGCCGCACCGGCCATGCGTTGGTGTATAACTGTTCCCACCTGGGTAATTAAAACAAAATCCCCCCCGAGAAGTACATGGAGAAATAAGAATGAAAAAATCTCTGATTGTGTTGGCAGTTACGGCTTTAACCATCGTCGCGGCTTTCGTAGCCGTTGCGCAGGCTCAGAAAGGCAAACAGGTCATCTACGTATCCTCAGCGAAGGCCACATTTAAGCCGACGCCGATGGGCGGCGTTTCCATGCAGGTCCTCTGGGGCGACATGGACAAGGGCCCTCATGCGACATTTACCAAGTTCGATCCCGGCTACGATGCGGGCATGCACACCCACACGAACGACGTTTCCATTGTGGTCCTCAAGGGCGCCTATTTGTATAAAGATGAGGCAGGCGAAAAGCGTGTCGGGCCTGGCGACTACCTCTCCGTCCCGGGCGGCCACAAACATTGGAGCGGCGGCGACAAGACGGAAGGCGCACTCTTTTACGAGGAAGGTTCCGGGAAATTCGATACTATACCGGCGAAGTAAAGATGGTCTCGGCTGATAAATCTGGGTAGCGTGGACGCCTGGACTCGATGAAAACTCCATCCATACGCGACTGTATCTGAATAACGGCGACTCTCCAGGAAACAAACGCATGAGTCGTTTGTTTCCTGAAACCGCTGATGACCTCGAATGCTGCCCTCTGTTTGAAAACAATCCATCTGTTTGTATTGCGCGACAGACGGAAACTAAGCCACCACCGGCTAAATGTGAAGAAAGCACTTCCGCCAATTTTCCTATAGACTATGGCCATGCGACTCCGCCTACTTGTTTCTGTCGCTCTTCTCCTCTTCGCTTCAGCGACTTTCGCGCAAACGGCCGCCCTCAAAGAAGTGCATGCCGAAGGGCTCAAGGCCTTAACCGAACCCCAACTCGTCCAACTTACCGGCCTCTCCATTGACTCACAGGTTGGTCGCAAAGACTTGCAGGATTCCGCCGATATCCTTGTCCGCTCTGGACTATTCGCCAAGGTGAATTACAGTTTCACCACAAAAAATGACGCGGTCATAGTCACCTTCAAGCTCGAAGAAAATCCGCGCCTAAAAGTTTCTTACGATAATTTCCCATGGTTTTCAGACTCGGAGCTAGCCGAGGCCATACGCAAGGATCTTCCCTTCTTTGATGGCACCTTACCCGACGGCGGCACAGTCGTCGACCTTGCCGCCAACTCGCTGGCCGCTTTTCTGGCCACCCACGGGACGCCCGTCAGTGTCGGCCACGATGTCATCGTCAATCCGCTGGCCGAAGGTTCTCTGCAGCAGTTTCACGTGGAAGGGATTTCACCCAAGATCGCCAGCGTGGAGTTCAGTGATACGAATCTGACATCGAACAAGGCCGTTCAACAACATCTCCCGGAAATTCTTCACAAACCCTACTCGCGCATGGCCGTTGATATTTTTCTCGCGGAAGCCATTCGTCCCGCTTACCAGCAACTGGGTAATTTGCGCGCGACGCTGGGCCCCGCCGAAGTTCGCCTTTCTGGCAATCCCAATCAGAAATTACCCGAGCAGATTCCCCTCTTCATTCCCTGCAATCCCGGCCCGGTCTATCAATGGCAGAGCGTCGAGTGGAGCGGCAACTCCGCGCTTTCCACGCTCACGCTGACGAATACCGTGGCCATGAAACCAGGTGATGTTGCGAATGGCCTGAACATCGAAGGTGGCTGGGATAAAGTGCGCGACGAGTACGGACACCTCGGCTATCTGGAAGCCAAGCTAACTCCCGAGCCCGTCTTCGACGATCAAGCTCACAAAGTTTCTTACAAAGTATTTATCGTCGAAGGTTCGCAATTCAAATTCAACGCCATGGTCATTACCGGTATGTCGCTGGCTGGTGAGCGGCTGATTCGCGACGCGTGGCCCCAAAAGCCCGGCGACGTTTTTGACAGAAAACTCTTTGACCAACTACTGACGCGCCTCGAAATTCATCGCGACACCGTGTTCAAAGATCTGCCCATCCACTACGACACCGTGGGCCACTGGCTACAAACCGACCCCGTCAAGGGCACCGTAGACGTCCTCCTTGATTTTAAGTAGTTCCTCCCTCATTCGCTCGTCGCCTCGCCGATTAACTCCTGCTCCTCGCAGTCTATGTAGGTACACGAAACATCGTGCCCACCTTTGGTTGTTCATCCTGGGAACGCCGATCTCCTGATCAGTGCCTTTCCTTTTCTCTGCCCTTATTCCTCTACTGAATCCCTCTCACACCACGTTCGACTGCTCCTGCGTTATACTCTAATCAGCGATGCCATCTTTCATACAAATCCACACCGGAGAACCCTCCGCAAAGGCTGCGGGCGAAAAAGAGCAGCTTCTTTTCGCCAAATTGGCCGATCGAAATTCCGTGCTTGTGGCGCTTTCCGGTGGAACGGATTCCGCCTACCTCGCATGGGCTGCCCATCAGGTACTCGGCGATCGCGCCCTGTCTGTCACCGCCATTTCGCCCAGCTATTCCTCCTACGACCGCGAGCAACTCGAAATCTTCCTCAGCGGCACTGGCATCCGCCACGAATTCGCCCAAACAAATGAAATGGACAACCCCGCCTATCGCGCTAACAACGCGGATCGCTGCTACTTCTGCAAAGACGAATTGTTCTCCGTACTCGACCGTATCGCTGCCGCGCGCCAGATCGAAGCCACCGCCTACGGCGTCAACGCAGACGACACCTTTGATTTCCGACCCGGCCAGCGCGCTGCTTCAGAGCACAAAGTCCTCACCCCACTCCTGGACGCCCATCTCCACAAGTCCGAAATTCGCTATCTTTCCGAACGCGCCAAGCTACCCTCTTGGGATCGCCCTGCTTCTGCCTGCCTCTCTTCGCGCCTCCCCTATGGCACGGAGGTGACCCCGGAGCGCCTATCCCTCGTCGAGCGGGGCGAACGCGCCCTCCGTGACCTCGGCTTTCGCCAATTCCGTGTGCGCCTTCACGATAAACTGGCCCGCGTCGAACTGGCCACCGAGGAGCTCCCCCGGGCGCTGTCCCCGGAAATGGCCGCGGCTATCGCCAAAGCATTGAAAGAGGTGGGGTTTGCCTACGTTTCGCTGGATCTGGAAGGCTACCGCCAGGGTTCCCTGAACGAAGCTCTGACCCGGTCCGCCGGAACATAATCAGTGCAGGATGCGTACCTATATTCAGGAGGGCCTGTTAGTTCAGGCGGGCGCCACTTCCATGATTAAACATAAAATTGCACTCTTTGCCGCAGTGCTCCTCGTAGCAGGGCTATCTTTCACTCCTGCCAACGCTCTGGCGGCAGACAATACCTTTGACAAGACATTCAATGTCTCTGGCCCCACGACTCGCATTGAACTGAGCAATGCTTCGGGCAACGTCGACATCCAAGCCGGCAAGGATGGCGTCGTGCACATCCGCGGCAAAGTCACGCCCGGCGGCTGGTCGATCTTCAGCGACGCTCAGAAAAGCGCGCAGGAGGTTCTCGCCAATCCCCCGCTCGAACAGCGTGGCGACACCATTCTGATCGGGAAGAATTCCAGTTGGCTCAAGAACGTCAGCATCGATTACCAGATCGAGGTTCCGGCGAATACAGAACTTGACGCCGGCCTTGCTTCCGGTGGGATTACCGTCAATAAGCTTCGCGGCCCGGTCAAAGTTAGTTCCGCTTCTGGCTACATTCATGTCTATCAGGTTGAACGCGACGTCCAGGTTTCCGCAGCCAGCGGTGCAATCGACGTCGGTACCGTCGGCGGCTACCTCCGCGTTAACAGCGCATCGGGCAGCATTCAGATTTCAGACGTGAAGGGCGACATTAAGGCCACCGCCGCTTCAGGATCCATCCGCATCGATCGCCCGGGCGACCGCGTGGAAGCCTCTTCCGCCAGCGGTTCCGTACATATCAACGGCGCAAACAGCGACGTCAAGGCTCATGTTATTTCGGGACCGATCAACGTCTCCGGAAACCCTAGCGGCAATCGTTTGTGGGATCTCAAGACCGTTTCCGGATCTGTTGACATCCAGGTTCCTCATTCCGCCAGCTTTTTGCTCTCTGCCGAAGCCACTTCGGGCGACATTCGCACCAACATCCCCGTGGTAATCGAAGAGCACAATAAGCATTCCTTGCGCGCCCACATTGGCGACTCTTCTGGCCGCGTGGAAGTCCACACTGTATCCGGCGGCATCAGTGTCAGCGGCAGCTAATTAGCAGCTATCCGCTTGGACAGCGCTCCGTCCACAAATTTCGAAATTTCTCGGCGCTCCCGGTACAATGCAGGTGTGTGGACTCCGCCCATTCAGCGCCGCTACCTTTTATCGCTGCTACTTTTCTTTCTCGCAATCCACACCACGGCCTTCACGCAAGACGCACACTCTTCAACTCAGCAGCAACCTCCGCCACAAACTGCCAAAACGCCCGCTCAACAACCAGAGCACAACGAACAGCAGGACTTGCAAAAGGCCATTGATGATGCCGCTAACGACCGCGCCGCTCTAGTTCGCAATCTCGAAACCTTCCTCAAGACCTATCCGCAATCTCAGCAGCGTCCACAAATCTATCGTGCCATCGTCGAAGCCAGCTTGAAGGTGGATGATTACCCACGCGCCACCGAATACGCGGAACGCATGGTCGCCCTTCGCCCCGACGACGCCTCCATCAACATCCTCGCCATCCAACTTCTCGATCGGTACGGTGATGCCGCTGGCTGGCGCCGCGCCCTCTCTTACTGCACGCGTGTTCTCGAACAGGTCCAGCGCACCAACATCGCGGACAAATCTCCCCGCGTTTCTGCGGAAAGCTGGCAGAACGATAAGAAACGCGACGAATCCTCCGTCCTTCTCGTGCGGGCGGGACTCTATCAGAAGCTCAACGATCTCCCCAACACGCAAAAAGATTACGAATCCAGTTACGCGCTTCTTCCTTCTGCCGGCGCCGCCGCCAAATTGGCTGAACTTGCCGAACTCCGCAAAGACATGGGTACCTCTATCCAGGAATATGCCCGCGCCTTCGCACTGGCCAACGATACCGCTGGCCCGCTAGGCCGCGCCGAATTACGCAAGAAGGTCGGCAATGCCTGGCGACTGGCTCACGGTTCAGAAAATGGACTTGGCGATTACCTGCTTCATGTCTTCGACGAGGTCGCGGCAAGCATTGCTCCTGCCAAGCCCATTCACAACGCAGGCCTGAAGAATCCCTACGAATTTACGTTGCGCAAAATCCCCAGCGGCGACGCATTCCCCTTCTCCGAAACCAAGGGCAAAGTGGTCGTCGTCAATTTTTGGGCCACCTGGTGCGGACCTTGCCGTGAACTCGAGCCACACTTCGAGAAAATTGCGGCTCACTATGCAAGCGACAAGAATATTCTGTTTCTCGAATTGAACTGCGATGACGACGAATCTCTAGTCCCCCCCTATCTCGAACAGGAGAAGCCTAAGACGCTCATGCTCTTCGCTGACAACCTGGACAATCTTTTCTCCGTAAACTCATTTCCCACAACGATCATTCTCGGACCTGACGGGAAGGTTGCCTTTCGCGCCGACGGCTTCGATCCCGACACCGTAGACAAAGACCTCATGCAAGCCATCGAACGCGCTCTGCACCCCACAATTCCGCCGTCAGCCTCCAACGTACCCGTTATCTCGCAACCCTGATCGGGCGGTGTGGGTAGGCGCGACGCCCAATTTTTACCGTGATCTCAGTTTCACATTCGCACAGTTCAACACTGCTCGACTAGGGCCGACTCTGCTCTAACCTGTCATCCCGAGCAACGCGTGGGGTCTGCTTTTGCTTTCTGACACAGTTACTCCTGACTGTGCTTCTGGGTCCTGCTCTCCGCCGCGGTCTTTCCGCTTTCTGCCTCTGGCTTCGGATATTCCCCCGCTACTTCCTTCGCCGCCAAAATCGTATTCACGTGTATTTGCACGGTGTCTTCCACCTTCCGCGCATATCCGCCTGCCAACACTGTCGCCACCGGCACCGACCGCTTGCGCGCCACCTCAAACACTCCCCGATCGCGTGCCTGCAATCCGTCCAACGTCAAGGACAGTCCACCCAACTGATCGTCGTAGTACGGATCCGCCCCTCCAACATAAAAAAGCACATCCGGCGGACACTTTTCCATCGCCTGGCTCACAGCAGGCAGCAAGTTCTCCAGATATTCCTGATCTCCGACGCCATCGTCCATATCCAGATCAATATTCGATGCCGGTTTATACGCCGGATAGTTATTCAGTTGGTGGATGGAAATCGTGAATACCGAATCGTCTTTCGCAAAAATCGCGGCTGTGCCATTTCCATGATGGACATCCGTGTCCACCACCATGGCCCGGCGAATCAACCCGTCGGCCTGCAGTCGGCGAATCGCCACCGCTACATCGTGAATCGCGCAGAAGCCTTCCCCATGATTCGCGTGGGCATGATGGAATCCGCCGCCAAGGTTGCATCCGAAGCCATCGCGCATCGCCGATTGCGCTGCAAGAATTGTCCCGTTCGCCGCCAGCCAGAATGCGCTCACCAGTTCCGGCGAGTATGGCACCTCCAGTTTCATCACATCGCTCAGCGTCAGCGTGCCAGTCTTAAGCCTGCCCACCCACTCTTGCGTATGCACTCGCAGAATATCCGCATCGTGCGCCGGTTCCGGCCGCAGAAAATCGCCTCGATCCGCGATTCCATCTTTTATCAGTTTATTTTCGATCAGCCGGAATTTCTGCGAGGGAAATACGTGCGCGCCCAAATTCAAATCATATCGTTCGTGGTAGACCAGCTTAAACGGCAGCATGGTACTCTTTTGGGGGGCCGGGCTTCAGCCCCAGAAGAGAAGTTTCCCTCTTAAAACGCCTAATTCTCTCGTTCCAGAATAAAATCCGGCAGGGTCATCAACGCCCGCGCGTATTCGGAATCGCCTCGTCCATCAATGCAACTCTTCGCCCGCCGCGCATATGCATGCGCCAGGCTCCGCGTACGATCAAGCGCACCCGAATCCCGCACCAGTGCCACCAGCGTCTCGGGCTGCACGGAGTTGAATTCCTTCTCCTCCAGCACCCGTGCCACCAACTCTCGCGCCTGGCGATGTCCATTCTCCATCGCGTAAATCAGCGGCAGCGTCACTTTGCCTTCTTTCAAATCGCTCAGCACCGGCTTGCCCAGCTGCTCACTCGACGCCGTAAAATCCAGCAGATCGTCCACCAACTGAAACGCCAATCCCGCATAGCGCCCGAAATCATCCAGCGCCTTTTCTTCTTTCTCGTCGAATCCGCCCAGTACGCCGCCCAGTCGCGCGCAACCGCTGAAGAGGCACGCAGTCTTGTAAGTCGCCAGCCGCAGCGCATCTTCTTCCGTCACGTCCATGCGCCCCATTTTGTTTAGTTGAATCAGTTCGCCTTCCACCATCTTCTGTGTCAGGTCGATCAGGATGTCCAGCACGCGAAAGTTCCGCTCTTCCAGTGCAATCTGGAACGATTGCATGTACAGCCAATCTCCCGCCAGCACGCTGCGATGATTTCCCCAGCGCGTATTCGCCGAAGGCCTTCCCCGCCGCGTATCCGCGCTGTCGATCACGTCATCGTGAATCAGCGTCGCGCTGTGCAGCAACTCCACCACCGCCGCCAGTTTGATGGCGCTTCTGCTGCTGGCCTTACTTGCACCCGCGGCATAGCCATGACACAGCAGTAGCAGTGCAGGCCGAAGCCGCTTGCCTCCACCGCCGAGCAGATAGCTTGTTATTTCGGAAACCGGTTGATAAGCCGCCGCGCTTTGACGCGACAATTCCTGCTCGACCTCGACAAGGTCTTCCCGGACCAACTCAAATATCTCCTTGGTCGTAAGTAGCGCGATGGAATTTTCTCCTGGTCCGTTTGCCCTGATCTATTGGGACACCACAGCCGGAGACCCGTTCGGCTGGGACAGCTGAAAGAATCGCCGAAAATTCTCAGCCGTTGCCGCAGCGATCTCCCGTTCTTGCAAGTTTCTCACATTCGCAAGGACCTTCGCCACCTCTCCAACGTAAGCCGGCTCATTTCGCTTGCCACGGTAGGGTTGCGGCGCCAGGTACGGAGAATCCGTCTCTATCAAAATGTTCTCCAGCGGCAAAGCTTTCGCAACGTCACGAATGTTCTGCGCTTTGGGATACGTCGAGTTCCCTGCGAACGAAATCATGAAGCCCATGTCCAGCCCGCGCCGGGCATCTTCCAGGGTGCTTCCGAAACAGTGTAGAATCCCGCCCAGCCCGGTTGGCTTCCACGCGTCTTCCATCACCTTCAGGCAATCGCTCCAAGCATCTCGGCAGTGAATGATGATCGGCAGCTTGGCAGCATGCGCCAGGGCCATCTGATCACGAAACACCCGTTCCTGAACGTCACGCGGCGAAAAATCGTAGTAATAGTCCAGTCCGATTTCACCCCATGCAACCACTTTGGGATGTTTTGCGAGCCGCGCCAGTGTCTCCAAATGCTGCGGCGTCACGTCTTTCGCTTCGTGCGGGTGAATGCCCACGGTGGTGTAAATCCAGTCGTGTGCTTCAGCATACGGCATTGCCGCATCGAGCTTTTCCGGCCCCGGCCCGGTCCCGATCGCCAGCAGCGTAGTCACTCCCGCCGCCCGCGCACGCTCCAGCATCGCTTCGCGATCTTCCGCGAACTGTTCGGCATCAATATGCGCGTGTGAATCGATCAGTTCCATTTTTCCCTTGTGCCGCCGCCTCTCATGTTGGCTGCTTGATGCCGCCCTCTTGCCTTTTGGAGCGGTTGCCTTTAGATGGCCACCGTTGGTTTTCTCTTGGTTTATGTAATGGCCGGTCTTTAGACCGGTTCTTTTATCTTTGACTTTCGCTTTTCATTTTATTTTGCTTTAGGAGGGGTCGGAGCTTTAGCTCCGACACAATCCTGTTTCCTCTAAATGGGCATCAGCCCTTGAGGAATCCGACTCTGCTCTGACTCCTCCGCCCCTACTTCAACCGCGCCCCGACTTCCACATCTTCATGGAATCCCGCCAACACCGGCCGCCCTTCTGGCCCCACCGATGCTGCCACGATCATTCCGTTAGACTCCACGCCCCGCAACTTGCGCGGCGCCAGATTCGTGACCACGACAACTTTCCGGCCAACGAGTGCTTCCGTCTCATAGAATTGCGCAATCCCCGCGCAGATCTGTCGTACTTCGGTGCCAATATCCACGGTCAATTTCAGCAATTTGTCCGCGCCAACAATCCGCTCGGCCGTCTTAATCTGCCCCACGCGCATCTCCACCTTCACAAAATCATCGATGCCAATCTGCGCGATCCCCGCCGGAGCCGCTGCAAGTCCGGCCGCCGGTGCGCTCGCCGCTGCAGGTGCTGCCGCCGGAGGTGCCGTCGGGTTCAATTCTTCATTTGCCATCGCTTCAATCCTCTCCACTGCTTCTTTTTTATCTACTCGCGGAAACAAAGTCTGGGCCTTTCCCAATTGCGCGCCCGGAGCCAATTGCCCCCAGCGCAATCCATCCAGCGCCACACCCGTCACCGCACCGTTCTGCCCCAACAGCGTCCAAATCTTCCCCGTGGATTGCGGTAACACCGGATGAGCCAGCGCACATACAATGCGCAACAACTCCGCCGTAGTCCACAGCACGGTGCCCTTGCGCTCCAACTCTTGCGGCGAATTTCCCAATGCCCAGGGCTGTTCGCTCGTTAAATATTTATCCGCCAGGCCGATCACCGCCCAGATCGCCTCCAGTGCCCGTGCGAACTCAAATGTTTCGTAGTGTTCAAGCACCGCGCCAATCGCTTGGTGCGTCTCTTTGGCCAAGGCATCGTCCTGCGGCTGGCGCTCCGAAGGTTGCGGAATCTTTCCGCCAAAATTCTTCTCGATCAGCGCAGCTGTACGGCTAGACAGATTCCCCAACCCATTCGCCAGATCGCTGTTGTACCGCGTCACCAGCGCGTCATAGCTGAAATTGCCATCCTGCCCAAACACCACTTCGCGCAACAGAAAATAGCGCAACGCGTCCATGCCCAGCATGTTGGCAATCGGCCGCGGCAGCACCACATTTCCTTTGGACTTGCTCATCTTCGCCGCGTCCATCAGAAACCATCCGTGCGCCCACACCTGCTTCGGCAGCGGCAGCATCGCCGCCATCAGAAATGCCGGCCAGTACACGGTGTGAAACCGTATGATGTCTTTTCCCACTAGGTGTAAATCCGCCGGCCACATTCCGCGTTTCACATAATCCGGTCCGCCCACCGCGCTCAAATACGCCGTCAACGCGTCGAACCACACATAAAACACGTGCGGCTCCTCCCCTGGCACGGGGATCCCCCAGCGAATCGTCGTCCGCGTGATGCTGAGGTCGCGCAGCCCACCTTCCACAAACGCGATAATCTCGTTCTTCCGCGTTTCTGGCTGGATGAAGTCCGGATTCTTTTTATAGAAATCCAGCAGCGGCTTCTGAAACGCCGACAACTTGAAAAAGTAATTTTCCTCTGTGATTGTTTCGAGCGGTCGATCGCAGTCTGGACAAAGATTCCCCGGCTTAGGCTCATTCACGAAGGCATTGTCATAAATGCAGTACAGCCCGGTGTAATGCCCTTTGTACACGTACCCATTCTCACGGCACAGCTTGAACAGCCACTGCACCGTGCGTACATGCTGCAAATCCGTGGTTCGCACAAATTCGTCGGCAGAAATTCCCAACTCCTCCCACAACGCGCGCCAGGTATCCGCCATCTTCGCCACATACTCAGACTCCGGCACGTCCGCCTTCTTCGCGGCCCGCTCCACATTCACGCCATGCTCGTCTGTGCCCGTGGTCATCACCACTTCATAACCACGCATCCGCTTGTACCGTCGGATCATGTCGGCCACCACCGTGGTGTACGTGTGCCCAATGTGCGGCAATCCGTTGGTGTAGTAAATCGGTGTTGTCAGGTAATACTTCTCTTTGCGCTCAGCCATTCCGCTTCCTGGTTTCCTCTGCGCTCTCTGTGTGCTCTGTGGTAAAGGCCTTTTCCTTCTCTACCCTTCCCAAGCCCGCAGCGCCGCATCCAACACTTCCTGCAGCGGCACCTTTTTCTCCTCTGCCAGTTTACGGCAATCCTCAAATTCCGGCGAAGCCTGCCGCACCAACCCGTTCACCCGAGCCACTTTCATCCTTACCTCGCCGAACCGGGTCGCCACTTTCACCCATTCCCGAGGCAAAATCCGCCGCTGCGCCAACATACTTCGCACGCCCAACGTAGTAGTCTCCGCGAACAGCATCTCTTGGAACTTTCCTTCGTCCGCCGCCGCGCACAAAACCGTAATCAGCATGCCCGGCCGATTCTTCTTCATCTGCACCGGAGTAGCGAACACATCCAACGCCCCCGCCGCCAAGGCTTTCTCCAAAAAATATCCGTAAACCTGCGGATTCATGTCATCCACATTCACTTCCAGCACGCGAATGGACTCTTCCGTTCCCCATTCGTTCTTCTGCAGCGCCTCGCCAATCATCAACCGCATCACGTTCGGCTGGCCTTCCAGATCCGTAGTCCCAGCGCCATACCCAATCGCCGACACAGCCATCGCCGGTTGCGGCCCAAACGAATCGCACAACGTCGCCACAATCGCCGCCCCGGTAGGCGTCACCAACTCCTTCAGCACGCCGTTCGAGTACGTCGGCTTGCCCACCAACAATTTCGCCGTAGCCGGTGCAGGCACCGGCAACACGCCGTGCGCCATCTTCGCCGTCCCGCCGCCCACATTCAGCGCCGAACACGCAAACTTCTCAATTCCCAGCGCCGCAAATCCTATACAAGCCCCAACAATATCCACGATCGCGTCCACCGCTCCCACTTCATGAAAGTGGATTTTCTCCAGAGGCACATTGTGCACCGAAGCTTCCGCTTCTCCCAGTTTCCGAAATATCGCCGACGCCCGATCTTTCACCGGCCCTGCCAATTTCGACTTCTCAAATATTCCCAGAATCGTTGTCAACGACCGATGCGTGTGTGTATCTTCCGTCTTCACGCTGACGTGCGTGGCCGACATCCCGTTCTTCCACACCTTCTCCGCACCAATCTGCCACCCCGGCACGTCCAGTCCCTGCAATTCCGCGCGCAATTGCTCCACCGGCACACCCGCATCCACCAACGCACCCAGCGTCATGTCCCCGCTGATCCCGCTGAAACAATCGAAGTACGCCAGCTTCATGCGCCTCTTCTCGGTAAAATTGCAACAGCAATTGTCAATACAAACGCATCAATTCTTCTTAGGGGGTCGGAGCTTCAGCTCCAACATCCAAACGCCACACATCAATCGGGCTTCAGCCCCTGAGGAATCCTACTTCGCGCCACAATCCGATTCCAAACGATACTATCGGCCCTCCCAACTCCCGTCAAACGCACCGCGACGATGCCGGGTTTCTACGGACCGCACACACCTAAATCAGATTACTCCGGCAATCGAGGATTACGTCATAACTTTAGTTTCCCCGCCGTCGTAGTTTCCTCGATGATTCCTCGAGAGACGGTATAGCTCAATAACAGCGTCATCCACGTCGGAAGAGTCGACGGACTGAAACTCGACGATACATGGCACGAATGGAAACTCACCCTTGTGCGGGTCTTCCGATTGAATGCGATATTGCATACTCAAGACGGCGTTCCGGAATTCGTCCCGGTCAGACTCCCTCTGAAAGTAAATCCAGTGCCAAATATCACGCGGGGTTTCTATGGCGTCTGCGTGTTTTTCAAGGACTTCTAACCCTCTATGATTTTCAATCCGTTGGCGGTCCTCCTCGGAAGGACGCAAAACTTTAAGATACTGACTCCATTCATGGTCCGCTTTCCTATCACAATCAAACTCGTAATCTGCAAATTGGATTAGTGTATCTCCGACAACAGCCACTAGAGTCTCCGCGCGCGGCGCATAGAAATAAAACTCTCGGCGACCTGCGGTTGTGATTCGTCCACAAAACACCGCATCGAATTCTTCTCGTAACGCTCTGGTCAGTTTGCCCTCAATTGCACATAGGACATCAAATTCAGACCGATCCGAGAGGCATCCGGGCGAGGATGGTTCATGTAACCCATAGAAGAATTGGCTTGCTTGGATCGGGAGCGGATTCATTATGGCCCAAATCCAGAAAAACCGATGTCAAGACATCATTCACGTTGCAGAAATAAGAATCCCAGTCTTCCAACATATGGGTAATATTTCACATCCGATATTGGACTCCCAGCGGGTTGCCAACCGCTCTCGCCACATCCCCCCGAACCCGCTAAACTAACTCCGATGGCCACCGCTCTTTCCATTTCCTCCCTACCTCTTCCTCCCGGCCCTAAGGGAATCTTCCCGCTCGGAAACGCCCACCAACTGGTCCGCCACTGGAGCGGCTATTCTGCGCAATGCGCCCGCGAATTCGGCGACGTAGTTCTTTATCACTTCTTCCACGTGCCGGTCGTGATGGTTTCGCATCCCGATCCCATCGAATCCGTGCTCGTAAAAAACGCTTCCAACTTTCACAAGTCCCGCGATTACGCCGCCATTCGCTCTTTCCTCGGCAACGGTTTGCTCACCAGCGAAGGCGCCTTCTGGCAATCCCAGCGCCAGTTAATCCAACCCGCCTTTCGTCACGAAAATATCGCCTCCTACGCCCTTATAATGTCCGACTCCGCCGCCACGCTACTATCGCGCTGGCATGACGGCGAAACCCGCGACCTCCATCACGAAATGGCCGAGCTCACTCTCGACATCGTTGCCAAGTCCCTTTTCGGTGGCGGCGTCACCCACGACTCCCGCTTCATCGGCACGGAAATCGCCACCGTCATGGAACGCTTCATGTCCCAGGCCGCACTCTCGTTTCTTCTCCCTGAAAACTTTCCGCTGCCTAAAGGTCCGCGCCTTCTACGCTCCAAATATCGACTCGGCAAAGTAATCCAATCCATCATCGCCGACCGCCGAAAAAATCCCACCGACTCGAACGACCTTCTGCAAACTCTACTCGCCGCGCAAGACGAACACGGCACGCGCATGACCGACGCCCAACTCCAGGACGAAATCATGACGCTGTTCATGGCCGGCCACGAAACTACCGCCAACGCTCTCTCCTGGACCTGGTTTCTCCTCGCGCAATCTCCCGACGTCGAGCGCCAACTTCACGCAGAACTCGCCATCGTCCTCAACGGCGCGCCGCCCACTCTCGCCGATCTCCCCCGCCTTCCCTACACCGAAATGGTCGTCAAGGAATCCATGCGGCTCTATCCACCCGCCTGGGGCATCGGCCGCCTGGCGATCAACGATTGCGAATTGAACGGCTATCGCATCCTCGCCGGCACCAACGTTTTCCTAATGCAGTGGCACACCCACCGAGACGCCCGCTTTTTCCCGGACCCCGAAAAGTTCGCATCCCGAACGTTGGGGCGACGATCCCATCCGCCACGGCCGCCTTCCGCGCTTCGCCTACTTCCCTTTCGGCGGCGGCCCGCGTGTCTGCCTAGGCGCCGGCTTCGCCATGATGGAAGCCACCCTGCTCCTAGCCACTATCGCGCAACGCTATTCCTTTTCCCTCGCGCCAAACACCAAGGTCGAGCCCTTCTTCTCCATCACCCTTCGCCCAAAGAACGGCCTGACCATGCGCCTCCATCGCCGCTCGAATTCCCAGTAATCACCTGTTAACCGCGTCACAGCGCAATATCTCCATCTAGGGTACACTCCGCCCAACACGGAGCCGCCATCGTTCATGAAGCAACCTGGTGATTTCGAATCGCGCCTTTTTTCTGCAACAACTGGCGCAACCCCTTGCACCGACGCATCGCGCCGTGAATTCCTGCGCGCCGCCGCTGCTCTGCTCGTGGGCATGAATCTCCCACAGTCCACCCTCGCGGGTGGCGGCCGTCACGGTGTCAATGGCTCGGGCCAGCGCGTAGTCCTGGTAATTTTTGGTGGCGTGCGCAACGCCGAAACTTTCTCTCCGCAAGGCCTGGAAAATATTCCGCACATTTCGCAAGACTTGCTTCCCAAATCTCTCTTTTATCCGAATACACGCAACGACGGCGTCACCGCGCACTTCAACGCCATCTCCAGCATCCTGACCGGCAATTGGCAACGCGTCGACGATTGGGGCAAACTCGCGCCCACCACTCCCACGCTCTTCGAATATTTCCGCAAACAACTCGGCGTAGCCCAGAGCGACACCTGGGTCGTCGCCAGCAACAAAGCCCTCACCAGTCTCATCGGCGCAAGTTCTGCCTCCAACTATGGCGCGCCCTACGGTGCCAATGTCGTTTTCCCCAAACAATTAATGGTGGCCGCCGTGGTCAACGCCATCCGGGCCGGCCACAGCAAAAATCTTGCCGATCGCGCCAAGGTCGAAGCAGAGTTGGCCACCATGCTGGAAACCGGCAATTACGAAGGTCTCGGCTGGTCCGTCTTCGATGGCGCCGACCGCCTCGATCCACGTGTGCGTGAAATCATTCAGGAAGCCATCACCACGTTCGTCCGCGCTGGTGGCCCTACTTCTGGAGACGAGCTAACCTTCCTCGTTAGCCGCGAAGTTATGCGTAAGTTTTCCCCACGTCTTCTTGTCGTGATTTTTTCCGACGTGGAAGTCGCTCATTTCGGTTCGTACGCCATGCATGTCGGCGGCATTCGCACCGGCGACCGCCTCACCTATCAAATGTGGCAGGAAATCGAAGACAACTCCGAATACAAGGACAACACCACCATGGTCGTGCTCCCTGAATTCGGCCGCGATCCCGACGGCTCCACCACCAACGGTTTTTTCAATCATCGCGGCAACACGGATTCCACTCGCTGCACATGGATGATGGCCCTCGGCGCCGGCGTCAGCCGCCCTCAGGTTATCGAGCGGCCCGTTCAGCATATTGATCTCTGCACTTCGTTAGCGGGTTTGCTCGGCTGCTCGCCAATGGATTCATTGGGCATACGTCTTACGGAATTGCGCACATAGCGCACAAAATGTAGTGGCCGACCTTTAGGTCGGCGATTTTTCTTGGGTTTGTTCGGGAACGCCGATTTCCCGACCGACACCTTTGAGTTTGGTTTGGGAATTGATGAGTTTCACGAAAATGTGGAATTGAAAGAAAGGTTTAGCAGTGTCGACCCAAATTCAATCAAATCTTCCTCAACCACTCCAAGACGCCTTGAACAAGGGCCTCCTGAAGCGCTTGCCCATCACGTTCCTTCCTTTCACACAACAGCAACTTCGCGACTGGGACTACCTTTTCCCCTACGAACGCCAATCCATTCAGCACTTGCTCCTCTACCTGGCCAGCTTGGACGGCGCTCAACTCACCGGACTTTTCCGCGAGGTAACGCTGCTTGAACAAAAAATGGGCGTGCGCAACTGGCAGTTCACCACCAATGAACAAACCATCCTCAACGCCTCACTTCTCGCTCGCTCGCCCTACTATCAGGAATGGCGCAAAGCCGTGCAAAAAGTCTTCGACGAAGCCGAACAGCAGACCACCGCGGAAAAAACTTCAGCCCCTAATCCTCATCGGCTGATTCTTATCGTTCTCCCTCAGCCGCTTCCGCTCGACGCGGCTAAAGTCTGGCAACGTTGGCAAGGCCTTGGCCACCCGCTGCGCCTAGATCTTTCGCAATCTCGCGAACTTCTTAGTCCATCCCAAACTCTTCTCAGCCCAACCGGTGCCGGCGGCTCAACTGTCGCGCCTCTCTGGGAATCTGTCTCGCGCCGCTCCAACGCCTCTCCTTCCGATTCCTGGATCCTCGACAGTGGCTCTAGTCTGGTCGACTACGCCCTCAAGCAGCAACCTACCAGCGCCGCGAAATCTTGCGCCACGCTTCTCAGTTACGAGCGACTCTCGACCTTCCGCGACAACTTTTCGCGTGAAGTGAACACCATGCGCAAAGACCTCTCCGACGCCGACGCCGTCTACGATCGTCTCCGCAAAGCCGACGTCCTTCCTTGGTGTCCTCCCGAGGTCGCCCCCGTTCCTGTCGTCCGCGAATTCCTCCGCTCCCTCTATCTCAGCGGCAATGGCGCTCTCATCTTCGGAAATTCATTTGTGGAGTGGAGCGCCTCGGAAGCATTTCGCCGCGCGCGTCCTTCATTCGTGATGGCCCAGTTCGGCGTCCGCAGCAAACCAAAGCCGTTCACCAGTGTGGCGGTCTTCGAAAATCCTGACACAATCAATCCGTTGCCTTCCGTCGACGATTTACCGGGTAGCTCCCTCGACGCCCAAGTCCTTGCCCTGTACATCTGGTTGGCCGCCACTCGCTATGACGAGTACCACCGCAACACCGTCTGCCTCTGCATCGCCGAGACCGTCGCGCAAGCCTACGTCATCGCGCCGCCCGAATTCTCCCTCTGGCACGACCCCGAACCCATCCCTTTAGATCGTCTCCGCATCGCCCTCGCTCACTGGCTCTCGTGATTTACCTAACCTCGTACCAGATCCTCGTCGTAGCTGAATCACCGAAACCCCACCAGAATCCTGTTCCTTCTGTTCTCAATCCCTCTCAATATCAGGTGTCCTGTAACCGCATTAGGTCAAGAAACGCTCTAGACGCCACACAAGAAACTCGTCTTTGGTGCCAGTGAGCTTTGGAGGTGGACGATCACCTTCGAGATCTGACCGAACTTCCGGTCGGTTTCGCTGCCGAGCCTGCCTTGGGCACGTTCCTTCCTGTTTCACTGGCCAGTGGGTTTTCAGCTTCTCCGTCGTTGGACGAATAGAGAAAGTCTTCGATCTCATCGATTCGTTCGCTGGCGTCATGGTAACCAATCTCAATGAGCTCTCGGGTGTACTTTGGCGTGAATAGTAGGTAACTCATCAGGTCCGAACAAGAAGCTGCGTCTCGCCCCAAACTAGATACAAAGTAATGGATCAGAGAGGGCATGTCTTTCTGGTGTTGCTTTGCCACATCTGATAAATGCACCGAAGGGGTGATGATAAGGGTTTTCAATTGTCGCATCTTTTGAGTTCCTTCAATCCCAGGCTGATTGATTTGATCGTCGTTGAGTAACTGGTTCAACCGTTCAAGGTGCTCGATGTCAGTATCGAGATGGTCCAGAAATATAACGTCAAAAACAACTCCCATCACTTGTGCTAGCGATGGGTTTCTCTGATCGGCGGTTTCCTCTCGACGTTCTTTATTTCCGCAGCGGACGCCGATCGCGAAAACCTTCTCCGCCCCCAGCCGGATCACCGGGCTAAGAGGTTGTTGAAGCCGCACACAACCATCGCCAAAGAAGGCGGACCCACGAGGCGGGATTGTTAGTCTGACCGGCTGGAAAACAAAAGGAATGGCGCAGGACGCGCAAACGTGGTCGACAGTAATCTTTGTCGCAACCGTCACCAGTCGGAGCCGCTTCCAGATGGGACGCCCCTTCATTCCCTGAATGAAGAGATAGCTTTTTCCTGAGTTGTAATTGGTCGCGGAGATGGCCAGCGCGTAGAGGTGCCCACGCTTAATGTTTTCCTGTATCCGATCGCACTCCAGGTGCTTATTGAGAAAATGCCGAAGGGGCGTGGCATCCAACAACGATTGGGCATTGCCTCCCCCCAGAATCCCTCCTAAGGACAGATCGACTATCCAGGTGAGGGAATTATGTACATGGGACAAAATATCACAGTGAAAGACGTCGGAAGGTTTGAGCGTCGCCCAAAATTCTGCAAGAATCTGCGTGGCTGAAGCAAAATCTTGACAACCTGAGGCAAGAGCAGAACCATTGATCGCTCCCGCCGAAGCACCTCCTATGATGGGAAAAGGATTACCCTGTATCCCGACACGTTTCAACTCGCCAATGCGCTTGAGAACACCGGCCTGATACGCGCCGCGAGCACCGCCACCTGTCATGACCAAACCGACCATGTTTTCCATCTACCTCCCTCTGTGGGTAGAGGCACTCTATGCCCGCGAACGGGGGCTCACGAACCAATACATGGGGGCGCCACTTGTTGGTCAAATAAGGTCATATCGTGCTCCTCCCCCCTTGGCGTGACAAACCCAAAGTCATCTTCTTGGATTTGAAAATGGCGTTTCTTCTTCACTGACCGGGTTAGTCCTGGCCAAAACCACCCCACGCTGACTCGTTAGTCCCAGACTCAAGGAAGCGCAAGGGCAAGGGTCACCCTGTGCAGTGAGCCTCAGCTAACTGATTTGATGTCGAGTCGCCGGACATCAAATGGGTACCAGAACTTCAGATGTCCCTTTACCGCGTTTGCTTGACAGGTCAAATACTTAAAGTGCTTCGTGACTCGATCGCGGCGCTGGCCTGTTCTTTCCATCGTTGGCTGTTTACACCGAACACGATGAGCCATAGCTGCAGCGGGAATTCCGCGAGGGCCGAGGCAGTAGCGATGAAGGGGAACAGATGGTATGCGAGCGGCGGGTACATATAGATCATCCAACCCAAACCGTCGATCGCCAAAAGCACCCCCAAGATTCGAGGCAAAAAGGTCGATCTGACAATGAGGAAGCCGGTCAGGGTGCACCAGAGTCCGAAGAACACCAGGTCTACGTCGAAGGCATAAGAATTCAATTTGAGAAAGATGAGCGCCAACGCCTGTAACTGTGGTTCAGCAAACGCGCTCAGTGGGTTCCCGCCTTGCAGGATCAGTAAAGGGGCAACGTACAAGAGGCCGGTAAGAGCCTGCAGAGCGCAGACCACCAGGCCGACGAACGCTGCGAGCAAAGAGAGGCTCTTGCTCACAGGTTTAAACAACTCGTAGAAGAGAAACACCCAGGCAATATGGAAAATAACTCCCAGGATGGACGAGACGAACCCCAACCAAAATAACCGCTGGTGTCCCAGGATATTGGCCGCCGTAGCAGAGGCGCTTCCAGCAACCACAAGCCTACCGAGGACAACTACCTGGCCATAGGCAGACGTCAGGCCTTCGAGCGATTCAAAAACGCCGGCCACTCTGGCCTTGAAACGTGGGGACACTTCTGTAATCCGTTCCATAATTATCTTAACCTCCAGAGGATACCGCCTCAGGTTATGTTTTATCACCGATACGCAGAAGACGGCGGATCCCCCGGTCTAAAACAAGTGAACGTTAATGTCCCACGCAGAACAAAAGTCCGACAAAAGTCCGACAACTCTCCGTCACTTATAGCTTTTGAACGCGGAGGATACCCCGTGGTTCGGTTTCTGAACCCAGGCCTTGGGCCCCTCCTTCCTTTTCCGCTACTTTGAATCCGAAGCACAATACTTAGTGACAAATTAAACGAATAGTTATATTCTTACATATGTATTGTCGGTTCAACTTCGAACGCTCTGCAGAGCCAACTCTCTGCGCGCGCAATCCCCAAACTCTCCACCATTCCGCTCCTTTGTTTTCACAGACTTGCGCACGCTCCCAACCGCAAATTTTTTCCTTTGACATACTTCCGAAAAACACCCCAAGGGTGGTGAGCGTATACTCTCTCGCCAACACTACAACTCCATCAAAAGCCGCTTTTTCTCCCCTAACTTCTTTCCCTGCCATTCTTACAAGAGGTCTCAGGATCTAGGCAAACCCCACGCCCGTAACCCCTTTAGATGCCACTCTTACAGACACCACTTCCGGTAACTCCTTTGCATGCCACTCTTACGAAAAATACGGGGGAGTAGGGGTGCCATGTTCAGTCATCACTCCTCTCCTCTGCCCCCCAACCGATTTTGCGCACCCCGCTGCTATACTGGAAAATTCATATCGTTATCTCGTTCGGACTGAGGACTCGTGTACCAGACACTCTTAACTCGTTTGCGTGAAGCGCTCGCCGCCCATGTGCGTGAAAAATATTCTGTCGAAATCCTCATCGTTCTCGAGCGGCCGCCCAAGCTTGAACTCGGCGAAGCCGCTTCCCCGCTCTGCTTTGAGCTTGCCAAGCGCTTGAAAAAAGCTCCGCGCATAATCGCCCAGGAAATTGCGAATTCCCTTCCGAAGATCGATGGCATCACGCGCGTGGAAGTCGCGGGAGGCGGCTACCTCAACGCCTTTTTCGATCGCGCCGCATTCTGGAACAGTACTTGGCAGGAAACTGCAGCAACCCAGCAATCCACCAAACCGGGCCGCGTCATCGTCGAGCACACCAGCATCAATCCTAATAAAGCCGCGCACATCGGCCATCTGCGCAACGCCGTCCTGGGCGATACCATAGTACGCCTGCTTCGTCACAACGATCACGAAGTCGCGGTGCAAAACTACATCGACAATACCGGCGTGCAGGTCGCGGATGTGGTCATCGCCTTTCACCACATGGAAAAGATGTCTCTTGCCCAGGTAAAAGACTTATCTCTGCAAAGCAATTTCGATTACATTTGCTGGGACCTTTACGCCAGGGCCACACAGTTCTTCGCGGAAGACAAAGTGCGCGCAGGACAACTTCGCGCCGAAACGCTTCGGGCCATCGAATCCGGCGCAGGCGAAATCGCAGAGATGGGCACGGTCATCGCCGATGCCATCGTCGGCTTTCATTTGCGCACCATGTCTCGCCTGGATATTTATTACGAACTGCTTGCGCGCGAGAGCGAAATCCTGCACCTCCATTTTTGGGATGCCGCGTTTGAAAAGCTGAAGTTCAGCGGCGCGATTCAATTCTCCGAATCCGGCAAGACCAAGGGTTGCTGGATCATGCCTTGGAATCACGGCGGCTCTCCCGATGGAGAAAAGTTTGACGAAGACGATCAGGCCAAGATCATCGTGCGTTCCAATGGCACGGTAACTTACGTCGGCAAAGATATCGCCTACCAACTTTGGAAATTTGGTCTGCTCGGCAAAGATTTTCAGTATCGCCGCTGGCCCGATTCTCCCGGCGGCCATGAATTGTGGGCCACCACCGCCGGCGCAAATGATCCGGGTGCGCCGCATTTTGGAAACGCCACTACGGTCTACAACGTCATTGACACGCGTCAGGCTTACTTACAGGATGTGGTCGCCGAAGGAGTTCGCGCGCTGGGCCACACAAAACAAGCCGAGAACTCCATCCACTTTGCTTACGAGATCGTGGCGCTCACGCCTCGCTGCGCCGCGGAGCTCGGCTACGAACTTTCTCCCGAAGACGCCAAACGACCTTACGTGGAGGTAAGCGGACGTAAAGGATTCGGCGTTAAAGCCGACGATTTAATCACCCGCATGCTGCAAGCCGCAGAAACTCGCGTCCTGCAAAAGCAGCCTGAAATGAGCAAAGAGGAATTGACCAAGACCGCAAATTCCCTGGCCATCGGCGCGCTGCGCTTTTTCCTGCTGAAATACACGCGCAACACCATTATCGCTTTTGATTTTGAAGACGCCTTGAAGGCCGAAGGTGAAACCGGCCCCTACTGCCAGTACGCCATCGTGCGTATCCGCGGTATCCGTCGCAAAGGCCAGGAAGCGAATGCCGAACGCACGGAGATCCAGCCAGAATCTCTCCAGAAGTTTTTGACCGCCAGAGACAGCGCTGATCTATGGGAATTGCTGTTTCAGGCTGGCTCGCTGGATTACGCGGTAGATGCGGCGATCAACGCTCAGGAGCCCGCATTTATCACCAAATTTGCGTTTCAGCTGGCGCAGGCCTTCAACAATTCCTATCACAAACACCACATCCTTTCCGAACCAGATGATCAGAAACGCGCCTTCCTCCTCGGTCTCACCGAACTGGTTGAGAAGCAAATGACCCGCGCCCTGAGCATCCTCGGTATTGAAATTCCCGAAAAGATGTGAGCGAAAATGTCAGATTCAATTTGCGAAATTACAGCGAGGTTACAAGGTCAACCAGCGTGCGCAGCGCCACTCCTGTCGGGCCTTTTGCGAGCCAAGGCTTCGCGTCGTCGTTCCATGCGGTGCCGGCGATATCGAGGTGAATCCACGGCGTGTCTCCCGCAAATTCGCGGATGAACCACGCGCCGGTGATCGACCCGCCGCCTTTGCCGCTGCTAATATTCTGAATGTCCGCGAAACTTCCCTTGATTAATTCGCGATATTCGTCGTCCATCGGCATCTGCCACATTTTTTCGCCGGCGGATTTTGCGCTCGCCAGCAATTTATCCGTCCACTCCTGATTGGAACCAAACACGCCAACGTTTATATTCGCCAGCGCCACCACGATCGCGCCCGTCAGTGTTGCGGCATCAACAAGATGCGTCGCGCCAAGCTGCTTCGCGTAGTGCACTCCGTCTGCAAGAATCAATCTTCCTTCGGCATCGGTGTTCAGCACTTCGATCGTCTTGCCAGACATCGCGGTCTGAATGTCTCCCGGTTTCTGTGCTGTTCCTCCCGGCATATTTTCTGTGGAGGGTACAACACAAATTACTTTCACATTCGGTTTCAACGCAGCAAGCGCGCGCATTACACCCAGCATCGTTGCGCCGCCAGCCATGTCGTACTTCATTTTCTCCATGCCATCAGCTGGCTTGATGGAAATACCGCCGGTGTCAAAGGTCACGGCCTTGCCGACTAATCCGATCACGGGCGCGTCTGCTCTAACATTTGCAGGAGTGTAGGTAAGGACGATCATGCGGGGAGGTTCAGGCCCTCCTTGCGAGACGCTGAGGAGCGCACCCATCTTCAGGTCAGCAATTTTCTTTTCGTCTAGAATTTCTGCTTTCAACCCAACTTCTCTGGCCATAACTTCGGCCTTTGCGGCAAGAATTTGCGGCGTTAATTTGTTGGAAGGTTCGTTGACGAGATCACGTGCAAAATTCTGGGCTTCAGCAATGATTTTGCCCTTGGCAATTCCCTTTTCCGCGTCCGCTTTATCGACGTCGCGGAAACCCGTGATGGTGAATGACTCGATAAATTTCTCGTTCTTCTTGTCGGTTTTGTATTTGTCGGTTTCAAAATCCGCGGCGATAACCCCTTCGACCAGCGCCTGCGCTGTACTTTCGTTCAGATCGTTTTCACGGAGAAGGAAGGCAACCTTGTGCACGGAACGCGACTTCAAATAGCGCAGGGCAGCCCCCGCGACTTTTCTCAGCGAGCCGGGGTTAAACTGCTCGCGCTTTCCTGCACCCACCAGCAGGAGCCGCGCGGTCTTTAATCCGGCCGGTGCGTGAACGAGTGTAAATTCCAAATTTTTGCCGGTCAGTTCGCCACTCTTACTTAAGCGAGCGATTAGGCCGCCGGCAAGCTTATCGAGCTCTGCGACGCGGCCCTGGACAGGGTCGCTCTCGTCAAAAACATAGGTGACCAGTGCATCAGTTTCCAGTGTGGCAAACGACTTGGGATCGAGAATGATTTGCATGAGAGTATTATCGCCTCCGGTTGCGATACATTGCTTGTTCCGTTTCCCTGCGGGCTTCCTTGGTCTTTTCGTCCTGGCGACGGTCCCAGGTTTTCTTACCCTGAGCCAGAGCGATTTCGACCTTGGCGACGCCGTTACGGAAGTAGATCCGCAGAGGAATGACGGTCAAACCCTTGGATTCGGTACGTCCAGAAAGTTTATCGATTTCGCGTTTATGAAGCAGAAGCTTGCGATCGCCAAGCGGCTCATGATTCCACGGGCCACCCGGAAGATACTGAGCGATGTGGGCATTCACCAGATATGGACCACTGCGCTTGAAATCCACGAAGGCATCACGAATATTGGCTTTACCTTCGCGAAGCGCTTTCACTTCCGTCCCGTGGAGCACCAACCCCGCTTCCATCTTCTCCAACAGATGGTAGTTGTAGGAAGCGGCGCGATTCTGCGCGACGATCTTTTCGCCCGCGTCTTTCGCGCCTTTGGTCTTTTCCGGTTTGGTCGTTGGCTTAGCCACAATCTTTTATTTTACCTGATGAGACGTCTAATAGAGGCATCGGGGGCGAAAACACCCCAAATGAAGGTGGTCTGCCAGCCGGCCTGCACGCTGATGCCGTTCAGAAAGACAGGGACTGGCACATGGAACAGTTGATAGCAGGCGACACCGGGGAGCTACTGGCTTGCCGCACTAGCGAGGCCGATGCTAGACTCCAAAGGCAAGTAAAGACGAGGGTTGCGCCCAGTCGAGATCCCGGAGAATTCATGCGCCGCTGCAGTCAGTTGCTCCTCATCGTGGTTATCGGAATCTTCGCAGCCGGCTGCCCGAAGGGGAAAGAAGACTATTCTGCCGCCAAAAAAGCGCTGGACGTTCAGAATTACGATGAAGCCGTTGATTACTACCTAAAAGCCAGCAAAGCAGATCCCCACAATGCAAACTACAAAATTGGTCTGAATCAAGCGCGCTTTATGGCTGGGCAGCAACATATTCATCAGGGCTACAAAATGCGCGACAAGGGTGATTTGCAGGGAGCGGTTTCCGAATTCCAACGTGCCATCGTGTATGACCCCTCCAGCATCGTCGCGGACCAGGAACTGAAACGCACCATCGATATGCTGACTGAAAAAAGCCGTGCGGCTGCTTCGGAGCAGACTACCGAGGACGTTGCTTCCAGCGGACAGCCAGTGATGGCGTCGCAGCCTGCCGAACTAAAGCCCCTTTCCCGCGCACCCATCAACCTGAAAATGTCCAACGATGCCAAGATCGTGTACGAAACGATTGGCAAATTGGCGGGCTTGACGGTGATTTATGATCCGGATTTGCAGGCCAAGCGCATCAGCACGGAATTGAACAACGTGACTTTGGAGCAGGCCCTGGATATTGTGTCGCTGGAAAGCAAGTCCTTCTGGAAGCCCGTCACAGAAAACATCATTATGATTGTTCCGGATACGGCGCAGAAACGGCGCGACTACGAAGAGCAAGTGGTCCGGACCTTCTACCTGAGCAATGTGGCCATCGCGCAGGACCTTACGGAAATCACCACCGGGCTGCGGCAGTTGCTGGATTTGAAACGCATCCAGCAGGTCAACGCGCAGAGCGCCATCATCATTCGAGATACGCCGGATAAGATAGCTTTGGCGGAAAAGATTATTCGCGATATCGACAAGGCGAAACCGGAAGTGATTTTGCAGGTGCAAGTGCTGGAAGCACGCACCGACCGGCTACGCGATTTGGGCATTCTGCCGGGACAGTCGGCCTCGGTGCAGATTAATCCCAACAATTCGAGCAGCAGTTCTTCCACATCGACGACCACCCCGACAAACAACGGAGTAACTCTTAATCAGTTGACTCACCTTAACCAGAACGATGTAGTCTTCACACTTCCCGGCGCCACCGCGAACTTTGTTTTAACGGATACCACAACCAAGATTATTCAAGACCCAGAGCTTCGCGCTATCGATGGACAGTCTGCAAAATTAAAGATCGGCGACCGCATCCCGGTCGCGACAGGCAGCTTTCAGGCAGGCGTGGGCGTTGGTTCAACGGGCGGTGCGGGCTTCGTAAATCCACTGGTTAACACACAGTTTCAATATATCGACGTCGGCGTGAACCTGGACATTACCCCACACGTGCATCCCAACCACGATGTGAGCATGAAGGTTTCAGTGGAAGTTTCCGCTCAAACCGGCAGTGCCAGCATTGGCGGCATTACGCAGCCAATCATCAGTCAACGCAAAGTAGAACACGAAATTCGCCTGAAAGAAGGCGAAGTCAGCATATTGGGCGGCTTAATTTCGCAAGTGGATCAAAAGACCCTGAATGGCTGGCCGGGTTTGGCAAAAGTTCCCATCTTCCGTTATCTATTTTCTGATGACAGAACGCAAAGACAGGAAGACGAAGTCCTGATTGTTCTGACGCCCCGCGTGGTGCGTCTGCCAGATTGGACTCGAGCGAATCTGAGACCAATTTATTCGGGCACAGAAACTTATCCCGGTGCGAAGCGCGAAATGGAAGTGAAAGCGCCTTCGGCTAATCCGAATCCTCAGCCAATTCAGCCGACCGCGCCGCCGGCCGGCCCTGCGGCAGTTCCGGCACCGACGAATCCTGCAGTGACCAATCCTTCGCCGGTCAATCCTGCGGGCGTCCCACAGGCACAGGTTTCCGGGCCAAGAATTCATTTTGAGCCAGCGACACTGAATTTGTCACCGGGGCAGACTGCAACGGTTGGCGTGGTAGTGGAAAACGTGACGGACCTATATTCCGTGCCGATGTTGCTGCAATACAATCCAGCAATCATTAGCGTTGAAGAAGTGCGCCACGGCGGATTCCTATCGGGCGGAACTCAGGAAATCGCGATCGTGCAGCGCGTGGACAAGGAACACGGACAAGCAATTATTTCGGCCACGCGACAGCCAAACACTCCCGGCGTAAACGGGACGGGCACGATTCTTGGGGTTGTGGTTAAGGCACTGGCTCCCGGAGTCACGAACCTATCGATCGTGCAGGTGAATGCCAAAGATTCCCAGCAGAAAGCCATACCGTTGGTGACCAGCGAAGCCACATTGCGCGTGCAATGAACGGTTTCTAACGGACCATCATGAACGCGCGCATCAGCAAACGAGTCGCCTCTCCCGAAGCAGGGATGACTCTGATCGAATTGATCATTGCATGTTCGATACTCTTGATCCTCGCATCTGCTGCGTTACCGCTAGCCCGATACACAATTGTTCGTCAGCGCGAAACGGAACTGCGTTATGACTTGCGAGACATGCGAAAGGCCATTGACCGCTATAAGGACCTGGCGGATCGAAATCTGATCCGTGTAGAGCTCGGCAGCGAGGGATATCCGCCAGATCTGGAAACACTGGTGAAGGGCGTGGCGCTGGGCGGCACCGGGGCCGTTGGCAAGAACATTCGGTTTCTGCGACGCATTCCGGTTGATCCCATGACCGGCCGTGCTGAGTGGGGATTGCGTGCCGTGCAAGACGACCCGGATTCCAACAGTTGGGGCGGCAAGAATATTTTCGACGTGTACTCAAAATCGACGGGCATCGCGATGGATGGTACGAAGTATTCGGATTGGTAGGGAGAGCTTGGGAAATCTCAATCATGCGTAAGAACGCGCAATCCGCATTCACCGCCACATATCGTGCCCGCACTCTTGTTGTGCGCGGCTTTACAATTATTGAGTTGATGGTAGTTATGCTGATTATTTCAATCCTGATCGGCATCGCGGCCATCGCGTATGACAAGACAGTGTGGCGGGCGCGCGAATCGGTCTTGAAGCAGGATTTGTCGACCATGCGGCAGGCCATCGATAACTACACGCTGGATAAGCAGCAGGCACCACAATCGCTGGACGACCTGGTGGATGCGCACTATCTGCGGGAAGTTCCGCTCGACCCGATCACTCGTCAGAAAGACTGGGTAACACACGTTGGCGATACGGTGCTGAGTCCCGAGCAATCGGGCAGCGGGATTGATGACGTGCACTCCAATTCAGAGCAGATAGGCAGCGACGGCAAGCCGTATAACGCCTGGTAGTTCCTACGGAAACTCGCGAAAGAGAATTCCCCCTCATTTGACGGAAGGTAAGCGAACCGCTATATTAAATATGCGGGGTGGAGCAGCCTGGTAGCTCGTCGGGCTCATAACCCGAAGGTCGTTGGTTCAAATCCAACCCCCGCAACCATAAGGGCCTAAGCTAAATGCTTGGGCCCTTTTGCTTTAGTTACGAGTCGCCTTCCACAACGCTTTTCCGGTTGCACCAAAATGCAGCGCATTGTCCGTCTTTTCAGCCTTTTTGTCCGTGTTCTTGGAAGGCTGTGTTTTGTGAGCGGAGCTGCAATTGCACGAATTGCGCGATTGCAAATCGTCCATCAGTCTCACATCCCGTTGCCACCATCGCATAATAAGCTCCGCAATATCGCTCCCACCGCAAGTCCGGAGGATTCCATGCAAACTCCTGAATCCAGTCTAGAAACACTCACCAACCGTATCGCAAGACTTGAAACGCAGAATCGCCGTCTCAAGAAAACAGGAATCGCTTTGTTGCTCGTCGCCGCTGCCGTCATCGCGATGGGCCAAGCCCCCGCAAAGAAACTAATAACGGCAAACGAATTTGTACTGCAAGACGAATCAGGAACAATACGAGCACGAATGTCTATGGAGATGAAGGATAGGCCCACACTCAGCTTCTACCGTGACCAAACCCACGTCACGGCCTCGCTCGCAGGCGGAGACGAACCCTTCCTCGTTCTATTCAGGGCCGGAACTACTGAAGAAGTGACCTTGGGGGCAAACAAAGGCTTCTACGGACTGGGCCTCTACGAGAAGGAAGTTCGCCTCACGACGGCATCGCTGTATTCGAAAGACTTGCGCGGCGAGGTTTGCACACTAATACGGAAATGTCGCAGCATAGTAGAAGAAATGCAGCGTGAAGCGTTGCGATGAACATGAGACTCAGCAAATCAAAGTTCGTTGCAGGCTGCCAGTGCTTGAAGCGCCTCTACCTTCAGGTTCACCAGCCAGAACTCGCGGCTGAGCCGGACGCTGCCGCAGATGCGATCATCGAGCAGGGACGCGAAGTCGGCATGCTCGCACGCCAGCTGTTTCCGGGTGGCGTCGAGGTTCGCAGCGACGGGGCTCGGATCAGGCGATCCGCACCACGCGAGAGTTAATCGCGAACCGCGAAGTCCCCGCAATCTTCGAAGGCACCTTCGAGCACGGTGGCGTGCTCGTGCGCGTCGATATTTTGCATCGTCGCAGGGACGGTCGATGGCGGCTCATCGAGGTCAAATCGACCACCGATGTTAAGGACCACCATGTCGGTGACGTTGCGATCCAGCACCGGGTGGTGACTCGCTCGGGAGTCGATCTGGCGGCATCGTGCTTGGCGCACGTGAATCGGGATTACGTTTATCGAGGGCGGCCCCATCGACGTACATCGCTTCTTCAAGATCAGGAACCTGACCCGGCAAGTTGAGAGATTGCAGCCCGAGCTTACGGTCTCAACTTCGCTCAGAATTTCGAGTCCTCGCAATGCCTGAGGCTCCCAACATTCCTGCTGGACGACAGTGCAGCGATCCATTCACTTGCGAGTTTTTTGATCATTGCAATCCCCCGATTCCTGACGATCACATTCTGCGACTTCCCAGAATCCACGCCAGCACGGTCGCAAAGCTTGTCGCTCTCGGCGTCCAATCCATTCACGACATTCCCGAGAACTACCCACTCACAGGACGGCTCCGTCGTGCGTGTGCCAGCGTGCAAACGGGAAAGCCGTGGTTCAGCCCGGAACTCGAGAATGAGTTGAAAGAGCTGAAGTACCCGCTCTACTTCTTGGATTTTGAGACCGTGAATCCATGCATCCCTCGATTTGCTGGGCATGCGACCCTACGATCAAATTCCATTCCAGTGGATCGGTGCATGTGCAGACGGCAGCCGGGCGCAGACGCCCGAGCATTTCGAATTCTTAGCGACTGACAGACAGCGATCCTCGCCCAGCGTTCATCTCGACGCTGTGCGATGCGCTCGGCGATCGCGGCAGCATCGTCGTGTACCAGCCAGCAGTTCGAGTCGCAGCGGCTCTCAGACCTTGCCGTCGTGGCTGCCGGAGTTCTCGGGGCGGATCGACAAGATTCAGCGCCGACTCTGGGACTTGCTGCCGATGATCCGCAATCACGTCTACCATCCAGCATTTGGCGGCTCGTACTCGCTGAAATCGGTGCTCCCTGCGCTGGTGCCTGAGATGACTTACGAGGGGATGGAAGTGGCGGACGGGCAGGCAGCCGGATTGGCTTGGGAGTCGTTGGTACGGCGGCGATTGCGACGGGCACGAGAGCGACAGAATCGGAAGGCGCTGCTAGACTACTGTGGGCAGGACACGCTGGGGATGGTAAAGCTGATTGAACTCCTTCTCCAGCGAGTTTCGGAAGCAAAGCATGTCTAAGTATCAGTCTGGAGACTACGTGAAAGTCGAGTTCCCCGATGAGGTAACAGGGGTCGGGGAATGGATGTGGGTCTGAGTGAACCTGCGCCAGATCTCGACGACTATCGAACGCGAGTGGCTGGCGCAGATCGTCGTGGACGCCAGACATGCGTGGCAAGGTGGTCACACAAAGCCTTCCACCGCCTCCGAAACGCCCCAGCCGCCTCCAAACCCCTCTGGGCACCCATCCGGCGCAGAATCGGCATCCGGGGCTGACCGCCGAACCCAGCCTCCCGATTGCAGGATTGGCTGCTTAGCCCTTGATCGTCTTCTTCAGCACGTAGTCGAAGTAGCGCTCGGTAGTGTTGCCGTAAGTCCACTCCTCACGGAGCGTCGTCCTCTTCTGGACTTTCCGCAGCGCGGACAGCAGCGTCCGGTTCAGTTCCTTCGCGCTGGCTCCCTCCATCTCGGCTTCGACAAGGAACCCATCGCCCTCCCTGCTGATCGAGCCTCTCGCGGCGAGTTGGTCGAGAGCCTGCCGGATCGTCCGGGCGTCGGAGCGGTTAACGCGAGCTTTGAGCTTGAAGGTCATGTGCGTCCGTCCCTAAGCATCACTCCTCGCTGGTTCCCACCATTCAATCGGATTTCCGCTCGGCTCTTCTTATAGTGTGGCTGTGAGGCTAGGCATTCACAGCTTCCCATCTCCAAGCATTGCCTCTGTTTGTGACGTGCCCAAGACCGGGAAACGGAAAGTGGTAAGCGAGGACATTCATGTTATCGGCGGCAGCACGGTCCAGCAACCGCCGCCGCGTAGTTGCGGCATCATCCTGATTCAGGTCAAAAACAGTGCGCCACGTAGGGTGTTCGAGATGCATCGGATGCAGCACAGTGTCAGCCATGTGCAGCAATTGCTCTTTGGCGGACGAAATGACTAACCCAATATGTCCCGGAGTATGCCCCGGCGCGAGTAGAGCATGGACTCCGGGCACGATCTCCTTTTCGGCGTCAAGCAACTCCATGCGCGGCTTGAGGGGCGGAAGATTCTTTAATGCACAATTGACCAGCAGTTCTTTCACGTGGTCATCCATTCCCGTGCTGCTCAAGTCGGGGGCGGAAGTCCAGAAATCCCACTCCGTTTTTGACATCACGTACTGGGCATTCGGGAACGCTGGTTCTCCGCTGGTATTAAGAACGCCCCCGATATGATCAGGATGGGCATGTGTCAAAACTACAGTAGTGATTTCTTGCGCAGCGATCCCTTCCGCATTCAAGTTTTTCAACAGGTCGCCAGTTGTAGGGGCAAGACCGTCTGCCCCCGTGTCGATGAGCACTTTGTGTTTCCCAGTCTTCACCACAAGGCACGTGTACGGGCTGACAACTTGATTCAAGGGAAGATCGTGATCGCGGAGGCTCCCTTCCAGTTGTTCTTGCGAGACATTTGAGAAAAACCACCCAGTGGGGTAGGAGAATGTGCCGTCCTTCACCGCGATGCATTGAAGATCGCCGACATTGAAATGCCGTGTGGTCGATACCATAGCTTTCCCCATCATGAGCGTGTCGAAGAGGACTCAGGTCGTCGAAGACATTTCAGGCGACAATGCCTGATGCAGCAGTACGAAAACCCGAAGCGTACTCCGCAACGGAACGTAATACAACGGCGTGTTGCCGTGCAACTGAAACGGCACCATCCACTACATCTCCCTTCGAGTAAGCCAGCGTCAGCGCACCGAAGGTTTTCTGGAGCGGATCGGAGGATTGGTGTTGAGTTTGCAATGCCTCCGCAGGTACGTGATCCACTTTGAATTTCTTGTTCAGCGCCTCCTCGAAGATGCGTACCGCTTCGAGTTGCGACAGCGGTTCGGGGCCGCCCATCTCTAGAATCGCGTTCTTCTCCGCATATTTTCTGGTTGCGGCTACCACGCCGAAATCCGCAACGTTCAAGCCAGATATATAGCTGACCTTCGCATTCCCAGAGCCGTATATCCGGGCTGAGCCGTTCGCCGGATCAAATCCCAATGCAGGACTGAGCCACATCTCCATAAAGTACGAAGGTCTCAGAATCACGGCTTCCATTCTGCTGCCTATCAGGCGATTTTCACATTCGCGTTTTGCCGTTTCGAGCGGGGAATCCTCACGAATGTTACCGGAATAGGACACATAGACGAATCTCTTCGCTGCTTGCCGTTCAGCCGCGTCGATCAATGCCAGTGTCCCGTCGTGATCCACCTTTTGCAGCCCGTCCTCTGTTGCGGAAGGCATCGAGGTGGCAGTACAAACCACGATTTCAGAGTTCTTGATGGCATCGACAAGCGTTTCGGCGCGGCAAAGGTCACCTGCAATAATCTCGATCCCAGCGGACAGCAATTGCTTCGCCTTTGGATGGGATTCGCCTCCACGAACTAACGCAGCAACCTCATGACTTTGCTCCGCGAGTTTACGGGCGATCTCTCCTCCAACGAACCCCGTTGCACCGACGACCAGAATCGACATAAGAAACCTCCGCGCAGAGAATCGGTTCACGAATCATGCCACTTGCCAAGTGGGGTTAGCAACTGCGCGGGCGCTAGCTACTCCCACATCCGAGGTTCGTCTGCCGATCCCATTGACCCCTTGCCAAGCTTCCCCGTAACATTCTCGCCAGTGTCCACGCCACCTCAACCCGTGGGTCAGACTGTTTCCCATTACCGCATCCTCAGCAGGATCGGCGGCGGGGGCATGGGTGTGGTGTATGAGGCGGAAGACCTGAAACTCGGTCGCCACGTTGCACTGAAGTTCCTTCCCGACGAACTCGCCAACGATGCACAAGCCCTCAGCCGCTTCCAGCGGGAAGCTAAGGCTGCGTCCTCTTTGAACCACCCGAACATCTGCACGATTTACGAAATCGACGAGTCCGATGGGCGAACTTTCATCGCGATGGAACTGCTGGAGGGGC